>JASMMK010000027.1 GCA_030748215.1 Candidatus Scalindua sp.
TTCTACTTCTGCAACTCGAAGCTTATGGATTATTTCTTCAGACTTGTATCGCTTTTGTGACATGTTTTCCCCCTTTCTTAATCCAATTATATAGCTTTATACTAACTTTACAACTGGATCAGTTTTTGGGGAGCAGGTCAATAGATTCAGTCCACTTAAAAGTGTCAGTACTAATCGATAAACCAAGATAAATTAAACTCATCACAAGAGATATAATGGTTGGAATCAAACCAACGCTTAACAGTGCTCTAATCATTTATCACCTCTCTGCTTAAGAATGGAATATTTCGATTAAAATTCACTTCTGTATTATTCAAGGAGACATTGTTATGTTATATGAAACATTACAATAATTTATAATACACTAGTTTCATCCATTTAAACTGAACATTGTAATATTATTCAAAATATTATGATTGATCAAGAATGAAATGGCTACTAATAAGCTTCGCAAAGGAGTTATACGTGTAAATAGATCAGAAACTTTATTCTAAAACCTTCGGTACTTTAAAAAAACCGTTGGCACTTGAAGGCGAAAGTTCTAATATTTCTTGGCGTGGGAAAGAAGATTCTTGCTGATCTTCTCGAAAAACGTTTTTTATGGATGTTGCGTATGCCATTGGCTGGACATCATCTGTATCTAGTTCATTCAATTTTTCTATATAACCTAATATATCGGTTAACTGTTCTCGAAAAATATTTTTTTCATCATCTGCAAGCTTAATCCTGGAAAGAATAGCTATTTGTTCAATCTGTTTTATATCAATATCCATTGTAATCTGACAAAGAGAATTGAAATTATCTATTACAAATTGCTATACAACTTTAACAACTTTACCGGCATTCATACATCTAGTGCAGATCTTGATCCTTTTAATACTTCCATTAATATTTGCTCTCATAGTTTGAATATTCGGCTTAAATTTTCTCTTTGTTTTACCAGTAATTTTGAGGCCAACTCCACCCTTCTTTTTTGGCAAACCTCTACGCTCCAGCTTATGTCCTACAGCCGTTTTTTTACCACATATTTCACAAACACGCGCCATAACAAATTCCTCTCAAATAAAGTTAATTACACTTCTTTACAATCTTCACAATATCCCATAATCTGAAACTTGTGAGACTCTGCTTTAAATTTATTCTCGATACATACTTGTTCCTGAAATTCTTCAATTCTTTCGTCGGAAAACTCAATTATCTTGCCGCATCCGATACAAACAAGATGCTCATGATGCTCATGCCCATAAACATGTTCATAATGAGCGTGCTTTTCACCGAAAATTACTTCTCTAAGCAATCCACTATTAACTAATAGTGCAAGAGTCCTATAAATAGTTGCTTTTGAGACTCTTTTGTTATTTTTCCTCATATCAATCAACAACTCTTCAGCCTCAAAGTGCCCGTGGCACTCAAAAACGTGATTTAATATGATTTGTCTCTCAGGCGTAAACTTTAACCCTTTTGATTGTACGTAATCTCTAAAAATCTTCTCAACTTCGTTCATAAACAAACTTAATAATTCTAATAGAAGTTAATAAAAAAACGATTCTATATAAATTAAAGGAATATACAACTAGTATTTAGTGTATCCCCGCTGTTCAAGTAAAAAAACCCATCCCAAAAACTAATGGGATGGGTTATTTAAGCCCCCAGCAATACCTACTCTCCCATCGTTGGATAGTACCATCGGCGTAAAAACCTTAACTACCGTGTTCGGAATGGGAACGGGTTTTTTATTTCTACTGTTGTCACTGGGGAAAATCTCGCAATTTAGCAATGAAAAATAATTAAAAAAGGGTGATCAAGCTTTTCGACAAATTAGTACCAGTTAGCTAAATCCGTTACCGGACTTACACATCTGGCCTATCAATCTCATAATCTTTAAGATGTCTTCCCTCTAATTGCTTAGAGAACGATATCTCATCTTAAAATAGGCTTCACGCTTATATGCTTTCAGCGTTTATCCTTTCCGAACTTAGCTACTCAGCCATGCTGTTAGCACAACAACTGATTCACCATAGGTTCGTCCACCTCGATCCTCTCGTACTAGAGGCAGATTTTCTCAAATATCGTACGCCCACGGAAGATAGGGACCGACCTGTCTCACGACGGTCTAAACCCAGCTCGCGTACCGCTTTAATCTGTGAACTCCAGAACCCTTGGGACCTTCTACAGCCCCAGGATGCGATGAGCCGACATCGAGGTGCCAAACCTCCCCGCCGCTATGAACGCTCGGGGGAGATCAGCCTGTTATCCCCGGAGTACCTTTTATCTGTTGAGCGACGGCCTTTCCACTCAGAAACCGCCGGATCACTAAGCCCTGCTTTCACACCTGCTCGACTTATAGGTCTCGCAGTTAAGCTTCCTTATGCCTTTACACTCTACATGCGGTTGCCAACCGCATTGAGGAAGCCTTTGGACTCCTCCGTTACCTTTTCGGAGGAGACCGCCCCAGTCAAACTGCCCACTTACCACTGTCAAGAACCCGGATTCACGGAATTCCATTAGAATTTTAACATAATAAGAGTGGTATTTCACCAATGACTCCATCCAAACTTACGTCGGGACTTCATAGTCTCCCACCTATCCTACACATACTGCATCAAAATTCAATAATAAGCTACAGTAAAGGTTCACGGGGTCTTTCCGTCTTTCCGCGGGTATGTGGCATCTTCACCACAACTACAATTTCGCCGAGCCCCTCGTTGAGACAGCGTTTAGGTCGTTACACGATTCATGCGCGTCGGAAATTACCCGACAAGGAACTTCGCTACCTTAGGACTCTCATAGTTAGAGCCGCCATTCACCAGAGCTTCAGTTCCAAGCTTCTCTCCCGAAGGAAATAACCTATCCCCTTAACTTTCTGGCATCGAGCACGTGTCAGTCTCTATACGTCAATTATACATTTTAGCAGAGACCTGTGTTTTTAGTAAACAGTCGCCCAAACCTTCTTCACTGCGACCTTTTTAACCGAAGCTAAAAAGGCACTCCTTATCCCGAAGTTACGGAGTATCTTTGCCGAATTCCTTAACGAGGGTTCTCTCGAGCACCTTGGGATTCTCTCCCTGCCTACCTGTGTCAGTTTTAGTACGGTTGCCAAATTAACTCGCTAACGAGATTATTTCTTGGAGGACACTCCAATTACTTCTAGGCCAAGAGCCAACGTACTCGCCTTCGATACCATATTGCTCCGGATTTGCCTAGAGCAGTATCTCCAGCTTGAACAAACCATGTCTACTAGGTTTGCTAATTCTTGTGTCCCCGTCATCCCAAGCTCAAACGTCAAGTTAGCAGCACAGGAATATTAACCTGTTGTCCATCGTCTACGCCTTTCGGCCTCGACTTAGGTGCCGGCTAACCCTGGGCGGATTTGCCTTCCCCAGGAAACCTTAGGCTTTCGGTGAATAAGATTCTCACTTACATTATCGCTACTTATACCGGCATTCTCACTTCTATTTCGTCCACCTCTCTTTAAAGTAAGGCTTCAACCTAACATAGAACGCTCCCCTACCACCTTAATACTAATATCAAGATTCATAGTTTCGGTAATGAGCTTTAGTCCCGCTAATTTTCGGCACAAAAGTACTCGGCTAGTAAGCTATTACGCACTTTTTAAATGGTTGCTGCTTCTAAGCCAACATCCTAGCTGTCTTAGCACTTTCACTTCCTTTATCACTTAGCTCATTTTAGGGACCTTAACTAATGATCTGGGCTGTTTCCCTTTCGACTACGGAGCTTATCCCCCATAGTCTGACTCCTATGTCAAATGCAGTAGTATTCGGAGTTTGATTGTGTTCGGTAGCCTGGTGGGCCCCAAGACTCAATCAGTATCTCTACCCCCACTGCACGGTTACATAAGGCTAGCCCTAAAGCTATTTCGGGGAGAACCAGCTATCTCCGAGTTTGATTAGACTTTTACTCCTCCCCTCAGTTCATCGCATCACTTTTCAACGTAAACGCGTTCGGACCTCCATTCCGTTTTACCGGAACTTCATCCTGACCAAGGGTAGATCACTCGGTTTCGGGTCTGCTACTTGCTACATTTAGTCGCGCAGTTAGCACTCGCTTTCGCTTTGGCTTCACCCTTTAAAGGCTTAACCTGCAACAAACAGCAACTCGCCGGTTCATTATGCAAAAGGCACGCGGTTACACGAGTTAAAAGAATAAATTCAATTAACATTGTGCTTCCACCGCTTGTAAGTACATGGTTTCAGGTTCTATTTCACTCCCCTAAAAGGGGTTCTTTTCATCTTTCACTCACGCTACTTGTCCACTATCGGTCACCAAAAGTATTTAGCCTTAGGAGGTGGTCCTCCTTAATTCACACCGGTTTTCACGTGACCGGAATTACTCGGGAGATCACGAAAAAAACTTATATTTTTTTCACCTACGGGACTATCACCCTTTATAGTTAAGCTTTCCTGCTTATTCGATTAAAAATATACGCTCTTTTGAACAATCCTTATCTTGTTCATTGTAATTCCCTCGACCCTGACCATACAACACATAAGGGCTATCACATATGACCAGTTTAGGCTCTTTCCTTTTCGCTCGCCGCTACTAGGGAAATCGATTTTTCTTTCTTTTCCTGAAGGTACTTAGATGTTTCAGTTCCCTTCGTTCCTCTCATTACCCTATTTATTCAGATAACAATGTCGCGGTATTAACCAAAAGAGATACAAAGTATCTCTTACGACAGGTTTCCCAATTCGGAATTCTCCGGATCAAAGCTTGTTTGGCAGCTCACCGAAGCATATCGCAGCCTTCCACGTCCTTCATCAGCTTTTGGTACCAAGACATCCACCATGTACCCTTAATAGCTTAATCACCCAATTTTCAATTATTTTACATCACTAAAATTGCGTCTATTGCCAAAGAACAGTTACTACATACTTACAACTTTACAAAAGAATTTGTGGAGATGAGCGGGATCGAACCGCTAACCTCGGCCTTGCAAGGGCCGCGCTCTCCCAGTTGAGCTACACCCCCCAGTTAAATTCAACATACAAACATCATAATTTAACATGAGGATGGTGGGCCTAAGTGGATTCGAACCACTGACCTTTCCCTTATCAGGGGAACGCTCTAAACCAACTGAGCTATAGGCCCTAGACCTCTTCCCAACCCTGAAAGGAACTCGCAATACTACCTGCCAGTGGTTCAGCACCCTCCCAACAATCCTAAAAAAACAAATAACAACATAAAAGACGCCGGATGTACCGACTTTGATTAACTCCATAGAAAGGAGGTGATCCAGCCGCAGGTTCTCCTACGACTACCTTGTTACGACTTAGTCCTCCTCACAAAACACTCCTTCAACACTTTCCCCCAGGTAAACCTGGTTAGATATAATGTTTTCGGGTGCATCCTGCTTGGGTGGCTTGACGGGCGGTGTGTACAAGGCTCGGGAACATATTCACCGCGGCATTGCTGATCCGCGATTACTAGCGATTCCAACTTCATGGAGGCGAATTTCAGCCTCCAATCCGAACTGAGATCGGCTTTTTAGGATTCGCTTCACCTCTCGGCTTCGCTTCCGTTTGTACCGACCATTGTAGCACGTGTGCAGCCCGGGGCATAAGGGCCATGATGACTTGACGTCATCCCCACCTTCCTCCGTCTTGACGACGGCAGTCTTTCTAGAGTACCCGGCACAACCCGCTGGTAACTAAAAACAAGGGTTTCGCTCGTTAGGGGACTTAACCCAACGTCTCACGACACGAGCTGACGACAGCCATGCAACACCTGTGATAGCTACGGACTGGATACCGTTCGTTACCCTTTCGGGTTCCTACTTCTACCATGTCAAGCCCCGGTAAGGTTTTTCGCGGTGCATCGAATTAAGCCACATGCTCCACCGCTTGTGCGAGCCCCCGTCACTTCTTTTGAGTTTTAGCCTTGCGGCCGTACTCCCCAGGCGGGGCACTTAATGCGTTAGCTACGGCAGAGAGAACATCGGTAATTCCCTCTACTTAGTGCCCATCGTTTACGGCTAGGACTACCGGGGTATCTAATCCCGTTTGCTCCCCTAGCTTTCGCACACTGAGTGTCAGTAATAGGCCAGAGAATCGCTTTCGCCGCCGGCGTTCCTTCTGATATCTACGCATTTCACCGCTCCACCAGAAGTTCCATTCTCCCCTCCTACACTCAAGACTCGCAGTTTCAGATGCAATTCTTCCGTTGAACAGAAGGCTTTCACATCTGACTTACAAACCCACCTACGTGCTCTTTACGCCCAATAATTCCGAACAACGCTTGCCACCTCTGTATTACCGCGGCTGCTGGCACAGAGTTAGCCGTGGCTTCCTTTGGAGCCTTCGTCAAATAAATGTGGTATTAGCACACTTACATTTCTTAACTCCTGACAGAGCTTTACAACCCGAGGGCCTTCCTCACTCACGCGGCGTCGCTTCGTCACCCTTTCGGGCATTGCGAAAGATTCTCGACTGCAGCCTTCCGTAGAAGTCTGGGCAGTGTCTCAGTCCCAGTGTGGCCGACCATCCTCTAAGACCGGCTACCCGTCTTCGCCTTGGTAGGCCATTACCCCACCAACAAGCTGATAGGACATAAACCCCTCTCTAGGCAAAAGGTATTGCTACCCTCCCATTGACAAAAGAAAATTATTTTCTTTTGTATTATTAAGTATTAGCTTCGTTTTCACAAAGTTGTCCTTATCCTAGAGGCAGGTAATCTATGCATTACTCACCCTTGCGCCACTCGGCTTATATCCCGAAGGATATATCCTCGTTCGACTTGCATGCCTAATCCACGCCGCCAGCGTTCGTTCTGAGCCAAGATCAAACCCTTCATAAATTTAATAATGAACTCATTTTACTTTTTTTAACCACTCGCTACTTTCCCCGAACCGACCTAACGGCAACGAGCAAAGCAACTTATAAGCTATACACCCAACGCTTTTATGTTGTCAATTTCCAAAGAACAAGAACGGCGATTGTAGACTAAAATAGAAAATTGTCAATAGAAAATAAAAATTTTAAAAAAAAATATTATTTTTATACTTTTATAAGTATAGACAACGAAAGGCCATACACTCCTTTTGATCCAACCATATCGTATTTAAAACAGTTTTTTATCACCCAGAACAATAAAAACCTCTCTGAAAGGTGCCATTATGACAAAAAGCGACTTCTTTTTTTCTAAAAAATGCAAAAAGAATGCTTAAATACGCCTTTTTAGTTAAAATCCAGATAAATTACCTAACAACACCCAACAATCTTCCTACCACCAAAAATTTAATAAAAAACACTTGACTTCCTGCACAAATGTTGTATATTGCTATTAAATTTCTACAACATATAGTAGGAGGAACTTTATGCGCTTAGTAATACAAGAATTTAGACATGTAGGTATTCAATTCAGCCTGATTGCACTCTTAACAATGGTTTATTTTCTACTTGTAAGGCTAGTTACATAAATATGGATGACAACCTAAGACGTCTAATGGCACAAATTGAGGCAGAACAGGGCCTGCGTCACTTAAACGAGATCCTACCTCAGTGCGTGGATCTACAAAAAACGCTGGCGATGCTTATGCATAATTTCTATACCTCTCTTTGCAAAGAAGGCTTTACGAAACCGCAAGCGCTTGAAATAATAAAAATGCACGGTACTGGCCTGGATACTAATTTAAATGACGATCTGTAACTCTGGACAGCCTACTCCAGCGTAAATACAGATTGTCAGTTAATATACCTACCCTCAAACACTTTTCAGTTATTCCACATCCAAAAGCAGATAAGTTGAAATTATCGCCAAAGCCTGTTGATGTAGCACTGTATCTTTTTGCACAGAATCAAGCTATATGCAATACACGTCGTTTTTTTATTTTCAAAATATGATATCAGCTCTGAAATGCAATCACAAACTGGCCATCCTTGCCACACTTACACTGCTATTAGCAAATAATGTATTCATAAAAACTAACTACGCTGCAAACACCGACATGAAGAAAATATTTTGTATAATCCCGATTGGAGACATTGACAATAAGATCCTACAACACACACGAATGGAACTTGAAAAAAGGTTTAATGTTTCAGTAGAAATTGGAAGACAACTAGATGAGCCTGCTTATGCATATCACAAACACAAAAAGCAGTATAACTCAACAAAGATACTGAAGAAAATATATAAATTAAAGTTAACGGGATATGACAGGATATTGGGAATAGTAGATGTTGATCTGTATGTACCCGAACGTACTTTTGTTTTCGGAGGAGCAGATGTGAAAAAGAAAGTATCCGTTATTTCCTTAACAAGGCTCAGGCAGGGGTTCTACAATCAAACAGAGGATTCTGCGCTGTTTGAATACAGAACAATTATTGAAGCCGTTCACGAACTTGGACACACATACGGACTATACCACTGTAAAAATGATAAGTGTGTCATGTTCTTATCAAACACTATAGAAGACACAGATCACAAGGGAGCAGAGCTTTGCAGTAATTGCGAAAATATAATGGAAGAAAAAAGGGCATTATTAAAATAAAAACAAATGGCATCTTCAAAAAGAACAAAAAAAGAAGCTAAGAACACTTCAAAGATAACCGCTAAAGATCTTGCAAAAAAGCAGAGAGAAATTTCAGTCAGTGAGTTCTTCACAAAGAACAGACACTTACTTGGATTTGACAACCCCAGAAAAGCCTTACTCACAACAATCAAGGAAGGAATAGACAACTCTCTGGATGCATGCGAAGAAGCGAAAATCCTTCCTGACATAAAGGTACACATAAGCCATATAAAAAAATCTGAAGATAGATTCTTAGTAACCATTGAAGACAATGGTCCCGGTATTTTAAAAACACACATACCAAAGATTTTCGGCAAACTACTTTATGGCTCAAAGTTCCACAGACTTAAAATGTCCAGAGGGCAGCAGGGAATTGGCATATCCGCAGCAGGCATGTATGGCCAGCTAACAACAGGCAAGCCGATACTGATAACGTCAAAAACTTCACCAAAAGCACCTGCTCACCATTACAGCCTTGTCATAGACACACAAAAGAACGAACCTCGAATTGTAAAAGATGAGGTGGTCGATTACGAAGTCAAACGAGGAACAAAGGTGGTTATTGAACTGGAAGCAAAATACCAGAAAGGCAAACAATCTGTCGACGGATACATTGAACAAACTTCCATCGCCAACCCACATGCCGACATTACATACATCAACCCTGAAGAGAAGGAAATAAAATACCCCAGAGCTTCAAAGGAGTTACCCATAGAACCAAAAGAGATAAAACCACATCCCTATGGTATTGAACTGGGAATATTGATAAAGATGCTGCATGACACAAAATCTAAAAACCTCCGCTCCTGCCTTACTAATGATTTCTCCAGAGTAAGCACAAGAGTCGCAAATCAGATTTGCGAAAAAGCCGGATTACTCGGAAAGGCCCGGCCTTCAAGGATTGCAGTCCAGGAAGCAGATGCACTTTTCAAAGCTATCAAATTAACTAAGATCATGAACCCCCCTACAGATTGCATCTCTCCAATTGGAGAAAGTGCCATAATCAAAGGACTAAAGAAACAGATCAATGCAGATTTCTTCACATCAAATACGAGACCACCGTCTGTATATAGAGGCAACCCATTTCAGATTGAAGTTGGGCTGGCATACGGAGGAGACTTGCCGGAGGAGGGACTGATAAGGCTTATGAGATTTGCCAATAGAGTTCCGTTACTGTATCAGCAATCCGCATGCGTTGTTACTGAATCAACAGTAAACACTTCGTGGAGAAATTACGGACTGTCACAATCTACCGGCGCACTCCCATCCGGCCCGATACTCCTGATGGTACACCTCGCATCTGTCTGGGTACCTTTTACATCTGAAAGTAAAGAGGCAATCGCACATTACCCTGAGATTGAAAAAGAGATCAAATTGGCCCTGCAGGAATGCGGTCGCCACGTATCTACATTTATTAAGAGAAAAAAGAGAGCGGCCGAAGAGTTCAAAAAGAAATCGTATATCAAGAAATATATACCTCACATTGGAATAGCATTAAAGGAAATCTTAGATCTAAACGACAAACAGGAGCAAAAAATAATTAATAATCTGACAGATGTCCTTGAAAGGAGTAGATCATGACAAAAACACTTAAGAAAATAGAAGAATCTGCTTCCTCTATTCACAACAAGATCACTAAGAAGAAAAAGCCCAGTATGGAATTTCCCATTCGCTCACTAAGTAACGTTAAATATATCGCGAAGAAAGGTTTCCTGGAACTTATCGGGCAGAAAAAATCACGCACTTTAACGGTAAATACCGTGAAAACATTTGCCCAGACACTGAGAGTAATGTCCCTATCTAAAGAGCTCATTGAAAAAGATGATATAGCCACAAAAAGGGAAGCTTATTATGTATCAAAAAACTGGGATGATGCACGCTTTGAAGAACAACCAGAATCAGATACCGTAATCGATGATGTCGAGGCAATGTTTGAAGTCAATAGAGAACAATTGGGTTTTATCCCGGAAGAGAAGGGAGGAGATGTTGCCGGAAAACTGGTTGTAATAGACAAGGACCAGGAGACCGGCAAGCAGCTCAAAATCGACTGCACTAAATTCGGATCAGGTGCATACTCCATTCCTATTTCAACAGAACATCTGAAATTCGAAACTAACGCTAAGTTTGTACTTGTGATAGAGACTGCCGGGATGTTCCAGCGACTTGTAAAACACAATTACTGGAAGAAGGCAAACTGTATATTAATCTCTATGGGAGGTGTACCAACCAGAGCATGCAGAAGATTCATCAGGCGTTTATCAGAGGGCAAAAAGATTCCCGTTTATGTCTTTGTAGATGGAGACCCTTATGGCATAAGCAACATATACAGGACACTTAAGGTGGGTTCAGGAAATGCGGCACACATCAACCAATACTTTTGCGTACCAAATGCACGATACCTTGGCATAACACCGCAGGATATCATTGATTACAAACTCCCGACCCATCCATTAAAAGATGTAGACATTAAGAGAGCGAAAGATGCACTAAAAAATGATCCGTTTATAAAAGCGTATAAGGAGTGGCAAAAAGCAATTAACCAGATGCTGAAAATGGGCGTAAGGGCAGAGCAACAGGCACTGGCGAAACATGGCCTTAACTATGTCATTGAAAAATACCTTCCTCAAAAACTGAAGAAGGCTGACAGTTTTCTTCCCTAGATAAAACCTTGCTTATATGCGAGAGCTAACCGTTTTCCCATGACAATTTATCATGTGGTAATCTGAAAAGCGGTTTCATCAATGACAATTTTTCTAGTTTTTATAAATCCTGCTATACTAACCGAAACAGACTACAGTGGCTATCTCGATTAGTATAGACGCAGTTCATTTACCTGTCAGGAACATCTAAAAATGAAACAAATAGAATATAATAGTGAGAACCTTAAGCAGATAATGTACGGTTTATTATTGCCTGCAGTGGCAGGAACAATTTTTTGGTACCTCATTCAACATGCTGTCTCAGGCAGGTATTTATCAATAATTATAAGTTTTGTCCTAGTCTATTACTTTTGCCTCCACTTCCTTTCTGGTTCCCAAATCCCTGCAAAACATTATGGTATTGTTGGTTTCTTGCTTGATTTGATTATAATTCTTTCTATTGAAGTACTGTTTTATTCAGTGGATGGCCTTCCACAGCGAATTGATATCGGCCTTGTAGCTGTACTTGTTATTTTTCTCGCTCTGTTTTTTTGGAACTTAAGATCAAAGAGATATAGAGAAACCTCCTCAAACAACACCATTTTAACCATAATAACAGGATCTATCCTAGTAATTTCATTTAGATCGCTAAGTTATATGATTGACATCCTAAGCGAACATCATGCAATGTTATTTCCTGCAATAACATTAGCTACAGTATCAACATACTATCTATTACTACAGCAAAAACATCGAAAAAAAGGGGATTGAATTATTTATTTCCAGAAAAAGTATTGTGCCTGTCCAACAGTCTTTTGACGAGCATGCCCGATGATTTACTTGACAGGTCCCCATAATTCAAGTAATGAAAAGTACCTCCCTCAAAAACTGAAGAAAGCTGACAGTTTTCTTCCCTAGGCACTTATATATCATCGAGGTGGTAAGGGAAAATTTTTCTGCGAAGGGATCAGGAAACTCATGAAAAGGTCTTTGGATTTAATCTCTACCTTTCCACAAAAAGCCTATCGGCGATAGTAAATAAAAATTAACAACAAAACAAGGCAAAGACCAAAAGCGATTCCTTTACTAGGAAAAAAACTAATTGCGAATATTATCACACCAATTGTCAATATTCCTGTAAAAACGATAAGCATCCTATTCCATCCACTAAGCTTTTTCACACTAACCTCTCCTTTAACTCAGCATATTAAACATAAACCTCATGGCAGGCTATCTGATGCCCGCCTAAAATCTTCCTCAACTCCGGCACCTCCATACAGCACCTCTCTGTCTTAATCGGACAGCGGGTATGAAAACAGCAACCCGGCGGAGGTGATGATGGAGAGGGAATATCTCCCTGGAGCAATTCCCTCTCTTTACGTTTGCCCGGAGTGATTTCCGGAATGGCAGAGAACAGCGCTTTAGTATATGGATGTTTAGGGTCTGAGAATAGCGTATCCCTGTCCGTCAACTCCATTATCTTACCCAGATACATTACTGCGATCCTATCCGCAATATGCTCTACGACTGAAAGGTTGTGCGCAATGAAGAGGTAGCTCAGATTAAACTCTTTCTTTAGATCAGAAAGCAGATTCAACACCTGGGCCTGAACCGAAACGTCTAAAGCTGACACCGCCTCATCACAGACAATAAAGTCCGGATTAAGTGCTAAGGCACGGGCAATTCCAATTCGCTGGCGCTGTCCACCGGAGAATTCATGGGGATGACGTTTAGAGTAATCAGTAGACAACCCAACCTTCTCTAATAACTCCGCAGTCTTTTCACGCCTCTGCACAGACGTTCCAACACCATGAATTGTCAAGCCTTCAGAAATTAACTGTCCCACTGTCATACGAGGATTTAAAGAAGAGAAAGGATCCTGGAAAATAATCTGCATTCTCTTACGCAAGCCAAAAAGAGATTTCCTGTCAGCACCAAGAACATCCGTGCCATCAAAATGAACACTTCCCTCCGTGGCCGGAACTAACCGCAGAATTGTCCTGCCTATTGTCGTTTTGCCACAACCCGATTCACCTACCAGGGCCAGCACTTCTCCCCTGCCAATATCAAAGCTCACTCCATCAACCGCTTTTACATGGCTGGTAGTTTTGGAAAACATTCCTTTCTTCGAACTGAAGTACGTTTTGAGTTCTTTAACTTCCAAAAGATTCATTTCCCCTCCTCATATAAAAAGCAGGAAACAAAATGATCACTAATTACTTCCGTCATTCCGGGATCCTTCTGGCTACAAACGTCCATGACGTGAGGACAACGGTCGGCAAAATGACAACCTTCAGGATAGTTCTGAGGCTTCGGAACCTGCCCAGGAATCTCGTTCAATCTATCTACCCGATTTCCTAACTGCGGAATGGCCTTAATGAGACCCTGTGTATAGGGATGTTTGGGGTTTTGAAAGACTTCAATTACTCCGGCTTTTTCTACCACCTTTGATGCATACATTACCAACACTTCATCAGCTACTTCCGCAACCACAGCCAGATCGTGAGTGATCAATAAAATGGACATTCCTTCGGTTGATTGGAGCTGTTGCAAAAGGTCAAGTATCTGAGCCTGAATGGTCACATCTAGCGCAGTCGTCGGCTCATCTGCAATCAACACCTCCGGATTACAACTCAAAGCCATTGCAATCATGACGCGTTGCTTCATTCCTCCTGACATCTGGTGTGGATACTCATCAATTCGTTTATCAGCATCAGGGATACCGACTTTTGTAAGCATCTTGATAGCACGCTGCCTGGCCTCTTTTGGATTAACCTCTTGATGGAGCACAATTGCTTCCACGATCTGATTACCAATCGTGTATACAGGATTGAGTGAAGTCATAGGCTCCTGAAAGATCATAGCAATTTCGTTGCCGCGGATATCTCGCATTTCGTTTTCCGTCAGCTTAATGAGATTTTTTCCCTTGTAAAGAATCTCTCCACTTTCAACTTTTCCTGGCGGCATCGGGATCAGGCGCATGACTGTATATGCCGTCACTGATTTACCACAACCGGATTCACCAACAACACAAAGTGTTTTCCCTTTCTTAAGAGCGAAATCGACTCCATCAACAGTCGGCACCACCCCTTCATCCGTATGAAAGTGGGTTTTCAGATTCCTGACTTCAAGAACGATATCGTTCATTTCTGCCCCCTCATTTTCGGATCCAGGGCATCCCTGAGCGTATCGCCAAACAGATTCACCGGTAGCACCAATGCCATCATGAATATAAATGCCCCCAACAGGTTCCACCAGACTATCGGTTCGCGAGCCAGTTCCAGATTCGCCTGGTTTATCATATTGCCCCAACTATAAGTACTTTGACCTACTCCAATCTTCAAATAGCTCAAGACCGCCTCTGCCAAAACTAAATGGCTGAAACCAAGAACACTCGTTATCAGAACAAGATGAAAAATATTTGGAACAATATGCCTGAAAAGTATCCGAATACGACCAGATCCCAACGCAATAGCTCCCTGGACATAATCCAGCTCCCTGGTCTTCAAGGTTTCACCTCTAAGGAGCCGGCAGAGAGAGGTCCAGCCGGTTATCCCCATAATCAAACAGAGGTTGAAAATACTTGCTCCCTGAATCAAAATATAAGCTGCGGCGATCAAAACAAATGGGATAGACCCGATTGTTGAATAAACAAATTGTACCGATACGTCCGGCCATCTCCCGAAATACCCGGCGATAATGCCCAGAACCAAAGCGATCGGAATTGAGATCATCGTAGTAAATCCACCAATGATCAAGGCCGTCCTGATCCCTTTAAGGCAGATATACAAGACGTCTCTACCAACAACGTCTGTGCCCAATACATGCCTTCCCGGATAATTAAGTTTCTCCTGACGCCAGACACTTTCCCCTTTTTCATTTTGAATAAGGTCTTTGGTAAATTGATGATCAGATACTGGTGCAGAATAGGTCTTCTCATTATTAGTACGAATACCGGTACAGACACGGTCCAATATAGAAAGAGCATCATTTTGATATATAATCTCACCTCTCAAATCTTTAGAAATATTGCCTGTTTCGTCAAGAAGTGGATCACGCCACTTAAAACTGTCTGCAATACCAACCATTACAAAGAAGCAGAGAATAAAAAAAGATATTGCTGCCAGCTTCCTCCTAAATATATATCGCCATATATCCCTCCCCCTCTCATTCTTCACTGAATTATAAACAAAATAAACGATTGCCAGGAAAACAACTGCTGCAATCGTATTTTGCAGGGGGTAGTTATATTGAATAGATTCTGGCCATGTCTTAGCTGTTAATAGAAACATATTATCTGAAAGTTTAAAGTTAAAAGTACCTAAAATGCCTAAGTTAAAATACACTTTGTCCGTTCTTCGTTCGCCTACTACTTAAACCTTATCCTTGGGTCTACCAGTGTGTAGCTGATATCCGTTAAAATTAGACCTACTATGTAGAGAAGAGATCCCAGAAAGACCATAGATCTGACTATCGCAAAATCCTGTGAGTCGATAGCTTCAATGGTGAAGTTCCCCAATCCCGGAATCCCAAAGAAAATCTCCAGTAGAAAAGAGCCCATGAACAGAAAAGGAATGCTCATAACAATATTTGTCAAGAGCGGGATCATTGCATTTTTCAGACAGTGCTTGAAAAGTATCACACGCTCTGATACCCCTTTTGATCGCGCTGTCCTGATATAGTCCTTGTTTATCTCTTCCAGAAAGATAGTCCGGTAAAACCTGACACTCGCTCCAATACCGGAGATCACCCCGACAACAACCGGCAGGAAAACAAACTTCCAGGAATAGATACCTGATTCATATCCGGATATCGGAAACAGCTTTAGTAATTTCCCAAAGATAAACTGGCCTCCAATAATATAAAAGAGCATTGAGATTGACATCATAAAGACACAGAGAACTAAAGCCCACAAATCAACATATGTTGCCCGGTAAAAGGCAACTATCAATGCCGTGCTGATACAAACTATCAGACTCAAGAATAACATAGGAACGGTAATCGTCAGGGAAGGTACCATTCTGTGTCTGATCTCTTTTCCGATATCAAGGTTGTTCCGGTCTGACTTACCAAAATCAAATTTCAAAAGCCTTGCCGATTTCTGAACAAAAATTGTCTGTGTTATCTTAGAGAATCCCTGTTCTTCAGAGTTGAAGACACGAGGCAGATGGTAACTGTGATCTCTCTTCCACTTTTCAATCGCTTCTGGTGTTACATTTTTATCCCCGAGGATTTTCTTTGCCATCATATCGGGTGGATTGAGGACAAAAAACAGAAAGAACGTCAGCAGATTTACCAGTAGGATAACCGGCAGAAAATAGAGAACGCGCCTGAATGTAAAGGAGAATATATTCATGCCGTTGCCTTTCCGCGGCGGCGAATGGTAATAATAGCCGGCACCGTACCTAAACCCAACAAAATTACAACTAAAACCACAGGCCAGAACCTGGGCTGGTTCCACTCTTTCCGCTTCTTCTCACGCAGAACATGGTCAACTCTTTTGAACTTTAAGGCGCCCCTGTACATCGCATTTGGTTTCGCATTTGAGTACCACTCATGAAATAGTCCATATGCAACTGGATTAAGCCCCCCTACCCAGGGACTGTCCTTGTGTAGAATATTCTTCATTTTCCTGATAATTTCCAGGCGCTCCGGCCCACTAGGCATAGTCTCCATTTTTTTGAATAGCCTGTTGAACTCTGGATTGTCATAGTTTGAGGTATTCTCACCTTTATATTTCTCTCTGGAATTCGGACCGTAGAGAAGAAAGAGAAAGTTCTCAGGATCGGGATAATCCGCATTCCATCCCCACATGGTAAACTGATAACTCCCCTGGTCTATTTTTTCACGAAAACGATTGTAATCTGAAGTCTCATTTTTCATGACTACACCTAGCTTTTTAAACTGCTTCTCAAACCAGATTATTCGCGGCCCAAGCGCCGGTGAATACCAAGAATTAACAAAGGTGATCTCTAAAGGACGCCCGTCCTTGTACTTTCCATTCGGATACCCTGCTTCAGCCAGCAGCTTTCTGGCCTCATCTATTTCCCTACGCTTTGCATTTTGAGATTTTTCATCCCAATAGTAGGCAACCGGGTTCATACCGGCCTTTCCCTTCTCATATCCAAAAATTCCGGGTGGCAAAGGACTTTGAGACGAAGTTCCGCGTCCATTAGCAAAGATTTGAATATACTCCTCCATATCAATCGCAATGGAAAAAGCCTGTCTCAGATTCCTCTGTTCTTCAGTATACCCACCAACAACCGGATCACTCATATTGAATGCAACATACATGGTCGATGGGCTGACACTTGTTAGAAGACTAATATTTCGATCCTTTAAGAACTCCGAGGCTTCAACATTACCATGTGTAGATATCTGTATTGCCTGTCCAAAGCTGTCCTTGGAGATACCGGAAGTATCGTAATAGCCTTGCAGAAATTTATTCCACAAGGGTATCGACTCTTTCTCTTTCTTGAAAATAATTTTATCCAAAAAAGGAAGTTTTTTACCTGCGTCCACAAGTAACCCTTTCTCTCTATCACCCTCCTCCCCTGTTGAGGGATAATATTCATCATGAAAGTTTTCATTAGCCACAAAAACATATTCAAGGTTAGGATCGTATTTCTCAATCCGATAAGGCCCTGTCCCCAAAGGATAACGATCGATCGTTATTCCCTTATCACGGAGAATTCCCTGCTCAAAGAAATCTATGGCCTCCTGGGGCATAGGCGCAAAAAAAGGCATTGCCAGCCAGTAAAGGATCTGAGGATATGGTCTTTTCAGAATAATCTGATAGGTATAATCATCTATCAATTTAACTCCGGGAAAAGGCTGAGCATTCAGATCCAGATGAATCGGATTTACCCTTTCGTCCTGTTCCCGGTTATAAGCAGCCCCCTGCTCTTCACTTCTACGCCTCCTCTCTGCCTCCAGATCTTTAACCAATGCACCGGCGAATGTATCCAGACCGTCAATGTACTTAGCCATGATGGGTAGTATCGGACAAGGCAGTCTCGAATCCGCCAGTCGTTTAATTTGATTGACGTAATCAATTGCTTTCAATTCCCGGGTTGCAACTTCATGAAAGTCCGTAATGCGATCAACACCGTTTAGTATCTCATCAGGCCATTCTGTTTTGACAAAACATGGATGGTTCTGATATTTAATTCCTTCTTTAATTTTTATTGTATAGACTACTTTTTCAACCTGCTCCATATCAACATCAGCAGATAACAGTCTTCCTTCATCATCATAATACTCTGCAACAGGGATATTTGTCGCAGTTAACGGTTCTAATTCATATGGCCGTTTCAGGAAGTGATACTGAAAAGGAGGCTCATAAACCAATTCCAGAAACGCATATTCGTCCGAAGAGTAGGAGATCGCCGGATCCAGATGTTTGGGAGGTTCCGTATAAACCGAATAAAAGATCGGCTGAGCCCTCTCTGATTTCGGATATGGGTGATTAGGGGTACAGGAAGTTTGTCCAAATAACATCAATAACAAACTCAACATCAATGAATGTTTCAATGTACTCTTTAAAACTGAACAATCTGTCCTTTTTCTCATAACTCTTTATGTTTTAGTAATACCCAATCCAAGTTTTATAGATACTTCATTAAGTTTTTTGTCAAGCGTCCAGATAGGAGTTTGTGCCAATACGCCCGAAGCGAGCAGATGGATATCGATATATCCTAATCCTTTTCCCATCAATTTATTATTCTCAATAAAAGGTAATACCTCTTCATGTTCTGCCTGAGTCACCATGGGTAGGGTTTGAAGGAGTGAAAGTATCTCATATCTGTTCCGGAGATACCCACAAGCAAGCTCGCCAATAATGAATGGATGACAGACAACACCACCATCGTTCAATGAGTTCGTAAGCCCGACATTACCTTCCCGAAGGTGGGATACCCACACTGACGTGTCAACTAGAAGCATTTTATACGTTTCCTGTTTTTCTTCTGGGCACCATTGTCAACTTCTTCTCAGTACCCCCCAATTTAGCAAGTCTCTTGCTGCTCTCTATTGCAATCAAGGCTTCCAATCCCAATTTTACAAGAGTCGTCTTTTCCTTAACACCGGTCAATTTCGATGCTTTACTAATCAACTTGTCCTCAATATTTAACGTTGTCCTCATAATTTACCACCTTGCCATATGCTCAAGCATATGTATTAATATGCATTAATTATACATATATGTCAAGTATATTTTCCCTTGAAATACATCTCAGACTTTAAGCATCGAAATTTCAATGTGTTAACGCTTCGACTCAGCTCAGCGTGACTCAATCCTTTGCGCCAACACGACGTCATCCTGAGCAAGGAGGTCCGGAGGCAGGAATAGGACTCAGAACAAAGTTTGAAGATCTGCCTGATGATTGGGTATGTCCGGAATGCGGTGCGATAAAAGATCATTTTGAAAAAGAAGAATAAGTATACCGTTTAATTAGTAGAGACTTTTTTGTCAATAGATTTAGGGTTTTCTGAACTTAGAAGTGGTACAATACAGTTGTTAACGAAGAGTTCGTCAAGAGTGCAATTCTAGCCTTTTTATGAGGAGTGAAAAAATGAATGACAGTGACATGGAAAAACTTGAATTTCTTGTGGACGAGTATTATATACCGGAAATGGTTGCAAGCCTGAGCAGTATCTGCCGATTAAGGGCTGACGATATTAGAGGGACAGACAAGGAAGTTGCTAAAAAGTTTGAAACGTATTCAGACATCCTGAATGATGCACGAGCTAAAATAGATGCTGCTTCACAGGGGTAATTCCGGGTGCAGAATGTCAGATACCGAGTTGTCATTCGTTATCTGGCAACGGCCGTTCGACATACAATAATTAATTCTTATTATCCCATACTATTAGAGGTCTTATTCTTTCTCGTAATTACCTGCATGGAGAGAATTGAAAAAGTGCAGTATCCAAGGAAGAAGTAGAAACCAGGTTCAAACCTGGCATCCATATCCAACAATCCTCCCATATTGGAGGCGTTGGCTGCCATGAATGCAACAATAACGGCTATTACGAGTACATCAGCCATTGACCACTTGCTTATCACACTGCTTATCAGGAATGCTGTCCTGCTATTCTGCGAGTTACGAAAACAGGCAGCCACCAACATCAGCAGGATTTTTGTAACCGGAATTACTATACTGAAGAGCATTACCAGAAAACCGACAAAACCGTTACCGGAGCGGAAAAGTTCTTTGACCGTCCCCGCTATACTTCTTGTCTTGCTGTAGGCCTCAATTTCTCCTTCCAGCTTATCAAGCCCTAACATTCCGGTCATTATACCTATCGTCCGTTCGGCCTTACCTCTTTCGACTTCTTCTGATTTCGCGTTACTTCTCTTCATCGACTTTTCAACTATGGAATCGACAATGATGTCTATCCCCGTATCAGTCATCTCTTTTTTATCAATAGTCCCGGTCAGAGTAAGCATAGGCTGTGTAACTCCGGGGATCAGTAGAGCAAGGGAGATTATGGTAATAATTAAAACTGCAGTGAGTGTTGGAGTTTTCATACTAAACAGTGCCTTTCGTAGAGCCAGGATCAAACCTATTCGGGTTGTCAGTCATTTCCATGTTGTATAAAATTTAACTATAATCACAAAACATATAACCCAAAAGGATAATAGCGTCAAGGATTATAATTAAAGGGAGAGGAAAATTGGAATGTATCGGGAACAAGCCATCCTACCATTCTACCTTGGGGGCATCACCCCAGAGCAGTTCCAGGTCGTAGTAGCTTCGTATCTCTTTATCAAATATGTGAACTATAAAATCGCCGTAGTCGATAAGGACCCATTTTGCCTCGCGGTATCCTTCCATTCCAAGTTTACTTATCGAAAGCTTCTTCATCTCTTTGTCCATGTCATCGGCGATGGCGTGAAGCTGACGTTCGTTAATTGCTGAACAGATTACAAAATAGTCGGTTATAGCTGAAATCTTGTCGACATCAAGTATGACTATATCCTGTGCTTTTTTCTCATCAGCTATTTTTGCACATGTAATTGCGATCTCTTTTGAATCCAATGTATTGAAAATTCCTATAGAAAAATTATTTTAAAAAAAATCACCGCAGAGCCGCAAAGAGCGCAAAGAGAGTATAAAAACTTCATACCATCAGAAAAAGCTTTGCGTCCTTTGCGGCTCTGCGGTGAATAAAAGCCATACATCTATTTAATCATAATATGTAACAGTTCTCCGATCTTCGGCGAGAACTTTACAATAAGACCTGCAAAAACAACTGAAACAATTGACATCAACTTGATAAGAATGTTCAGCGCAGGGCCGGATGTATCCTTAAACGGATCTCCCACGGTATCACCAACAACGGCCGCTTTATGCGCATCAGAACCCTTACCTCCATGCTGTCCTGTTTCAATAAACTTTTTCGCATTGTCCCAGGCACCGCCGGCATTTGCCATAAAGATAGCCAGGAGAAACCCTGTTGACAATCCACCTGCCAGCAGACCCATACTTCCGGGAACTCCTAAAATCAGGCCTACAACTATAGGAATAAATATTGCCAGTAAAGACGGAAGCATCATTTCCTTCTGAGCACCCTTTGTACTAATGGCAACACATGACGCATAGTCAGGCTGACCGGTACCATCCAATATGCCGGTTATTTCCCTGAATTGTCTTCTCACCTCAGCTACCATCTGTGCCGCTGCTCTTCCAACGGCCTTCATAGTCAAAGCGCAGAAGACAAAAGAGACCATAGAACCAATGAAAAATCCGATAAGAACTTTAGGGTTCATCAGCGTAACTTTGTAATAACTCATCAAGTCAGATATCTGCAGTGCTGTAGTATCTACCATACGGCCGGCTACTTCCACAGCATGGACACCCGTTCTTTCCAGACCTATCTTAACCTCTTCAACAAATACAGCAAGTAGTGCCATAGCTGTTAAGGCAGCAGAACCGATTGCAAAACCTTTACCAGTCGCTGCTGTTGTATTTCCAAGAGAGTCAAGAGCATCAGTTCTCTCCCTGACTATTGGTTCCTGCTCACTCATCTCAGCATTACCGCCGGCATTATCAGCAATCGGGCCATAAGCATCAGTGGCAAGTGTTATTCCGAGTGTTGACAACATACCCACAGCAGCAACAGCAATACCGTAAAGTCCCATAGAGGTACTTGAAAATCCACCGGCAAACATAAAGCTCAACATAATAGCAACAGCAATGGTAGTTACAGGAATTATGGTGGACATCATACCTGTAGCAATACCGTCTATAATCAGTGTAGCAGAACCTGTTTCTGCCTGGTCGGCAATGCCTTTTGTCGGGCCATGATCGGCTGAGGTAAAGTATTCTGTACCTTTACCAATAATAATCCCGGCGATCAAACCGGTAACAATTGAACCCCAAATCCCAAAATGTCCGGGAAGAAGATACTTAATGATTACCGCAGAAGCTATCACAATCAAAATCGAGCTCAGGTTTACTCCCTTTGACAGAGACTTGAGAAGGTCCTTCTGAGATGCGCCCTCTTTTGTTTTGATAACTTTGATACCAATAATGGAAAGAATAGTTCCAATACCAGCAATACACATAGGTAATATAAGTCCTGCAACTCCCAGTCCACAGGCAACACCCAGTGCCGCACTTGCAAGTATTGAAGAGTAGTAAGATTCATACAGATCAGCTCCCATCCCGGCTACATCACCAACGTTATCACCAACATTGTCAGCGATAGTTGCGGGATTTCTAGGATCATCTTCAGGAATACCGGTTTCAACCTTTCCTACCAGGTCAGCACCAACATCGGCAGCCTTTGTGAAGATACCACCTCCAACTCTCGCAAAGAGCGCCTGAAAACTTGCACCCATACCAAAACATGGAAGTATTACTGCCATTTCAGTAAGAGAAACATCTGTATATTTTCGTAGAAAAAAGAACCAGACAGATACATCTAAAAGAGCCAGTCCAACAACAATCAAACCCATCACCGCACCACTTCTGAAAGCGATCTTCAATCCCTGGTCCAGCGATTTCTTTGCCCCTTCAGTTGTCCTCGCACTCGCGTTCGTTGCCATCTTCATTCCCAGGTATCCGGCAAGCCCGGAGAGGAATCCACTTGTAAGAAAGGCAAACGGCACGAAACCTGATTGTATCTTTAACCCGAAGGATAGTATCGCAAGAGCGATAAACACAAATATGAAAAAGATAGCTACAACCTTGTATTGCTGTTTTAAATATGCGTAAGCACCCTCCCGAACATGCCCCGCGATTTCTACCATCTTTTTGTCACCCTCGGGAAAACCCATCACTTCTTTGTAGAATTTACGACAATACATCAAAGCGAAAACTGCACCAAGTGGTGCAAGCCACCAGAGTCTTGGTATTGATTTGTCGTGATATGATGCTGCTCTCTCCGCTTTTTTAGCCGCTACTGAGTCAGCACTGGTTTTTTCAAGCTGAGCTCTATCCGCATGAGCACTCGATGTTACAAATATTGCACCCTGCGAAATAAACATTGTAATAATAAATAATAAGATTACTTTACTCAGTAACCTATGCTGGAAAAATTCTTTTACCATTTAATTCACCTTTCTGAACTTTCTTGTTCAAGTTCTAACATCTTCTCATTAATCTTCTCTAAAAAACTCCCGGCTATTCCACCGGGATCGTCTGGATGCCTCTCCAGATAAGCATTCCATTCATTAATTGATTCAGTTGCATACTCGCAGGCTTCTTTCCGTTTACCATCTTTTTCAGCCTGTATAGATGCATGCCAAAGAATGTGGCAAACAGTTCGCTCAATTACAATTCTTTTACGAAGCAACGAATTGTAATTTAAAGACTTTTTTACCCAGTAAAGCGACTGCCGGTAACTATTCTTGCCTGTCTCATCTTCAAGATGTTCTCTGTAGTAATCGGCATATTTAAAACTTTTTGAATCGAACTTGTGAAAGTATATATAACCAATCTCAAAGAGTAAATCACCATTTGTTGGATTCCTTACAGCACCTTTTTCCGCGAAGTCCAATCCGGCCTTTACCCATCTCCATTTATTCTCGGGAGAGTCCCACTCAAAAGCTATGTTGTAGCACATATTCCACGCCTGGAATATCCATACAGCCGGAAAATGCGGCTGCAATTTTGCTATCATATTATTTATGGCGAGCAACTCATAAAACTTTTTCTCTTCATGCCTGGCGATACCCCGAATCCACAGCAAATCGACCAGAACACCCCTGAAACTACCAAGAAGTACATTTGGAACAACCTCTAACGGGTCAAGGTTCGTATAGTTTGAATCAGGCCCCCTCCTTAAATAATCAATTTTGTATTGTAAAAAGAACAGTCCTGAGAGTACAAATATTATTATTAACGGTATTAGTGCAAATTTTGGCAATGAGTACTTTTTCATACCAAATTCTTCAAGCTATCTCTTTTCTCTTAAAAACTAGAAACGATATGGGCAAACATACTAAAGCATACAAAACCGCATAACCAAAGCTCATAAATATCCTTTTACATGGAATATTTATACCATCAACAAAGTATTTTCCAACACTGAAATATCTAAAATCAGGCAAGATATAACTTAATAATAGTATAGGTTTTTTTATAATATTATTAAGGTACACCAGGTAAACATTGGATTCCCGCATTACCCCGGATATTGCATGCTCATGTTCGCGCGTTTCAATAACATTGATAACTGTTGATAAGTCACGCATAAAGTCGGTTATATTACCACAAAAGAAAACAAATAAACAGAAGAGAATATTAACAGGAAGAGAAAGAAAAGTAGATCCTAATACTGCAATTACCACTATTAAAAGGAATTGAGTAGATATTATTGTCAATCCTTTCAGGTAATTGCACCCGAAATCTTTTCCCCCCAGAAAATCCTTAAGCTATCTGCGCGTATTCCTAAGAAATCACCAGAATTCTCTGGTGATATGACTAGCGTCAATTCTTCACTTCCATCCAGCGATTTACCATTAAGCCTCAACAAAAGAGGCTTATTCTGCGATACCTCTATTGATTCGGTCAGCACTCTCGCTGAATATGGATTAATAACCTTAATTTTTACCGAAATTTTCCCGGTTGACCTTTTTTTGCCTTCTATAAGAAAATTGGCCTCAATCTCCAGGTCATCTTTTCTATCTTTAGACGATAATCCTCTAAATTTCCATACCGAGACACATTTTCCTCCTTCTATCCAGGAAACATTCCCAATCTTTCTTGCCGAATCCCCCGTTATCTGTAAATCAACAGGATCAAATTGTTCCCTGGCCAGTAGCCCGCGGCTATCTCGAGAGCTCTGTTTCAAGGCAGTATATCTGATCAACGCATAGCTTACACTGCCCATTATCAGCAGCAATACCCCGATTATGTATACAAAACCAATAATTTTCCCAAAAATAATATTGGCTCGCTGAACGGGTTTCACAGTTATCGTACAAAGAACCTTATTATCTATGTCAGTCGGAATAGACAAAGCGGAGAGCAGGATCGCCGCCAATGTACCAAAAAAGGTAATGGAACGGAAGCACATCGACTCAACGATTTTTATTTTTTCTCTTCCATCACCAACAACCGGCATGAAAGCGGAACAGCAGATCGTAATTACACCAAGAGTAATAAGGACAAACAATATCTTGTTTCTTACTGCTTCCTTAAACGTCTGTTTTGCTATTACCAGTATTTGCTGCATAGATTTTCAAGAACAAGTCTTCAAGCGTTCCGGAAAAATTTTTGATTGATACAACTTCGCCCTGTTTTTCCTGTATAAATCTCTCAACTTCCATTAGAGTCTCTTTTGAGAGGTTGCGAACCAGCAGTTCAACAATATCTTCATTAGCAAGTAATTCGTCAATTGTACCTGATATCTGGAGTTCACCTTTATCGATTATTGCAACTCTATCACAGATATCCTGTACATCTGACAAAAGATGTGAACACAAAAGAACAGTTTTTCCCTGGGATTTTAACTCAAGGATCAAGTCCGCTGGTTGGTTCGTCAAGAATAATTAAGTCAGGATCATTTATCAGTGCCTGTGCAATGCCAATTCTCCGTAACATTCCTTTGGAATATTGTTTAAGATGCCTTTTTCTTGCGGATTCCAGCCCTACTCGCTTTAAGAGCCTGTTTGCCCTTAACTTCCTCTCTTTTCCCGGTATCCCAAATAATTGGCCATAAAAGTCTAGTATTTCATCTGCATTGAGAAACCGGTAAAAGCAGGACTCCTCCGGCAGAAAACCGATTCTGCTCTTTACAGCCACATCATCTGTTGCTTTTCCTAAAACATATGCCCTGCCTTCAGTTGGAAAGAGCAATCCCAGGAGAAGTTTTAACGTGGTTGTTTTGCCGGAACCATTTGGGCCAAGCAGGCCAAAGATTTCACCTTTCCGAATGACTATATTAAGTTTGTTAAGAGCTAATACCTTTTTGCGCCCAAAAAAGCTTCTATACGCCTTTGTCAAATCCTCCGTTTTTATGGCAATATCGTCACTCAATTTCCAGGCCCTTCCTGGTAATAAAACAGTTGTCTGCAGCAAATAACATTATTAATACAAAGAACACTCTCTTTTTTCGCTAAGTCTATAAAAATACACAATTTAGCACAAAAGTCAAGCGAAATATCACTGTATAATTGAAGGTGCCAGACGTATTAACTCAAAACGGATAAAACAATCGTAAACACTTGCTACTTAGGCACTAAGGCACTAATCACATGGGTTTTCAGCATGGACGCCTTTGTATGCACACAATTACTAAAACCCGGAGGACGGGAACTGTCTTCGCCAAATTATTGTATATAAGGGCAAGGAGGGATTAAACAATGAAGAGAGTTTCCAACTACTCAAAACCAAATAGGGAAAAAATGAAAATAAATGACACAAGCAAAGAAGCCAGCACTAAAGTGATCAGTTTGAAACAAAAGAGGGTTTGTTTAAAATGCGGGGAAAAGTTTCCAAGCAAAGGTCCTTATAACCGCGTATGTGATAAGTGTAGTTCAATGAACGAAAGAGTTGCAAACAGTACATACGCTGTAAGGGAGAGTCCTTCTCCTGAGTCGAGTGCTGCGGAAAAGCGATTTTATGGGTTTAACTGACTGTTAGCTTTTCGAATGTTTGACAAATACCAACCCGGCAGGTTGTTCGAGGGTAGATGAGTATGAAAAACTATGTATATCTATTAACCCCCTTTCTTTTCTTAATAGGTTAGTTTGAAATCTACCCTCCCGGGCAGCCTGTTTTTTCTTATCCATTCTTGACTTTTTGTACACTCTCCACCGAAACAGACAAAAGCCAAACCGTCGAGTTTCTCAACCTTCGTTTATTAAATAATCTTGTTACTTACAAGGTCCCTGTTTTTCGAGTCATCCTTCACGCTACTGAAGCAAAGCAGGTAAGATACTTCATTGCCTATATTTTCTATGGCATGTGTAACATCTGGAGGAATAACAAACAATAATTTCTCATTATTCTCTAATATTCTCTCCTCTTTCTCTTTTGTATTATTATCTTCAACCAGCACCCTGCAAGTGCTTCCTATGATAAGAATATTTTCAGTCTTGTTAACATGATAATGGTTTCCCCTTATCGCTCCCGGCTTCACACTCACCATATGAATATCACTTATTATACCGTTTTCTATGTCATCATCCGAAATCGGTTTTATGCACCAACCACGATCATCCTGATAAAACTCAATCTCCTTAACCTGAATAATCCCCATAAACAATCTCTCCCTTTTAGCCAACTATTAATAGTTCACATTCCTGATACCTGCAGGTCTCCATGCGGGAGCGATAACCCCCTTATGTGAATACCTGTCAAGAAGCCTTGCCTGTGTTATACTGAACTCACCGTATCTGTCATTTATCTTATCCATAGCCTTCAAGACAGATATTCTATCCCTGTCCTTCTTGAAAAGGGGTATCTGACAGTAATTCGTTACCAGGTTTGAAACACTTATACCCAGTAATCGTACCGTATATTTAAGCCTTATCATTTTTACTATATCTAGTGCGACAAGGTATATGTCAAATCCATCATTCATATATCCTTTGACGGTGCATCTTTTTGTAAAGGTTTGAAAATTAGAATACCTCAATGTCATGGCTACTGTCCTGCCGAAATAGTGTCCACGGCGCAATCGCCTCCCCACCATTTCCGAAAGCTGCAACAGGTATCTTTCCATCTCTTCACCGTTACTTACATTCCTCTCAAGAGTCATACTATGGCCGACCGATTTTGCATTCGGAGTATCCTCAATAGGGACCACAGGGTTTTCATCTATTCCCAGGCCCATCTGATGAAGCTTGTTACCAATAACACCAAATTTATTTATCAACTCTTTTACCGGAAATCTCCCCAACTCCCCACACGTCTTGACACCCATCGCTTCAAGGTATCTCTCCAGTCGTGACCCTATTCCACAGAGCTCACCCACCGGCAGTTCTTCAAGAATTTCAGAAACAGCCCCGGGATGTATTATCGTAAATCCATCTGGTTTCTGCATATTACTGGCCAGTTTTGCCAGCAACTTGTTAGGACCGACACCGATGGAGCAGGTAAGCCCGAAACCCTTCAGAATTTTCCTCTTAATCCGCATGGCAATATCTTCCGGTTTACCAAAAAGAGAGAGGGATCCAGTTATATCGAGAAATGCCTCGTCAACTGAATATACCTCCACCAACGGTGTATAGTCCCCGTAGAGTTTGACAAGGCGTGTGCATGTATCTGTATACTTTTTATTATTACCTGCAACAAATATTATCTCAGGACAGAGTATCTTTGCCTCCGGCACTGTCATACCAACCTTAACACCATAAGCCCTGGCCTCATATGAAGAAGTGGTAATGATAGTCCTTTGTTGTGCACCAATAACAGCAACAGGCTTACCCCTTAGTGATGGTTTAGACTGCTGCTCCACAGAGGCAAAAAAGGCATTCATGTCTACGTGCATTATTGTTCTGTTATCCATAACTTTAGTTCACTTTAAACTTTAGGCACTTTTAACTTGATTGTAACTACCCTTCCACCTCCACAGCCATAAGCATCCATACCATAGTTTCAGCATTGTAGGCAATTTCGTAGAGATCCTGACCGTCAGTAACAGAAAAATGGTGGACGGACGCGCTACCCTCTTTACCTGTCCATGTATACGTTACCTCCTTAATACGGTATTGTCTCTCTTTCCATATAAACCACACCGGTTTTATCTTCTTCCCGCCAATACAATCAGCGCCAAAAACCACTCCTGCTCTTATGGGTTCGCCTATCTCTGTAATCATATCTATTTAATCTGCCTTAATACTGTCACAACCTTCCCTGCTATCATCATCTCATGGGCTTGATCTTCCCTGATAATTATTGGTTTCATAGTTGAATTAGCCGGTTCCAGATAAATACTATTGTCTCTCCTGAAAAATCTCTTAACCGTCGCCTCGTCATTTATGATGGCAACTACGATATCTCCATTCTCCGCAGCTTGCTGTGATTTAACCAATACGAAGTCACCGTTCTGAATGTGAGCATCTATCATACTGTCCCCTTCCACCCTGAGAAAAAAGGTATCATCCCAACGGGCTACCGATGCATCTATGGCCAGATGCCCTGTAATATCTTCAACTGCAAGGTGAGGGACACCAGCCCTGACCCTTCCGGCTACGGGTATCAGCTTTGCCTGGCTTTCGGGTGATTCCGCACACACTTCGATTGCCCTCGGGCTGTTTGGTATTCTCTTTATGTGGCCCTTACGTTCGAGTATATCCAGATACTTCTTCACACTGTTGGTACTTGCCAGTTTAAGGTGATATACCATCTCCCGAATAGTAGGCGGATACCCGTTCTCCCGGATGTACTTTGTCAAAAATGACAGAAAATTATGCTGTTTCTTTGTAAGTTTAGCTTTCATAATAAAGGTAAACACCTGTTTACCTAATATATTATCCAGCTATATTATCTGTCAAGAACAAATTTTTTACACTCTTACAAGTTTGTATAAAATAGCAGGAGGATTTTCTTGCTTTATTGAGATGTAGCGTTTTTGATATGAGAAAGAATTTTTAACAATTCTTCATTTTGCGTAGTTAACCTGGTTATTTCTTCTATATGACCCTCTTTCAACTCCGGTGATAATATTTCACAACCAGGCCGGTTTGCACCTTTATCTTTAACTCCATATAGTTTGTCGGCAACAGTAATTTTGGTCTCAGCGGATAGATTCGAATTGATAATACCTGCCCTTAGATTGACGTCTTCTCTACTTTCTTTCGCTACCGTTTTCTGAAATAGCCTGTCTTCTCCACTCAACCTGCCGACGACCTCACCAATATCTATCGGAACCACATCAACAAGACAGCCTGTGATCTCTGAAACTTTTCGTTCAAACACCGGGGCGTCTTCTCCGCTGGCAATGTAAGAAACTTTTCCTTTCTGCACAACTCTTAAAGACAATATCTTGTTCTGCTTTAGGAAAGTCAGGGCATAATCGGAAAGTTCTTTGGAAGAATCCACAATATGAATCTCCTTGCCCGTGCGGCTTTTCCAAATCTCAAGTATCATCTGCTTAAATATACCATAATGAGTACACCCGAGAATAAGGAGATCAATATTTTCATCCATAAGAGGCTTTAAATTTGCATCGATAATAGATAAGTTCCTTGGGCTTATTACTTGAGATCCCATTTTGTCAAACTCACTCATATCAACCATAGTAGCAAACAGAGGTGCAGCTATGCTGAATATCTTGACATCTTGACGGTGCTTCCTTATTTCATCTATGTAAGCACCGCTTTCTATCGTCGCTTTTGTCGCAACAATTCCAATATTTTTCACCTTCATCCCATTAGCTTTCTCAGCTCTAAGAATCGCTTCAACAGCAGGTACAATGGGGCCAAGGATATGTATCGAAAATTCTTTTTCCAGCATAGCTCTCGCATTGGCATCCATGGTATTGCAGAGGAGTACAACCTTAGCACCCAGGTTGTAAGCAGCTTCCACATATGTTCGGCAAAGATGATCAATTCTTTCGGGAGAGCTGCCTCCAAGACGTTTTGAAAATACACTGGCAACAACAACGTCTTCACTGGAAAGGTCTTCCAGCTTTGATAAATGCTCATGTAAAATTACGGGCGCTATCCCTGTATCCATTATCACAATCTGCCCATTAGGCCTAAAGTCCCGGAATGGGGAATGCATTACGGTAAGAAGCCGTTTTACGGCAATAATATCTTTGGCAATGGATGGCATTACATCATATTTTCGCTCAGTCCTGGATATCAGTTGTCTGTATTGCTTACTAACTTTAGACTCTTCGGAGTTTAGTTCTTCCATTGCTATTTTCCCTCGCCTCGTAGCCCTCCACTCCTTCAACCACATAATTGCGACATCATGATAAGGTGTCTCATGTATCATAGTTGCATTTTTCCTGCCCTGGATCTGTTGTTGCATATCCACCTGTTCATGAACTTTGCCTAACGTATCAATCAACTCTTTATCCTTAGGTGCCAGCAGTTGCTTTAACCGCAGTACATTTAGAGCCTCATCCTCTATCCAGTTTACTATTTGCTCATCAGTAGTCTCATTATCCGGCTCCGGCCAGAAACCATCCGGACCCATAATACGATATTTAACAAGCCGGCTTCCTACCTCCCTTGCAAGTCTTATTGTCTCACTCTTTGTCAAGTTAATAGGCACTGCCTTTATTTCTCCCCTTATATCCTCAATCTCCAATAACATTATGGCGCTACTAGCACCTCCCAGTTTTACATTATGAAGGGCGTGAAACAAGCTCTTCTCCACGGCAGATGATTCAACTTCTTCAAGAACAATATTCTCTACGATGTCTTTTATTTCTACCAACGAAACTTTCTTAATTTCTTCCGGAAGATCGACATGCGTAATAAACTTAAGCTCGCCCTGCCCGGGACCAAATGCCAGATTATGTTGAACCAGAAACAGCTTAACTGTTTTTGTGGAACCATCGTCCATTTTCAGGTTAATCGTATCAATAAACTTTTGCCTGAGCCCTTCCAGCCGCTTAAACAGATGGCAATGCTTATCGAAAAAGTCTACATCTTTATCCTGAATAATGAGCTTGACTTTATCTATCCGGCTATGTATTTTTCCTAAAGTAGATAGCTCTGGAAAATTCTCAATAGATTGCTGCTTTGTATGATCTATAGACATTCCTACCTCTGTCCAAACAAACGACAACCTGGAATTCTGTAAGTTTCGTTTTTATTTCGTACGTTTCTAAAATTAATTATAAGTTTATTAATGTAATATAAATAGATCAAAATTTCTATAACATATTGTTGAAGCAATGATTTCTCAAAGCGACAAATGTCTATTACGTTTAAACAATTAAAAACGCTGGAAGATTTAATCCCTTGCGAGGATCTACAGGAAGCAGTATGGAAATTTAATAAGAACGATATAATACCTCCAAGATTCATGCGGGTATTATGCAAACATGGCGGATTTGCAATGGGTGCCTTTGATGACGATACAATGATAGGCTTTGTTTTTGGCGTTTCGGCGATTCATTATGGGCGGCCGTCACAACACTCACACATGCTGGCAGTGTTACCTGAATATCGCAACCACAACGTTGGATATAAATTAAAAACCGCCCAGCGAGAAGAGGCCCTGAACCGCAACATAGACCTCATAACATGGGCATTCGATCCGCTACAATCCAAGAATGCTCACCTGAATATAAACAAGCTGGGAGTCATTGCCTGTAGTTACGATGTAAATCTTTATGGAGAAGCCTCTTCAAGTAAATTACACAGTGGATTGGGTACAGACAGACTTCTTGCGGAATGGTGGCTTGCAAGTGACAAAGTCAAAACTATTATTGACGGACATACTAATGATGCGGTGAAGCAGCCACCTCCAAAAGGATTGAGCATAAATGAAACCAGGCACGACAAAAAGGGATTTCTCATTCCTGTTGACCCGGATTTATCACTGACAGATGACGTGTTGCTACTGGAGATACCGGCTGATATCGATGAAATGAAAATTGCCAATATTGAAACTGCACTCAAGTGGCGTGATCTTGTCCAGAAAGCGTTCCTCCACTATTTTGATGCCGGATATTATGTGAATTCTTTGCAAGTAGAACGAGATGGTGATACCCGACGAGTCTGCTATGTGTTGGAACGTCTGACAACGCCATACAAATCTATGACTTATGATTGAAAGAGCTTTTCAAATGATTTAAATCATGAAGAAGCTATGTACTTTATTAATAGTAGATTATAACATTAAAAGATATTATTTCTTACAAAACGTTAAGTATATATAAAGACTGAACATATAGAAACGGCATGTATTTTGAGGCAGGAAAAAGTCAATTTTCATGAGACATATGGGGGATATTTTGGTAGAATGCGACCTCAAATTAATTGAAAGAGGGTAAATAGGATAGAGAGTAGATAAAGCAAGAAGAGACTTGATATTTAATTGATCCCCTTAAATCTATTGGTTTTTTTGAAATCAAAAATTCCTTTAGATTTTTTTTCATTTATGGGCATCTTCGTTTTTTATGTCATTTTATGCTTCAGAAGCTAGCAAGATTATTTTAACAAGAAAGATTTAAGAGAGACAAATGTACAAATTCAGAAAAGAACTCTGGCAAGAAGAAGGACAATGGCAGGAACAGATTAAAGATCAGGTAGATACACTAGAAAAGTTAAAACAATATATAAATATTACCCCTGACGAAGAAGAAGCTATAAAAACGTTAAAAATGAGATGGGGAACAACGCCATACTATGCAGCACTTATGGATAGAGACAACCCTGATTGTCCTATCAGAAAAATGATTATCCCTTCGATGAAAGAAAGTGAAAATACATATGGAATACCAAATTACTTAGTGATTAAAGAAAATAGAGAGAAAACTGACAGGTTTGGAGAAGGCGAAAAAAGACCTGATAGTGTTGCAAGGCAGTATATTGACAGAGTCGCATTTACCATTACAGATGTATGTCCAAGCTATTGCAGGTATTGCTTCAGGAGAGAAGCTGTAATTGACAAGGATCTGCGCTTACGATTCGATGTTGATGAAGGATTAGAGTGGATTCGAAATCACGAAGAGATCCGTGATGTATTACTGACTGGAGGAGATCCATTTATGTTGTCAGATGAGAACATAAAGTATCTAATTGAAAGTCTTCGAAGTATTCCACATCTTGAAATGATCCGGATACACACAAAGATGCCAATTACCTGCCCACATCGAATAACAGAAGGTCTTCTTGATATATTAGGGCAAGAACATGACATTCCAATCTGGATTAATGTCCATATTAATCACCCAAAAGAGATTACCGGTAAAATCAAGAAAGTGATCTGGGACCTACTCCATACCGGTATCAACGTCGGAAACCAAGGCGTAGTGCTGAAGGGCATAAATGATGATGTCGAAACATTCCAAAAACTTCACCAGAAACTTTTATCTGTTCGAATAAGACCGTATTACATGTTCCACTGTCAACTGGCACCCGGAGTAGACCATTTCCGAGCCCCTGTGGAAAAAGGTGCGGAGTTGATCAGAGACGGAATTCGCGGTCACACAACCGGATTAGCACAGCCGATGTATGCTGTCTCTACGAAAGTTGGAAAGATACCATTAATGCCTGATTACTATATACAGAGTAATGGTGGAGAACATTACAAACTACAGAGTTACAAGGGTGAGACACTTTACATCCCTTATATCCCTGAGGACTAAACCACCCTTCCGTAATTTCCATTACCATATTTGTACACCTCGTATACACAATTACCACGAAAAGCAATCAATGCTGATTCTCTGATGGTATGTAATAGGACAACTGCCCATCTCGGTAGATAATAACTCTATCCGGATTTTTATTATACAGCTGTTTTACCAGGTTATGGGGAAAAAAGACGGTATCCACCTCTACAACATCTTCCGCGAAGCGATGCAGAAATCTGGCAACTGATAATCCGCATGTCAAGCCTATTGCTTTGGTAGTAAACTGCCCTTTGGGATGTGAACGCTTGGTACCATAGTGAAGAATAGTATATAGTTCTTCCGCCTCACTATCTGTAAGATTAAACTCAAAAATCTCAACAGCATGTGTATTAATAGTTTCTCGCCAGTCTATATATTGATTAAGGGTTGGAACCTTCTCGCTCATCACATCATCCGTACGCTTTGAATCCATATAGCGCTTGGTTGCAAACTCCCTGTGATGGCGTGCCGCCGGACCCAAATAACGGATTTGAGTGGCAAACGCGCCTGCCGGGTCCCAGAAAAGAGGACCTTTGGTCCGGCAGTACAATCGCAAAGCAGTATGCTTACAAGACGTTGTATGGTACATAACCATTACATGGAGTTTTGACTGTTCCGGTTTATCATCAAGACTTTTTGGATTACAATCATTGGCATTCCAGCTCACAGGCAACATGGGAGGATATGAATTATGAAAACAACAACCGGCACTAATACCGATTCCGGAAAGAAACAAAACAATTAAGTTTTTTTTTATCACAACGTTAAACTTTCTGTCTAAACGCTCCCATCCTCACAGGTTCCAAAAGATATAAAAGCGTATGTACATGATATGACTATTTCGATATGTGAGAAAAAGGATATTTTAAGATAAATAAGCAAAAGTCACCATTAGTTACCGTGGAATGTTGTTATATCAACAGTTTTCATCTCAATATCCGGAGGAATTGTAAACTTTTCCTCAGGAATAGAAACGTGTTCATCTATCTCTGTCGCAACCGTGGTCGTCTTTGAAAACCCATGATCAGATATTTTTTTCAGAACAATCCCATTCCAGGTACAGGTTTTGATACCGGTATTTTGCTTCTCCCAGACTACACATGGTTTACCAATAACCCTTTCGATCTCTACTTTCATTCCACCTGCGTCTATATTCTTATCTTCTTCATTTTTTTCTCTTTCTCTTCTAGATAGCCCAATAGACTCTTTATACCTGGGGTTCCTCATCCTTATTCCTGTTCTTGCGTTAAGATCAACGTTGTTTATCCATTGACCATTCTCCTCAAGAAGAACTAAGGTATTTCTTGTCACCGACAACCCTCCTAACTCCATGGTTGTTGTTATATATTTTGCCTCCCGGCTTCCCCAATCGTCATAGTAAAGAATTTCAGTCCCTGCTATGGTAGCACCGTAAACTTCGTATTTAACAATTCCGGTTTTTGACTTTGGATAACGGTTTGGAGTATTTGCAGCAAAACTGGCATTTACGCAAGTAACAACTAACACTAAAAAGAGAACGCAGGAATTCAGTTTCTTCATACAATTACACCTATTAATTTATTCGTAATCTATTTTACAGGTATAAAAAACATAGCAGTTTCTTCTTAAGATTTCCAGTCTCAAATTTAGCTAATCTTCAACACTATCTACGTATTAAGCAAAAAAGGAATTTTCTGTCTCTTTCTTATTAGAGTTACTCAACATGATTTTCTGAAGGAATATAAAAACTCAAATGCCCATCTCTATAAATAATTACTCTATCCGGATTTTCTTTATAAAGTTGTTTTGCCAGGTTGTGAGGATGCCAGACTGTATCCACTTTAACAATATCCTCACCAAAACGATGAAGAAATTTAGCAACCGAGAACCCACACAGCCCTCCCATTGCATTTGTACTAAATCTACCTTTCGGATGCGGACGCTTGGTACCGTATCTAAGAATAGTCCAGATCTCTTCAGCCTGCTTATCTGGAATATTGAACTCAAAGATCTCAACAGCATCTGTATCAATACGTTTTCTCCAATCCAGATATTGGTTAAGACCAGGAACTTTTTCGGCAAGCACATCATTCTCACGTACATACCCATCCTTGACAGGTGCATCATAACGCCTATGCCGCCGCACCTGTCCCGCATAATGGTGTTTAGCAGCAAAACTGCCTGCCGGATCCCAAAAAACCGGACCCTTCGCTTGACAATACACCCGCAAGGTAGTATGCACACAAGACGTTCCACGATACATAACCATTACGTGGAGTTTTGACTGTCCTGGATTGGCCTCCAGGATTGTTGTGTTACATTCTCTACCATACCAGGCTTTAGGTAACATAGGAGGATTTGGTTGGTAGTAACAACAGCCTGCTTGAAAACCAATTCCTAATACAAGCAAAGCAAATATAATATTTTTTTTTAAGCATCAAATAAGTCCTCTTAATATCCCTCTTGTAAATGATACACTCTACTATTTGAAGGAAAAATATCTAGAAAAAAATATACTTAGATGATTAGATGTATCTGGCTTTATTAAGTATTCATTAAGAACACAAAATCCTTCCTTATTTCAATCGGGGTTGATATACTTGCGCCAATGCGACAATGTGATTTGTCTTGAAATTACAATTCTTACAGGAGAATAATATTAAGATTGAACGGCTTGAAATACGGGAAATTAATCTGCCGCTTGTTCATTATTTTGAAACCAGCTTCGGAAAAACTGAAAAACGCCGCATACTCTTAACAAAGATTTTCTGTAACGGTGCCGTGGGTTATGGCGAATGCACAACCGGAGAAAAACCATTTTTCTCTCACGAGACTATTGATACTGCCTGGATTATCATAAAAGATGTGTTGTCACCAATCGTAATTGGAAAAGAGTGGACAGCACCATCGGAGGTCGGTCAATGGTTCAAGCAGATACGAGGTCATCAGATGGCACGCGCGGCAGTAGAGAACGCCTGTTGGGACATGACTGCCAGAATCGACAACATGGCCCTTCACGAATTACTGGGCGGAACACGCAACGACATTCCCTGTGGCGTATCTATCGGCATTCAGTATACCCCTGAACAATTGTTGGAAAAAATCAGAATTGAAGTCGAAGCCGGTTACCGACGAATAAAGATTAAAATCAAGCCTGGCTGGGATTATGACATTCTTAAACTTGTCCGTCAAACTTTTCCTGATATCACTCTCTCTGTAGATGCTAACTCTGCTTATACACTCGCAGACATCAACCTGCTAAAAAGCTTAGACGAATTCAACCTCCTGATGATCGAGCAACCACTAAGCCATGATGATATTGTTGACCACTCACATTTACAAAAACAGATTAACACTGACATCTGCCTCGATGAATCGATTACGTCTCTCGATAAAACCCGCAAAGCTATTGAAATGAAAAGCGGCAGGATAATTAACTTAAAGCTGGGACGCGTGGGAGGCTTCAGTGAGGCTATTAAGATCCATAACTACTGCGACGAACACAACATTCCGGTTTGGTGCGGAGGAATGCTGGAGGCCGGTATTGGACGTTCCCATAACATAGCAATGGCAACACTCCCGGGTTTCATCCTGCCCGGTGATGTATCCGCAAGCAAGAGATACTTTGAAGATGACATCATTGATCCACCAGTAACCGTCAACAAAGATGGATTTATCGAAATTTCTCAAATGCCAGGCACAGGATATGAACCAAGGGAAGAATATATCGAAATAATTACCGTAAGGAAAGAAACGCTTCCTGCGTAGGGGCACGATTTCATGCCTTAGACAGATCCGCCTTTGGCGTGACTTCGCACTCAATCATTGTGATTGTGACATTTGAAAATGAATATTAAATTCCTTCATATTATAATCTTTGTCTCATTCCTGCTTCCGGCATGCCAACAAGACAAGGACTACCCTAACGCAACACCAAAAGTACATCACGTTGTGGTTTGCTGGCTAAACAAACCCGGCAATAAAGAAGCGCGTTGGAAAGTAATTGAAGTTTCCAGAGGGTTTTCTGAGATACCTGGTGTAATCAGCGTAAGAGCGGGTAGAGTGATTCCTAGTGAAAGAGAGATCGTAGATAGCAGTTTTGACGTTGCAATATATTTGTCTTTTGAAAACGAGCAGAAGCTATTTGAATATCTCAATCATCCTATACATAAAAAAGCAGTTGAGGAAACGCTCAAACCACTTGTTAGAAAGGTTGTTGTTTATGACTTTATTGAATAAACGGCATCTACTTGAATGGAAAATAATCGTTGTAATGTATTGACTCCATAACTATATTATGAACTAATTATGCAGAATACATCTTTTACAAATCCAAAAATGGTTAAGCTGGCCAGGATCCTGATTATTATAGTAATCGTATGGATAGTTGCCGATTTTTTTGGTATAAAGTCTACAAGTTTTTTCCAGCCAAAAATTGGAATGCGTCCGGTAACACAACCGATTGGGGATTTAGGATCAGATGAGAGAGCCAATATTGAGGTCTTTGAACGGATTTCTCCTTCTGTCACGTACATAACCAACAAGAGACTCCAGAGAGATTATTTTTCGTTTAACGTTATGGAAGTACCCCAGGGAACAGGCTCAGGTTTCCTGTGGGATAGTAAAGGACATATAGTAACAAATTTCCATGTTGTCTATGAGGCTGACGAAATTGAGGTCAGATTGCAGGACGGAAAAAGCTATGACGCTGATGTAGTGGGGGCAGACCCTGACCATGACCTGGTAGTATTACAAATCAATTCCACAAACCTTAATATTTCACCTGTGATGATCGGGAGTTCCAGCGATTTGCGAGTAGGTCAAAAGGTGCTGGCAATCGGAAACCCATTTGGGCTGGATTCCACCTTGACTACTGGCGTCATTAGTGCACTAGGCAGAACAATCCAGTCAATGACCAAAAGATATATTCATGATGTAATCCAGACAGACGCAGCCATAAACCCAGGAAATTCAGGCGGCCCTCTTCTGGATTCATTCGGCAGATTGATTGGTGTAAACACTGCGATTATAAGCCCAAGTGGCACATATTCCGGAGTTGGATTTGCGGTACCTGTGGATACGGTAAATCGGATTGTCACAAAACTGATCAATCATGGAAAAGTAGGACGTCCGGGATTTGGCATTTCGCTTATACCGGAACATATTATGTCCAGAATAGGGGTTGAAGGCGTGGGAATACTTGAAGTGTTTAAGGGAAGCTCCGCTGAAGAAGCCGGACTGAGGGAAGTAAAGCGACTATCGAATGGACGAATAGAGATGGGAGATATAATAATTGAAGTTGACGGCTCACTTGTAAAAAACAGTACCGATCTTGTTAGAATTCTGGACAGGCATGAAGTTGGGGATGAAATAGATATTGTCATTATCAGAAAGAACGTTAAGAAACCCGTAAGAATAACCATTCAGTCAGTTAATTAATTTATCTTATAGGAGACACACTATGCCTGATGTAAAAACGAAAACAAGAGATTAC
>JASMMK010000028.1 GCA_030748215.1 Candidatus Scalindua sp.
GGTGATGCCGGGAGATAATGCTAACTTGCTGATAGAGTTGATAACGCCTATAGCGATGGATAAGGAGTTGAGGTTCGCTATAAGAGAAGGTGGTAAGACTGTAGGGGCAGGTGTTGTTACTAAAATTATTGAATAATAGAATTGATAAGCCATGGGAAACAAAATAGATTACAAAATTAGAATTCGGATGGAAGCTTATGATCATAGGATACTCGATCAGTCTGCTGTGGATATAATGGATACTGCTAAACGCACGGGAGCAAGAGTGTCAGGTCCGATACCTTTGCCGACTCGTATGGAGAGGTATACAGTTCTTCGCTCTCCGCATGTTGACAAAAAGTCCAGGGAGCAATTTGAAATAAGAACGCATAAGCGGCTGATAGATATCATTGAGCCGACTCCGAAGACAGTTGATGCGCTGAACAAGCTTAATATGCCTGCTGGGATAGAGATTAAAATAAAAGCGTAGAGGCTTATTGGTTTTTTTAATATAAAGTATTTCTAATTGAATTATATAGGTATTACACATGATAGCAGGATTACTTGGTAAAAAATTAGGTATGACCCAGATCTTCGGTAAAGAGGGTGGCTTGATTCCGGTAACATTGTTACAGGCAGGCCCGTGTGATCTTTTGCAGATTAAGAGCAAAGAAAATGATGGGTATTCTGCCCTGCAGATTGGCTTTGAGGAGAAGAAAAAGAAAAGGGCTTCTCAGGCTGAGATTGGGCACTGTTCTAAAGTGAAGACAGGTGTAAAAAGGATAATTAGAGAGTTTCGTACTGATGATTTAGATACAGAATATGAACCAGGGCAAACCTTAACAGTTTCAATTTTTGATGATGTGAAGTCAATAGATGTGATTGGTACCAGTAAGGGTAAGGGTTTTGCTGGTGTTATGAAGAGATGGGGCTTTAGTGGAGGGCCTGCTACGCACGGTTGTACAACGCCAAGGAGTGCTGGTTCGGTTGGTGCAGGTACAAGCCCTGGGCATGTGGTTAAAGGTAAAAAAATGGCAGGGAGAATGGGCGGTAAAAGGATTACTGTGAAGAATTTGGATGTGATTAAGGTAGACAAAGACAGGGACATGTTAATTGTAAAAGGGGCGGTTCCGGGCCCAAATGGTAGTTATGTAATTATACGAAAGAGTAGAAGTGAATCATGATAAAAGTACCAGTGTTTGATAATAGCGGTATATCTTTAGAGAGTGTGTCAGTGCCTGAAGAAAGATTTGGTGGTAAGGTGCGTAGGGAACTCTTGAGAGATACTATAATTATGCATGAGGCAAATCATAGGAGAGGAACGGCCTCAACCAAAACTCGTGGTGAGGTTAAGGGCGGTGGGAGAAAGCCGTGGAAGCAGAAGCATACTGGAAGGGCGAGGGTGGGTGATATTCGTTCTCCGATATGGAAAGGTGGGGGAGTGATTTTTGGGCCACGGCCTAGAGATTATTCCTTTTCGATGCATCGTAAGGCCAAGAAGGTTGCCTTGCAGTCTGCAATCCTGTCCAGGTTGATAGATAATGAAGTGATTCTTATTGATAAGCTTGAGTTGGATTCGCCTAGTACAAAAAAACTGGCAAACCTGTTGAAGTGTCTAGAAATCAGAGAAAGTTGCTTGATTGTGGTGCAAGAGTTTGATGAGACAATTTGGAAATCATGTAGAAATATTTATAATGTGAAGCTTCGTGTTGCTTCAGACTTGAATGCGTATGATGTGGTTAAATACAAAAAGCTATTAATAGTTAAGGATGTATTAGAGAATCTGAAATTCGAATAAACTGACTAAAGGTTGATTGAAGAAGGAAATTTTTTCAATCTAATAGAATATTATGGATTATTATCAAATTATAAAAAAACCGTTGTCTTCAGAAAAAAGCGTGGGTGATAGGGAAACTTCAAATGCATATCACTTTGAGGTAGACAAGAGAGTTAATAAGATTCAAGTAAAAGAGGCAATAGGGAAGTTGTTTGAAGTGACAGTTTTGACGGTGCGGACTTTAAACAGAACAGGGAAAACAAGAAAATATAGGAATAGAGTGTTCAAGACTGGTGGATGGAAAAAGGCAATAGTAACTCTGAAAGAGGGTGATCGTATTGATCTTGGCTACTAGGCTATTTTGTAAATAAGAAAGCGTAAATATATGGGAATAAAACGATACAAACCGACAACTAACGGAAGGCGTTTGGGATCAGTTTCTGATTTTGCAGAGATAACGTCAGTTACTCCGGAAAAAAGATTGTTACTGCCATTGAATAAGAAGAGCGGGAGAAACAACGAGGGTAAAATTACTGTTAGGCATAGGGGTGGCGGGAGTAGGAGAAAATATAGAATTATCGACTTTAAGAGAGATAAACATGGTGTTCCAGCTAAGGTTGCAACAATAGAGTACGATCCAAATCGCTCAGCGAACATTGCTTTGCTGCATTATCTAGACGGTGAAAAACGTTATATATTAGCTCCTGTTGGTCTGGTTGTGGGAAACCAAGTATTGTCTGGTGATAAGGTTGAGCTTCAAGCAGGTAATAGTATGCCTCTTGAAAACATACACCTGGGGATAGAAGTTCATAATATTGAATTAAGACCGGGAGAGGGTGGTAAAATTGTTAAATCTGCAGGTAGTGTTGCGCGCGTTTTAGCAAAAGAGGATAAGTATGTGCAGATAGTGCTCCCTTCTGGTGAAGTTCGCAAGATTTTCCACGAATGTAGGGCAACTGTGGGTCGGGTTGGCAATACAGACCATATGGGTGTCAGGCTTGGAAAGGCTGGTCGGAAAAGATGGAAGGGCCGTAGGCCACATGTAAGAGGTACTGCAATGAATCCGGTTGCGCATCCCTTAGGTGGTGGAGAAGGCAGGAGCCATGGTGGAAGGCATCCTTGCTCTCCGACAGGTGTGTTGGCAAAGGGTGGCAAAACAAGAAAAAGGAAGTCTACAAGTAACAAATTCATAATAAGAAGAAGAAAGTCTAGGCGCAATAAGTAGCAGCTTCGCAATAATATGAAGCAGGCCTAGGCCATATTAATTCTAGTTAGCAATAAATTTATAAAAAAAAGAGTTAAAATTATGGGACGTTCAGTTAAAAAAGGCCCTTATGTCGATGCCAAACTACTTAAGAAAGTATTAAAGCAAAGGGATACTGGTGTTAAAGACCCTATACGTACGTGGGCAAGAAGTTGTATAATTATTCCGGAATTTGTGTCACATACATTTATGGTTCATAATGGTAAGATGTTCCATAAGCTTTTTATTATGGAAGACATGGTTGGGCATAAGCTTGGAGAATTCGCACCCACGAGAACTTATAGAGGTCATGGTGGAACGAAAAAGAAGTAGTAGTGTGTTTTGTATAAATTGAATTATTGATAATAATTGACTAATTAAAATGGATTTTAAAGCAAGTTGTAGATACGTTAAGATGTCTCCGAGAAAAGCAAGGTACGTTGTTGATCTGATAAGGGGAAAAACTGTAAATCATGCTCTGGAGGCTTTGAGACTGACAAATAAGAGAGCCTCTTTCTTTGTGGACAAAACGCTAAGGGCAGCAATTGCTGGTGCAAGTGAGAATCAGAGTGTGGATATAGATTCTTTATTTGTTAAAGAAATATATGTGGACGGGGGTCCGGCGCGTAAATGGTTCAGGCCCAGGGCGAGAGGTGTTTCTTCGATGATTAAGAAACGCACAAGTCATATATCTCTAGTGCTGTCAGACGGGAAAAAATAGATATTATTTATGCATTATAACTTAGAAAGGCAAGTATGGGTCAAAAAGTTTGTCCAATAGGGTTCAGATTAGGAATAACAGAAAGCTGGCGTTCGCGGTGGTATGCTGATAAGAAGAATTTCGGCAAATTGCTTGTGGAAGATCAGAGAATAAGAAAATTTATTAAAAAGAATTATCGTTTCACAGGAATTCCAAAAGTAGAGATTGAAAGAACACGTGATGAGGGTGCAAAAATTATTATTTATTCTGCAAGGCCAGGATTGATAATTGGCCGTAAGGGTTCTGAAATTGAAAAGCTTAAAAGTGGAATTGAAAAAATAGTGGAAAAAGGTGTAGATATAAAGATTCAAGAGGTTGACAGGCCAGAGTTAGAGGCACAGTTGGTTGCTGAGAGTATAGCTGAGCAATTACAAAAAAGGGCAGCCTATAGAAGGACAATAAAGAAGTCGGTTGAGAGCACAATGGGATTGGGTGCACAAGGAATCAAGGTGCAGGTGTCAGGACGTTTAGGTGGGGCAGAGATCGCAAGGACAGAAGGTGCTACTAAAGGAAGTATTCCTTTGCATACGCTAAGAGCAAATGTTGATTATGGGTTTGCTGAGTCTATGACAACTTATGGCACAATTGGTGTTAAAGTATGGATATATAAAGGGTTGGTTGATATAGGTAAAGGGGTAGATTATGCGGTTGATGCCAAAAAGAGTTAAGTTTAGAAAAACTCACAGAGGAAAAATTAAAGGCAATGCAACAAGAGGAAACACGGTATGCTTTGGTGATTATGGTTTACAGGCGACAGAACAGGGATGGATAACAGCACAGCATTTGGAAGCTGGTAGGGTGGCTGCTACTCAATATATTTCAAGGGAAGGTAAGTTGTTTATAAGGGTCTTTCCGCACAAGCCGATTACAGCAAAGCCGATTGAAACTAGAATGGGTAAGGGTAAGGGTGAACCTGATAAATGGGTTGCGGTTGTTAAGCCTGGTACTGTCCTGTTTGAGTTGGGAGGTGTTTCAGAGGAGATGGCTAAGTCTGCATTTAACAGGATAGCATACAAAATGCCTGTGCGGGTTGTATTTGTTAAGAGGAGAGTGGTGATTTGAAGGCAAGTGAAATTAGAGAAAAGTCCCATCATGATATACTTGAAGAGTTGGAGGCATGTAAAAGAGAGCTGTTAAACTACAGGTTTCAATGGCAAGCTGGTGAAATACGTAATTCAGCACAATACAAACAAATAAGAAAAGATGTTGCACGGTTAAAGACTGTGTTGAGGGAAGTGGAATTGGGAATTAACACTGATCTTGCTGAGAAGAAAAAAGGATTAGAAGAGTAAACAATGGAAACTGAAAAAAATAAAAAACATATAAAGACAGTAATTGGTGTAGTCTCAAGTAATAAAATGACAAATACGATTACGGTGAAAGCGGAAAGACGAGTAAAGCATCCCAGATATGGAAAGTTCGTTAGAAGATCAACCGTTTATAAGGCACATGATGAAGGAAACAAGGCTGAACAGGGTGATAAGGTAGAGATTGTAGAGTCAAGGCCAATAAGTAAGGATAAGCGCTGGAGACTAGTTCGTATTGTGAAATAACAAAAGGATGTCGATAAAATGATAATGGAACAAACGATGTTAGATGTGGCCGATAACTCGGGCGCAAAGATGGCAAAGTGCATAAAGGTGCTTGGGGGATCCAGGCGAGTGTATGCGTCTGTTGGTGATATCGTTGTGGTTGCAGTGAAAAAAGCAATTCCAAACGGAGTCGTAAAAAAAGGTGATGTTGCTAAGGGTGTGATTGTCAGGACAAAGAAAAATATAAGGCGTGAAGATGGTTCTTATTTGAAATTTGATAGAAATGCAATTGTAATTGTAGAAGATGATGGGAGCCCAAAGGGGACCAGGATTTTTGGTGCAGTTGCAAGAGAATTAAGACAAAAGAATTTCATGAGAATAATTTCATTAGCTCCTGAAGTAGTTTAAATGTAATATTTTAAAGGGAAGTCGGTAAAAGGTATGCATGTAAGAAAAAATGACTTTGTACAAGTTACCGCTGGTGATGATGCCGGCAAGACGGGTAAAATATTGAATGTGATGGCAAAGCAGAATCGTGTCGTTGTGGAAGGAATTAATTACATTCAAAAGCATATAAAGCGTAGTGAGAAGAACCCGCAGGGCGGCCGCGTACAGAAGGAGGCACCTGTGTCTGCATCTAATGTGTTGGTAATATGCCAAAATAAAAATTGCGAGAAGAATGGTATGGGTGTAAGAACCGGACGCAAAATTCTTGAGAATGGTGATAAGGTTAGAGTGTGTTATAAATGTGGAAGCGAAATAATTGCTTCTGAGTAAAATTGAAGATTAGGATGTAAGATAAAGTATGGTACGTTTAATTGAAAAATATAAAGATGAAATTGTTCCCCAGTTGATGGAAAAGTTCAACTTTAAGAACAAGATGGAAGTTCCAAAACTGGAGAAGATTGTTATAAATATGGGTGTTGGTAGGGCTAAGGAGAATAAAAAGCTTCTTGAAGATGCAATGAAACACTTAGCAACGCTTTCTTGCCAAAAACCAAGTATGACGAGGGCTCGTAAGGATATAGCTGGATTCAAGTTGAGAAAAGGAGATCCTGTCGGTTGCAAGGTGACACTTCGTGATAGGATGGCTTACGAATTTATGGATCGTTTGATAAGCATTGTTTTACCTAGAATAAAAGATTTTCGTGGTCTTTCAGCTAAATCGTTTGATGGTCGTGGGTGCTATACTTTGGGTATAAGTGAATTGGCAGTTTTTCCTGAAATAGATATTGACGATATAGAATATGTTCAGGGTATGGATATCACATTTGTTGTGTCTGTGAAATCGGATGAACAGTCACGTGAGATGCTGAGGCTATTTGGAATGCCTTTTAGAACATAATTTGTATTTTGAAAATTTTAAATTAATAACGGATTTCTAAACACGCGGAGTATATATGGCAAGAAAAGCATTAATAGTCAAATCTAAGAACGAGCCAAAATACAAGACCAGAAGGTATAATAGGTGTCAGCTTTGTGGAAGGCCTAGGTCGTATTACAGAAAATTTCAAATATGTAGATTGTGCTTCAGGAGTCTTGCCTCCAAGGGCGAAATACCTGGAGTAAAAAAGGCAAGTTGGTAGAGTAAAAAACAAGAATTTTTATAAAGTGCAGAGGGGTTTACTAAAATGAGTATGACTGATCCGATTGCGGACATGTTGACGAGAATACGTAATGGAATTATGGTAGAAAGAGAGACAGTGAATGTTCCTTCGTCACGTATTAAGATTGGTATCGCAGAGGTTTTGAAAAAAGAAGGTTTTATAAAGGAATTTAAGCAAATTCCTGACGAAAAACAAGGCGTATTGAGGGTGTATCTGAAATACGGACCGTTAAACCAGAAGGTGATTAGCCATATAAAAAGAGAAAGTAAGCCTGGCAGGAGAATATATAAGGGAGTAGAAGATATAGGTAGAGTGCTTAACGGTATCGGTATCTCAATATTTTCAACTTCTAAAGGTATTTTGAGTAATAAAGAGTGCCGGGAGCATAATATAGGTGGAGAGTATATTTGTACAGTATGGTAAATAAGGGTGTATGTTGACTTGTTTATTCTAGTAGGAGAATACTGTTTTCTAAATTTTTTATTTAACAGCAATACAGAAAAAGTTATGTCGCGAATAGGAAAAAAACCAATACCAATACCAGACGGTGTCAAAGTGAAATGCGATAAAGACACCGTGACAATCGAAGGTTCTAAAGGAACAATAGTACAGCCAATTCATACGCTGATGAAGGTTGAGGTTGATGAAGCCGCAAAACAGTTTAGCGTGATACGTCCTTCCGAAGAGCGGCAGTGTAGAGAGCTTCATGGTCTGACACGAACTCTTTTGGCAAACAATGTACATGGTGTTATAAACGAATTTTCTAAGGCTCTGGAGATAATTGGATTAGGGTACAATATAAAAATGCAAGGTGAAGAATTGATATTACAATTAGGGTTTTCACATCCTATTAACGTAAAAATTCCGAAAGATATAAAAATTGAAATTCAAAACCAGACGAATCCCGGAAAATTTACAGTTTCGGGTATTGATAAACAAAAAGTCGGTCAGTTTGCAGCGAATATTAGACGCTTGCGTCCTCCTGAACCTTACAAAGGAAAAGGTGTGAAGTATTCTGACGAGATTATCCGCAGAAAGGCGGGTAAGGCGGTGGCTTCTAAATAGTAGTTTTTGCATCTCTTTTTACTTAAGAAATAAATCTATGGATATTATCAAGAAGAAGAATAAAAAGCGGCTTAGGCGCCGTAAGGGAATAAGAAAAAAAATCTTTGGCGTTAAAGAAATGCCGAGATTGAGTGTGTTCAGAAGTTCTAAGAATATATATTGTCAGATAATAAATGATACTGATGGTGTGACACTTGCGAGTGCTTCGTCATTGGCAAAGGATATTAAAGATAAAATGCCCTATGGTGGAAACATAAAGGCAGCAGAGTTGGTAGGTCAGAAAATTGCGGAGGAAGCATCGAAGCTGGGGATTACCAAAATAGTATTTGATAGGGGCGGATACAAATATCATGGGAGAGTTAAGGCTTTAGCTGATAGTGCAAGAAAAAATAATCTTGTTTGCTAAGACACTTACTAAAGAAATATTGTAAATAATAGGAGGCTCTTTTGGCGTATAAAAAAGAAACTGATCAATTAGAAGAAACTGTTGTAAAAATAAATAGATGTACTAATGTGACAAAGGGTGGAAAGAGCATGAGCTTTAGTGCATTAGTGGTTGTTGGTGATAAAAAAGGAACTGTTGGGTATGGGTTTGGTAAGGCAAGAGAAGTACCGGATGCAGTTGGCAAGGCAGTAAAAGATGCTAATAGATATACTTATTCAATACCAATTGTTAATGGAACTATACCGCACGAAGTATGGGGATGCTATAAAACGGCAAGGGTATTTATGAAGCCGGCAGCACCAGGTACAGGGATCAAAGCTGGGACTTCAGCAAGATCTGTTCTGGAATCTGTAGGTATAACCGACATTTTAACAAAGTGTTATGGAACGAGAAATCCTCTTAATGTTGTGAAGGCTACAACTGAGGGGCTTAAGTCGTTAAAAACCAAGCAGGAAATCGAATTATTGAGAGGTGTTAAGATAGGATGAATTTGATAGATGCTAAGAAAACATTCCAAAAAGTAAAGAAAAGAAAACGTGTAGGGCGTGGAGCGGGGTCTGGTCACGGTAAAACAAGTTGTAAGGGGTTTAAAGGTCAAAAATCACGTTCAGGTAACAAATTAAGAACGATATTTGAAGGTGGGCAGATGCCTTTATTCCGTAGGATTCCTAAGAGAGGCTTTATCAACCCTTTTAAAAAGAAGTATACAATTTTGAATATCGAGGATTTTGAATGCTTTGATTCTGGAACTCGTGTGGGTTTGCAGGAATTAAAAGATTCTGGACTGGTAAAGAATACAAAATATGATTTAAAGGTTTTGGGAGAAGGGGCACTAACTAAATCGCTTACAATTGCTGCACACAAATTTAGTGGAACAGCGATTGCCAAGATAAAAGATGCGGGAGGAGAAACAGAAGTACTGTCATGATAGAGAAGTTTACAAATATGTTTAAAATTCCTGAGTTAAGGAATAAATTACTGATAACTCTGGGATTGCTTGCTGTCTGCAGATTGGGTGTTTTTATTCCTATGCCTGGCATCGATACAGCAGTACTTAAGACGTACTTTCAACAGTTTACTCAATCTGGTGTAGGTCAGTTGCTAGGCTTGGTTGATTTGTTTGCGGGTGGGGCTATGAGTTCTGGTGCAATCTTCGGCTTGGGGATTATGCCATATATCAGCGCTTCCATTATTTTTCAGCTTCTTGTTGGTGTTGTTCCTTTTCTTGAGAGATTACAAAAGGAAGGTGATGCTGGTAGGAAGAAAATAAATCAATACACAAGGCTGACTACTGTCGGCTTGTGTCTTTTCCAAGCTTTCATAATGATACGTACTCTGTACGCGATCGAAATTAATGGTGTGTCTGTTGTGCCCATACATATACAGGGCATCCAGTTTCAGCTTATGGCGGCAGTCCTTTTGACAACTGGAACTGTGTTGTTAATGTGGATTGGAGAGCAGATTGATGCGCACGGTATCGGTAGCGGTATTTCACTAATTATTATGATAGGAATTATCGACAGGCTGCCGTGGGCCTTTAGTCAGATTTTGCAAAACTTTACTTTCTCTGTAGCACCTGCTGAGCATGAGATAGGAATAGCAAAATTGCTGCTGTTGATAGCAATGTTCTTTGGAATAATCGCAGGTGTAGTATATATTACTCAAGGGCAAAGGCGTATTCCTGTGCAGCAGGCGAAGCATACAAGAGGTAGAAAAGTTTACGGCGGACAGAAGCATTTCCTACCTCTAAAAGTCAATCAAGCGGGAGTTATGCCAATTATTTTTGCACAGTCACTACTGATCTTTCCTGCTGCTATAACTAAAGGTCTACAAGTCAGGTTTGAACCTGGAACGGTTTGGTTCTGGATTACATCTAGAGTGTCAGAAGCTTTTTCAGGTGGTTTTGTATATGTAGTTATGTATATTGTATTAATTGCTTTCTTTTGTTATTTTTGGACGGCAATACAGTTTAACCCGAAGGAAATGTCAAATAATATGAGAGATTATGGCAGTTTTATTCCTGGTATAAGGCCGGGACATCGAACGGCCGATTATCTTGAAGGGGTCATGAGTAGAATCACACTTGCAGGCGCTGCCTTTTTGTCATTAATCGCAGTCTTGCCAATGATTATAGCCGGAGGGTTTGAGTTAAACAGAGCCGTTGCCAGTTTTTATGGTGGTACCGGTCTTTTAATTGTGGTTGGTGTGGCTTTGGATTTAGTACAAAAAGTAGAATCCCATTTGATTATGAGACATTATGATGGCTTTCTGGGTGGTAGTAATAAAGTAAGAGGCAGAAGGGGTTGAGGCTTGTATTCCATGGCCCTCCTGGTGTGGGTAAAGGTACGCAGGCAGAAGGAATTGGTTTAGAGGAAAATATAAGCCACATTTCATCTGGTGATCTTTTGAGGACTGCTGTCGATGCTAAAACAGAGATAGGGCTGAAAGCAAGGGAATATATTGAGAACGGCTTGCTTGTTCCGGATGAGTTAATAGTCAATATTGTCGCGGATAAGATAAATTCAGCAGAGTGTGAAAAAGGATTTATTTTAGATGGATTTCCAAGAAACCTATCCCAGGCAAAAGTACTTGATAGTACTCTGGAAAAGGTAGGAAAAAAACTAGACAGAGTTTTCAGTTTTACAGCGTCTGAAGAAGTTATAATTACACGTATTTCGGGTAGACGACTTTGCAAATCATGTGGAGCACACTATCATGAGATATTTAGCTCTCCACAGAAGGAGAATGTGTGTGACAAATGTGGTTCTAAGCTGTTTCAGCGTAAAGATGACTATCCTGAAACAATAAAAGTACGATTAAAGGTATATAGAGAACAGACAGAGACGCTAATTGATTACTATAATAAAAAAGGGATATTGGTAGAAGTAGATTGCAATGGAGACAGAAAAGAAATCCAGGAAAATATTCTGGCTGGATTACAATCCATGTCTGAGGAAAAAAAGGATGTGGAGTAGTGCGTTGTGATAGTGCGTAAGTCTGAGCGTGAAATAGAAATAATGCGTAAGGCAGGGAGGATTGTCGCGGATGCACTTGCGATGGTGAGTGAGGTTGCAAGAGAAGGTGTTTCAACAGAAGATTTAAATACGAAATTAGAAGAATATGTGTTGCAGAAGGGTGGTATACCGGTATTCAAAGGTTACAGGGGCTATCCAAAAAGTATTTGTGCGTCTATTAACGAAGAAATAGTTCATGGGATCCCGGATCAGAGAAAACTCAGTAATGGCGATATATTGAGTGTTGACATAGGAGTAGAATTTAACAAATATGTTGCCGATGCCGCGATAACTATTCCAATAGGAGAGATTTCTGAAGAAGCGAAGTCTTTATTGCGAGTATGTGAAGAATCACTAAATAAGGCTATCGAAAATGCATGTACGAATAACAAGTTATCAGACGTTTCAAGGTCGATACAAGAGTATGTTGAAGGTAAAGGGTTTGCTGTAATACGGGATTATACGGGCCATGGCATTGGTAGGCAGATGCACGAGGATCCACAGATTCCTAACTTTGTCAGCAAAGAATTATTAAAAGCAGACGAAATATTATTACAGGGGATGGCATTAGCAATAGAGCCGATGATCTGTGTCGGTAAATATGATACGGAAGTCTTGGGAAACAAATGGACTGTTGTAACAAAAGACAGAAAGCTTTCAGCACATTTCGAACATACAGTTGTGGTTGCAGAAAACGGGGCTGAAATACTTACTATTTAGTGTAAGAGTATCTTGCTTTTACAAAAAGCGCATGCTAAAGTTAATTTATGGCCAAAGAAGAACCTATAAGAGTTGAAGCAGTCGTAAAGGAGGCATTGCCTAATGCCAAGTTTCGCGTTGGATTGGAAAATGGTCATGAAGTACTTGCACATGTGTCAGGGAAAATGAGAATGCATTTTATTCGCATTCTTCCAGGTGATAAAGTTACTATAGAAATGTCACCATATGACCTTAGTAAAGGAAGAATTATTTACCGTCAGGGCTAAAAGGGAAAAATCATGAAAGTTAGGGCATCTGTAAAAAGGATATGTGAAAATTGTAAGGTGATAAGGCGTAAAAGAGTTGTACGTGTAATTTGTACTAACCCAAGACATAAGCAGAGACAAGGAAAATAAGCTACAACACTGATTCCTTACATGGTCTAAAGAAGATTTATTACATTTTGAAAGGATTACATTAAATGCCAAGAATTGCAGGAGTTGATATTCCTGGAGAAAAAAGGATTGTTATTTCATTAACTTACATTTATGGGATAAGCAAGCACCTATCACAAAAAGCATTAAAAGCTCTTGGAATGGACGAAAATGTTCGAGCAAAGGATGTCTCAGAAGATGATATGAGTGCACTGGGTGTGTACTTGGATAAAAACTTTGTTATTGAAGGTAATCTGAGAAGACAGGAATCACAGAACATAACAAGACTAAAAAATATAGGGTGTTACAGGGGATTGCGTCATAGATTGGGACTGCCGGCGAGGGGGCAGAGAACTAAAACTAATGCACGTACACGTAAGGGAAAGAAGAGGACAGTATCTGTGAAGAAGGGTATAAAGGAAATGAAAGGGTAATGATCTAACCTTCAATCAAAGGCAATGAAAATTATCAATAAAGCTGAAATAATTAATCTACTAGAGGAAGAGGACAGCATATCAAACCCACTTGGATTTAGACACAGCAATGGGTTGTTAAAGAAGGATATGAACAAGAAGATTAATGAGATTGCCGGCTTTTGTGAGCAAATATTAAAGGTTCTAAATAAATATAATAAAAAAGAGGAAATTGTTTTTCTTGAATGTTCATGTGGCAAATCATATCTTTCATTTGTCTTAAGTTACATTTTTGAAAAAGAGTTTAATACAAAACCTTTTTTCTTCGGTGTAGATACAAACGATGAACTAATAAGCAGATGTGAGAAGATCAGGGGCGACTTGCGTTATGAAAATATGGTCTTTAAGCATGGAAGAACTATAGATTTCGATACAGATAAAAAAATAGATGTGGTTATTGCGCTACATGCATGTAATACGGCTACTGATGAGGCTATCGCTAAGGGTATTCAGATTGGGGCCAGGTATATTATGGTGGTACCGTGTTGTCAGGGGCAATTGCGCTCTCAGATTAAAGATCAACACCCTCTGACGACAGTAACTCAATTTGGTTTACTAAGAAGTAAGCTTGCGGATATATTGACAGATGCGTTGAGATCACAATTCCTTTTGGGAAATGGATATTATGTTGAGCTTTTAGAAATAGTACCTCCCAAATTGACTCCAAAGAATATTTTGATATCAGCAAGGAAGACTAAGAATACGAATAAAAGGAGTTTAGAGGGATATCACCAGCTAAACAATACATTTAATACTGACTTCAGCTTACAGGACTATTTCTGTGAACAGTCATTAAATGATGATCAGGTCTGTGCTTGTTAGCTTTATTAGGAAAAATAGACTTCACTTTTGAAAAAGATAGGATAATTTAAATGGGTAAAAAGAAGGAGAAGCGTAGTGTTGCGAAAGCCGTTGTACACGTAAAGGCAACTTTTAATAATACATATATTACGGTAGCTGATGTCTATGGCGAAACATTATGCTGGGCTAGCGCAGGAACAGTTGGCTTCAAAGGATCTAGGAAAAGTACACCCTTTGCGGCGCAAAGGGCTGCAAGAAATGTTGCAGAGAGGGCTAGAAAAAGATTTGGAGTTAGAGAAGTTGAAGTTAGAGTAAAGGGGCCTGGTCCAGGAAGAGAATCGGCTATTACAGCTCTGCAGGAAGCAGGTCTTGTTGTTAGAGCTATCGAGGATGTTACACCTTTACCTCATAATGGCTGCCGTCCAAGAAAAAAGAGAAGAGTTTAGTGGTATTTCTTCTTTTGAAATAAGAAGAGTGAGAAATAATAATTTAGTATAAATTTTGATTTATGAAAAGGGAAGAAGATGGCAAGACATGTAGACCCTAAATGTAGATTGTGTAGAAGAGAAGGCGTGAAACTGTATCTTAAAGGATACCGCTGCGAAACTGCAAAATGCAGTATAGCGAAAAGAAGAGGTGTTCCTGGCGGTAGAGCGTCAAAAAGGGTGAGGAAATTGTCTTCATATGGAATACATTTTAGGGAAAAGCAGAAACTGAAGAGATTCTATGGTGTTTTCGAAAGACAGTTTATAAGATATTATCATAAAGCGGAAAGAAAAGAAGGTAATACTGGGGAGAATTTACTTATATTGCTGGAAAGAAGACTTGATAATGTTTTGTGCCATATTGGATATGGGCATTCCCGAAGCCACTCCAGGCAGATCATCAATCACGGTCACATAACAGTAAACGGCAAAAAGGTAGACATTCCTTCTTTCTTAGTTAAACAGGGGGACGTAATTAAACCTGTAGACAAGGAAGCTGATATAAATATGATAAAAATGAATGTAGAATCAAATAAGGATCGCAAGCAGCCATCTTGGTTAGAACGGGGAGATGGTGATTTAGATGGCCGTATTCTGCAACTTCCTAATAGGGACGAAGTTTCAGTAGATATACAGGAACAGCTTGTCATTGAGCTTTGCTCGAAATAAACTAAATAATTATTTTATATTAATAAAGTTGTATAGTAGACATTTAAATTTATGAAATCCTACCTTGAGTGTTTTGCCCAAATAAAGGCTTTTTTAGACTTATAATGGTTCAACCTAATTAAAATAAAAGGCCTTCTGCGGGAGGCTATATTCAGAGTGATTTAATGGTAGGAAGGAGGAGCGTGTATGCGAATCAGATGGAGGGAATTTGAGCTGCCAAATAGAGTCAGTGCAGAAAAGGAAACATATACTGACTTTTATGGAAAGTTCATTGCTGAACCTTTTGAGCGAGGTTTTGGAATAACTATTGGAAATGGTTTGAGGAGAATCTTGCTTTCATCGATAGAAGGAAGTGCCGTGACATCGGCCAAAATTGATGGTGTTGAGCATGAGTTCAGTACTATTCCGAATGTGGTAGAAGATACAATTGATATTATTCTTAATATTAAGAATCTAGTTGTACAATTACATACCGATAAACCCAGAAAAATAAGGATAGAAACGAAGAAAAAAGGCATAGTAACAGCAGCAGATATCATTACTGATGATGGTGTGGATGTTATTAATAAAGATCTTCACATAGCTACTATTTCAGATAATGTAGATTTTAATGTTGAAATGGAAGTTAAAAAGGGAAGAGGCTATAAAACAGCAGAGGAAAATGGAGTTGGAGGTTCTGAAGTTGGGATGATTCCTATTGACGCAATATTTTCTCCCGTTTGTAAAACCAAGATACGAGTAGAAGAGACTCGAGTAGGTAGAAGAACAAATTACGATAAGTTGATTATTGAAATCTGGACAAATGGTATTATTTCACCTGAGATGGCGCTTACAGAGGCATCAAAGGTCTTCAGAAAGCACTTAAATCCGTTTGTGCATTACTTTGAGTTGGGTAGAGAGCTACCAAATGCTGGTGAGAAACAGATAGAACAAGTGGATGAACAGGTGGAAGATTCTGAAGATGAAGTAAAGAAGAAAGCAGTGGTGTCTGTTGCCGAGTTGGATTTGTCTGTCAGGGCTTCAAATTGTTTAGAGTATGCTAATATAAAGACTGTTAACGAGCTTATTACAAAAGAAGAAGATGAGTTGTTAGAATTGAAAAATTTTGGAAAAACAACGCTAGTGGAAATTAAGAAAAAGCTTAACCAGTTGGGTTTGTCATTTAAGGAACCAGGAGACGTAAATCGAGCAGGAAAGGAATTGTCGCATGAGGCATAGGAAAAGAGAAAAACATTTAGGCAGAACATCCAGCCATAGAAAAGCGTTGCGAGCCAATATGGCCAATAGCCTTTTCACCTATGGTAGGATTATTACGACTAAGGAGAAGGCTAAATATATTCGTCCGTTCGTAGAAAAGCTAATTACAACGGCGAAAAAAGGCATTATAAAGAAGGAGGTAGATAAGCTTGCTTATATTCACTATTATCGGCAGGTTCTGTCAAAACTAAACAATAAGGAAGTTGTGAGAAAACTGTTCGGTGAGGGCGATTGGAGAGAGTCCGGTGGAATTGCTGAAAGATATTTGGAGCGTAATGGGGGCTATACCAGAATTCTTACACTTTCAGGGAGTAGGTTGGGTGTTTTGTCCGGCAGCAGTGTTGGAGACGTACCGGAACTAGAGTATAAAATGGAAGGTTATGAACGGAAACTTCGCTTGGTAGGAAATCGTTTGGGAGACAATGCCAGCAGAGTTATTTTTGAATTAATAGGGGATGTGGAAGAGGAAATAGAGATAGCGCCTAAGGTGTCAGTGGCGGAAGAGAAGGAATAGATTTTAACCTAATTTGTTGCTATAAAAGTGATTAGGAATTTTAGCTGGTTAATAGAAGATGAAATAGCTGGTATGGCCAAACCAGAATCTTCTGTGTATGATTTTGAATTTCTTAAAGAAAACGGCCTTGAGGCGATAGTTTCACTCACGGAGTATCCTCTCAGCGAGATATTGATAGAGGAATTTGGTTTCAGTGTAAAGCATATTCCAGTTAGAGATTTTCAGCCACCAACAATGGAACAGGTTGAAGATTTTGTGGCATTTGCAAAGAATGCACGATCTGAAGGGAAAAAGCTTGTTGTTCACTGTGATGCAGGTATTGGGAGGACTGGGACTATACTAGCCTGTTATCTTGTTAGCAAAGGACACGGTGCCGCAGATGCAATAGAAGAAGTAAGAACGAAAAGGCCTGGTTCAATAGAGACAGTTGAACAGGAAGAAGTAGTGCTTGAGTTCGAAAGTAAGAACGAACATAATTAGTTTTTGTTCTTGTAGTAAATTTGTAGATTACGTAAACAATAACCTTGCTGTCAGGCTCATTTCGCAGACTATTCTACCACTCATCCTTCTGTTTTCTTTCTTCTGATTTTTTACAGGCTTATACTTCGTTTGTTTTGTTCCTTCAACTTTTTTTGCATTTCTTTAGCCCATTCTATAACTTCATTTATATTTGCTGGTTTACCTCCTGTTGTAAATCTTAATTGCCTTCCTTCAAATATTTTTTTCTCTTGGCCATTTGCAACAACGGTAGCTTCTCCTTTTGTTACAGTAACAAAGACCCTGTACTTTGATGTCTTAATATTAATAGTACTATTATTTGAAGTTACAACATTTTCTTTGGCTGCTATCATAAATGGATTATCATTTGCCTTTATAGCTATGAGTATTTGTCCCTCTATTAGGTCAAGATTCCTGCTCTTCACAAACCTAACCTTGGTATTAACATCCATCATGACATAAGTACCATCTTTGAGGAGAAAGGATGCTTTGCTGTCTTTTTCTGTCTTCAGTGTGGCACCGTTGTGGATTTTGGATTCTGATGATAACGGTTGCCAATTCATGTTGGCATGTGGTAGTATTTTAACACTACCTGTAGATTCCAGGAAATTCGCTTTCGTCGGAAGTGTGAAAACTAGAAAAACAACATATACTAGCAAGATACCGAGGGCTAATAAAATACCAAATCGCTGAACAGCTTTTTTTGAAGGTCTAATGGCAAGGATTCCTACTTCGTAGAGAATTATCATGGGTAATGCAGTCATAACCTGTGTAAATGGATCTGGCGGTGTTATTACTGCAGCGAGGATAAATATAATAAGGATTGCATACAAACGCCATTTAATGAAATCTTCTGCCTTAAGCATTCCGATTTTCGAAATAAACAACATTACAAGTGGAAGCTGAAAAACAACGCCGAGTGCGAGTGTCAGCATCGTGACCAATGAGATGTACTGGCTCATTGTTATCATTGGCTGTACGCCTCCTCCCAATATTTTTATCAGGAATTGGAGGCCGTAGGGTATTAAGAAATAGTACCCGAATAATACGCCTGTCACGAATGCAATGTATGAAATAGGAGCAAAAGTCTTTACATACCTACGCTCTTTTTTGAATAAACCTGCCTCTACAAATCTCCAGACTTGAAATAAGATTACAGGGTATGCCATAAAAACAGAGGTTATTAAGCATAGTTTTATATAAGCATAAAACCCTTCCTGATAGCTCAGTACCTGAAGCGATTGTGACAGCCCCAGATTTTTCATGGTGATGCTATGAGGTTTCTTGATGATGTCAAGGATTCTTGACTTAAAGAACCAGTTTATAAAGAATAATCCAATAACGATGATGATCGACTTTATGATCCTCGATCTCAGTTCTTCAAGATGTTCGCTTATGGGTAATCTTTTTTCTTTAAGCTGTTCTTCTTCCGTTGGATCTGCCATTTTTTTAAGTAGTCCTGTAAACCGTGATTTGTAGAAAGTAACTCTAATAGACGGGTGATTATAATACTAAGATGAAGTTTAAATTACAAGATTCAATATAATTATAGGTGTCTGTCGCACTCCTGAGGGAGGTCAGAAAAGCCTTGCAAGGATTATTCGTTTTTGATACCATTGATTCTAAAGCCTTGTCACTCTTTCTCTTAATTAGGAGACAATCCCATGGGAAAATCATTTGAAGGTAACCTTACCGGTGAGAATAAGACCTTCGGAATAGTTGTTAGCAGATTTAATAGTTTTATTACAAATAGATTGTTGGAAGGTGCTCAGGACTGCCTGATTAGACATGGTACGAAGGAAGATGATATCGATGTGTTTTGGGTTCCGGGTGCATGTGAGTTGCCTATTACGGCTATGAGATTAGCCAAAAATGCTAAGTATGATGGTATAATTTGTCTCGGGGCGGTCATACGTGGTGAAACTCCCCATTTTGATTATGTCTCCAGTGAATCCGCAAAGGGCATTTCTGAAGTAGGGCTTCAAACAGGCATACCAACAATTTATGGTGTTATTACAACAGAGACATTGGAACAGGCTATAGACAGGGCTGGAGCCAGGGTTGGTAACAAAGGTGCGGAATCCGCACTTACCGCACTGGAAATGGTGAACCTGTTTGATGAAATAAAATAGAGTATTTTTTTACGGAGATTTATGGATGCGGAAAAGAACGCGATCCCGAGAAATTGTATTACAGGTTCTTTATCAATTAGAGATACGTGGTAATGACGTAATAGATGAGATAGATGACTTCTGTATTGAACAGGGTAAAGAAGCAGAAGTAAGTGATTTCGCCATAAAGTTGGTAAGAGGGTGTATTCAGGAAATAAAAGAAATAGATGGAAAGATAGCTGGTATTTCTGAAAATTGGGAATTACAGAGGATGCCGGTTGTGGACAGAAATATTTTGAGGCTGGCATGTTATGAGCTTTTTTATATGGATGATATTCCTCCAAAGGTATCTATCAACGAGGCGATTGATTTAGCAAAAAGATTCAGTACTGAAAAATCTGGTGTATTCGTAAATGGTATACTAGATAAAATATATTCATTAAATATAAAGAACGGTCAGAAGGCACAACAAATTACAACAAGTATAAAAGGTATAGATGCTATAGAAAAGGAAGAACGGGCCGGAGGTGATTTGCATATTCATACCGACTTTTCAGATGGAACCATGTCTCCTGGGCAAGTTGTTAAAGAAGCATCAAGGCTAAACCTCCATACAATTGCAATAACCGATCATGATACTGTTGATGCTATAGAAACGGCTCAAATCGTTGGAGGCATGGAGGGTATAGATATTATCCCTGCAATAGAGCTCTCTTCTAATTATCGCTCGGTAGATGTTCATCTTTTAGGTTATTTTATTGATATAAAGAACTGTGCCCTCTTAGAGAAATTAGCTGAATTACGTTCTGAAAGAGTAGAACGGGTTAAGAAAATAACACAGAAGCTCAGGGCCTTGGGTGTTAATATAGAACATCAGGAAGTCTTTGATGTTTCTAAAGATGGGTCACCCGGGCGAATGCACATAGCTGATGTTTTGTGTCGCAAAGGTTACTGTAGTGGTATCCGAGAAAGTTTTCAAAAATATCTTTCTGATAATGGTCCGGCTTATGTGTCTAAAGAAGCGTTGACATTAAAAGACGCTATAGAGCTTATAATTTCTTCTGATGGCGTCCCGGTGCTTGCACACCCGGGTGTTACTAAGAGAGACACGCTAATACCAAAAATGGTGGAATACGGTCTGCAGGGGATAGAGGTCTATTATCCGACACATCAGCCTGATGCTGTAAAGAGATATATGCGGATTGCAAAAAAGTATGATCTTGTCGTTACTGGTGGCTCAGACTGCCATGGTAATAGAAAACCGGATATTGCCCTGGGGAGTATAAGGATAAGTGATGACCTGGTTGGTGAGATTAAGGAAAGACGCAACAATATGGTTGCTGCCTTGAACTAAGTAAGAGTTGTTTGGGATGTTATAAGAATGTTACCTTTTGTTGTAATAAGATGATTTCTGGTAGACAAAATTATGGGTTGGTTTTCAAAAAAAACTTCAGAAACAACAGCAGTAGAAGATGTAAAAAACAAATCTTGGTCTCCATTTCAAAAGCTTAAAAATAGTCTGACAAAGACACGCAGTAAAATAGCCACTAAATTCAAAGATGTACTCTCATTCAAGAGGAATATTGACGAAGGTGTATTGGAAGAATTAGAAGTCGTATTGCTTGAGTCAGACATAGGGATCGGTCTCGTAACCAATATAATAGAGGATATTAGAGAAGCCTGGAAATCTAAGGAAATTGAAGACACGACAGGTGTTTATGATTTCATAAAAAATGATCTCAAGCAAAGCCTTAAGGAAGGGGTTTCTTCAATAAAAATTGCACCTGATCCTCCAACGGTGATTATGGTGGCGGGTGTCAATGGTGTTGGGAAGACAACGTCAATTGCAAAACTGGCGAATTTGTTTATAAAGCAGGGCAAGAAGGTAATGTTGGCTGCCGGTGACACATTCCGCGCAGCCGCGACGGAACAGTTGGATATATGGAGTAAAAGAATTGGTGCTGATATAGTAAAACATCAGGCTGGTGCTGATCCCTCTGCAGTTACGTTCGATGCGCTTGAAGCCAGCTTAAGCAGGGGAATTGATGTTTTGATAGTTGATACTGCGGGACGTCTGCACACTCATGAAAATTTAATGAGTGAGTTGACCAAGATAAAGCGGGTAATATCAAAAAAAATTGAGAATGCACCGCATGAAGTGCTCATGGTCCTGGATTCAACAACGGGGCAAAATGCTATTTCGCAGGCTAAATTATTTAAAGAATCAGTTGGTGTCACGGGAATATTTCTATCAAAACTTGATGGTACTGCTAAGGGTGGTGCTATTTTGGGAATGCGTAGAGAGATAGATATACCGGTAAAATATGTTGGTCTTGGTGAAGGTGTTGACGATATTCAGGAATTTGATGCAGATAAGTTTGTGGATGCTTTGTTTGATTAAGGTCTCGGAAAAAGCATAAAATACACGCCGTTTTACAATTGATCTCTTCTCTCCAAACATCCTCAAGTATGAAACAGAATTAGTACAGAGACGCAAAGAAGTTCATTAGATTCTCCAGATAAGTAGTATCTCTATTTTGTTTTTTTGTCTTTGTGCCTCTATATGCAATAAAACCAAAATCTCCAAATAATGTATTTTTAATCCTCCTATAATGATGAAAGATAATATCTCAAGAAGGGCTTTTCTCAAAACAGGTGTTGTCGTCGGAGCAGGCCTTTACGGTCTATCATATCTGAGCTCATTTGAGAAGCCAAGACCCCTAAAGACGTTTAAAGAAAACAGTTTAAAAAAGGGCCTGGTCGTTGTTCATGGTGATATTGATGAAAGGAACGATGAAGGTTTAGTAATAAAGAAAATGGTGAGAAGTGGGATCAGGGCCATCGGGGGAATGGATAAACTGGTTTCCAGAGGTGATAATGTTGTTATCAAACCAAACATAGCGTGGGACAGGAGACCGGAATATGCAGTGAACACAAACCCATTTGTTGTTGCCGCGCTGGTTGAAATGTGCATAGAAGCCGGTGCAAATAGAGTGAAAGTGTTTGATCATACATGCGCGTCAAACCCGGATACTTCATATACTAATAGTGGAATCGAAAAGGCGGCCAGAGAAGCAGGCGCAGTAGTTAGACATGTTAACAAGGAACTTTTCAAGAAGATTAAGATACCGGATGGTAAAGTACTTGATTCATGGCAGTTTTATGAAGAGTTAATTTATCAGGATGAAACTGATATTTTAATAAATGTTCCTATCGCAAAACAACATAGTGCTTCCCGTCTGTCTATGGCTCTTAAAAATACATTGGGAATGGTAGGCGGTAATAGAGGTTCTCTTCATAAAGATATACATCCCAAAATATCAGATCTGAATAAAGTAGTTAAGGTTGATCTCACTATACTTGACGCATTCAGGACTTTAAAGCTACATGGGCCAACTGGTGGAAGGTTAGAGGATGTTGATAATAACGTTGAAACTGCCAGACGATTAGTGTTCTGTTTTGACCCTGTGGCCGTGGATTCCTACGGTGCTACCCTGTTTGGCTATCAAGGCAGGGATATCGGTTACATCAGAGAGTCATACGAGGCTGGACAGGGAGAGATTGACTATAAACTAAGAGGCTTTGAAGAAATAACAATTTAGATAGTGACGGATTAAAATACTAAAATGTCAAGGCATAGTAACGTTAAGGCTGCAAAAGGTTCAATAAATTATAAGATCAGGCTGGCGATCCAAATACTTATATTTGCTGCGTTCATCAGTTTGTTAATTTTTGCAGATCCAATTGCAGAGAAGGATGGAACGGTAGATGTTTTCCTTCGGATGAGCCCTCTTTCTGCAATTGGTGCAATGGTAGCGGCAAAGGAGTTTATCGTAAGGTATTGGCCGGCTTTTATTGTTCTGGCTGCATCTCTTTTTCTAGGGCGTTTCTTCTGCGGTTGGGTATGTCCTCTCGGGACTACACTTGATATTACTGACGGTTTGCTTAAAAAGCAGAGGAAGAGGGTTTCGTATAAGATTTATGATGGCAAAAGATTGAAGTATTATATTTTGGCCTTTCTCCTCTTAAGCCTGTTTGTAGGCCACCAGATGGTTGGCTGGTTTGATCCGCTCAGTATTGTAACAAATGCATACACGGTTGTTGTCCATCCTTATTTAGTTTCTCTCGTTAACTCTCTTTTTAGCTTTCTTCACAAATTCTACTTTATAAGTTTTGTCAGTGATCCCGTCTATGGTTTTTTTAAGGAGGCGTTGTTCGCAATGCGTCCGCCATTTTTTAGAGGCCATCTTATTTTCCTGATAGTCTTGTCCACTATCATTCTTTTGGGTCTGTTCTACAAGAGATATTGGTGCAGGAACCTGTGCCCGTTGGGGGCGCTGTTTGCTCTCTTATCAGGTTGGTCGATCTTTAAGCGTGTTGTGGGAGAGAGCATTTGTGATAGTTGTGACATCTGTAATGTGGATTGCAAGATGGGGGCTATTGATGATACTGGCAAGAAGACACAGGCAGGCGAGTGTGTTTTATGCATGAAGTGCCAGAATATTTGTCCGACCAAAGCTGTCAGGTTTACTCTTAACCAGCCTCCGGATCAAGACGTTCCGGTTAACTTGACAAAGAGAGGTTTTGTCACTGCGTGTGTATCCAGTGCAGTTGTCGCGCCTCTTCTCTCGCTGAACTTTCAAAAGAAGAAGAATAAAGGTGATCTTGGAATTATTCGTCCTCCGGGATCTATTCCTGAAGAAAAATTTCAGGCCAAATGTATAAGATGCGGTGAGTGTATGAGGGTTTGTAAGACAAATGGTCTGCATCCGACAATTTTAGAGGCAGGCTTGAGTGGTATGTGGACTCCGCAGCTGATTCCACGGATTGGATATTGTGCGCATGATTGCGTGCTGTGTACAAAGGTTTGTCCTTCGGGGGCAATTACCAGACTTTCTAAGGAAAAGAAACAGCGCCTGGCAATAGGAAAAGCAAAAATAGACAGGAACAGGTGTATCCCATGGGCAGGTTATGCGCGATTGCCCGATTTAGACAAGAACTGGGAGGATGTCAGTTGTGGGGTGTGTGAAGAGGTTTGTCCCGTCCCGACAAAAGCAATTCATTTCAATACATATGTTCATGGTAACGGTAAGGAGATCAGAAGGGTTTATGTAAGAGAAGAAGCGTGCATCGGATGTGGTTTCTGTGAGAAGGTTTGTCCTGTAAATGGACGTTCCGCCATAGTTGTTGAAGGGATACAGCCTCAGGTAATGACAAACGAAATTGGTATGCTGGAAAAGGACTTCTTTCCTGTATCTATTGAACAGTGGAAAAGAGAGGAGAGGACTCGCGTATATGCGGGTAAAGACAAGCTCTTTGAATATATCAATGGAGGTGCAGAGGTTTATCTCTCTTACTCATTTATACAAGTGTCTACAGCTACATATACCAAGAAGGATTCTGATAGTTCTGTGAAAGTGAATATCTGGGAATTTGGTAGTTCTGATGATGCATACGGCGTATTTGCGAAAGACAGAGCTGGGCTAGATGTAAATATCGGGAATGAAGCCTCGTTATTTGATAATTACTTGTGGGTATGGAAAGATAAGTATTTCATAAGTTTTGAACCATATAGCGGTAATATCAGTCCTGATGATGTGACTTTTATCGGTACATCCATCACAGACAATATTCCTTCCGGCAAAGTACGTTTGCCGGATATTTTGAGATATTTACCGGAGGACGGATATGTCCAGGGAAGTTCAAGGTATTTTCATAAAAAGATAATCCTGGATAATCTATACATTTTAGGCAGATTCATCGATATAAATGTATTTAATCTTAGCGAGCAGACAGATGCGGTAGTTGCTGATTATAAATCAGCTCAAAACCGCTCATCTTTCAAAATGCTGATAGTTAGATATCCCAAAAAACAAGTTGCAGTGGAATCGTTCAACAGATTTGTTGAATTGAGAGAATCGTGGGGAGAAAAGAGTCTGAAAATCAATGGACTACATTCATTTGAAGATTTGAAAGGTAAATTTAGCAGTATAACGTGTATTAATAATATTCTCATTGCCACGTTCTTTGTAGAAACCAGGGAGAAATCAGAATTGCATATTAATGCAACGATATTGAAGGTTAAAGCCCTTCAGGACTAAGTTTTTGATGGAAATCCAAAAACCGTTGTGATATATTATGCGATACTATATATTTAAGGAGATTGATATGGGAATAGAAAAAGGAATGAAAACAGAAATTATTGCAGGTAATAAAGTTCACGATACTGATACGGGTTCTCCGGAAGTACAAGTTGCTTTGTTGACGGAGCGGATAAAACATCTGAGTGAGCATCTTAAAGAGCACAAAAAGGATCATACGTCAAGGCGTGGATTACTTATGATGGTTGGTAAAAGAGCTAGATTACTGAAATATCTTACTGGGAAAAATGAAGAAGGTTATAAGAGCCTGATAAAGAAGTTGGGCATACGTCGATAAATAGGTTGGTGAAAGGATTTTATAGTGAAAAATATAGTTGAAGAGACGGTTGGTGGAGAGGTTATGAGCATTGAGTCCGGCGAAGTTGCAACACAAGCGGATGGCTCTGTTATTGTTCGTTATGGAGATACAGTCATTTTGTCTACGGCGGTATGTGGTGATCCAAAGGGTGGTGACTTCCTTCCTATGACGGTCGATTACAGAGAGAAAACTTACTCCGTCGGAAAATTTCCTGGTGGTTTTTTTAAGCGTGAAAGTAGGCCATCAAATAAGGAAATATTAACAATGAGAATGACTGACAGGCCAATGCGTCCCCTTTTTCCAAAAGGATACACAAATGAGGTACAAGTAATGTCTGTAGTGCTATCTGCAGATAAAGAGACCGACCCTGATGTTCTTTCTATGGTAGGTGCCTCTGCTGCAGTATCGATATCAGGTATGCCGTTTAACGGTCCTACAGGCTCTGTGAGAGTTGGTTTGATAAATGATGAATTTGTAATTAATCCTAAAAACTCAGAACTGGCAGAAAGTAGTATGAATCTGGTTGTTTCCGGAACGGAAGATGCGGTAATGATGGTAGAGTCTTCCGGAAAGGAAGTTTCTGAGGATAAGTTTGTTGATGCAATAATGTTCGGTTTTGAAGAAATCAAAAAAATTGTGCGGATGCAGAAAGAGTTGGTTGCAAAATGTGGGAAGGAAAGACAGGAGCATGAAGAACCAACAATGGATTCCGCACTTTATGATGACATAAAGGCAAGGATCTTTGACGAGATTAAGGTGCAGTCTGTAGTCAAAGGGAAGCATGCCCGTAAAAAGGCGTTGAAAGAGTTACGTGGTAAATTACTTGAAGAATGTTGTACAGAGGGCGATGATGCGGATAAAGAGGGTAAGGTTAAGGAGACTTTTGGGCTGCTTGTAGAACATGCAGTGCAGGAGCAAATTATTAATGACAAAAAGAGACTGGACGGTAGAGGTCTCACTGATATAAGGCCAATTACAAGTAAGGTTAGTTTTTTACCGCGAACCCATGGTTCTGCTCTATTTACCAGAGGGGAGACTCAGGCACTCGTAGTAGCTACGCTTGGAACATCGATGGATGAACAGCGTGTAGATGGTCTGGTAGATGGATATACAAAAAAGTTTATGTTGGATTATAATTTCCCTCCATTCTGTGTCGGTGAAGCTAAGCCAATTCGCGGACCGGGCAGACGGGAAATTGGCCATGGTACTTTAGCTGAAAAAGCTCTGGAGCCAATGGTACCTGCTTTTGAAGATTTCCCATATACTATACGAATAGTATCCGACATTCTTGAATCTAATGGTTCTTCATCAATGGCTAGTGTTTGTGGTGGTACGCTTTGCATGATGGATGCAGGGGTTCCGATGAAACGGCCGGTTGCAGGTATAGCAATGGGAATGGTTAAAGAGGGTGATGAGATTCGAATACTATCCGATATTCTGGGTGATGAGGATCATTTGGGTGCCATGGACTTTAAAGTTGCAGGAACAGAGGTTGGTATTACAGCGCTTCAGATGGACTTGAAGATAAAAGGTATAAGTGAGCAGATTATGAGAGACGCGCTTGCCCAGGCAAAAGAAGGCAGGATGCATATATTGAAGGAGATGGCAGCTGCCATTGAGAAGCCTCGTGGCGAAATTTCAATTCATGCTCCGAAGCTTGTTAAAATTAAAATTAATCCGGATAAGATCGGATTGGTTATTGGCCCTGGTGGTAAGAATATTAAGAAGATACAAGAGGAATCATCGTCACGAGTAGAAATAGAAGATGATGGTACTATAGTAATTTCAGCAGCTACTCTAGAATCAGTAGAACTTGCTAAGACCTATATTAAGGGCCTTACAGATGATGCTGAAGTAGGGAAAATATACAATGGAAAAATTGTTTCCGTCAAAGAGTATGGCGTATTTGTTGAAATAATGCCGGGTAAAGAAGGTCTGGTGCACATTTCTGAACTTTCTAATGATTATATTGAGAAAGTAGAGGATGTGGTAAAAATGGGTGACGAAGTTAAAGTAAAGCTGATAGGCATTGATGATCAAAAGAGATTGAAGCTGAGCAGAAAAGCCGCTCTTAAAGACGAAAGTGCTGCCCCGGCTGGCACATAAATAGTTGAATAATATTTCGATTTATTTATATTATTAAATCATTTGATATTTTCTTGGAGGAAATGTAAGAAAGAAAATTAAAGAGTTTTTCTTCGCAGGTCATTATTTTATATGTTTGTAAAAATGTACTACGTATAATAAGGAGTTAAAATGACAAAGAAGGGTACTGTAAAGTGGTTTGATGTGAAAAAAGGCTTTGGGTTTATTCAACAAGAAGATGGTAGCGAAATATTTGTGCACTACTCTAATATCTCCGGGAGTGGTTTCAAAGTATTAGAAGATGGAGAAAATGTGGAATTTGAAGTTATAGAGGGTAATAAGGGGTTACAAGCTCAAAATGTTGTGAAAGTTGAAGAAGCGCAGGCATAATATTATGTTTTTAATAAATTAAAGCCAGGAGAGTAATTTTATATGCTTTCCTGGCTTATTTTTTTAGTATATTCTAAGGGTCTGAAAGTATGCCAAAGAATGATTTTGATTCCAGTGAGTTAGATTATCTTAATACGTTGGCTGCCGGCTTAGTGCATGAAATTAAGAATCCATTAAACGCTATAAGCATAAATTTGCAACTGCTTAATGAAGATTTGCAAGAACGAAACTCAGAGAAAGGTACAAAAATGTCGAACAGAGTCCAGCTGCTACAGAAGGAAGTCGGTAGATTGGATAGTGTTCTTAGTGATTTTTTGAGATTCGCCAAGAAACCTGTACTCCATTTTGAGGAGTGCGATGTTAATGGGATTATAGAAAGTGTACTGGATTTTATAGGTCCTGAAGCCATGCAAAACTCTATCAGAATACTTAAAAGCTTTGATACAAGTTTACCTAAATGCAATTTGGACAGTAACGCAATAAAGCAAGCTTTGCTAAACGTAATTCTGAATGCGCAACAAGCGATGTCTAAAGGTGGAGAACTTATAGTAAGAACCTATAAAGATGGCGAAAATGTTTTTATTGATATTACAGATACCGGTGTTGGAATCCAAGAAGATAGAATAGATAAAATATTTCAAGTTTACTATTCAACAAAAAAAACAGGAACTGGTCTCGGATTGCCTACTGCAAAAAGAATTATCGAAGAGAACAGAGGCACAATAGACATACGTAGTGAAGATGGTAAAGGGAGCAGTTTTTTAATAAAGTTGCCGGTTAATTGCGCACCTAAAGAAAAGTGATTTTGTGATGAATGCAAATATCTTAATAATTGATGATGAAAAAGAGCAGGCTGATGCTATTGCAGAGAGCTTGAGAAAAGTAGGATATACATGCTCAACCGCTGTCAGTGGTAATAATGTTCTTGAGATAATTAGAAGAGACGAAATCGATGTGGTGGTTACAGATCTGGTTATGCAAGAAATAGATGGGATGAGGATTTTAAGGGAAACAAAAGAGAACTCACCGGAAACAGAAGTTATTTTGATAACTGGACATGGTAGTGTAGAAACTTCGGTTACTGCAATGCAAAAGGGGGCAGCGACATACCTTTTGAAGCCGATAAATATTGATCACTTAAGAGCCGTGGTGGATAAAGTTGTTGAGAAGCAAAACATAGTAAGAAGTAATATAGAGCTGCATAAACAGCTTGAAGAAAAATTCGGTTTTGCAGGTATTATAGGAAATAGCCAGCAAATGCATAGAATTTTCAATATTTTAAAACAGATTGCTTCAACCACTGCGACAGTTTTGGTCGTGGGTGAAAGTGGTACTGGAAAAGAATTAATAGCCAGGGCAATCCACTACAACGGGCCTCGCAAAAATCACCCTTTTGTGGAGTTAAACTCTGCTGCAATTTCTGAATCTCTCCTTGAAAGTGAATTGTTTGGGCACGAAAAAGGAGCATTTACAGGGGCTCTGCATCAAAGGAAAGGGAAATTTGAGTACGCAAACAATGGCTCTTTATTCCTTGATGAAGTTGGTGATATGCCACTTACAACTCAGGCAAAACTGCTGAAAGTAATAGAGGATGGGAGGATTGTTCGTATAGGCAGTAATGAGACTATAAAGGTAGATGTAAGGATTATAGCTGCTACCAATAAGGATTTGGGAGAGTTGGTAAAGGAGGGTAAATTCAGAGAAGATTTGTATTTCAGATTTAACGTTATTTGCCTTAGGTTGCCACCCCTAAGAGAGAGGCAGGAGGACATTTTCTTGTTGATGGATTTCTTTATTAAGGAGTTTTCTAATAAAAACGATAAAAACATTAAAGATATAAGCCCGGATGCCAGGAAAATCCTTTTTCGGTATGAGTGGCCGGGAAATATAAGGGAGCTTAGAAATTGCATTGAAAGTATGGTTGTTTTTAACCAGACTGGAGTGCTTGATATAAATGATATACCTGAGCATATTTATAAGAGTAATCGAACAGCTTTAACTGGGCCGGTTTTTCCAGTGGGGGTAACACTGGAGGAGATGGAAAAAGAACTGATGAAGAATACACTGGCATATGTGGGTGGAAATAGGGGAGAGACAGCAAAAATACTGGGAATTGGTGAAAGAACGCTTTATAGAAAGCTCGAAAAGTATGGTTTGAAATAATATAAGAAATCCTGTCAGATCTCTATTGCACTACTGCTGAGACAAAGTGCGCTATAGGGCGTTTTGTGTTCTTGCTTTGAACGTAGTACACAAACCACCCTGCCACATCCAGAATACATGCCGTGTACATATGGATGAACTTGACAATCTAATTTCTTTATGTTAGCTTTGACATCGATTTAACTCTTTTATTTTATGCAAGATACTAGTAAATGCCTATGCGATATCAAGTGACGGTGAGATATGGTATTTTAAAAAATGTCGAGAATGCTTTTACTCAAGAGGCTGATTTGAGAAAAGGTGATAAGGTCGTTATTCGATCTGCTCGCGGCGTGGAATTTGGTGTAGTTATTTCACAACCATTGGAGTTGAATGGCGAAAATGATATTTCTGGAATGGGTGAGGTGTTGCACAGGGTAACGGAAGAGGAGGAGAGAAAACAAGAAGAAATTGAAGAAAAAACAATCCCTTCAGAATATAGTTTTTGTCAGGAAAAGATAAAGGAACATGATCTTCCGATGAAACTTGCCAGTGTGGAGCATCTTTTGGGAAGTAAAAAAATAATATTTTACTTCCTGGCTAAGGGGCGGGTTGATTTTAGAGAATTGGTTAAGGATTTAGCTAAGAAGTATAAATCCAGAATTGAGATGAAACAAATCGGTGTTCGAGATGAAGCTAAATTGTTAGCTGAATATCAGCACTGTGGTAGAGAGCTTTGCTGCAGGACATTCCTGAAGAACCTGGAGCCAGTTACCATGAAGATGGCCAAAAACCAGAAAGCGACGCTTGATCCGTCGAAAATCTCTGGTAGATGTGGCAGATTAATGTGTTGCCTGAGATATGAAGATGATGCATATGAAGAGATGAAGCACAATCTTCCAAGAAAAGGAACGTTAATAGCGACTACTAAAGGTGTTGGTGAAGTAGTAGATTATGATATCTTGCAACAAAAAATAACTATGATGTCTAAAGATAAGAAGATGATCGTTATAAATAGAAATGAAATTCTAGAGCAAGTGAGAGGGGCAAGGGCCGGTGCTGGAGAAGGGCGTGGCTCTGAACCCGAGTCTGGTTGTGGGAAGCATAGTGGATAGAAAAACATTTTATTTAACCACGCCAATTTATTATGTGAATGATGTTCCTCATATAGGTCATTCGTACACCACAATAGCTGCTGATACATTAGCTCGATATAAAAGGATGAGGGGTTGCGATGTCTTTTTCTTGACTGGAACTGATGAACATGGTCAGAAGATAGAAAAAGCTGCCAAGATTAATAATGAGAATCCTATCGAATTGGCAGACAGGATGGTAGAGCGGTTTCAAAATCTATGGAAAGTGCTTGATATCTCTAATGATGGCTTTATTAGGACGACAGAAAACCGTCATGTAAAACAAGTGCAGAGTGCATTTGCAAAAATGTATGAAAGTGGTGATATCTATTTAGGAGAGTATGAAGGTTGGTACTGTGTTCCATGTGAAAGCTTCTGGACTTCAATGCAGTTGTCTTCGAACAACTGCCCGGAATGTGAACGCTCTGTTGAAAAAATAAGAGAGAAAAATTATTTCTTTAGATTGTCAAAGTATCAAGATCTGCTTATAGAATATTTCGAGAAACATCCTGATTTTATTAAGCCAGAGTCTAGAAGGAATGAATTGCACAGGAGAATAGTCGGTGGTATAGATGATATTAGTGTGAGCAGAGCGGCGGTTGAATGGGGTGTGCATGTTCCAATGGACGATGAGCATACAATCTATGTGTGGGTTGATGCTCTTTTTAATTATATAACTGCTTTAGAACTAAATGACTCTGCAAAGTTAAAGAAATACTGGCCTGCCAATGTACATATAATTGGCAAAGAAATATTATGGTTTCATGGCGTTATATGGCCGGCAATGTTGATGTCATTGGGAGAGGAAGTTCCTTATCAAGTATTTGCTCATGGCTGGTGGACGCTTGAAGGTAAAAAAATATCAAAATCGTTAGGTAACGCAATTGACCCTATTGAGATAACAGAAACTTATGGTGTAGATACATATAGATATTTCCTTCTGAGAGAAGTTCCGTTTGGATTGGACGGTAATTTTTCTTACGAAGCTATGGTTAATAGGATAAATTGTGACTTGGGAAATGATCTCGGAAATCTTCTCCATAGAGTATTAACTATGATTGAGAAATATTGTGAAGGTCTCGTGCCGGAACACGAAGGTTTGTTATCAGCAGAAGGGAAAGAATTAGTTGAGAGATCTGAAAAGCTAAACGAAGAAGTTGATAGTGCAATGAGCAACCTGCAATTTAGTAAGGCGTTAGAATCAATATGGGACTACATAGGATTGGTTAATAAATATGTGGAGATTTCAAAGCCATGGGTATTGGCGAAAGAATTAAGTGAGAAAAATAAACTTAATGAAGTTCTATACAATCTTGCAGAATCTATTAGAATAATTTCTTCATTTATTTTGCCATTCATGCCAAATGTGGCAGAGGAGATGCGCAAGCAGCTGGGGTTGTCTTTAGAAGAAGAACCTGTTGAGAATGATTTTACGTGGGGTGGAATGAGTCCAGGTACCAAGGTGTGTAAAGGATCTCCGATATTCCCAAAGTTTGAACATCCTGCAATTAATTGATAATAATCCCCATTAATAGATCCGGTATAAAAAAGATATATGAGTAAAAAAAACGTACATGATACATGGAAGAAGCTTCAGAAGGTAGTTGACAAGGATTGCCGTTATTCAATGCAATCATATCAATTCATTTTTGATGCTCTCGATTATACTGCTTCTCATCTCGGCAAAAAATACAATAGTTCAATAGAGGAAGAACGTCATGTTACCGGGCAGGAACTTTCAGAAGGGATCAAGCAATTTGCTATGGAGAAGTTTGGATATATGACAAGGATTGTTTTAGAGCAGTGGGGTATAACTAAGAGTGGCGATTTCGGGGAAATAGTTTTTAATCTGGTTGATAGCGGGTTAATGGGTAAGACAGAAACAGATTCGTTAGAGGACTTTAAGGATCTGTATGATTTCTATTCAGAATTTGATAAAAAATTTAAACTGGAAGGCGATTTTGATTTTTCACATTCCTGGGATCTTTTTGAGAACAATTGACAAGTCATTATAAAGATCTGCAGAATACTAAACCCTTCAACATAGTTCTTTTCACCTTACTATTGCTGTGCTGAGTCCTTAACGCAGCGAAAGCCAACATTGTTGTCTTTGCCGGCCTGAACACTACAACTTCTATAAGAACAGCTCAAGATATTCAGGTGATTTATCCACGAACCTCCACGAACCACACGATATTTTCCCTCAGTATACCACTCTTGGCACCATTCCCAAATATTTCCTGCCATATCATAACAGCCAAAAGGGCTAACTCCTGAAGGATGAGTTCCAACATTTGTGGGAGCGCCTTTTGAAAAATCCAAATCAAAAACAGCCAGGCTCTGATCCGGTTTTATATTTCCCCATGGATATTCTCTTCCATCTGTACCTCTGGAAGCTTTTTCCCACTCTTTCTCTTCTGGTAGTCTTTTCCCCGCCCAATTCGCGTACGCAACAGCATCAGTCCAGTTTACACCAACCACAGGTTGATCAGGGTTGCTATATTTTACGTTTTCCCAGAAAGCCGGCTCAGCATAATTTGTTTCAGCTATAAACTTCTTGTATTGATTATTCGTTATTGGATACTTATCAATATAAAATGCATCAACATTTACAGAATTTTTCTCACTTCCCATGAGAAAAGTTCCTGCAGGAATATGAACCATCGCGGAACCGTCTTTCTCATTAATGATTCCTTTTTTCTTAGTTATGTCACTCTTTTCTTCCATATTTATTGATACTCTTATCTAAAACTAATTTCTATATAATACGTCTGTTTTTTTGTTAAATAATTCGGCATGTATTCCATGATTGTGTATCACTGTAACTTAACTAGCAATTATG
>JASMMK010000029.1 GCA_030748215.1 Candidatus Scalindua sp.
TCGCAAAAAAGGTAATCTTAAATGGACAGCAACCGCTGTTGATCTGATCTTCGGCTCAAACTCCGAGCTGCGTGCGGTTGCAGAAGTCTATGCACTTAATGATTCGAAAGAAAAGTTTGTGCTCGACTTCGTTGATGCCTGAACCAAGGTGATGAACCTTGACCGCTTTGATAGTGGGCAACAGATCTGATGACAGCCACTATGATTAATGAACAACATTGCCTTCGTTAGACAAGCAAGGGGTCACTGGTTAGAATTCTTCTAACAAGACAAAAGAAAACAGTAGAAAATAGCAAGTAAGACCTTACTACCGAACAGCCCTAAAACCGTTGATAATAAGGCCTTACTTATTTCTGTTTATTCCAGATTTTGCCATTGTTATTCTCTGTATTTACATCAGCCTCATTGGCAAGTAGTAATTGTACAATATCAAGATATCCATTTTTAGATGCATGCATCAAGGCTGTTTGTCCATCTCTATCCTTTTTATTTTATGTCGGCCATATTTCTTTTAAATAAGAAGCAGTTTTTGAAAAGCAATACATATTGTCAATTTTAAAGAAAATATACAATATATTGTATATTTGACTTGACAATCAATATTGTTTTGTTAAAGTTGCAAAGCACACTTTGCTACAAGTAAATCCAATTACTAAATTGTTGTTATATTTCCCGTAGTCGAATTATTGGATCAGACAGAACTCTTTTAAGCGAGGACTTGCATGACAGAAAAGACAGCAGAGCGAATAAATCTCTCTTTTGCAGACAAAAACTCATCAACCGAAGTAATGACAGACCAAAAACAAGAATCAAAGAGCAAGAAGAAGTTATTTTCATTTGAAGAGGCGTTAGAAGCTTCGCTGGAATATTTTAAAGGCGATGCATTAGCTGCCAGGGTTTGGGTTAATAAATATGCATTAAAAGACTCATTTGGAAATATCTATGAGTTAACTCCGGATGACATGCATAAACGTCTGGCCAGTGAGTTAAGCAGAGTTGAAAAGCAGTATTCCAATCCACTCTCCTTTGATGATCTTTATGAGTTAATAAAAGACTTCAAATACATCGTTCCTCAAGGCTCACCAATGACCGGTATTGGGAATAACTTCCAGATCGCGAGCCTCTCCAATTGCTTTGTTATCGGACACAAAGGCTTTTCTGACTCTTATGGCGGTATTATGAAGATTGATCAGGAGCAGGTTCAGTTAATGAAGCGTCGCGGAGGGGTTGGGCACGACCTGTCTCATATCCGTCCTACCGGAAGCCAGGTGTTAAACGGCGCACTTACCTCAACAGGTGTCGTTCCTTTTATGGAGCGTTATTCAAATTCAACACGCGAGGTAGCCCAGGATGGCCGCAGGGGCGCACTCATGCTCAGCATCTCCATAAAACATCCCGATGCAGAACGATTCATTGATGCAAAACTGGGAACGGGAAAGGTTACCGGAGCAAATGTCTCAGTGAGGATTGATGATGAATTCATGAATGCGGTTGTGGATGGTACAATGTACAAACAGCAATACCCTGTGAAGGCTGAAGATCCATCTTACTCACAGGAAATAGACGCCAGACAGCTATGGGCAAAAATTGTACATAATGCTTGGAAATCGGCTGAACCGGGAATGCTATTCTGGGATACCATTATTAAAGAATCAGTAGCGGACAGTTATGCAGATGTTGGGTTCAATACCGTATGTACAAATCCATGTGGTGAGATTCCGCTGTGTCCCTATGATAGTTGTAGATTGCTTGCCATTAACCTTTACAGTTACGTTGAAGGTCCGTTTACAGACAAGGCTGAATTTAACTGGGAAAAATTTAGAAAACATATTGGATTAGCCCAACGGATCATGGATGATATCATTGATCTGGAACTGGAAAAGGTTGATGCTATTATTGACAAAATTGTTTCAGACCCTGAAGACAGAGAGATCAAGCAGGTTGAAATAAGTTTGTGGGAGAATATTAAACGTAAAGCTGTTGAAGGAAGAAGAACAGGCGTGGGAATTACTGCTGAAGGAGATATGCTGGCAGCGCTTGGATTAAGATATGGAAGTGAAAATGCCATTGAGTTTTCAGTGGAAGTGCATAAAACAATCGCCCTCGAAGCGTATCGCTCCTCTGTGGAAATGGCGAAAGAGAGGGGCCCTTTTGCTGTATTTGATGCCAAGAAAGAGGAGGACCACCCTTTCATCAATAGATTGGCGAAAGAGGATCCGAAATTAATTGAAGATATGAAGAAGCACGGAAGAAGAAACATATCTCTGCTTACTATTGCCCCTACAGGCACCACCAGTCTGATGACTCAAACCACATCAGGTATTGAACCAGTCTTCCTGCCTGTCTATAAGCGTCGCAGGAAAGTAAACCCAAATGATAAAGATGTAAAAATCACTTTTGTTGATGAGGTTGGTGACAGTTGGGAGGAGTATAATGTATATCACCAAAATTTCATTACCTGGCTAAAGGTAAATGGCATGGATCTGGAGGAGATTAAAGACTTTGATGATAAAGAGCTCAAAGAACTGGTCAAACGCTCCCCTTATTACAAGGCTACCTCGAAAGATATAGACTGGATGCAGAAAGTCAAAATGCAGGGAGAAATACAGAAATGGGTAGATCATTCTATCAGCGTAACAATAAATTTGCCGACGGAAGCAACGCAAGAGCTTGTTGGAGATCTGTATATAAAGGCATGGGAAAGTGGCTGCAAGGGCGTTACCGTTTATCGAGACGGATCTCGAACGGGAGTATTACTTGCTACGGATAATAAGGTAGACGAAAAGGTAAAATTCCCTACAAAAAGGCCGAAAGAACTCGATGCGGACATATTGAGATTCAAAAATAATGATGAGTATTGGATCGCTTTTGTCGGCTTGATTGAGGGCAAACCATACGAAATATTTACAGGTCTCAAAGAGGATGATACTTTCCCCATACCGAAAAATGTTTCAAAAGGAAAAATCATCAAGCATAAACTGGAATCCGGAGAAAAAAGATACGATTTCCAGTACATTGATAAATATGGTTATAAAGTAACAATGGGAGGGCTGTCTCATCAGTTTAACAGTGAATTCTGGAATTACGCAAAACTGATTTCCGGAGTGCTAAGGCACGGGATGACAGTAATTGATGCGGCCCATCTGGTCTCTTCACTGCATCTGGATAATACTTTCATTAATAACTGGACAGCGGGTGTTGCACGGGCGTTAAAGAAATATATCGTAAATGGCACAAAGGCCAAGACGGGCCAGAAATGCAATGAATGCAGCTCTTCCAATATGATTTACCAGGAGGGTTGCCTGCTCTGTACAGACTGTGGCTCTTCAAAGTGCGGTTAATAACATATCTGAACTTGTAAGAAAGAGGTTGTCTTAAAATAAAGAGACAAACTCTTTTTTTACTTCTTCTTTAGTATCCTTTATATTGTAGTAAACGACTTAAATCCTAACTTTCTACCTATTGCCTGTCTGTGTTTAAATCTTTAGAATATTTAGTCAAAACTTTTGTTGTGATATTGATTTATATTCCCCAACTGTTAGTCTAAATTAATAAGAATCTCTACCCATATAATGCCCCTTTAAAAAATTACCTAAATCAGCAACAAACTTGGACTCCAGAACAAGCGATTAAACTACATCTTAAATAGCAAGTAAGACCTTACTACTGAACAGCCCTAAAACCGTTGATAATAAGGCCTTACTTATTTCTGTTCATTCCAGATTTTGCCGCTAAAACGGCTCATAACCCGAAGGTCACTTGGTATGTGAACGATTAGAAAAAAAGGGGTTAAATCTTCCCTTGACTGTATTGGTACAAATACTCTTCGACTGTCAAGTTATCAAATCAAAAGCTTGCTTAATGGTTACCATTATTTGATGGTTAACTTCAAAGCATCATCTGCTATCTTCATGTTTGCCGCAAGCAAAACATTCATTTCTATACTATTCCATTCAATCTTAGTTCCATCGATATATCTTGCTATGCCTCCAGCCTCTTCGACTGATAAAGCACCTGCAGCAAAATCCCAGATTTTTCCGCCCTTACAATTTATGTAAAGATCGGTATGGCCAAGAAGCAGCTCTAAAGCACCCGCCGTAGCACATGCCAGGCATCTGGTAGATAGTGTGTGTTGCGATAATGTATTTATAAAACGTTGACGATGTTCATCAGTTAAGAAAGGATGCAGCTCAGTACCCCATACTGAGTCAGCAAGACGATTAGTAGAAGTGATATGTACACGCTTGTTATTTATCCAGCAACCCTTGCCTTTTTCAGCAGAAATTAAAATTTTCAAAGAGGGTAGAAAAATAACCCCATGTGTTGGTTGCTCATCAATGTAAGCTAAGGAAACGCTCCATTCGTTCATCCCCCTTGCAAAGGGAATAGTCCCGTCCAGCTCATCACCCACAATAAACTGTGATTGTGGAACTGTCGAGTTTGCTTGTTCTTCCAGGACCAGCGGAATATTTGGGAAATACCTTTTTAGCTCATTCTCTATCAGCGTGTGTGAGAGTTCATCCGCTCGTGTTATTAAATCTCCCTTTGCTTTGTATCTTTCATTTATATCTTGACCTTGAATGTCTGCAATTGCAGTACCGGCTTTTTTTACGATAGAAATAAATATCTCTAGTATGTTATCCATTTTGTTCTAACATGGAAAAGGGTCACCCATTAGTAGGCCCCTGTCAAGTAATCAAATCAGGCACTTACAGAAATTACAAAAAATACCATTTTTGAAACTCTTAAGCAAATCAAAAGCTTGCTTAATGGTTACCATTATTTGTTGATTAATTCCTTCAAACTCTCCGGCAACTGTTGCTGTTGTTGCGGCGACAGCGCCCTGAGCCTATCCAGCAACTCCTGTTTTTTATCCTCCGGCAAAAGATGGAACCGTTCGCCAATCCTTTGCAACTGCAATATACGTATCCGCTCTATTTCCTCCTCACTTGGCATTCCGCCCTGACCGGGTCCGGGGTAATCTGGTTTCACCATAGGAGGTGGTATGACCGCAGTCGCTGGTGCAGGTTGCATGAGCTCAAACATGCTTGGATGGTTCATATCCTTGTGTTCATGGTGGATGCGAAAGCCATTGCGCACCTGCTTCACATTTTCAGCTAGTTGCTTGACAAATTTACGGCCTACAATATTGAGGTCCAGCGCATAAGGTCCGGGATTTACACGGATATGAAAGTGTTGATCGCCACGATCACGAATCACCAGGGCCACTTCCAGATGGAAGAATGCCCTGCATTTACGCGCAATGAAAAAAAGCTGGACTCTCCTCCTGCATCCGCCAGCCAGGTCTGTTCATATCCTGCTCCCGCTTCCTTTGTGGGTTCAAAACCAACAGACGTATCCAGATCCCCGGCATCACCAATATCAAAACGCCCCGGCCCCCTCTCTTTTTCAAACTCCAGATTCAAACGCGCATCTTTAGCATTATCATAGAGAAAAACCCGGGCTATCACGGCCACGCCTATGTGGATTCCTCTACCAGTGATACGGCCATTTCTTATAAAATCCCTGGTGTAGCCATCGAATGGCGGTACCCTTAAACCCCAAACACCGGTAATCTGAGCGTATTCCCAATGGGTATTTTGCTCACCCCATTCCGACACCCCGGTCCTGTGCATATTGCTCTCATTCCAGGGATACAATGATGTGCTGGTGGAGACCAGTGGCTGGTATTTCATGCGTGGATGTTCAGGGTCGGCATAGGTGGTGGAGGTCACCCCGCCCTTAACCCAAAGCGTACCGCCAATATCAATTGCACGCAGATCCGGCGCTATTGCCTCGGCGTCTTTTTTGGTAAATACATCCATGGTGTGGAAAGGCAGGCCAACCAGTCTGTCCTTACCGGGGTGGTAACTATGTTGCGGCTGCTTTTCCAAGCTGGGCTGTTGATCACAGATAAAACGCGGACTTTCAATAATATCTATACGGGGCTCCGGATGCGTTATCATTGTCACAACACCTACGGCTGTACCACCGTGAAAATCACTCAGGGTATAGGTGAAACTTTCGTCGTATCCCTTATCGTCGTAGTTTTTGACCAATTTAATCCTGCCATCTTTAAGCAATTCCACCGATGCGGTTTCAGGCTGTGTCAGGGCAATAATTTCAATGCGGTCATTATCCGGGTCACTATCATTTTGCAACAGATCCAATATCGCTGTTTTGCCGTAAAAAACAGGCACAAAATCGTAGCGCGCAATGGGGGCTGTATTGCCCACCCTTGCTGTGGTGGGGCTATCAGTCTCCGGTTTATTGGTGACATGCACCTGGACCCGCGCCTCGGCGCTGCCGCCAAAACCGTCATCCACCTCATAGCTGAAGGTGTCGTCCCCGGTAAAACCTTCATGGGGCACATACCAGATCGCCTTTTTGTCATCTGCAAGAATATAGACGCCATTGACCGGCGGCGCCGCCAGACTTATTTTGAGCTTCTGTCCATCCACCTCGATGTCATTGGCTAACACCGCAATCAACACCCTGGTCCCTTCCTATGTCTGGGTAAAATCCGCTTGCGGTTCCGGGGGATGGTTTTCCTGCACCCGGATCTCACCTGCCCCCTTTCCGGTATTGCCTGACAGGTCTGTGGCCATAAAAAACCCCTTGGTCTTGCCCACGGGCACGGGATCGGGCAACTGCGAGTGGGTAAGCGAAATCTCACCGTCCATGGCATCTATGGCCCTGGTGGATTTGAGGAACTTTTGTATACGTGGGTCCGAGGCGGATACCCCCGTTCCTCCTGTTTTAATGATGATAGTCAGGGGATCGGGAAGGCTGATTTCCGGCGCCGTTGTGTCCCCTTCCACCGTGACACGCGCCACCGCCTCGCCCTGATTTCCAGCCTGATCGGTGGCCTGAAAATGAATCTCAGTTACACCTTCTGGAAACAGTTCAGGTGTATGCAGAACCGATACCCGGAGGAGGCCATCCTGGTCATCAACAGCGCTGGCGCCGGCAAGAAATGCCTGGATGCGGGCATCCTCTTTTTTGATACCGGCACTGTCGCCTTTCAGGGTTAATACAATATCTGCCGGGACCGTTACCTTTGGCGGCTCTCGATCAGGCGCCTCTATGACAATACCATCCATTCCAAACAGGGTATCGGCAAATAATCCGGGCTGAACCATGGCCTGTAATTCGAACGCCCCACTCTCCACAAAGCTGTACTGGAACCTGCGCCAACCGCTTCCTGCGCTGTCATCGGAGTAATACAGCTCCCGCAGGCGGAAGCCATCGGATCGCATAATCTGCAACTGGCCGATAGGATGACTGAATTGGAAGCCCAGACCCGGCAGATAAAAAACCCAGCCGCTGATGTTATCGCCCTTTTCGGCCTTGAATTCGTGGGTGAGTTGTACCGATGCGGTTTGAGTTTGCCGTTTAAGGGAGAGCAGACCAAAGAAGGCCCCGGACTTTGGTGTCATCAGCTCCCCGCTGGTTGGCTTGACACTGGTCGTGGTGGTAAAACTGGCACCCGGTTTGGCTAAGGACAATACCCACCCGGAAGTGCCTTGTTCAAAATCACCCAGGTCTGTGGTCCCTGCCTGTGTCAGTGAAGGTTGGCATAGGCCCCATAGCCAAAATAGAGAAAAGACACATACCGTAGTCAAACGCATTAGGGTAGCAGCCATGGTTCACCTCCGATGAGCAACCTTATCTTATCCAGGTTCACATTTCTCAGAATTTCGTTTCAGTGAAGAATCGACCTTACTGTTATCAGTTTTGTTTAGGTTCAACGTGTTTCCAGGTTCCCGGATTTCACTACTTTCTGGTATTGAGTCAAGGGGGAATGAAAGAGATTGACTATTGACTATTGAAGATTGTAAATTGAAAAGGAGAAAGGCAGACACGAATGACAAATGGCTATGACAATTTTTTTCTTCTGATCCATTTATCTATCTCAACAGCAATAACAACTGTCACTGTTACCAGTCCGACCTCCAGCCATTCTGTCATTGTGAGTGGCACCGTCCTGAAAATCCACTGAAGCGCCGGTACATACAGGACAGCAAGTTGAGCAAACAATGCGGCTATCATAGCATAGAAGAGAAAAGGGTTGCTCATCGGATTCATACGAAAAATAGACTCTGTCTCTGAACGACAGTTCAGCGCCTGGTAGAACTGAAAAAACACCATTGTTGTAAGAGCTGCGGTTCGTGCCCTTTCCAGGGGCACTCCCGAATTAAGAGCTGACATAAATACATTCTGGGTAATATCTTCCGCATCTTCCTTTATCCCTGTCCACTTATATGATATCTTATATACGAACGTGTAATTTCGTTCAACCAGTTCTTCAAACGCAACTGAATCCCCTTCTCTGGCCAACCTTATCAATTCTGTATCATCTTGATTTTCCATATTTTGGATACTTTTTCCGTCTGCTTAGACGGCTCTGAACATTAGACGATGCTAAACGATAAATCCTTTGAAAATAGTTTATCAGATCCAGAAACTTCATGGTATATAGCAATATAGTTTGTCAACTTGAAAGGTTGAACCCTGATATCTTGTTTTATTCAGCGACATCCAGGCCGAACTCTTTCTTAACAGTTATCTTGGCATTAATGAAATCTTTATGTGCGATATGAAACAAACCTGATATTTTCCTTATTGTTTCAATCTCATTATGATCCAACTCGTCATCACAACACGCTACACGAAATAGAGTCTCTATGACTGATTTTCTGACATCATAAGAGAGATCTTTACCTATCTCACGAGTAAAGCGATGCAGGTCTATTCTTTCCCTCGCGGCCTCCTTAATTGAAGCCATAACTGTTGCCATCTCATCTTCCGGTATTTTACTGTATAAAGTGAGAATCTCCTTGATCTTCTCGTCTTCTTTTGCCAGAAACTTATCATCCGCCTCAGCAACAATCCATAACAGAGCCCCCAGGGCAATCTTATCATCTATATTTTCAACCACAGGTATATCATCTTTGTCTTTCCATACTGAAGTGACCACATTACTTCTAAATTTATCCAGGAATCCAGCCATATGCACCTTCCTCTATTTTTTTTACCAAAGTGTTAAAAAAAAATTATTTTCGCATATTCGGGAAGAAAACAGTAGTCTTATTTCCGGCGTATTCACTGTTCCCAACCGCTTTCTACCCAAGTCCTCTTCTCCTGTTCCCTGCTATCATCCGCATTTTCAATTGACAGGAGTACGATATTGAGTAGGATGTATTAATTATTAAAGTATTACCAAATTTATTAAAAGGATACTCATGAATACACGTTATAAAGATTACGATTTGGATTCTTTACCGGCAAAATCATACGGTAAAGAGGAATGGATGACTTCTGTACATATCAACAAACTTAGTTCAGATGGCTATAAAACTAAGGCGTTTTATTGTAAAGAGATTTTTGACACCCAGGAAGAGGCAGATGAACATTCACTGAATTTAGGCAAGCAGATAGTTGATGGCACACATCCCGATCTCAAAATAGATTTTTAGTTATACTAAAAAGAGAAGGCAAAAGAAACGCCTCGCACAAAGTCGCAAAGAACACGGAGAAAAATATGAATTATAATTGAGAAATTGAAGAATTAAGGAATTTAAGAATTACTATTTACTAATGATGAATTCTATCTCACCCGGCCATCCGTCGTTAAAACTTGAGTAGATATTTGACTATACCGAAAGTGGATATCACTCCCAGTGTTATCAGGATATACTTGAATCTGTCATCTTTACGATGATGCCTTCTGGAATTGATAATAATCCCAATGATACTTATGCAAAGCCCGAATATCAATAGGCAGAAAAGGTAATGAATCAGCTTCGGGTCCCACGTATTCCGCACACTGAAATCAAGATTTTTAGTGAACAGGTTTTCTTCTTCCGGTTTTGCCATATCGAGAATATAAAGGGCGGTGATCATTACAAACCAACCGAAAATACCAAGCCATCTAAGTGCCTTAGTCCAAAAGTCCGGCCCCCTGCGTCTATCCTGTTGCATATTTACAATGTCTTCTACCATCTGTATCTCCCTATTCTATGAACATGCTCTTATCATTGTTTGTCATTATAAACAAGCAGAGGTGTTTTGCAATATAAAAGATTGTTCACCGCTCCCCGCCTGCCCGCCAGTTTGTTAGGCGGGGACAAAAGGCACCGAGGACAAGGAGATCGCAGAGTGCACAGAGGTAAGGGAAATAGAGAGAAACATGATCTCAGGTTACGAATGGCTATTGACCAATGACAAATCCAACAACACATACCAATCCACCATTAGAATTTGAATAGATATTTTATTAAATTTCCCATTGACTTCAGGAGTTATTATCGTATATTTGCGATATAGGATATAAATATTATGGCAATAACAAAAGTCAGTGAATTCAGCTCAAAAGAGAGAAAGATTGCAATGCTCTGCAAGGCATTAGCCCATCCGGCGCGGATTGCAATCATCAACTTTCTGATTAAAAAGAGAGAGTGTTTCTGCGGCGATGTTGTCAATGAACTTCCCCTGTCTCAATCTACTGTATCGCAGCACCTGAAAGAGTTGAAGAACGCAGGATTGATAGTTGGCGATATAGACGGCCCCAGGGTCTGTTACTGTATCGATCAGCAGACGTGGAACGAGGCTGGCGCAATAATAAATCTGTTTTTATCGCAGAAGTCAAAACAGGCAGTAAAGCCCTGCTGATGATAAACGTTCCTACGCTGGAGCATGGGAACGAGGTATAAATTAAAACAAAATGAGTGAAGTTAAAGAATTATCTTTTTTCGAAAAATATCTGACTCTCTGGGTAGTGATCTGTATTGGAGCTGGAATCGGCATGGGAGAAGCGATGCCAGATTTTGCATTTAAGCTGGACTCGCTTTCAATATACCGGGTATCCATACCTATTGCCGTATGTCTGTTTTTTATGATGTATCCAATCATGGTCAAGATAGATTTTACGGAGGTGTTAAAAGTTGCAAAAACTCCCAAAGCGGTCGGGCTTACTCTCTTTATCAACTGGGCAATCAAACCGTTTACCATGTTTCTCATTGCCTGGTTTTTCCTGGGCTATCTATTTAAAGATTTTCTGCCGGGAACAGAGATTCTCAAAGATGGCAGTGAAGTAGAATTGTGGAGAAGCTACATCGCGGGAACAATCCTCCTGGGGATCGCCCCCTGTACGGCAATGGTATTGATGTGGGGTTATCTGGCGAGGGGCAATGACGGTCTCACCCTGGTAATGGTCGCCATCAATTCACTGACCATGCTTGTGCTTTATGCACCTCTTGGCGGTTTTCTGTTAGGTGTAAATGCCATGCCCATACCGTGGCAGACTATACTATTCTCTGTTGCGGTCTACGTCGCCCTGCCGCTGGTTACCGGATACTTTACGCGTAAGGCGATTATTGGTTACAAGGGAAAGGAGTGGTTTAATGATAAATTCGTTCATTGGCTTACTCCGGTCAGCATAATAGCGCTCTTAACAACATTGGTACTTCTCTTCTCTTTTAAGGGTCAGATTATTGTGAATAATCCGCTAACAATACTATGGATATCAATCCCACTGTTCATTCAGACTATCTTCATTTTCAGTCTCGGTTACTTTCTTCTGGCAAGGCTATTAAAGCTCTCTTATCAGGACGCTGCTCCGTCGGCTTTGATTGGCGCTTCAAATCACTTTGAAGTGGCAATTGCAACATCAGCAATGCTGTTTGGGCTCTCATCCGGCGCCTCGCTGGCTACAGTGGTTGGAGTCTTGATTGAAGTTCCCTTGATGCTTATGCTTGTCTCTATCTGCAAAAGAACATCATATCTGTTCAAAGAATCCACGCAATAACTACAAAAATACAGGAAAAATAGCAGGAGTAAAAAATACATTTAAAGATGCTTCGAAAGCTAATTTATATATAGACTTTAAATTTATAGTGTAGTACTATAAGTGCAGAGTGTGTGTCCTTATAAATTAATTGCACAAATAGGAGATTGAGATGTTTAAAACAATACTTGTACCGATTGATTCTTCAGACACGAGTCTGGTCGCAGTTGATTATGCAATGGATCTATCAAGATCTTTCGACTCAGAGATAGTAGGTATCTCAATAATTGACATAAAAAAACTAGCCGGACCATTCATGAGAGACCTGGGAACAAGCATCGGTGGTATGGTACCTTATGCCGATTTCCAACAGAATGTACGACAGTTTCTGGAAGACACTGCCAAAGCCGCTCTGGATGAATTGGAAGGAAAATGCAGCTCTGCCGGAATCTCTTTTACACGTACAACAAAGGAAGGTGTAGTTGGAAAGGAGATAGTAGAATCTGCAACAAGATGCGATATGATTTCTATGGGAATGGCAGGCGAACATGCATTCTGGCGTGACGCTTTTCTGGGGTCAAACCTGGAATCTGTAGTCAGACAGACACACAAACCTGTATTGGTAACCCCTGAAAAATATAAGAAGATTTCAAAAATACTGGTTGCGTATGATGCCAGTTCTTTTTCTACAAAGGCCCTGGCAGCCGGTGCAGATATTGCAGAGCAGATGGAACTTCCCCTTACTGTCGTTACCGTATCTGATGACAAGAAGGCAGGTGAAGATATCCTCTCTCAAGCAGATGACAACCTGAAGGATTACAAAATTACGTATGACAAGGTCCTTAAAGGTGGCGAGACAGTGAGTGCAATTCTGAAACTCTGCAATGAAGGCTCTTATGACTTGCTGGCAATGGGTGCCTATGGCCACTCTAAAATAAGAGAACTAATCCTTGGAAATACAACTGTACAGATTATGCGAAAAGTAGACTGTGCAGTGTTACTATGTAGATAAGTTAGTTAGTAGCGTTCACGATTGAAAGGAACAAGGTTCAAAATGATATCCTTAAATGAAATATTATGCCCTATCGATCATTCAGATTGCTCAAAAGAGGCGCTGAAATATGCCGTCACATTTGCAATGAAAAACGAAGCAAAATTGTTGCTGCTGCATGTAATCAATATACGTTCTTTTAACGAGGCGCTGGATGGAATGTCGGCACAGATTCCGAATGAAGAGACAATTGAGCAGTTAAGAGTAAAGCTTCTTGAGTGTATACCGGAGGAGATCAGGGACGACATGGATGTAGAAGCCATCGTAACCCAGGGTATCCCTTTCGCAGAAATCATAAGCACTGCAAAGGAGAAAGAGATTGATATGATAGTAATCGGCTCGCATGGAAGGACCGGTATTTCACATATGATGCTGGGCAGCGTGTCTGAAAAGGTTGTAAGAAAGGCTCCCTGTCCCGTACTAACAGTCAGACAGCTTGGTCACGAATTTGTTATGCCTTAGTATTTTGCTTGAACCGGAATACTCCGTTCTACAACATAATCTCACATGATAAGCAATGTGAGTACATTTGTCGCTCTGATAAATGAAATCTCACTGCGATTCGATATAGCGTGTTATGTATAATGCATAAAGGAGAATTCAGATGGTACAATTTAAAAAAATACTATGTCCTTTTGATTTTTCAGAAAACGCTAAGGAAGCATTACAATATGCAAATCATCTGATGTTAAAAGATGAGGATGCCATACTGTATCTGGCTCACGTCGTGGATAGCAGGGTTTTTGATTATGGTGGCCCCATTTATGGACAAGAACCTTCTGTATCGATGGTAGTACTTGACCAATCCACCAGAGAGCAATTGGAGAAGAAATTATTAGCAGAGATCCCGAAAGTGATTCAAAACCGAGTAGAGACAATTATTTTGTTCGGAGTACCATTTCTTGAAATCATAAATACGGCAAAGGATAAGAATATAGATTTAATAGTGATTGGTACACATGGACGGACAGATATAGCACATATGCTGATTGGTAGTGTTGCCGAGAAGGTAGTAAGAAAAGCTCCATGCCCGGTCTTATCTGTTAAAAGCAAAAAGTAAATTACATAGGAGACAATTATGAAAAGAAGCCTTCCTTAGTTGTTGATTTTGATGGTGTTATTTGTGAACATCGTTTTCCTGATGTGGGAGATCCGACTGAAGGTGTGCAGGAAGCATTAGAGACGCTACAAAAAGCCGGTTACCGTATTGTTATCCACTCCTGCAAGACTTCATTTAAGTTTAAAAGCTTACTCATTGGTGATCAGTTCGACAGAATAAAAGAATATATGAAATACTATAAACTGCCTTTTGATGATGTCTGGGTGCCGGACAAACCGATTGGAGTTGCCTATATTGACGATAAGGCTATGAACTTTAAAAATAATTGGGGCGAAATAACCGAAAATCTAATTTCAAAATCCAGAAAATTTAAATAATCAATTGTATGATATTAAACCATGATTTCAGTTCAAGACGTAAGCAAGCACTACCTCGAACAAGTTATATTTGACAACATCTCTTTTAACCTTAACCCACGTGAACGAACTGCCCTGGTTGGCAGGAATGGACACGGAAAAACCACTCTATTCCGAATGCTGACAGGTGAGGAGCAGTGTGATAAAGGAACCATTGCCGTTCCGAAGAACTATCGCATAGGATATTTGAGCCAGCACATTAATTTTACAAAACCGACTGTTCTGGAGGAAGGATGCTGCAGCCTTCCCAGCGACCAGGAGGGTGATGACTGGAGAGTTAAGAGTGTGCTTTCCGGCCTTGGCTTTTCAGAAGATGATTTTGACCGTGATCCATCTGAATTCTCCGGTGGCTACCAAATCAGATTAAATCTTGCAAAGGTTTTAGTTTCAGACCCGAATCTCCTTCTACTTGATGAGCCGACAAATTTCCTGGACATTGTCTCCATTCGCTGGTTGACCGGTTTCCTGATTAACTGGAAGAATGAGGTTGTCATCGTAAGCCACGACAGGGGATTTACGGACAGTGTTGCTACACACACTTTGGGTATTCATCGACACAAAATTGTAAAGATCAAGGGAACCACTCAGGAATATTATGACAGAATTCTAAAATCAGAAGTAATCCATGAGAAACAGCGTCTTAATGAGGACAAAAAACGTAAGCAGGCAGAAAACTTCATAAACAGTTTCAGGGCAAAAGCAAGCCATGCCAGCCTTGTGCAGTCACGCGTCAAAGCCCTTGAAAAGCAGGAAGTGCTGAAAAAACTTGAAAAGATATCTACACTCTCATTCTCTTTTAATTCCGCCCCATTCCCTGCTAAATCCATAATGGAAGCGCAGGATCTGACATTTTCCTATAATGGCAACGATTCACCTCTCATAGACCATGTTAACTTTAATGTCGAGAGTAATGATAAGATATGCATAATCGGGAAAAATGGTAAAGGCAAAACAACGTTGTTGAAGCTGCTGGCCGGCATATTGCCTCCCAGTGAAGGAAAAGTCAGAAACCACCCACAGACTAAGATTGGTTACTATGAACAGGCAAATACTGCAACCCTGAATGACCAACTGACAGTTGAAGAAGAGATTGCCTCAACTGTCTCAGGCATTGAGAGAGGAAGAGTCAGAAACATCTGCGGTGCAATGATGTTCTCAGGAGACAGTGCTCTCAAAAAAATAAAAATATTGTCAGGAGGAGAAAAGTGCAGAACACTACTTGGAAAGCTGCTCGTTCTGCCAACTAATATCCTCCTTCTTGACGAACCGACTCACCACCTTGACATGCAATCATGTGAAGCTATGATGGATGCCATTGACAGCTTTAGTGGTGCAGTACTCATGGTCACCCACAACGAGCATATCCTCCACAGGGTTGCGAACAAATTGATAGTATTCCACCATGATAGAATATTCTTCTTCCATGGAACATATTCTCAATTCCTTGAACAGATCGGATGGGATGATCAGGACAGTATCAAGCCAACGAAAAAACCATCCAGGCAGGAGGAGACAAAAGGTCTGAGCAAGAAAGAGCAAAGAAAAGCCCGTGCTGAGTTTAATTCCAGGCGCTCAAAGGTATTGGCCCCTATTGAAAAAAAAATCAAAGGAATAGAAAAAGATATAGAGAAAGCGGAGCAGCAACTACAAATAGACACGGAGGCCTTGATTCAAGCGTCGCACGACCAGGATGGAACTGCAATATCAAGACTATCTAAATCAAGCAAACAGACACAAGATCAAATTAACAGTCTCTACAAAGACCTTGAAGATGCAAGTGAAAAGTACGATCAGGGCAAAATAGAATTTGAAGAAGAACAAAAAGCGATCACGTAAATATTCGCATGAAAAAGATTTATGCATTGCCGGCAATAATGTCAATTCGCATATCACACATGATAAGGTTAAAGCTCAATCAGATATCTATAGCACCTTGACATTGTTATAACAGTTTGTTACGTTAGCTCTTTTATAGGAGAGAAAAAATGCCTTTATATGAATATAAATGTAAGAAGTGTGATAAAGTTTCTGAGATACTTCAAAGGAGTGATGAAAAACCGGTTTGCCCTGAATGTGGTGGTAAATCGTTAGAAAAACAGTTCTCTGTTTTTGCAAGCGGTTCACAATCTGACTCGGCAGGCGGTGGCATGCCTCCATTATCACCAGGTTCCTGCAGCGGCACAGGTTGTTGTGGAA
>JASMMK010000030.1 GCA_030748215.1 Candidatus Scalindua sp.
CTTTGGATAATTCTACTTCTGCAACTCGAAGCTTATGGATTATTTCTTCAGACTTGTATCGCTTTTGTGACATGTTTTCCCCCTTTCTTAATCCAATTATATAGCTTTATACTAACTTTACAACTGGATCAGTTTTTGGGGAGCAGGTCATTGGCATGATAACATACAATTTTAAAGAAAATTCCAGCGAAGATATCATAAAGAACGTACTAGTGACATTGGAAGACAAGATTGTGGCAAACAATATTAAAACATTAATTAAATCCAACCTTCCAACTATATTGTGTGATAAGAAGAGAATTAGAGATGTTTTTTTAATTTAGTCACTAATGCCATTAAATTTATGGGTGACGACAAAAATAGACAAGTCGCAATTGGATACAATAAAATTGAAGGTTATTATGAATTTTTTGTTGAAGATACTGGCATTGGCATTCGAAAAGAATACCAGAATAATGTCTTCAAAATATTCAGCAGGCTTAAGCAGGTTGAAGCAGAGGGATCGGGCGTTGGTTTGATAATCGTTAAGAAAATTGTTGAGATGCACAAAGGAAAAATATGGATTGAGAGCCCTATAGCCAAAGGGAAAGGATCACGTTTCTGCTTTACTATACCGGAGTCTGGAGAATCAAATTAGAATAATTTAATTATCATACGGATTAATATCGTTAATATCGAAATTTCTCAGATTGCGCTTTTTATCGTCGTCTGCCTCAATACCCGCATATCCAATAGAATCAAAACTATAACCGTCACTGTCAATCTCATTTCCTTCATACCGTTCCTCATCCTCTTTACATTTAATACAAAGCTTGACAAATGGTATAGCCATTAAACGCTGTTTATTTATACTCTTACCACAATTTTCACAATTACCGTACTGACCTTTATTGATTTTTTCTAAGGCGCTGTCTATCTGCTCGATTTCTTTAGCTTCGCCTTGAGCAATAGACATAACAATTTCATCTTCTATCATGTTAGACGCTATATCTGCGCTATCTGAGAGTCTGTCTGTTCCAGAATTTTTAAACTCTCTTAGCCTATGTTTTACCTCTTTTAAAAGGTATTGTCTTCTGTCTTTAAGACGGCCTATTAACTGATTCATTAATCTTTTGCTCATTTTAAGATTTCCTAATAAACATTAAAAGAATATATAATCTCCTCAGAGAAGAAAGCAAACATCATACCATTACTTACTGCTTGATCAAGATTATGTAAAAGTGAGAATAATATCAACTTATATATCCTAATGCAAGGCTAAAAGTTTCTTAAGTTCTTTAAATATGAGAAAAATATACCATATTTCTTATACTATTAATCATATTCAGCCTGTTAATTATATATTATATCTGTTGTGGGTCAGAATATTTAACTTTTGTTTTTGATTTATATACTTAAATTAACTTTAATTCGTTATGGAGCGAAAATAATTCTTGAAATATTTTCGTTCATGTGGTTAATAATTGCAATTTAAGAGTCAATTTTTCTCCATTTTATAAAAGTTGAATTTGATATAATGGCAAAGATAACGACTAAAGGCTAAAAGCATCTAAAAGAGGTAAGTACGCTTCTCAAAAATATGAGGTGCTTGTATTATTCATATTTTTATTTAACTGCATTCATCCTTTAACTTAATAACTACATAAATATGAGTAGGCTGATCGTAATAGTTGATGACGAACCGGACATAGTTGAGCTCGTATCAATTCATCTGAAGAAATCAATGTTTAAGATCAAGGAATTTTATGATGCAGAAAGTCTATATGGATTCCTAGGTCTGTCTGATGAACATTGCCAAGATAGCAGCCAAAAACCTGATCTTATTATTCTGGACTTGATGCTACCAGATGCCGATGGTATTGAAATATGCAAAAACCTAAAAAAAAGAAGTGACTATTCATCCATTCCTATCATAATGCTTACTGCCAAAGGAGAAGAAACGGACAGGATCCTTGGATTAGAATTTGGCGCAGATGACTATGTAACTAAACCATTCTCACCAAGAGAATTGGTTGCCAGGGTTAAGGCCGTATTAAGAAGAGGTCAGAAAATTGATGAATCCCGAAAGTTTAATATCGGTAGAATATTAACAGTAGATACGGTCAAACATGAAGTTTCTGTTGAGGGCCAAAAGATTGAGTTAACCTCTACAGAATTCCGGATAATAAAACTTTTTATCTCAAACAAAAGCAAAGTATTTTCAAGATATGACATTTTAGATCATCTGTGGGGAGACGAGAAGATCGTTTTAGACAGGACGATAGATGTTCATATCAAGAATTTAAGAGATAAACTCGGCAAGGCTGGACCGTATATAAAGAACATTAGAGGGATAGGATACAAACTGGAAGAATGAAAAATTCATTTTTTGTAAAGATATTCTGTGGGTATCTGTTTGTTGTCATCATTATTCTTGCCATAACATTTCCACTTACATTTAAAGCAATAAGGCATCATCATATAGACATATCAACCAGCAATCTGAAAAATCTTTGTAATACGCTAAAGCTTAAAATATCCCCGCTTTTAGAAAACAACCAAATTAAGAAACTAGACACACTCATAAAAGTACTGGGAGAGCAGCTCAATACAAGGCTAACAATCATAAACCCTGAAGGGATTGTTCTTGCTGATTCAGAAAAAGATCCAACGTTAATGGAAAGCCATAAAAACAGGATTGAGATAATCCAGGCCATTCAATCCGGTTTTGGCACGTCATTAAGATACAGTGCATCAGTAAAGGAAGAGATGTTATACGTTGCAATGCCGATGGAAAATAACGGTAAAATCTATGGAGTTATAAGAACAAGCTTATTTTCAAATGAGATAAATACACTGCTCAATAACTTGAAAATGAATATTATCAAGATTGCAATAATAATTGTCGTGGTTTTAATAATTGGTGCTTTTCTGTTTTCACGCAGTGTTTCAAAACCTCTTAACGAATTAGCCATTGCTTCCAGTAAAGTTGCAAAAGGAAACTTCAACACAAAGGTATTTATTAATAGTGGCAACGAAGTAAAAGAGTTGGCAGATAGTTTTAATTATATGACAGATCAGATTAATACGTTATTTACACAACTGTCCCACCAGAAGGAAGAACTTAACAGTATCATATCATCTATTAATGAAGGGCTTTGTGTAATTAATAAAGACGGAGCTATTTCAATAAGTAATGATAGTTTCAGAAAAACAATCCAAAATGACTCTGTAAAAGGAGAGTTATACTGGAATGTAATAAGAAAGACCAGATTTGATGAATTAATGAAAAAAGTAAGATGTGAACAAAACAGCATCGTTGATGAAATAGAATTAAATGACAGAATATTTCTATGTAGTGCTACTCTCTGCTCTAACGAAGATGACATTGTTGTGACTCTGCATGATATAACTAAAGTCAGAAACCTGGAGAAAACAAAGAAGGATTTTGTCACTAACGTCTCCCATGAGCTACGGACACCGCTTACTGCAATAAAAGGGTTTGTCGAAACACTGCAGGAAGCAAACAATAATGACGAAAACATGCATTATCTGGATATAATTAATAGACATACTGACAGGGTCATAAGAATTGTTAATGATTTATTGTTACTATCAAAACTCGAAGGTTCACCAGACAGCCTAGAGTTAGAGAAAATAAATCTAAATAACCTCATGGAGAATATTTTAAAAATATTTGATCAGAGATTAAAAGATAAAAATCTTGCTCTAAAGTTTAATAGAGACGACAAGTTACCTATTATCAAAGCTGATCCTTTTAAACTGGAACAAGTGTTTATTAACCTGATTGATAATGCCATTAAATATACAGAAAGAGGTGAGATTGAAATATCTTTAAGTCATAATAATGAGACGATAACAATAGAAGTACAGGATACGGGTATATGTATTCCAAAGGAACATTTAACCAGAATATTCGAGAGGTTTTATGTGGTAGACTCATCAAGATCCAGAAAACTAGGAGGAACTGGTCTAGGACTAGCTATAGTTAAACACATTGTAAACTTACATAATGGTAATATTGATATTAAGAACATTCCCGGTGCAGGCACAAACTTTATAGTCACTCTGCCTGTAAGTCACTCATAAGACCAATTCACTCTGATTAAATGAAAATACGTAAAATCATTCTAATAATTCAACTATCAGCGTATTGGCCTTTAATGCTTCTTTTTAGAGTTTTCTTAAATTTCAGGGTCATAGGAACTGATAATCTTAAAAAAGCCGGCTATCCATTTATACTCGCAGTAAATCATGTTTCATATCTGGATCCCGTATCAGCATATATTGCAATGCCCTTTCATTTAAAATATTTTCCACTCTTTTTTATGGCTAATGACTATTTTTATAAAATACTATTCTTTTATCGTTTCATTGGGGCTATTCGTGCGCAAGAAGGACGAGACCTTGAATTGTCAGGTAAACCGTTAATAGACATATTGACCAATGGTGATAGTATTGCCATATTCCCGGAAGGTGGAATAAAAAGGGATATAAAAAGAAGGCCTCGGAGAGGAATCTCTTATGTCGCCTCTAAAAGTAACAAATTGATTTTGCCTCTTAAAATAGAGTCAAACCTTGACGGTTCTGTCAGCGTTTTAGGTGGAAAGGTAATTGACCTGCTGGCGGGCAGACACCGGGTAAGAATGGTATTTGGTAAGCCTTTTAGAATTGAAGATACAATAGGCAAAATACCGGAGAGCCTTTCTGAATTACGAAAAGCGTCTGAAGGTGTGTTCAAAAGAATAGAGGCAGCAACGTAATAAAATATCTCATTTCAATGATCGAACCGCACGAAGACTAAAGTATTCATCAAATTTATTCCAGAATATACTTCCGTAGCACGCACTCATTACCCATGCCGCATCATCACCGTAGCTGTCTCCTGTCCATATCCATGGTTGCTTTTTATCAAATACGTTATCTACATACATATCACTAAAGTTCTGATTGGGCTCAAGAAGTGACGCTGCCTCCTCTACCGTTGGCAGACGCCAATCCTTATACCCGGCGTAACCATTAAGATTCAGATTATATATCCACTCAGATATTTTATCCTTATCTTTAAACCTTTCAGAACCATTCTGGTGCCACATTAAGCCAGTTGTATTATCAACTACCACTTCGTCGTAGACAATAGACCTTAACTCGTACTGATGCCGTATTGTGCTATGCCCGTAAAAACCCCAATCCTGCTCCTCGCGGATTTCAATATGAGGCATTGATTGCACCTGTGATACTGTTAAATCTTTGTAAGATGAACGCAGGTACTTCCTTTCAATCCTATCCTGCCATTTAATTTTATTAAGACGCACTAACTCTTCACTGTTTAAAAACAAGACCAACTCACCCCCCTTCTTCCCCTCTTCATCATTTAAGGTACCGAACGCTGGAGTTTGATAACTGTTCTCTTCAAGTCCTTTTTTTAATGCTTTACACAACTCGGATGAAACAAGAAATGGTTTTTTGTTCTCATTCAGTACCTCTAACAGAAAATGTGTAAAAATACTATTGTGGCTCAGACCTTCCTCTACTAATGGCTTACTTTCTCCTGATGCTATTACCTGCCGTGACCTCAGATTATATGCTGTCTTGATGACCTCGTCTGTGGCCCTGGCCATCTTCTCTCTATAGCCTCTGAAAGAATCACCAGAGAAACATGAATCGGAAATAAGCAGGATGTGCTTTGCTTTATTAGCATCAATCTTTAAATAATCATAAATCTGTTTATTCGAAATCCATGATGAAGCGTCATCCATGGCTCCTTCAACAGGTATCCAACTACCCTCTCGCCTGGCAGAGTCCAATCGACCATGGCCTGAATAAAAGATTATGACAGAGTCATCAGGGCCGACTCGCCTGGTCAGATATCTCAACTTGGCAAGAATGTTCCTTCTGGTAGCCTCTTCATCATAAAGCTCAATTAAATGGTATTTGTCAAAGTGATATCGTTTAAGGAATGAATTCTTCACAGCTTTCGCATCATTCACTGAAGTGTTCAAGTCTGGAAAGTTTAGATATGAGTCGATTCCAATAACAAAAAGCCATTGGTTGCCGCTTATTTCATGACCGGATGGTGAAACCAGTACTACTTCTCCACCCTTTTCGTCAGCAATACTGACTAATGAATATGGAAGAAGCACAAACGAGATTATCGAGGCGAGTATAAATATATATTTTTTCATTCTAAAAATAAGGCTGTATAAGGTTTTTATTGCACCCTATACAGCCTTATTAATGTTACGTATTCGATTCTTAGTTACTATTCAAATAAACTATGCGTCCAGGATTGCTTCTGATGTTTCATTCTCCCAATCCATAACATAGTTAATACCTGTAATATCAGCAGCCTCTCTAGTCAGCGAGAAAATGTCATCCCTGGTGATTTCACTAAGGTTAAACTTTCTTGACCCGGCCATTAACTGTCTAAGACCCATAGCCATTTTTTCATAATAAGAGTACATACCCAATGCACCGGGAGTAATATCGCCAAATTCCTCTTTGGCCTTTGTTGCGTAATAGAAAATCTTATCAATAGAATCGCCATGCTCCGAAGCAGGCTTCTGAATCTTACCGGCCTCAATATCCTTTCCAGTGGTATTACCAACCATTGTAGCACAGATTGTTGATCGTGACATGCCCACAGCCTTAACGAATGGAGCAGCCAACGCGAATGATTTATAGATATGATCTTCAGCAGAAAGACCACCGGCCAGAATTATATCAGGCACATACTCACCCCTGTCTGCAAGTCTCTTACAGTAGTTATAAGTCATAGCTGCAATGTAGACAGTAGGAACACCCCACTCATTCATCATTCTCCAAGGACTCATGCCTGTTCCACCGCCAGCACCATCAATAGTCAATACATCAAGCTTGAAGACTGAACAGAATTTAATGGCCCTTGCCAAATCAGACGGTCTATAAGCACCTGTCTTCAGGAATACATACTTAGCACCAGCATTTCTCAGATGTTCTACCTGATCTCCAAAATCACTCATTGCTTTAGGCAGGTATTCTGATATTGCCTTTACCCTGGTGTGTCTCTCAAATCCCTCAACAGCACCTGATTTAAAGGCTGCCTGAACGATCGGATCTTCCGGATCAGGTATTACAATGTAGCCTCTATTTTTTAATAGTATTGCTTTTTCCAGGTTAAAGATCTTAACTTCGCCGCCTATGTTTTTGGCACCCTGTCCCCATTTTAATTCAACTGCATCAGATCCCAGAGTATTCATACTATACTCAAGAACTCCCAATCTCCAATCTTCCGGATTAGCCTGTATTGCGATAAAACCATAACCATCCTTCTGGTTGTCTTTAAAGGATTTAAACCTTCTTTCAAGTTCCTTACATTCTGTAACCTTCTTATTACTGTCGAATTTAGAGGTCTCATCCATACCTACCACGTTCTCACCAATAACGATTCCGGTACCACAAATTGCGGATCCAGCTCCCAAGTCAGCAAAATGATTTTTTGCAATCTGTGTAGAACCTAACCCGGTACAGATCAATGGGAATTTTAACTTAAGACCTTTGTCTCTACCAAGACGTGTTTCAACACTTACGTTAGTAAACTGTTCATATTCTTTCTGGTGATGGCTGGCAACAGTTCCTGATATGTTAAAGTGAGAATAGTCTACAGGATAATCTTTTGTTCCACTGGACGTACTTTTTCCGAACGGTATAGGGTATATAGTCTCCGGCCCCCTCATGGCCGAAAGACCTATTTCACAATATCCGGGACATCCATCAAGGCATACAACACACATCCCACTTTGCGGCAATACATCGCTACCGGTTCTTGTTCTTGTCCCGGTTGCAGCCGATTTATTCGGTATTTGCAAACTTCCCATATAAAGGCCTCCTGTTCATTTTAAAAATTGTTATGTAAATTTTATTTCTATACTAAATGTATCAAAAGATTATTAGCGAAAACTAATATAATAATTTAATCTATAACCAGCTAATATTTTGCAAAGCTCTATGAACCTTTTACACTCATTAGAGAAATATAGCAGATTTTAAACTTAATTCAAGAAATAAGTTAATATATGCATAGACGCTATTGCCAACAACGTCAAGAGAGATAAGAATTTACATCTCAACTTATTTACATACATTAAAAAACCCCGTTAGAAACTCATATCATTGTAATTACAACGTATGAGCTTGCTAACGGGGAACATTAAGACTCCTTAGTAAATTAATCACAAACAGTGATTATTTATGTTTTTAGAAATTGCTAGCTCTTTCCAGCCCATCCCATAAAACACATCTTGCGTCAAGAAAATCAATTGCACCAAACCTCATTATCTCCTGGTGATCTTCTGACTGTGCAAATGGAAGTAAAGACTCCTTGATACCTTCAGCATGTTCCACATCCAACTCTATGTGAGCAGAAAAGAAAAGTACTTCTTCCTCTGTCAAACCTGCACCTCTGCAGCCCTCACGTACTAATGTATACATCTGTGGTACAATATATTCTGTCCCAGGTCCCAGAGCCCCAAAAGCTTCAATGTAGTTAAGAAAACGGATATTCAGGTACTTATCTACAAAAAGTTTTGTTTCCGGTAAAGGCTTGATTGCAGCAAGCGCTTCCGGAGATGTGTCAATACCAACAGACCTCAAGAATCTCCTGAAAATTGCAGGGTGTGTCAGTTCCGGATCCATTTCCTGTCCTTCTTCCTCTCTGGCACCATACTCTTCACCCAGATTTTTAATTAGTGGGGCTCTTGCACCTTCATCCGGCGTAATAGCAACCAAGGCAGCCAAGTATCTGGAAAAATGACGTGAGAAACAATAATACTGCTCTGCAAACAACTTAACATGATCCTTATTTAATTCCTTGTTTTCAAACCTCTTCAAATATGAATGATTCAGTGCTTCATGGTTAAGACAATCCTCCTGCAACTGGTCTACAAAATCACTTGCATTCATTACCTTTCCTCCTTTAGTGGGTTTTTCTGCTAATAATACCATAACTAAGTCCCCTCCATTTAATAAGAGTTGAAAATTTAATTGTCATGCTACAATCGCAATACCCATACCAAGAGGAATATCCTGATGAAAATAATTTGATGTCATTACATATAGCTTGTTTATACAGTGTGTTACGTCTCAATATTAAATTTATGGCAACTTATTAAGTACTTTTTACTCTCATAAATCGCGCAATTAATTCGCAATATTTTTATGTAGAAAAAAAGTTAAGCGTAATTTTTGCGCAAATAACTAGTGTGAAGTTGGCATTCATTGCTAAATTGGTGTGTAAAGGCATTTATCACTGGATTTGTGAGTAACTGAGAAACAACCTAACTTGAACAATAAAGGGGATTTGATTTGGCATGAAACCACATACATCGTCACTGCATAATTAATATCAAGAACTCAAATATGCTCTTACATTAACTGCAATTGTTTTAAATACCCATTCGAATTTTGCCATGTCAGTTTCTAGCAAGGTCACACGGAATCCATAAGTGTCACAGCTAAAACCGGTCAATGGTACCACACAAATACCTGTAGCACCCAACAGGTAATAAACAAATCTCTTATCAAGAGCAACATTACACACGCTGGATTCAATATAAGCCCTTACTTTATCATTGCTGATCTCAAGGCTTTGTTTATCGTTCAAGGTGCCAGCTTCAAAAGCAACTGTCATGTAAAATGCACCATCTGTTCGATTCACTATTATGCCGTTTATCCCAACCAGTGCATCATAAGCAAATTTAGACTTTGCTTCGTATTGTTTATTTCTTTCGGAATGATATTCCTTATAACGTGGATCAGACAATAAAGATGGTATAACCGTCTGGGGAAGCGTAGTCGAACAAACTTCCAGCATTTTTGCATTCAATATAGTCTCAATATATGTGCTGAATACAGGATCATTACCTCTATTATATACCTCTATCCAGCCACATCTTGCACCCGGCCACGGAAGCTCCTTTGAAATCCCCCGCATAGATATTCCACATACGCCATTAATAACATCGCTCAACGGAGTAGATATCTTTCCATTATAAGTGATTTCTAAATATATCTCATCGCACAAAATGAACAAATCAAACTCTTCCGCAATTCTAACGATCTCCACCATTACATCCTGTGAATACACAGTACCTGCCGGATTGTTCGGATTTATCATTAATATACCTGAAATTGATTTGTCACTTACTATTTTATTACGTAGATCATTAATATCCGGCAACCAATTATTTTTTGGATCCAAATTATACATTATATGATCTTCACCGGCATGAGCAGCCTCAGTTGACGAATGGGTAGAATAAGCAGGCGAAGGGCCAATTACCCGTGTTTCTTTTCGTAAGTAGTTATAGACCTTGGATATTGCATCACCAATTCCATTGAAGAAAATAATATCTTCTTCTGTGATCTTTACCTTATTCCGTTTATTACAAATTTCCGCAAGAAAAGCCCTTGTTTCCGACAAGCCTTTTGTAGGGCTGTAAGCAAATGAAGAATCGGTGTCAATCGCCTCCTTTATACCACTCTTGATCCATGACGGAATTTTCTCTCCCTTGAGAACAGGATCGCCAATATTCTCCCAGCAAATATCCAGCCCCATATCCTTCAAACTATTCCCAACCTCTACAATTTCACGAATCTCATACTGAAGTTCATGTGCACCTGCATGTACAATATTATTTCTCATTATTATCCCATAATATCTTCTACAATAACTCTGTATTTATTTATAACGACACTTATTACGTCAAATATCATAAGTGTGCGTGCAACTTTATGTGATCCTGTTCCTGCTTTGGCACATAAATAAACAGATGTATATGCCAAATCAGAGTTGTAATCTAATAAAATGAATTGAGAAGCATTCTAGGTTAAGCCAGTTATAAAATCAAGTATTTAAGCCAAACACACAGTTTTATTCTTTTTATACGAATATAGAGGTGAAAAATAATGACATTTGAATTTTTATTTTATATGTATAGACTCTTATAATCTATTAAAGGTAGACTCAACTCATATTCAGCTCCGCTTATTTTTAAAAAAACACATAGTTTATGTTAAAAAACAACTTCAGATTAAGAGAATACATGCTGGCTTTCATGTGCCTCACAACATTATTTTTTAGTGGTTGCAAGGTCACGATGCCAAAGCTGTCAAAATCATCTAAGGCTGATATTGAAAAAGAGAAAACAGACAAACATTCCGTGATAATTGATGAATCCGTGACAGAAAATCCTGTTGAGAAACATGACACTACTTCCATCAATGCCAACAAACCTGAAAACCGATTATCCGTCGTATTGGAAAAAGAGCATTCAACAATTAAACCTAAAATAGGTGTGGAAAAGGTAGTCGGAGACGAAGAACTCAAAGTATTACAAAAAGTTAGAAGATTAGAAGCAAAGCTGAGGAAAGAAAAAGATGAGAGAAAAAAGACTTTATAACAGTCTTTCAAGATAACGGGTTTAAGATAACCGGAAACTATCCAATATTCAGTGATGTATTTCGATTGCTGCTCTTCAAAAAGGCATGAATAATTAGCACTGTAACACTTGTCTTTTCAACGCTTTAACTTGCAATTACTATTTTCAATCTGCTATTTCTACGGTATGTATTAATCGAAAAAATGAGAGTTAATTTTGCTGGGATTTAGTGCCTTATTTTTCGTATTTATTTGATTGTTTCAGGTAGATAACGTTCCTGCCTCGTAATCGTTCAACCTTTGCACCTCTAAAGTCGCATTTTATTCAAATTATGAAATAATTAGATCATCATATTTTTTACTATAATATTGACAAAAAAACACTATAATAAGGAATTTAATATTTTAATGATTTTAAGTTGTTAACACATCGTATAAAAATACTGTATATAAGCAGTTTTATATTTTATTAATTCAGGTGTTGTAAAGGCCAGTCCTAAGCAAAACAGAGAAACGGAAGCCAATTGTGGAAATCAAAAATATCAGAAATATAGCTATAATCGCCCATGTGGACCATGGAAAAACAACGTTAGTAGACCAAATGCTAAAGCAGACCGGTGTCTTTCGTGCTAATCAGGAAGTTGCCGAACGGGTAATGGACTCTAACGATCAGGAAAAAGAACGCGGAATAACTATTGTCGCGAAAAACTTCTCAATCCAATATAAGGATATTAAGTTAAATATAATTGATACTCCCGGCCACACAGACTTCGGGGGTGAAGTTGAACGTACTTTAAAAATGGCTGAAGGAGTACTGCTACTGGTAGATGCATACGAGGGCCCAATGCCGCAAACAAGATATGTGCTACAGAAGGCGCTAGGCTATCACCTGAAACCAATTGTCGTTATCAATAAGATTGATAGACCGGAAGCAAGACCAAATGACGTTCTCGACGAAGTTTTTGACTTGTTTGTAGATTTAGAGGCAGATGATGATCAATTAGACTTCCCGGTTGTCTATGCTAGTGCCCGAGATGGATATGCTAAGCGTGATATAGATGAAGAGAGCACTGTTCTAACCCCACTTCTGGACGCTATTGTTGCGCATATCCCCCCACCAACTACAAATCCTGACGAACCGTTCCAGATGCTTATACAGGCGCAGGACTATAATGACTACGTCGGTAGAATAGGTATCGGAAAGGTTGTTAACGGAAGTATACGTTCAGGCAATCAAGTCGCTTGGCTCAAAAGGAATGGCGAAAAAATTAAAGAGAGAGTTTCAGAAATCTATTCTTTTGCGGGGCTGGAACGAAAAAGCATAAAAGAAGCTGTTGCCGGGGATATAGTAGCAATTACCGGAATAGAGAATGTGGAGATCGGAGATACTCTGGCAGACATCAATGATCCGAAACTTCTTCCCATCATAACCATTGACGAGCCGACGCTGTCTATGATGTTCTCAGTAAACGACTCCCCTTTTGCTGGTCAGGATGGAAAATATGTAACAAGTCGTAATTTGAGAGAGAGATTATACAGAGAATTACGTTCAAACGTCTCTCTGAAAGTACATGATGATAAATCGAGAGACTCATTTCATGTATCTGGTAGAGGCTTATTACATCTATCTGTATTGATTGAAAGCATGAGGAGAGAGGGTTATGAACTTCAAGTCTCAAAACCAAAGGTTATCTATAAAGAGATTAATGGTAAAAAAGCAGAGCCCATTGAATTCCTGGTTATTGATGTTCCGAAAGAGTTTGATGGCCAGGTGATATCGCTGCTGGGAGTCAGAAAAGGAGAAATGTTAAATATGCGTGAGAGTAACGGGAGAATTCATTTTGAGTTCAAACTTCCATCACGCGGCCTGGTCGGATTAAGACTGAGACTCCTCAGCTCCACCCAGGGAACTGCCATCATGTATCATAATTTCCATGAATATGAGTATTTTAAGGGTGCCATCCCACACAGGCCAGTGGGTGTTATTGCCTCTATGTCTAACGGCGATGTAATGGCATATGCGCTGGACGGTTTACGAGATCGCGGTGTTATGTTCGTCAAACCTGGAGACAAAGTTTATGAAGGTATGATCGTAGGCGAACATTGTGATCAAAAAGATATAGCCGTTAACGTATGTCGGGCTAAAAAAGCGACAAACATGCGATCCGCCACGGCGGACAAATCAATAAAGCTGTCACCTCCAAGGGAGTTGACTCTTGAAATGGCATTGGAATACATTGAAGATGACGAGCTAATTGAGATTACCCCTAAAACCTTTCGTATGAGAAAAAAACTGTTGAATGAAACAGATCGTAAACGAAAGAGGATAGCGGCTCACAATGTAACTAAATAAGTCAAAGTATTGTATAACAAAACGTTTTCAGGACAGTTATTATGAACAGTGAACAAAAACCGAAAATTGTTAAATCTGATAAAACAGTATATACAATTTACAAATATGCGAAGATGGTTTCTACCAATGCATTTCTTAAACAGCATTGTTCTTCCTTGCCGGATTTTTCTGTAATATGGGCTGACGATCAAACAGATGGAAGAGGACGTTTTACCAGAATATGGAATTCGCAGCCTGGCATGGACCTGACATTTTCCCTCCTGCTGCCATTAACGTCACTGGAGCATAAACGAAGACAGAATATCACGCAGATTGCCGCCCTGTCAGTTGCTCAGGTGCTGGAAGGTTATGGTTTGAAACCATCTGTAAAATGGCCAAACGATGTGTTGATCCAGGGAAAGAAAATATCCGGAATACTATGTGAAGTTACAGAAACAGAAGATAGGATATGCGGAGTATTGGGAATAGGCATTAACGTAAACAACACTGAAAATTTCCTTGAGAGTCTTGATATACCGGCTACTTCGCTTCGCTGCGAGTTGCACCATAAGGTTGTACGTCAAAATCTGTTGAAAAAACTTCTTGAAATTATTATTAATTGTTTTAATGTATTAAGCCAGTCTGGATTTACACAGAATCGGCAGGAAATAAAAAAGAGACTTGCGTTTATAAATGAGCAAATTGTTTTTACAGACCTGAAACAAGATTCGTATTCTGGAAAGATAATAGACCTGAACGATGACGGCACTTTGCTTTTTGAATGTGAAAAACGAGGTATTATCAGTTTGAATTCAGGAGAGATAGCGTTTCATAATTCTTACACAATGAGGAAATCCTTATGATCGGCAATGCAATCATGTTAATGTTCGTAGGCATGGGAATAGTATTTATATTCCTTGTACTGCTGAATATAGCCATGTCGGTACTTGAGCGCCTCACCAAAGAACATACACGCAAGGAGGAGTCTGACCTTGCCGAAGCAGAGCTTGCTCGCAAAAGAAAGAAAAATAAGAAACGCAGAGTTTCCGGAGATACTGGTGTACAGACAGCAGTTATTTCTGCAGCCGTTCACGCTTATAGAAATGCTTAAATGAGACATGGGATATTCTATCCTGTAATATAAACATTTTTAAAATCAGTTATCCAGTTATTTGGAATATATGTAATTAATCGAAAGGGTGGTTATTGTGAAAAAAGTTAGATTCATGGACACTTCATTCAGAGATGGGTTTCAGTCTGTTTATGGTGCACGTGTACTTACGCAGGATTTTATGCCTGCAGTAGAAGCATCAGCTGAAGCGGGAATTTTACACATGGAGGCCGGTGGTGGCGCACGGTTCCAATCTCTTTTCTTCTACTGTAACGAATCAGCATTTCACATGATGGATACTTTCAGAAAGTTTGCCGGCCCTGATGCTGATCTACAGACACTTGCCAGGGGCATAAACGTAGTTGCCCTGTCTCAGGCTCCTAAAGATATAATAAATCTACATGCCGTTCTTTTTAAGAAACATGGAATGACTACAATCCGTAACTTTGATGCTCTCAATGACATACAAAACCTCGAATATTCCGGTAAGTGCATAACGGATGCAGGACTTCACCATCAAGTATGTATCACCCTTATGGATCTGCCTGAGGAGTGCGAGGAAGCACACACATCTGCATTCTACCTTCAGCGCTTGAGAAGCATCCTGGACTCAGGGCTTCCTTTTGGTTCGGTCTGTTTTAAAGATGCAAGTGGTACTGCCAACCCTCAAAAGGTGTATGAAACATTTAAAGGTGCAAGAGAGCTACTTGGAGATGATGCGTTGATATGGTACCACACTCATGATACCGCAGGTGTAAGTGTAGCATGCAATCTTGCGGCAATTGAAGGAGCAGCTACCAAAGACAATAACCTTGGTATTGACCTTGCAAAGAGTCCTGTATGTGGCGGAACATGTCAACCTGACATTATTTCCATGTGGCATGCCCTTAAAGGTAAGGAGTGGACGATTGATGTAGATATCATGAAAATTGTCGAAGCAGAAAAGGTCTTTGAAGAGTGCATGAAAGATTATTTTATACCTATTGAAGCTAAACAGGTGTCCCCTATCATTCCTCTTTCTCCTATGCCTGGTGGTGCATTGACAGCAAACACTATGATGATGCGTGATACAGGGACACTGCATCTGTATCCGGAAGTTATAAGAGAAATGACAGAAGTTGTTAAAAAAGGCGGATTTGCCACATCGGTTACTCCTGTATCTCAGTTCTACTTCCAACAGGCATATGCTAATGTAACACAGGGCAAATGGAAGAAAATTACAGATGGTTACGGGAATATGGTACTTGGATATTTTGGACGTACACCATCTAAACCGGATCCGGAAATTGTTAAACTTGCAGGAGAACAGTTAGGCAAAAAGCCTTTTGACGGTCATCCACTGGAAATATTAGAACCTGGTATCCCACAAGCGACTAAAACACTTCAAGAAAACGATTTAGAAGTAAATGATGAAAACATCTTTATTGCATACGCATGCGGTGAAAAGGGTATTAGTTTCCTGAAGGGAAACATGAAAGAGAATATCAGAAAAATCACAACTGAAGCTGAAGCAGAAGTTAAGACCCCTGCACCGGCAAAAACTCAAGGTACAAGCAGCCCTGGAAATTATACTGTTACTGTTGATGGAAAGGCATTTAATGTTACTGTAGCTGAGGGTACAGGTGCTGTTCAGACAATTGCACCAACAGCTCCTGCAGTTGGAATAAAAGGAGAACCTATTGTGGCCAGTATGCCGGGCTCCGTTACACGCATTGAAGCTGGTCCTGGTGATACTGTAAAGGCTGGAGAGGAGATCCTTGTCCTTGAAGCTATGAAAATGGAGTCTCCGGTTAAGGCCCCGAAGGATTGCAGGATTATTGCAATAGAAGTAGCTGTAGGAGACAATGTGAAGAATGGTGATACTCTTGCCATGATTGAATAGCCTAATACATATTAAGATGAACAAAAGATATTTACATACAATCTGTTATTTTCTTTTAGCAATTTTTGTGTTTGCATACACAGTAAATGCAGAGGAATACTCCACTACTTCCAGTAATACGGTGACAGTGAAAGTTCCTTCAGACTGTACGCTCATAAAAGTATCGGTTAAGAATGGTGCTGAGTTCAAGATAGGCGACAAAGTCAGTGAAGGAGATTTTATTGCTCTTATTGTCGACAAAGACCATAACAAGATTACTGTATCGTCAGGTGTCACCGGTAAAATTTCTTATATTAACAAAGCTATTTTTAAGAAGTTTACCCCGTTACCTGCTGGAACGGAGCTCCTTAAGATTGAGGTACAAAGTATTGTAGTACATTCAACTGAGACCACAAAAGTCGAGGACAAACTATCATTTTCAACTGTTTTCAGCAATTTGCTGAGAAGTACCGGTTTGTACGCACTGATATATGATAATGCAGCTAATTGGACCGAGGGCATCGGCAAACTGCTCATGATCAGTGTTGGCCTGCTTCTTATTTACCTAGGTATTTCCAGAGGATTTGAACCACTACTCTTAATTCCTATCGGCATGGGTGCAGTGCTTTCTAATATCCCTCTTGCATTTATTAATGATGATGGAGGAATCATCAAATATATCTATGATGCTGGTATTAAAACCGGTATTTTCCCTCTAATAATATTTATGGGTGTCGGCGCCATGACAGACTTTGGCCCATTACTCGCTAATCCTCGTACAACTTTACTCGGTGCAGCAGCTCAGTTTGGTATCTTTTCAACCCTTATCGGAGCTATACTCCTGACCAAGTTTGTTCCGGGAATTGACTTCTCTCTAAAGGATGCTTCATCTATTGCCATAATCGGTGGTGCTGACGGACCAACGTCAATTTTTCTTGCATCTAAACTGAGCCCCAGACTGCTTGGGTCCATAGCTGTAGCCGCGTATTCTTATATGGCACTGGTCCCGATAATTCAGCCCCCTATCATGAAGCTGTTGACTACTAAAAGTGAACGCAAGATCAAGATGACGCAACTTCGCTATGTATCTCATCGGGAAAAGATAATCTTTCCGATTGTTGTTATCATACTCTGCGCCCTGTTGATACCGTCTGCGGCACCGCTTATCGGTTTCCTTATGTTCGGAAACCTTATGCGTGAATCGCTGGTTGTCAAGCGATTGAGTGATACCACACAGAACTCCCTCATCAATATAGTAACAATTTTCCTGGGACTTGGAGTGGGAAGTAAATTGTCTGCTGACAAGTTCCTTAATCTTGAAACGCTGGGTATTATTGTGCTTGGACTGTTTGCTTTCTCACTTGGAACGGCTGCCGGTGTGATAATGGCAAAAATCATGAATATGTTCTCATCAAAGAAAATTAATCCGCTGATCGGGTCAGCAGGTGTTTCGGCTGTTCCAATGGCAGCAAGAGTCTCGAACAAAGTTGGCCTGGATGAGGATCCTCACAATTTCCTTCTTATGCATGCAATGGGACCGAACGTGGCTGGTGTAATCGGTTCTGCAGTTGCGGCTGGTATTCTCCTTGCAGTCTTTATGTAAAACTACTCTTTCTTTTTGTACTTCTCGTGACAATCATCGCATGTTTTCTGCAATTTTTCATACTCAATATTCATCTTGACCATCTCTCTCGATTCGCATGCCTCTACCACTGCAAGTGACTGGAAGTGGAAAGCGGTATCCAGCAAGACAAAATCCTTTGGCAGCTCAACCTTTCTCATGCCTGTAAAGATCAATGGAGAAGTATTCTTTAACATCAAGGCGTACTTACTTATATCATCCCAATTTTGCATTTCTATTGCCTCTGCAAGCGCATCGTCATATTCATCTAATGATTTCATGTGCATCCTGAATTTAGATACACTTTCATATATCGAACTCTTCTCATCGTCATAAACCAACATTTCCATCTCCTCTTTATTTAAATCCAGGCCCTCATCTGAAATTTCAGCATGATGTGTAAACTGCTCCCTGGAGAAATAAAAGAGTGGAATCAGTACTATTATTAACGGCACGATGAGCCAATGAGCTTTCATGGTTTTTCCTATTATTTTATTAAATACTATACTTTATTATAATCACTCAATTCTTTTACAATATCACCTAAATCAGGTACAAATCGACGGTACACCTATAATCAATTTTTTCCTGTTAAATCGACCACGTATCATAAATGCTCTACACCTATAAAGTTTAAAAATCAAATATCATAATATTATACAAATTATTCTAATCAGTCCTAACTTATATTAATGTTTCCATATAGAAATTGGTAAATAATACTAACATAAACACTCAAAATGGGTTGCTGCAATGCAGTACTATGATATACTCTAGAAAACTTCTAACTATAGTAAAACAGTTATGTCTATATTTAACGTATCTGATAAAAAAGAGAAAGCCCTACATGACAGAATGCGTGAGCTGAATGTCAAAGAAGACGATCTTGAAGAGAGATTTATACGTTCTTCGGGCCCCGGAGGTCAGAAAGTAAACAAATCTTCAACCTGTGTTTTCCTCCGTCATATACCTACAGACACAACAGTCAAATATCAAAAAGAGCGCTCACAGGCTCTTAACCGCTTTTTTGCAAGACGTACTCTATTGGATCAAATAGAGCTTAAACAGAACGGATATATTAAAGAAGAAGAAAAGCGTATTGAAAAGATAAAGAGCCAGAAGAGAAAAAAGAGAAGACGTTCAAAGGAAAAAGCAACTACTCTTAAACCCAGAGAATCAGATACTGAAGAAAGCAATCCATAAACCTCCCATTTGTGTTCATCCAGGCGTTGATTTTTTTGCTTACACTTCATTTTGTGGGTAACAACTGGGGAATAACACCTAGAGTTGCTCACACTAATTATCATTTCAATTTCTAACTGCTAATCACATAAACTCCTATCATATTGTCCTGCTATCACTTAACTACAACTTTGTAAAACTCCAATATACGTATACGTGTTTGGCATGAAGCATGCTATTACAAATGTCAGTATAACTAGATTCAAAACTTTTCATACAAGGAGTACGCAATGGGATTCTTTAACAAAATAATACCTGGCATGAGCAAAAGTAGTGACAAGAGAATTGAAGGCTGTGTTCAAGCATGTGAAAACCTCTACAGTTTGAGTGAATCAATGTTTCCGGACAAGGATCCACATGAACACCTTGTAATAGTTTTATGCACAATCTGGACACGGTCCGGTGTTTTCAAGGAATCGGAAATTGACAAGCCATCACAGTCCAGAGAGATTGTTGCCTACACCCTGCTCCCTGCATGCCTCCCCGCAGAGAGTAGGGCACGTGTACTGGCGTACAAACTCATTATGGAAGAAAAGGATCTCTCATCTCGTATTACTAAAAAACATCCGGAATACTATAAAGAGTATAGTGAAGCCTCAAAGTCAATATGGGATGCAAAGAGGAATGGTTCACTTGAGGAATTGTATAGCCTTTATAACAAGAACAAGCTACACCAAGAGCTGCTATTCACTCAGAAAAGCAAAAATATTGAAAAACAATATTCTGAGAATCAGAACAAAGAGTATACACAAGGTAACATCGTATCAGAAATGATTCGAATGATTGGACAGGTATCAAAGACAGTGACCCAACAGCGAATCACGCTATGTATAAAGAAATCAAATATTTATGCTAATCAGTACCTACAACCGAGTTGATGCGATGCATGAAAATGTTAGTTGTGCTACTGTCCATTGAGCATCATCTTTTCGGATTTAATCGTTTCAACATTAATTACTTATCAATACGACCATCAATACCAGATATTTAACAAACCAACTCTGCCCCTGCCATGCGGCAAGAAGGTAACACAAACGACAGGTTCACATTCGTAATACAATTATCAAAATATATTCCCATTCTCACACATTATTTAATTCCTTAAGAAAATTAAAAAAATATCT
>JASMMK010000031.1 GCA_030748215.1 Candidatus Scalindua sp.
CGGCCTCATAGTGCTCTTGGATACTTGCCACCTGCTCCAGAGACAATTGAAGCGGTACAGACAGTTTCCACTACGTTACAACTGTCTGTATTATCCTGAACTCTAACTTTAAAGGTGGTACAAAGAACGGGGGCATGTCAAGGTAATGAGGATAGAACTAGAAAATCACTAGACGCAACGATTAAGTTTGCTGAATGGCTTATTAAACATACTGCCGTTGTAAGTTTTGATTGTGCTACTTTATATCCAGATAAATCTTCAATTATTGGACAATGGATATGGAAACCTGAAATGGCAAAGAATGCGGCTAATAAATTAGGATGGGATTTCATTGACTATGATGTTTTGGAAGAGATTACTGGAAAATGGGCAGAGGAAGTATATATTGATCCTTTAGAGTTTAATGAAGATTTCGCAAGGCTATGTGGTATTCGACCCAGTATTCTATACGAATATGACAAAGAGCTTAAAGAAATAGCTGAAAAAAAAGAGATGAATTATGGTCAGTCTCAAGGTGGTTACGAGGAACTATTAAATTTCCAGTAATACGTTCATTCTTTTGAGAGATTTGGTTTTTATGTTGCGCTTCCTCGTTGAATTTGCCAAATACTTAGGTTTGCTAAGATGAAAATATTATTGTGATCGAATAGTACAAATTTTTATAAAAGGGTAAAGATATGAGTATAACTAATGAAGAAATGGATCATTTGTCAGATTTGGCAATGCTAAAACTTTCTGCCGAAGACAAAGATCTTTTTACAAAACAACTAAATACAATTTTGGAATATTTTGATGAATTACAAGAAGTTGATACTTCAGATATTGAAGCGACGTCTCATGTTTTGCCTATACGCAATGTATTTAGAGAAGATAAAGTAGAAGAATCAATACCTCTATGCGAATGTTTACAAAACGCACCACAAATAAAAAATGGTTTTTTTGTTGTGCCTAAGATAATTGATACAGAATAAAAGGGAATAATATGAAATTATATGAGCATGCCATTTCTGAAACAGTTGAAAAGATTAAAACAAAAGAGATTAAATCATGTGAAGTCGTTCAATCAATATTAGAAAGGATAGATAATATTGATAAGAAATTAAATGCTTTTATAACAGTTTTTCATGATGAGTCCGTTGATAGGGCAAAGTATATTGATCAGAAAATAAAAAATGGCAAACCATTAGGTGCACTTGCTGGAGTGCCTATTGCTATAAAAGATAATATTTGTCTAAAAAACAAACGTACAACTTGTGGATCTAAAATGCTTGAAAATTATTGCCCTCCATATAGTGCAACAGTGATTAACAAATTATTATCTGAAGATGCCATAATAATTGGAAAAACAAATATGGATGAATTTTCACAAGGTTCTTCTGCTGAAACATCTTATTTTGGGGCAACAAGAAACCCATGGAATTTAGATAGAGTACCAGGTGGTACCAGTGGTGGTTCAGCAGCCGCATTGGCAGCAAATGAAACTATTGGATCTATTGGGTCAGATACAGGGGGTTCTGTTAGGCAACCAGCATCATTTTGTGGTGTTGTTGCTTTAAAGCCCACGTATGGGAGAATCTCTCGATATGGTTTAATTGCGTATGCATCTTCTTTGGATACTATTGCGCCTTTTGGTAAAACAGTAAAAGACTGTGCGATACTTATGCAAGTATTAAGTGGAAAAGATACTAAAGACTCCACTTCTGTTGATGAAAATGTTCCAGAATATGAAAAGCTTATGGGCAATAGTATTAAACAAATGCGTATAGGACTTCCAAGTGAATATTTTTCTGATGGTATTTGTCCTGATGTTAAGGAAGCAGTCTTAAAGGGTGTAAAAGTACTAGAATCATTAGGGGCAGTTATTGAAGAGACATCATTGCCATCTCTTAAGTATGGAATTCCAGCTTATTATTTAACCGCTACATCTGAAGTTAGTTCAAATCTAGCAAGATATATGGGAATTCATCATAGTCATAGATCAAAAAAAACAAAGGATCTGATAGAGTCCTTTAAAACAAGCAGAGCCGAAGGTTTTGGGCCAGAGGTAAGAAGAAGAATTATTTTAGGTACATATGCGCTAAGTAGAGGTTATTATGACCAATACTATCTAAAAGCTCAAAAAGTTAGAACATTGATTATGAATGAATATCTTAATGCTTTTAAGAAATATGATGTATTAATTGGTCCTGTATCTCCGTTTCCTGCGTTTAAGCTAGGAGAAAAAATTAATGATCCTCTGCAAATGTATTTAAGTGACATATATACCATTACTATTAATATGGCTGGTATTCCCGCAATATCTATACCTTGTGGTCTGAGCTCACAAGGATTGCCAATTGGTATGCAAATTATTGGAAAGCATTTTGACGAAGGTAAATTACTTAAAATTGCATCCGTATATGAAAAAAATTGTAATGTATCAAATATAATACCTAATATATAAATGCATGAAAAACAGAAAATCAGTCTTAATAATGTCCTGTGGTGGGACAATTTCTGGGTTAAGAAAAGATGATAATGCAGTAAAAGCTTCTGATGGTTTATTATTAATAAAAGAAAGATTGAGTAGCAGATTATCACTGAAATTTATTAATGTGCTGAATGCGTTGAGTGAAGATATGGATCATAAGCATTGGATTACCATTGCTCAAAGCATAAAAAAAGAGGTATTAGGAAATCAATATAAAGCTATTATTGGTTTACACTCTGGAACTTATACGCTTGCATATATGGCATCTGCCTTAAGCTTTATGTTGCAAAATTTACCAATACCAGTACTTATAACAGGTTCTGTGTATACACTCCATGATAAAAATAGTGATGTTATAAAAAATTTAAATATGTCTTTAATTGCTATTAAATATATGGCAAAGTATCCTGGTGTTTATGTAATATTCCCTAAAATAAAAGAAAGAGTTTATGATTATTTTTGTGGTGTAAATAGTACTGCTTCTGATAATAAAAAGAACACTGCTTATTGTATTTATCGAGGGGTAAATCTTAGAAAAATCCATTCCTGGAATGTTAGATGCTTTCAAAGTATAAACAGTCCTGCCTTTGCCGAGATAAATAAAGAAAAATTCATTATTAATGATGTCAGTATGAAAAAAAATGTGCCTTCTTTAAGCCGTTTTAGTGTAAAGACTAAGATAAACCCGAGAGTTTGTTTTATTAAAGTTTTTCCTAGTATGAAATCTCAACTATTAATTGATTTGAGCAATCATTATAGAGCTTTTATCTTGGAGGGATATGTTGATGGCACATTATCAACTTCTAAAGCTTGTAATTTCTTAAAAGCTGTTAAAGTCTTATTAGACAAAAAAATTCCAGTATTTGTAACCTCACAACCTGCAGGCAGGACAACGCTATCTGCATATGAAGGAGGAGTTAAACTTAGATTAGTTGGTGTCATACCTCTCGGAAATATGACTTCTGAAACTGCAATTGTAAAACTGATGTGGGTTTTGGGTATGACAAGAGATTTTAGTGAAATAAATAGATTAATGCTGAGGAATATTGTAGGAGAAGTTTCCGGTATGATCCCGGCATAATCCTTGCTAATTACAATAGTTTTGCTATGGTGTCTTGTCTTGGAGTATGTTGGCAAATCTAAGGTCAGCTTTGGCTTGATGGAGAGGGTTAGTTTATGAAATATGAAGTGGTAATAGGATTGGAAACTCATGCAGAATTAGACACCGAGTCTAAGCTTTTCTGCGGGTGTTCTACAAAGTTTGGCTCTGAACCAAATACCCAGACATGTCCTGTTTGTTTGGGCTTACCGGGTGTTTTGCCGGTGATGAATAAAAAGGCATTTGGACTTTCGTTAAAAACTGCTGTTGCTTTACATTGTGAGATAAATCAATTTACCAATTTTGATAGAAAGAGTTATTACTATCCCGATTTGCCAAAAAACTATCAAACTTCACAAAACTACTTTAATATTGGCAACAACGGTTACGTAGATATGGTCGTAGATGGGGAAGAAAGAAGGATCAACATACACAATGTGCATTTAGAAGAGGAGGCTGGAAAGCTCGTTCATCCGGAAGCATCTGATGCAAATTATAGCTTGGTAGACTTTAACAGGGCAGGTGTGCCATTGTTAGAGATTGTAACTCAGCCGGATATGAGAAGCATTGAAGAGGTAGAAAACTATATGCAGACACTTAGGAATATTTTGCTCTATATAGGTGTGTCGGATTGTAAGATGCAGGAAGGTTCGTTAAGGTTCGAAGCGAGCATATCATTACGGGAGCATGGCTCAACAGTTCTTGGTAATAGAGTAGAAATTAAAAACCTTAATTCTATGAAGGCTGTTTTGAAAGTGCTTGCATACGAGATGACAAGGCAAAGCAGTCTGCTTGATGATGGCAAGGAAATTTTACTGGAAACTAGATTATGGGATGATGTTGATGCTGTAAGCCGACGGATGCGCACAAAAGAAGATGCCCATGATTACCGGTATTTCCCTGAACCAGACTTGGTTCCTTTTTGGATAAATCAGGAATGGATTGATGAAACTGAAACAGCAATACCGGAGCTTCCTGTCTGTCGGCGTCAAAGATTTGTAGATGAATTATCTGTTTCTGACTATGATGCCGGTATTTTGACGGAAGACAAATCTCTTGCTGATTATTTTGAGGAATGTGTAGCAATATCACAAGAGTCCTCAAAAGAGTTGAGCAACTGGATTATCAATGATGTACTTCGTGAATTAAATGAGCAAAAATTAAACGTTCAGGATTTTGTTATTTCTCCAAAAATGCTGACTGAGTTAGTTGAAATTAAGCCAACAATTGGAAGCTCAATCGCAAAGGAAGTCTTTGCCGAGATGGTAAACACGGGGAAGAGTGCCCCTGTTATAGTCAAGGAAAAGGATTTAACCCAGATGGACGACACCAGTGAACTTAATGAGATCGTTGTTAAAGTTATAGAAGATAATCCTAAAGCAGTAGAAGATTATGGGCTGGGTAAAAAGAACGCTTTAGCTTTTTTAATCGGTCAAACAATGAAAATTACCAAAGGCAAAGCAAATCCCAAAATCTTAACGGAATTATTTAAACAAAGATTGTCTTCCATCTCAAAGTAAACCTGCTATTCTATATATCCTTAGCTTGAATGGTTTTTCTGTTATTTCCTTGTGCTCTATCTATTGCTTTGTCAATTAAATCGTAAACTGTATTGCTCAATTCGCCAATGAATTCTCCGGAGGTATTACAATCATTGCTTTTGACATACTCTCTGATCTTGCTGGCTACGACAAGTACGTCTCTGTCCTTTTTCTTTGCTTTTTTTGCCATTTATTTCTCCTTAGAATTATTTAGGTCTAAAATACTTCGGGATAGTACCAAAAAAGCCAGAGAAGTCAAGCGCTTTTATTACAAAGAATTTGAGAAATTAATTTAAATTATTGCTATGAATATTCGAGAAGAAATATTATCTAATGTTAACAAAATTGTGATAAAGATTGGGACCCGTGTGCTTACAAACGAGGATGGGTTGCTGGATAAGAACCGGATTATGGAGCTATCGAAGCAGGTTGTCAAGCTTCGTTTGAGGGGCTTTAGTGTGGTCATTGTGAGTTCGGGTTCAATTGGGGCTGGTATTGGTGCGTTGGGCCTGCAGAAACGACCAGGCATTCTCCCTGAGCTTCAGGCTGCTGCTGCAATTGGTCAGGGAAAACTAATAGAAGTTTATAATGAATGTTTTAAGAAGCATGGATATCATGCGGCACAATTACTGCTAACAAGGCAGGACTTTGAAGATCGTCAGAGGTATCTAAATGCATGTAACACTTTACACTCGTTATTAAATTTCAAGACCATTCCAATTATTAATGAGAATGATACAATCTCGGTGGAAGAAATCACATTTGGAGATAATGATATTCTGTCCGCACTGGTTACAAATTTATTACGAGCTGATTTGCTTATACTTTTGTCTTCTGTGGATGGGCTATATACCACTCCTCCGGCTTCCGGTAAGAGTTGCCGTGTTTTGTCTGTTGTCGATTCTATATCGGACGATATTAAGAAGCTTGCATTCAAGCAAAAGACCAAGGAGGGCGTTGGTGGTATGGAGAGCAAACTTGAGGCTGCAAATATTGCAACGGGTTCAGGAGAAGCGGTGATAATAGCCAATGGGATGCAGTCAGACGTTTTGACAAAAATAATGAACTATGATGATGTGGGTACATTATTTGTTCCATACAACAAGAAGATTACAAGCCGCAAGCGATGGATCGGTTTTACTGTAAAACCAAAAGGAAGGATCTATATAGATGAAGGTGCGTTAAATGCCTTGCAAAAGAAAGGTAAAAGCCTGCTTCCTTCCGGGGTGGTAGAAATTGATGGAAAGTTTATTAAGGGAGATGTTGTTTCGATATTGGATGTGGATCAAAATAAAGAAATTGCCAGGGGGCTGGTGAATTATTCAGGTGATGAAATTCGGAGAGTTAAAGGGCTTCGAACCTCTTCAATAAAGAAAACGCTGGGCCATAAACCATATGATGAGATTATACATCGCGACAACATAGTTTTGCTTTGAAAATGTTATAACGTCCTGATGCTTAATGTGTGTGGGCGTGTTTAGTAATCTAAGAAATTCTTTATCAGCTTCGGCCCTTGTGCTGTCAGGAAGGACTCCGGATGGAATTGTACTCCTTCTAAAGGGATTTTCTTGTGCCTGATACCCATTATCTCATCTTCATCGGCAAACGCTGTAATTTCAAAAGAATCTGGTAATGTCTCCTTGTTTACTATAAGAGAATGATAACGGGTGGCTTCGAAGGGGTCTGTCAATCCACTGAATATTGTTTTGTTATCATGGTGTATCATGGATGTTTTGCCGTGCATTATTCTTCTTGCCCGCATGATTTTTGCCCCGAATGTATATGCGATACATTGATGTCCCAGGCAGACACCTAATATTGGGACTTTTCCTGCAAAATCCTTAATTACAGAGTTTGATATGCCTCCTTCTTTCGGAGTACATGGCCCTGGCGAAATGATTATATGGCTTGGGCTCTTTTTTTCAATCTCCGCAATTGTAATCTTATCATTTCTGGCAACTTCTATGTCTGTACCAAAGGCACCTATCTGCTGTACGAGATTGTATGTGAAAGAGTCATAATTATCTATTAGTAATACCAATTTGAGATTTTATTGATTTTGCGATTGATAAGACCGAAAATTATGTAAATTGCTGTAATATTTCTGGGGATTCTCATGCTTTCAATGGTAAAAGTGAGTCTAGCAGATTTTTTTCTTTTGTCAAATACTTATCTTAATAAATAGCCTTGTAGAAACTACTTAGAGAAATTTAAAAACAAAAATGGGCTTGACAAAAAAGCTTTTCTTGTTATCATCAACTTCATTAGAAATATAGCTGGAAGCAGTTTGTTTTTAATACCTTAGAGAAGATTGAAAAAATCTGTATCGCCTTGGAAGTATTCCTAACATATATTATTGTACTAACTTATGTCAGCGGGATTAGCGGAAGCTCAATGAAAGAACTTAAATGAAGTGAGCAAGATGGGATTTCGAATAATTGGAGCTGTCTCAAGTCGTTATAGAAAAAGTGGGAGTTTGCCCGCTTTTTTTTTTAAAAGTATTAGAAAGAATTAAATGGATAAAGAGAGCCTATTAAGGTTAGTAGAATTACTACACAAAGACAAAGACATTGACAAGGACATTGTGTTTCAGGGTATCGAAGCTGCCTTGGAGTCTGCGACCAGAAAACATCTGAAATCAAGCGAGCCAATTTCAATTAATATCGACAGGGAGACAGGAGGAATTGTGGCACTGCAGGAAGGGCAGGAAATAGATCTTTCTGATTTAGGAAGAATAACTGCTCAAACTGCCAAACAGGTGATAATTCAGAAGATTAAAGAAGCAGAAAGAGATGTTATTTACAATGAGTATGCTGAAAGAAAAGATACGATAGTAAGCGGTATGGTGCAAAGGTTCGAAGGACCGACTATAATCATAAACCTTGGTAAGACTGAGGGATATCTTCCAAAATCAGAGCAGATTAGTAATGAATTTCATCGCCCGGGAGAGAGAGTTAGGTGTATAGTTGGCGAGGTGAAAAAGGCAGGTAATAGAGTGAAAATATTGCTTTCGAGAACTCATTCTAGCTTTGTGAGACAACTTTTTGAGCTGGAAGTGCCGGAAATACCGGAGAAAATTGTTGAAATAAAAGGCCTGGTGAGAGAGGCTGGTTACAGAACTAAGATTGCCGTATTCTCAGAAGATCCTAACGTTGATTGTGTAGGAGCGTGTGTTGGCGTAAGAGGGACAAGAATAAAAAATATTGTGGATGAGTTGAATGGAGAGAAAATAGATATTATTCGCTGGGATGATGAACAAGAAGTTTTTATTCCTAATACACTTAAACCTGCTGAAGTTACGGGGATTTTGCTGTCTCCGGAAAATCAAGTTGCAACTGTTGTAGTTCCGAATGATCAGCTTTCGTTGGCTATTGGCAAGAGGGGACAGAATGTAAGGCTTGCATCAAAATTAGCAGGTTGGGATATTGATATAATTACAGAAGTTGAGCTGGAACGCGAGCGTGAGCGTGAAGAGGCAGGTGACTCAACAGAGGAAGGCGTATCAGCTGAGGAAAATGTAGATGAAACAATTTCTAGTGAAGACGATGCTGGCAACGAGGTCGAAGAAGCAAGGTTGGCCGAAGATGCTGGTAGTGAAGAAGTTGAAAAATAAATACCAATTAGTGGTGCTATACTGGGAGTATTATTTTACATATGGTTAGAATTAATGAACTGGCAAAAGATTTAGGATTTAAAAATAGCTTTCTAATAGAAAAGTGTCAAGAGTATGGTTTTGTAGATATTAAGCACCATGCGAATGCTTTGACAGGCGAACAAGTAAGTCTGTTGCGCAGTAAATTAGTCGACGGAGCTGAGCAAAGTGTATCTGTAAAAGAAAAACCGGACACTCCTAAAGCCAAAAAGAAAAGTACTGAGAAAAAAGATGTTGATACTGATAAAGCGGCTGCTCCCAAGGATGCCCCTAAGGATGGAGAAGCAACGCCTGTACGGAGGCGTATTCCGCTATGGAAACAAAAGGCGAGAGAAGATCTGATTAAGGGCAGGTGGAAAGAGGTTACAAAAGTTTCGCAACAAAAAAGGCCCAGGAGATTTGAAAAGCGAACAAAGGAAGCGCCTAAAGAAAAAGCAGTAGTCCCGCCTAAAGAAAAAGAGAGTAAGGTCACGGTAGAGTTGCCTGCGACAATCAAGGATGTATCAGCGGCTTTGGGAGTAAAAGCAGGTGATATAATTTCGAAGTTGCTGATCGGTCATAACATTTTTGCCACGATAAATCAGGGTTTGGATGGTGAACTCATTGAAATGCTAGGCATTGAATATGGCGTTGAGGTTGAGTTGAAGCAGGCCAAAGAGGATGAAGACGAGTTCTCATTAGAAGAGGAAGTTGACAGGGAAGAAGATTTAGATGCAAGAGCTCCTATCGTAACTTTTCTTGGTCATGTCGACCATGGAAAAACTTCCTTGCTTGATAGCATCAGAAAAACAGATATTGTCTCCTTTGAGGCTGGTGGAATTACGCAACACATAGGCGCCTACCGTGTGGAAACAAATGGAAAATCTGTTGTTTTTCTGGATACACCGGGACATGAGGCTTTTACTGCTATGAGGGCAAGAGGGGCAAATGTAACAGATCTGGTTGTGTTAGTAGTTGCGGCTGATGATGGTGTGATGCCGCAAACCGAGGAAGCGATTAATCATGCACGTGCGGCAAATGTACCCATTGTGGTTGCCTTAAACAAGGTAGATAAGCCAGAAGCAAATGTGCAAAAGGTAAAGCAGCAGCTTGCAGCCTTGGAGTTGAACCCTGAAGAATGGGGCGGCAAGGTTCAGATGGTTGAAACCTCTGTTGTTACAAAAATGGGACTTGATACGCTTCTAGATGGGTTATTATTGGAAGCTGAGATTTTGGAGTTAAAGGCAGTCCCAAAGAAACCGGCCAGAGGTATTGTGCTGGAAGCACATGTTCACGAAGGAAGAGGTGTTATTGCAAATCTTTTGGTGAGAGAGGGAACACTAAAGCATGGTGATATTGTCCTTTGCGGGCAGACGTATGGCAGGGTGAGAGCTTTATATAATGATCATGGAAAAGAAATAAAAGTAGCCGGGCCATCAATGCCGGTTGCGATATCCGGCTTATCAACTTGTCCGGAAGCAGGCGACAAATTCTACGGTGTTAAGGATATTCAAAAAGCCAGAGAAATCGCTTCTAAACGAGAAAGAAAAATGCGGGAAGTGGCACTGTCCGGTCGTCAGCATGTTACTTTGGACAATCTTTATAAGAAGATCGAAGAAGGCCAGGTCAAAGAGATTAAGGTAATCTTAAAGGCTGATTTTAAAGGTTCTGTTGAGGTTCTCAAGAAATCGCTGGAAGAGATCTCTACTAATGAAGTCAGGACCAGGGTCTTGCATAGTGGTGTTGGTGGGATTACAGAGACAGATATTCTGCTCGCAGACGCTTCAGATGCAGTCGTTATTGGCTTCCATGTCGTTCCTGAAGATAAGGCAAAGGTACTTGCAGAAGCATGTGGTGTGGATATTAGATTGTATAAGATTATATACGATGCAACTAATGATATAAAAGCCGCTTTAGAGGGACTTTTGGAGCCTGACAAGATTGAACAGGCGCTTGGTAGCGTTGAAGTCAGAAAGGTTTTCAAGGTCTCGAAAGTAGGAAATATAGCAGGCTGTTATGTGAAGAGTGGTAGGATATTGCGTAATTCTATGGTAAGGTTGATACGGGACAGCGTAGTTTTGTACGATGGCAAAATTGCAACTTTAAGAGTTGTTAAGGACGATGCAAAAGAAGTTAAGGCTGGGTTTGAATGTGGTATCAGGATTGCGGGTTTTGATGACATCAAACCAGATGATATAATAGAGTCTTATGAAATTCAGCATATAGCACGTACCTTGTAATAAGGAATAGATAATACGGGATAAAATCAGTAACAAGAACAATTATTATGATCGTAGGCACTTTATGCATTAGGGTCGCAATGAGAGGTTCGCGCTCTTTAAAGGATAAACGACGTATAGTTGAAAGCTTAAAGGACAGGATCAGAAATAAATTTAATGTTTCAGTTTCAGAAACAGATTTCCAGGATAATCTCAGGAGTTCGGAAATCAGTGTGGCAATGGTGGGAACAGACAGGCAATACGTTAATGGCGCATTATCTTCGCTTATAAATTTCTTCCGTTTTTTTCCACAGATCGAATTAGTTGATTATGATCTGGACTTGTTTTAATCATACAGGATCATGACGAGAAGATTGGAAAAAGTTAGAGGGTTGATTGAGCAGGAGATAAGCAAGGTTATCTTGTATAAACTGCAGGATCCGAGGATAAATCTAGCAGCGACATTAACAAGGGTTGAGCCATCTCCTGATCTGAGGTTGGCAAAGGTTTATGTGTCAATCAAGGGTGATGAGTCGGTACAAAAAGATATTTTATATGCACTGAGACATGCAAAAGGCTTTATACAGTCTGAAATAGCCTCACACTTAAAGTTGAAAAATACTCCATCGTTAACTTTTTACCTTGATGAGGGAAAAAGGAAGGGTGGGCATGTCTTGGAATTAATAGAGAAAGCAATTAAAGAAGATAATGTTGAGGGAAATATGAATAAGTTAAGTTTTGGTTTGCCAAAAGGTAGTTTGCAGGAATCAACAATTGGTATGATGAAAAATGCTGGATACAAGGTTTATGTAAGCAGTAGATCATACTATCCGACAATTGATGATGATGATATGTCGGTACGGTTAATCCGTCCGCAGGATATGGCTCGTTATGTTGAGAAGGGGATCATAGACGTAGGTCTTACAGGGCAGGACTGGGTGGAAGAGGCAGGTGCTGATGTAATGTGCGTGGAGAGACTGGTTTATGCGAAACAGCAGTTGACAAAAGTTCGTTGGGTTTTGGCAGTGCCAGAGGATTCTTCTATTCAATCTGTGGGCGATCTTCAAGGCAAGAGAATATCAACAGAGCTTGTAAATGTTACTAAAAAATATCTTGAGGAGAATGGAGTACAAGCAGAGGTTGAATTTTCTCATGGCGCTACAGAGGCGAAGACGCCGGACCTTGTTGATGCCATTGTTGAGTTGACAGAAACTGGTAGTAGCTTAAGAGCCAATAAACTTCGTATTGTTGATACAGTAACAGAATCTGCTACTGTATTTATTGCTAACCACAAATCATGGGAAGATCCTTGGAAAAAGGAAAAAATTGAAAACCTGGCGATCCTGTTTCATGGTGCAATCATTGCACGTGACAAGGTTGGGCTGAAGATGAATATTTCAAAAGAGGGTTTAGATGCCTTATTAGAAACGTTGCCTGCTTTGCGAACGCCTACCGTTTCTCCGCTTTCAGGAGATGCAGGATACGCTATAGAAACAGTATTGGATGAGTCAGTGGTTAGGAACATTATTCCTGAATTGAAGCGGGTTGGTGCGGAAGGGATTATTGAATATCCACTTAACAAAGTAATACTTTGATAAAACCCTGGTCCTTGTTCTGCTAATAGTAATATCGTCATAGAGGTATAGTATGCCGAAGACAAAAATCACCATTTTATTGCTTCTTGTATTTGGTTTTGCACTCTTGTGTAAAACCACTTTCGCCGAATCCCCAAAAGATAGTGAAAATAGTTTATTACTGCATAACGGTACAGAATCTTATGTAGATTTTTGTACTGGTTTTTATCTGATGCTGGATCACCGTTGGGAAGCCGCAATTGTGTATCTTGAAAAAACATTGCGAACAAATCCAAATGCCGAAAGAATACACAACTACTTAGCCACTTGCTACTTTCAGTCGAATAAAAAAGAGGAAGCAATTCTTCATATTGAAAAAATAGCACAATTAAAACCTGATGATTTTAGTATTCATTATACGCTTGGTAATATCTACGCAAGTGAGGGTAATGAAAAAGGCGCTATGTCTGAATACGAGCGTGCTAATTCATCAGTAATTGATGGTGTTGATAAAAGTTTTGTGTCTGACATGCTGCATCGTCTGGCAAGTAGTTATACTAATAGTGGAGACATTGATAAAGCAGCAAATATATATGGAAAAATACTTGATTTAGAACTAACTAATGAACCTGTTAAAATTCTTTATAATCTCGGGCAAATTTATGTTGATGCAGGGAGGATTGAGGAAGCCATAGAAGAGTTTGTTAAGGCGAAGAAATACAGTCCTCATGCCGAGCCGGTGAATTTTTATCTTGCGCTGTGCTACGAAGAGTTAGAGGATTATGGTAGCGCAATTTTAGAGCTTCAATCCTTTATTGAGTATGATCCTGATGCCTGGCTTATGCGTATTAACTTATCAAATATTTTTGACAAAACTAAACAGTATGAGAAGGCAGAACTAGAGAGGGAGAAGGCCTTCGTAATATTGGAAGAAAGTGTAAGCAAAGGGAGTAAGGGCTTGAGAGAATATATTACATTGAGCCAGCTTCTTCAGAGAAAGGGCAAGGATAAGGAAGCGGTAGAAACATTGAAGTCAGCAATTTCGAATGTAATAGGTGAAGATGATGAGGCCCTGAGTGAAGTTCGTTTTATGCTGGCGAATATATTCTATGAGATGAATAATCATAAGAACGTGGTAGAGGAATTAGAAAAAGTACTAGAAATTGATCCTGATAACCATCAGGCAAATAATTTTCTGGGTTATTATTTTGTTGAGCAGGGGGAACAGTTAGACAAGGCTATAGATTTGATTAAGAAAGCGTTGAGTGTTAATCCTGAAAATGCTGCATACCTTGATAGCCTGGGATGGGCGTATTATAAATTAGCTAAAGAAGATGATGGGAAGATGAAGTTGGCATTGCAAAAACTCTTAGAGGCGTCAAATTATGCTGAAGACCCTGAAATTATGGGTCATTTAGGAGATGTCTATTATTCTCTTGGATCTTGGGAAGAAGCACAACGTCAATGGGAGAGTGCTCTGGGTTTATGGAATAAGTCAGAGGAAGAAATGCCGTCGCACTTAAAACATGAAACCGCCCGTGAGTTAAAAGCCAAGAAGATAATTCAAAACAAACTTAACAAGATTCGATGCTTAAAGATGGTAGAAAGCTCGAAGGAAAAGAAAATACCTGAAGAAATGTTTGCTACTAATCATAATAGTAATATATAGAAAACGGCAATGATGTATAAATTAATGAAAGGTAATTAGTAATGTCAGGACATTCTAAGTGGTCAACAATAAAGCATAAAAAAGGGGCGGCAGATGCAAAGAGAGGTAAGATTTTTTCTAAGCTTGCAAAGGCCATTACTTCTGCAGCCAGGCAAGGTGGTGGAAACCCTGATATGAATTTAAAGTTGCAGTATGCAATTGATAGTGCGAAATCGGAGAATATGCCCAAGGATAATATTGAACGGGCGGTACAGAAGGGTACAGGTGAGTTAGGCGCCGACGTAGTCCTTTATGAATGCCTTTACGAAGGTTACGGATCTAATGGTGTTGCTGTTATGGCAGAGATATTGACTGACAATAAGAACAGAACTGCGGCAGAGATTAGAAAGGTTTTTGAAATGTCCGGAGGGAATCTTGGTGAGTCGGGTTGTGTATCATGGATGTTTCAGCAGAAGGGAGTGATAACGGTTAACTCTGAAGGAATTGAGGAAGATGAATTGATGGCACTTGTTCTTGATGCAGGTTGCGATGATTTACATGTAGAAGAAGGAAAATATGAAATTGACTGCGAAATAAAAGATTATAATAAAGTTAAAAAGGTATTGCAGGACGATGGGATAAAGATCGAGTTTGCTGAGATCAGCTGGATCCCAAGTACGCTTATCGATCTTGATGAGGCAAAAGGTAAGAAGGTCGTTTCGCTTATGGAAAAGTTAGAGAATCATGATGATGTGCAGAATGTTTATGCTAATTTTTCACTTCCGGAAGGATTCTTGGCAGAGTTATGATCTTCGGGTTGGCTGGTTTTCTGTCCTTTATCTGAACCGTTCGCTTTCTTAGCAGTTTTCTTCTTATCCTCTTTTATGTTTAGTAGTTCAAGGATTTGTTCGGCTTCCAGCACTTCCTCTTCTTCAAGTTTTTTAGCCAGGAGATCCAGTTTATCTTTATTTTTTTCGATCATGGACTTGGCTTTCGCATAAGAATCCTTGATGATTTTCGTTACTTCTGTATCAATTTCTATTGCGGTTTTTTCGCTAAACTCTTTTTCCTGTACAAGATCGTGTCCAAGGAAAACATTCCCTTGCTGCCTTCCGAATGTTTGAGGGCCGAGCGTGCTGCTCATTCCAAATCTACATACAATGCTCCTGGCTATCTTTGTGACTCTTTCCAGGTCGTTTTGGGCTCCGGTTGATAATTCGTTAAAGGCGATCTCTTCTGCGGCACGACCACCAAGAAGGACACACAAAGTATCTCGCATTTCAGATTCTCTGGTTAAATATTTATCCTCGCTAGGCAGCTGTAACGTATAGCCTAATGCCGCTGCTCCACGTGCAATAATAGATACCTTGTGTACCGGATCGGTATTAGGCAGTAGTGCAGCTACCAGTGTGTGGCCTGATTCGTGATAAGCGACAATGCTTTTTTCTTCATCACTTATTACCCTGCTTTTCCTTTCAGGTCCGGCAATAACCCTCTCTATCGACTCCTCAAGCTCTGGCATTTCCACAAATTTTTTATCACGACGTGCAGCAAGTAACGCGGCCTCGTTGATGACATTTGCCAGGTCAGCGCCTGAAAAACCGGGAGTGCGCTTTGCTATTGTATTAAGATTTCCATTAGGTTCAATTTTAACGTCTTTAGCGTGCACCTTTAAGATCTCTTTCCTTCCAATCAGATCAGGTCTATCGACAGTTACCTGTCTGTCAAATCTTCCAGGACGGAGTAATGCGTTGTCCAGAACGTCAGGTCGGTTTGTTGCTGCGATGATAATTACGCCGCTATTTGATGTGAAGCCATCCATCTCCGCCAACAGCTGATTTAATGTTTGTTCACGTTCGTCATGCCCACCGCCTAAACCGGCGCCTCGTTGTCTTCCTACGCTATCAAGTTCATCAATAAATACTATGCAAGGAGCCTTCTGTTTGGCTTGTGAGAACATGTCACGTACTCTTGCGGCACCCATACCAACAAACATTTCTACAAAATCAGACCCACTTATTGAGAAGAACGGTACACCTGATTCGCCAGCTACTGCTTTTGCCAGGAGTGTTTTTCCTGTTCCCGGTGGTCCTATGAGCAGAACACCCTTTGGAATCTTGCCTCCCAGTTTTTGGAATTTCTGAGGATATTTCAAATACTCTATTATCTCTTCCAGCTCTTCCTTCGCTTCATCACATCCGGCAACATCCGCAAAAGTGGTTTTTTTTGCATCTTCTGCGGCATAAAGTTTAATCTTTGCTTTTCCAAACGAAGCAAAAGGACTTCCCATCCCTCCCACTTTTCTTGATATGAAAAACCAGGCGATTCCAATAATCAGAAATGGAAAAACCCACCACATAATCATATTCCTTAGAAAATTATTCTCTACCTCTCCCTTAAACTTAACATTTTTATTTTCTAATTCATTGACCAGTTCGATATCTTGAACGGGAATAGTAATGAAGGGAACGGGTTTGTTTTGCTCAGATGTCATACTTTCATAGTGCCCCTTAATTACTTTTTCTCCCACGGTGCAATCAGCTATTCTTCCTGCACTTAAATACTCTCTGAATTGGCTGTAAGTGATTTCACCGGCTTTAGGTGACATAAACATCTGTATAACGTATAAAACTACTAGAAAAAGGAGTAGATATCCAATGGAGAAACTAGTTTTTTTGGTTTTGGGTGTTTTTCTAGGAGATTTCTTTTCTGTATTTTTCATTTAATTCCTATGGTATAAGCGCTTGTGACATATTGCGCATATCTAATATATATAAAATTGCAAACCTGAATTATATGAAAATACCAGTTTTAAGTCAAAATAATAAATTGATAGATCCTTAATTGCTCTAACAGCTTAAAAAGAGTGACAGAGATTATAGGAAATTGGCTACAATTTAGTAAAAAACGAAGAAAAAGAGGGGAGTAATGCTAAAAAGATTTTTTTCTGTTTTTGTGGCAGTAATGGTCGGGGCGACTGGATTCGAACCAGCGACCTCTTGAACCCCATTCAGAAAAAGGGTAGTTTTGATAAATTCTATAAGTGTCTTACTTAGTGCCTGTTATGTCGCTATTGTTTTATAACTAAATGAGTTATAGTTTTAATTTAATTCTGATGAGTACCGTGGAGTTCTGCTGATTACGATGGAGTTGACTACGTTTTGACTACACCACTCCCCCTTTTTTTAACCCCCATAGCATCCCAAGAGAGGGTTAGGGATAGTGGTGTATAAGGCTCATGGGTGTGTATTTAAGAAATAAAAATACAAAAAAATTAGAAGGGATTCCAAAAGTAAGGAGAATTTGCTGCATTTAACACATAAATACATTTTTGGGTTTAAGTCCTTACAGAACAAAAATATATCAAATGTAGTAAATAATGTATTAAATTATTATCTACATTTTGACTTAATTTTAGCACACTAAATAAACAGATAGACAAAAATAATATCTGAGAACAGAGAGGTAACAGTACGATGGAAGATAAAAACATAATAAGACATGCAGGCATGTTCAAGCCGGGACAATCCGGGAATCCATTAGGAAGGCCTAAATCAGATAAAACAATACGTGATTTAGCTCGTGTTCATACGAAAGATGCGTTAAAGACATTATCAACAATTGTTAAGAATCCAAAAGCATCTGATACAGCAAGAGTCCAGGCGTGTAATTCCCTCCTTGATCGTGGGTGGGGGAAAGCTCCACAATATACCGAGAATGTTAATTTAGGGATAACATATGTTGGTTATCTGGAAGTGTTAGCTAAACAAGAAAATGAAGAAGAAATAAGATCTGTAGAAGTGTGCTGCACGGAAAATGATTTATAATATTTCCCCTTTGAGTTCTAACGTTTGAGAGTGAGGCGCGTGCTATTGAGTTAAGAGATTTAATAAGTTAGAATAACTTAGAAAAACTTTCCTTGTTTATTAGAAACCATATGATTATTGCATTAGCAACAATAAAATAAGTTGCTCCTATAGCCACTCCGATTAATCCAACTGATGTTGGGGGTTTACTTTTGCCTAGAAAAAAATTACTTACATCCATTCTTTTTCTCTCATCCGCTGACGTCTTGTTGAATGCTGCCTTGAGTGATGTTCTTAATAATAAAGACATAATACTCCGTAGAACGGCCATGATAATAAATAGTAGAACTGCAGACATAAAACTATCAATGAACCCTTCAATAAGAACGGCAAGTATTGCCCAAATGAATATTATTTGGTTTAGAAAAGATATTATTCGCATTTAGCTATCTCCCAGTTTGACTGCCTAACTATGATATAGAAATTCCCTATTGTTTCGATTCTTCTAAAAACTAGACTTATAATAAATAGGTGCCGTCTCAATTTCGATTCAATGGTACTTGGGAAATTGTCAATTGAAAGTATATTTGCTTTTCAGTTTCATATATAGTGTACTAACTCCACTTACTACATTTACTTTCAAACTTATGAAACTCAGAATCAGTAATTTGAAACTCTCTACCGACTTTATTTGCCAGGATCTTACCAGTTTTAATATACCGGTAAATCGTAGTTATATTTACGTTCAGTCTCTCAGCAAGTTCTTCCGCCGACCAGAACTGTTTATGCGAGATGTCTGATAAGTGATGAACTTGGTGCTTATAACATGCAACCCTAGAGTATCTGGCTCTTTGAGTAACGTTACCGCTAGATGACATAATGATCTCTCTACTTCTGTGTTTAATTTCCGGTTCAGTTAGTTTTTCTTTCAATTGTTCTCTCTAGTGCAAGTACTACAAATGTGATATGTGTAAATATTCCACAATTCTTATTTAATAAATTTTTTACCTGTTCAATGTACCAGCTTTTCCTATTGATTTTGGTTTCTGATCTCTTATTATACATATCAGAATTTACACAATCTATTAAATTGTCATACCTCACAGGTATATATCCCATCAGATGATGGATATGTTTTTCATAAATTGAGTTTATTTCTACAGGGATGTAGGGACAGAAACTATATAATTACTTGTTGGCTTTCAAATAAGTAAAGTCATGGATAATATAATAAAACTAATTGAAGTAATCATTTGGCCAGCGGTTGTTATTATCATGGCAATTATGTTTCGAGATGAATTACGTAAAGCTGCTCAGAGGCTATCCTCTCTTAAATTCAAGGATTTTTCGGCAGACTTTAATGCAAATTTAAATAAAATAGAGGATGATCTGGATAAACTTTCGTTAAACAAATTAGATGAGAAACAGAAACTGTTAGAGAATGAACAAATTTTATCATCATATGACCGTTTTTTACGGATTGCTGAAATTTCTCCAAGAGCTGCTATCATGGAAGCATGGCGTGATATCGAACTAGCTACAAAACAGGTGGCCGATGTGGCTGGTATCTCTGTTGGAGGAAACATTGCTGGAGTTAAGGTGATAAGGCAGCTTGCTAAACGTGATCTTTTGCCTCCAACTGTAGCCTCTGCTTATGATGGTATGAGAAAACTACGAGCAAGAGCAGCACATGCCGCTGATTTCGCAATAGAACAGGAAGAAGCAGAAAGATATATCGAAACTGCAAATCAATTATTTATGGAGTTAAAGGTACTAAAACTGGCAATAAATAGTAGCAAACATATCACTTCTGCTGACAGCTAATTGCAATTGATGAGCTTTGCGTTTGTATGCAAGTAATAGAATAAGTACTTAGTACCACACAAATCATATCCCATAGGGCAAAACCAAGGAGGGTGACAAATATGCTGCATGGGAAGTAAAGTAGTATTAGCGTCTATCTCACCTTTGTTAAACTGTTCAACACAATCAATCAGCTTCTTTGTGCAATCCCTTGAGATTTGATGAAGGTATTGTTTGATTTTAGATTCTGCCAGTAGGGGTTACTTATCATACCGCTATATCTACACAATCTACCGAATTATCATTTCACACAGACACAAGACTATCAGATGATGGTTATTTTATCATCTTCCCTGCATAATGTTTTATATTGCAAAACAACTCCTCTCTTTTATAATAACGGGCAATAAGCAGTAATTGTAATTCATTTTACCACATTTTAAATATCTTCAATAAGATAGTCTTGCTTGTTTATACGAGTGAGATTTTCATGCACACTTATAACCGTTAGCACTATTCCTAATTTTTATAACCTTTCATATGTAAAAAAGAGGAAATTAGATGTCAATTCAACAATACTCTGTTAATCAGCATCCAATTCAAACGTTACTTACATGGATTACGTCTGGAGAAATTGCAATCCCTGAAATCCAGCGTCCGTTTGTCTGGGATGCAACGAAAGTACGAGATCTGATTGATTCATTGTATGAGGGCTATCCGATAGGCTACTTAATTGCCTGGCGAAACCCATCAGTAAAACTTAAGGATGGAACTTCATCAGAAGGCAAAAGAGTATTAATTGACGGTCAACAAAGAGTAACCGCACTCATGGCATCATTGCTTGGTGAAAGGGTTATTAACAAAGACTATAAAAGAGTCAATATTTCCATTGCCTTTAATCCGAAAGAGAGAAAATTTGAGGTTACTAATCCAGCCATAAAGAAAGATAAAACATGGATAGCTAATATCGCAGATATTCTTTCGCAAGATGTTAGCATTCTAAAGGTTGTAAATGAATATTGTGAGAAAAACGAAGATTGTACTCAGGACGAAATCTTTAAAAGCATTGAGTTATTGCGTGGCATTGTTAATAACCATATTGGGCTTATTGAGTTAAATTCAGATTTAGACATTGAGACTGTCACAGAAATATTTATTAGGATAAACTCCCAAGGTGCAGTTCTTAGTCAGGCTGATTTTGCCATGTCAAAGATTGCAGCTAATGAGACATACAATGGCAATAAAATTAGGAAATGCATTGACTATTTTTGCCATTTAGCTATTGCACCAGAATTCTATCAGCAACTTGCCGATGTAGATAAGGAGTTTTCTTCCACAGAATACTTTCAAAAGATGGCATGGTTAAAGACAGAAAATGACGATCTATATGATCCCTCTTATACAGATATGTTACGTGTAGCATTTACTTCTGAATTTAAGCGTGGTCGCCTTCAGGATTTAGTAGCTCTTTTGTCAGGTAGAAATTTTGAAACTAGAGCTTATGAGGAGACTATTGCAGAACAATCATTTAAACAGCTTGAAGAAGGGCTTTTCAAGTTTATGAATGAAACAAACTTTAAACGGTTCGTTATGATTCTCCGTTCTGCGGGTTTTGTGGAATCAAGCATGATTCGCTCTCAAAATGCTATTAATTTTGCATACATAGTATATCTAGTTCAGAGGGCTAATAAAGTCGAACCAGCTAAAATCGAAACTAATGTTCGCAAATGGTTTGTAATGTCTGTTCTAACAGGCCGATATTCTGCTTCTCCTGAATCATCATTTGACTTTGATATTAAACAGATTGGAGAAATTGGTGTTTCAGAATATCTTGAAAATATTGAGAATGCTGTATTATCTGATGCATTCTGGGGTGCAGGTTTGCCACAACAGATGAATACATCAGTTGCGAGTAGTCCTTATTTTAAGGTTTATCTAGCTTCTCAGGTGCATGAAAATGATAAGGGTTTCTTATCAAAAGAAATAACAGTTCGAGATCTTATTACTCATCGAGGTGATGTTCATCATCTCTTTCCTAAAAACTACCTCAAGACTAATGGCCTGACGAGAGGCAGATATAACCAAATAGCAAACTATGTCATGATGCAAAGTGAGATAAATATTGCAATTGGAGACAAAGCGCCTTCTGAATATTTCTCAAAACTAATAGATCACTGTAACAACGGCTCAACAGCTTTTGGTGCAATTACAGATATAGATGAAATGAGAGAAAATTTCAAAACACACTGTGTGCCTGATGAAATGGAAAATAAAAATATAGAGCACTATGATGAGTTCCTGCAAGAGAGAAGGAAATTGATGGGACAAAAGATCAAGAATTACTATTGGAAATTATAAAAGGGACTTAGAATGAAGGCGGTTAAATAGACATGGATCAATCACCGTATGATGAGCTGGAAAATCTCATTAACGATCTGGTTAGTGTAAACGGATATCCA
>JASMMK010000032.1 GCA_030748215.1 Candidatus Scalindua sp.
CTTTATGGACCAGACCGCCAGTATGGCAAAGGTCAAAACATAAAGGATTGTAATCTTGCTCAGATCGAATACGCTGTGAAGATGGATATCAAAATAGAGTGGAACAGCGATTATGATGACTAAAAGCACTCACAAATCAGACGATGCTGATGTTGCACTTCTGGCAGACCGGCCACCAGCTGATACAACACAGAGTTCGGATAACCACAACGCCAGAGGTCAAAATGTAGTTTATGTCGATGGCCATGTTGAATTTGTTAGCTCTCCACTTGCAGGTTGGTACTCTAGTGATGGCACTACGAGAGATAACATTTTTACGGATGATTCAACAGCCGGTACCGACACCTATATAATACACGATGGTTCGTAGCTTTAAAAATAGTTGAAATTTTTATCATAAAGGGAGCTTGCGTTTTTTAAACACAAGCTCCCTTTTTTATTTTAAGACTGCCTCATATTCATATCCTAGTTCGTTTCATCATTTATTACTTATATTTTTCCTCTCTCCCGTCTTCAAAAACTATTTATGTCTTGATTCCTGATTTTAACCAGTTAAAATAATAGGCTACTATTAAATAGCAGACTATCTATATGTTAGAATACGATTTTAAGGAAAGCATTGGTTACTCCATTGCAATGGCAAATCGAGCCTTGAGGAAGGCTTTAGATACTGAATTGGAGCACTACGGGATCACATTTTCCCAATGGCAGGTCCTTGCAGGTCTGGCTCTGCAGGGAGAAATCTCACAGGTTAAACTGGCCGAACTGATAGGTGTAGAGGGTCCGACATTGGTGAGGTTACTTGACAGGATGGAGAAAAGGGGTTGGATAAAGCGGAAGCTCTCTCCGCATGACCGTCGGCAAAAATTGATCTCACCAACAAAGAAGGTAGAAGGCGTATGGAAGAAGATGACTGAATGTGCTCATGGAGTAAGGGATGAAGCAGTTAAAGGAATATCATCGAAAGATGTTGCAAACTTGCAGAAGCTTTTGAAAAAAATAAGGGAGAATCTGAATGGACAATTCGGGACAGAAAATTCTGTGTAGTCGTAATATGAAAGAGGGCTATCTGTTACTGTGTTCTGGAATAGTGATCTTTCTAACAATTGCTTTGTTCGTTATGTCTGGCAGGAGCCTGGCACAGGGGCAGATGCACAAAGCCCCTGTGGTTGTATCACGTGTTGTTCAGATGGATGTGCGGCAACCGGTTAGAATGGTGGGTACAGTTTTTCCTCTCAGGGAAAGTATTGTTGCCTGTGCTATAGAGGGGTTGGTAGTGGAATTTCCTGTAAAAAAAGGTGATTATGTAGAAAAAGGGCAGGAATTGGCGAAACTCAGAACAACAACCCTGGAAATACAGCTTAAAGGTGCAAAGGCAGACGAACATCTCGCTCGTATTAAATATCAGCGAGCCAAAGAACTTTATGAGGGTAAAACAATCTCACATCAGGAACTTGACGAATTTGAAACTAAGTTGGTAGCACAGGAGGCAGTGGTAGAAGCTGCTGAGGATAATATTGGAAAGTGCACAGTTACAGCGCCATTTGATGGCAGGATTACAGAAGAAAGTACAGAAGTAGGTCAATGGCTTAAAAAGGGAGACAGTGTTATTTCCATGTTGCAATTGGACTATGTAAAAATCAGGGTTCCGGTTCCGGAAAAGTATATTCAAGACCTGAATGTTGGTGATGAGAGTGAAGTCCGCTTTCCGGCACTTGGAAGTATAACAAGAACCGGCCACATAGTTCACATAGTACCTCAGGCAGATAAACGTGCCAGAACATTTCCGGTTTTTATCAGAATAGATAATAAAGATGAGGTGATTAAAAGTGGTATGTTTGCAGAGGCAACATTTGAAATGGGAGCCTTGTTATCTGCAACAATGATTCTGAAGGAAGGTATAGTGAGGCGTGGAGGAGGGGAGTTCATCTATCTAGCTGTGGATGGAAAGGTAACAGAAGTGCCAGTTCAGACCGGTATTGCTCACAAAAATCTAATCCAGATTATTGGTGATGTCAAGCCGGGTATCGATGTGATTGTAAGGGGTAATGAGCGTGTGCGCAATGCACAAGACATACAGGTAACCGGAAGGATGGATCCCCTTACGATTGACGATTGATGATTTTAGATTTACGATTTAAAGAAATTCTTTTATCTGTATGTATCTGTAAAATCAGTGTTCTAGAGGATCTATGAAGATTATAGAATATTCAACAAAGAATCCAGTTAAGGTGGCAGTGGGGTCAATATTTGTGCTGCTATTTGGCTTTCTTGCCCTGTTTCGAATCCCTGTCCAACTCGTCCCTGATGTAGAAAGACCACAGATAACAGTAGAAACCCGATGGATCGGGGCAAGTCCGGAAGAGGTAGAGCAGGAGATAATACACGAACAGGAAGAGATGCTGAAAAGTGTTGAAAACCTGAGAAAAATGACCTCAAAGAGCTTCAATGGCCGCGGTCAAATTTTACTGGAATTTGTGGTTGGGGTGGATAAAGCCGCTGCCCTTCTGGATGTTGCAAATAAGCTGAATCAGGTACGGGAGTATCCTGAGAATGTGGATGAGCCGGTTATAAAAACAGTAAATACCGGTGATCGTCCTATTGCATGGTTTACGTTACGAACACTTCCCGGAAACGATGTTGATATTAATGAGTTGCGAGATTTTGCAGAAGATCATATTGAATCAAGATTTGAGAGGGTACCCGGGGTTGCAAACAGTAACATATATGGCGGTGCTGAGAGAGAGATGCAGGTTGTAATAGACCCGCATGCATTGGCCAGTACCCAATTGACGATTTTAGACGTACGCAGGGCTCTGACCTCTACGAATTCAAATATAAGTGGAGGTGACATAGATGAGGGTAAGAACAGGTTTGTCGTAAGGACCCTGGGACAATTTAAGTCTGTAGAAGAAATAGAGAATCTGGTAATTACAAAGCGGGATGATATCCCTGTCTATGTCAGGGACATAGCGGAAGTACGGCTTGGATACAAGAAGCTCGAAGCATTTGTCAGGCAGAAGAATGAGAAGTCCGTTGCTATAAATGCACAGAGAGAGGTGGGAGCTAACGTCCTGACTGTCATGGAGGGGCTGCGAGAGGCGTGCAGTGAGTTAAATGAAAACCTGCTGATAGACAGGGGGCTGACGCTGGAACAGGTTTATGATGAGACGGAATATATAGAATCATCAATAGGCTTGGTGAGACAGAATGTTGTTGTTGGTGGTCTCCTGGCGATTATGGTACTCATTTTATTTCTCAGAAACTGGCGTAGTACACTTGTAATTGGCCTGGCTATACCGATCAGTGCAATAGGCACCTTTCTCATGGTAACACTCCTGGGACGAACGCTTAATGTGGTCAGTCTGGCAGGGATAGCTTTTGCTGTCGGGATGGTGGTTGACAGTGCTATTGTAGTACTGGAAAACATATTTCGTCACTGGCAGTCCGGTGAAGATCCATTTGAGGCTGCCTACAAAGGAACTGCAGAGGTATGGGGAGCCGTATTGGCTTCTACGCTGACTACCATTGGAGTATTTGTACCCGTAATTCTCGTTGAGCAAGAGGTTGGACAGCTGTTCAGAGATATAGCGCTGGCTATAAGCTTTGCTGTGGGCTTATCACTCATTGTTGCTATTACGGTAATACCGACAACTGCTGCAAGGATTCTCTCACGAGGAAAGAAGAGTGGAACTGACGATAGCGTCGGGGGTACAAAATCAGTGGGAAGCAGTAACCGGCTGGTTTTATTTGGACGCAATTTAACTGATAAGATTGTAGGCGTTGTAGATTATTTAACGAACACATTAAGAAGGCGTTTAGTAACGATTTTTGCATTAGTTTTTATTTCAATATTCCTTACCTGGTGGATGATTCCGGAAATGGAGTATCTGCCAGAAGGGAATCGTAACCTGATTCTGGCAATTATGCTTCCTCCACCGGGTTATAGCCTGGAAGAGCAGAGGGCTATCGGGTTGACTCTGGAGAAGGAACTAAGCCCTTATTGGATTGCTAAAGTGGGAACAAAGGAGGCTGAAATGTTGGACGGACCTCCTATCAAGCATGGGTTTTATGTTTCTCGCGGGAGATCTGTCTTCATGGGTATGATATCGGCTGAACCCGAAAGGGTTGCAGAACTTATCCCTGTTCTCAGACGGATCTGTGGGAAGATTCCTGGCATGATAACTATAGTACAGCAGTCAAGTCTGTTCGAACGTGGGTTGAGTGGTGGTCGTACAATAGATATTGAGCTTTCCGGGCCTGACTTGAATCGTCTGGTATATTATGGGGCACAGGTGTTTGGTCAGGTAATACAGGTGTTTCCTCCCGGTACACAGGCACGTCCAGTGCCCAGCCTTGAGCTTGGGAGTCCGGAATTACAGGTTCGGCCTCGATTGGAACATGCGACTGAGCTGGGACTGACATCTGCTGATATAGGATATATTATTGATACTCTTGTGGATGGAGCTTTTGCCGGTGATTACTGGCACGAAGGTGATAAAATAGATCTTGTAATCTTTGGGCAGAGAAAATATATCGAACGAACTCAGGATCTGGAGCAGATATTCATTTTTACTCCATCAGGTGATTATGTGCCGTTGAGCACAGTGGCGGATATACAGCTGGGAGTAGGTCCGGAAGAGATAGATCATATCGAGAGGGAACGTTCTATTGTAATACAGGTTATACCTCCGCGCACAATGCCGCTGGAAAGAGCACTTGGCGTAATTGATACAAAAATACTTGCACCAATGGTTGAGAAGGGTTTACTGGGAGGTCTTTATAAGGCTAATCTGGCAGGTACTGCCGATAAGCTTCAGGAGGCACGCAGGGCGTTACAGTGGAATCTCATTCTGGCTATTGGGATTGCTTATCTGTTAATGGCTGCTCTCTTTGAGTCATTCCTCTACCCGTTAGTCATAATGTGTAGCGTTCCTCTGGCAGCCGTTGGAGGTTTCGTAGGCCTTGCAACCCTGAACATATTTACGTTGCAGGTGATGGACGTGCTTACCATGCTCGGATTCGTTATCTTAATAGGGACGGTGATAAACAATGCTATCCTGATAGTGCACCAGGCTCTTAATAATATGCGGGAAGAGAAGATGGGATCACATCCGGCACTTATAGAGAGTGTGAGGACACGTATCCGTCCAATATTTATGAGTGTGACAACAACTGTTTTTGGTATGATGCCTCTTGTTATATTCCCGGGTGCTGGAAGTGAACTTTATCGCGGCCTTGGCAGTGTTGTATTAGGTGGCCTTATCGTTTCTACAATCTTTACGCTGCTCCTGATCCCGGCAGTTTTCAGTCTGGTTATGGAAATAAAGAAACGTTTAGGGTGGAGTATGTAAGTATAGCAATTTACGGGTGAATTCGCTTGTCTGTGTAGCTTTATGATCTGAGAGATTTTCATCTGCCAAAGGACACGCCTGTTGACATTCTCATTGATTATATTAGGGCACTAATTATTCAGTACCAGCTTTATCCTTCAAATCGGATATGAATTCCGGGTTGATGGGATATCCAAGCTTCTCGGCTTTTTTTACGTGTTCCAATGCCATGTCAAACTGTTCTATTTCATAATAAGACTCGGCCAGCCGATATTGTGTTTCCGGATCCATAGGATTAATGGACATGGCTTTTTTATATTCTGTAATTGCCTCTTTGTATTGCAGATTCATAGCGTATGCTTCTCCAAGATAGAAACATAAAAATGGATCATTTGAATTAGAGTTTATGGCTTGTCTACATAAAGAGATTGCCTCTTCGATTAAATCCATATCTAAATACAGCGTACTAAGATTTAAATATGCATCTACAAATTTGGGATTATTTTCTACCGCTTTTTTATACATTATTATGGCATCGCTAAACATTTCCTTATCCGCATAGGCATTGCCAAGATTATAATGAGCCTCCGATTCCTTAGAATCGATTTTAAGTATTTCTTTATATGCGTCAATTGCTTTATCAATCTCGCCTGCATCATAAAATGTTGATCCTTTTTTCAAAAGCTCTTCTATTGAAGCATCCTTTGTTGCCTTGTCGGTCTTTGTCATGTTTGCCATCTTATCTGAAGCTTTTTCGCTTTTAGATGTTCCTTCCGGTTTACCTGCAGCTCTTTTTTGTTGATGAACCTGTCCAAGTTTATTAAGAATGTCATCACGGGGTTTAATATCGAGGGCTTTTTTGTATTCGGCAATAGCTTCGTCAAGCTTGCCTTCTTTAAAATAGTTGTCACCAAGTGTAACTAATTTTTCAATATCCTCTGAGGATGGTTTATCCGGTATTTCGATGTATTCACCCTCTCGCTTCAATAGTTTTTCATAGAGCGCAAATTCTTTCTCTGCCAGCTTTCTGTTTCCCTCTTCTCTATAAGCAAAACCCAGATTATAATGCGCATTGGCAATGTCAGGATTGATTTCCAGCGCTTTATTGCAGGCAGTAATTGCGGCTTTGTGTGTTCCCTTCCAGTTATATGCATTTGCCAGTGACGCAAATATTTCAGCTTTCAGTTGACTTTCGTCTTCTTTCAGTAGTGGTATGGCTTTTTTAAATTCAACTATTGCATCCGGAATGAGTTTCCTGGCAAGAAATCTATCTCCTCTTTCAAAATGGTCTTTAGCAGTTTGTGATTGTTCTTCTTCTTGTGAATGCTCTGCATCGGTTTGTGCAAAACAAGAATAGGAAAGCAAAAAACTAATTACTACAAGTATTATGGTTTTTTTTAGTATATTCATAATTATTTAATTCTTTCATTTAAAGCTTTAAGAAGGATATCTATTTCAACAGGATGTATCTTTGTCGCTTGTTTAATCGTAAACATTTTTGCTACCGTCTTTCTTGCCGCAGGGCTGGCAAGTTGTTTAAATCCAAATTCCAAGAATACCTCCAGTATCTCAGGATACTGTTCAATTGCAAGTGCAATATTTGTTTCTGCTGTTATTTTCGTTAATTTTTCTTCCGGTTCTTCTTTATCCTCGTCTTCCGCGTTCATTGTTTTCCATACGTTGTACCCGAAGATACCGATTGCTGTCAGTTCAATCCAGCCTGAAAATCCAATTAGAGAGTAGTAAAAATCTTCCGAACGTGAGAGACCGATCATTATCTGAGAATATACCCGGAGAAAACATCCAATGTTTATAAGATAAAAGGAAAGATTCGCAAGTTTAATGCTATGCATATCTACGCCCTTAAAAGTGGGAACCATCTTTGATGCGTATCCTATTATCATAAAAGTTATAAAGCCAACTGCCAGGGCATGATTTGCTGCGCCATGGAATAAATACTGTGCTTCTGAAAATGTTGCAAAGAGGGGTTTCGCCCCAAGAATAAGCACGCCAATAATTAACCAGGCATAAGCAGTCCTGATAGTTTTTGAATAGCTTCTATCCATTACTACATCATCAAGTTCCTGTGTGGACTTTTCAAAGATTCTGATACCATAGACAAACAGTAAAATGCTGAATGCGACTAAATAAACTGTAAGATTCGAGATCGGTATCAAAAAAGGAAACTTGTAACTTAAAGAGTGAGAAATGAAATAGAAAGGTATGGTTAGATTTAAGAGCCAGAATGTTGTATTTATAGCGCCAATTCTGGCCGTGCCGACATCAAGGAAGGCGTACACTGTCCTGATGTTTACGGCAAATATAAACATGAAAACAAATCCCAGTAGAAATACATGTACAAAAGGGCTGTAAACTGTTTTCGGAATATCGTTTGTACCTGCTATAAGCATATATCCATCCATAAGCAGGTTCGCTACACTGCACAGCAGAAACCATAATACCCCTGCCATGATAAATTTATCGTATGCTTCTCTCTTCTCTTTGCTCGCAAGGACGGTACTGAAGATAATAAACGCAAATATCGCAACTGCCAGGAATTCCAGTAGACCGGAGACTGGCAGGAGGAAGCTCGTTATTTTATTGGCGTAAGGTTGAACGAGTATTCTTAAAACAGTTCCTGTTACCATGAGGTAGAAGCATACGGTTGTCAATTCACGGTATTTGAGTTCGACGTTCTTAACTCGGGGGACTATATAGTATGCAAAACCGATTATGCAAAGGCCTACCCATCCAAACAGTTGAGCATGACCATGTGTCTGTACCAGAGAATGAACTGCAGAATGGAAATCATGTTTTGATCCAATATAGGTTAGTATGATAGCGCCAACCGCAACCCCTATCGTCAATGCCATTAAAATAGCTGTTTTGAAAAATTTAGAGTATACCTTGTCTTCGACCAACTTCACTTCTTCAGCGTTTTCATCTACACCTTTTTCTATAGCAACTTTCAATTCCTCAGCAATTTCGTCGTAATCCACTTCATGTGCTTTTGAAAAAAAAGCCAGGGGTTCATTTGGCCCCCTTACACCTCCAGCCACGACAAGGTTGTATTTTCTGAAGACTGCCATGGTTTGAGGATATTTCTTAACCAGGTCTTTTATTATTGTATTTCTATTGATTTCCATAACACATTTTTGTTGCAGCTACCCTAAATGAAAAGAAAAAATTATTTACTGTAAAAACGGCTTTATAATAACCGATTTGTTGCATTTTATAAATTGTTTTTTATGTCAATTTTTGAGGTTGTGACAAATCATAAATAACCGCTATAACCCTTTTCTTTTAAGAGCTCTGTTAGTTTTTTTATATCTTCAGCACTGTTTTTGTTGCAAACCATAGTAACATCTTTTGTATTCACTATAATCATATCAGACACATTGATTGTTGTTATCAGGCGTTTATTATCACCAATAATTATATTTCCATGTGTGTCAAATCCACAATGTTTGCCCAATATTGTATTACTGTTTTTATCAGATTTGTTTAATCTTTCAACAGCAAGCCAGGAACCAACATCATCCCAGGTAAAATCGGCTTCAATTATTTTTACATTTGATGCTTTTTCCATTATGCCATAATCTATTGAAAGATTTTCAAATTTTTTGTATTCATGGCTAATCACGTTTGGCTCATCAGGAGTGTCCAGCGATTTTCCGATTCTTTCAAGGCCCTGAGACAAGTCTGGCATAAGAGTTTTTATATTTTCTAATATCGTATTTACCGACCAGACAAACATACCACTGTTCCAGTAATATGAGCCACTCTTCAAGAAGTTTTCTGCAGTAATACGATCCGGTTTTTCAGTAAAACATTTTACATCGTAAACCGGAAAGCTTTGAAGATGAATTGCATCTTCGCTTCTTTGTATATAGCCGTAATTTGACGATGGTTCTGTTGGTTTAATTCCGAACGTAACAAGGGCACTCTTTTCAGTAGCGAGTTCTTCCGCACATTTTAACGCTTTTATAAAAAGTTCAGGAGGTTCAATTATATGGTCTGCCGTCATTACGGCCATGACAGCATTGGAATCTCTCTTTGAAATTATGGCTGCCGCAAGGCCAATACATGCGGCCGTGTTTCTGCCAAAAGGCTCTGATATAATATTTTTTGCAGGTATTTGAGACAGCTCTTTTTCAATATTCTTTGCCAGAGTAGACGTCGTTACAACATAAATATTTTCTGAGGGGATTTCGCCAATAATACGATCAACAGCCTGTTTGATCATAGTCTCTTGTCCTGTGATCTTTAAGAGCTGTTTGGGAGTTTCTTTTCTACTCCAGGGCCAAAACCTGGTGCCAGAGCCACCTGCCATGATTACTGCATATAACATAATAGTATTTTAAAATGTTAGAAAAACTAGGTCGAATAGTGATATGAAAGAATTGCAGAGACAGCAATTGCGGCCGTTTCTATCCGAAGAATTTGACTTCCCAGGCTGACAAACTTGCAACCGGCTTTTTCTGCCATTTCTATCTCATTCGATGTGAATCCACCTTCCGGACCTATAAAGCTTAATATGTTATTTGGTTTTGGGTGTTCTTGCAACGTATTTTTCAGATTACCTGAATCAGATTGGCTACAGGCGAAGAGGGGGAGGTCATAACTGTCTACAGTATTAAGCATCTTGTCGAAATCAACAACATTGCTAATTTCTGTAATAGAGTTACGACCGCACTGTTTTGATGCTTCAATCACAATTTTCTGCCATTTTTCGATTTTCACGGAGCAGTCGTCCTTAAGCTTTACTACACTTCGTGCATAATTTATTGGTATTAGTTTGTGTGCTCCCAATTCAGTACATTTCTGGATCAGGAGGTGAGAACGTTTTCCCTTGGGAATAGCAAAGGCTATGTCGATCCCGACTAAATTTTCTTTACTGATAGTTCTCTGCTGATTTATCCTAACTTTAACTCTGTTGTCTTCAATGTCTTCTATTTCCGCTTCAAATTCATCTCCCGTCCCGTTAAACACGATAATATTATCGCCGATTTTCAATCTTTTAACGTGTATAATGTGGTGGCTTTCAGAACTATCTACCCACAAGTTTTTCAAACCGGCATGGAATGGAACAAAAAATCGATTCATAACTTACTTTACGATCCTTTTAGTGGAAATATCAATAAAGAGACATTTAAATAATTATGGTTTGATATATGAAATGTAGTTTTCTGAAGAATGGCAAATGCGTTTGCCATTCTTCAGATTAATTCAACTCCCTTGGTTTGAGTTACGGCTTGCCCCGCTGGAATCATTGGAAATACATTTTCTTCAGGGTCTACTCTAAAATCTATAACGACAGGACCATTTATTGAAATTGCTTTTTCAATAATGGGTCTGACATCTTTCTTTTCTGTGACCAGAAATCCATCTGCACCATATGCTTGTGCTACCTTGACAAAGTCAGGATTGCCGTCGAGTAAGGTGTGAGCATATCTTTTATCATAAAACAGCTCTTGCCACTGCCTTACCATACCAAGGAAACCATTGTTCAGGATGGCAACCTTAACTGGTAGATTATATTTAACGGCGGTACTAAGTTCCTGAATATTCATTTGAAAACTACCATCACCTGCAATGGCAATAACAATTTTGTCCGGGCATCCAAGTTGAGCGCCTATTGCAGCAGGGAAGCCGAATCCCATAGTGCCTAAACCACCGGAAGATAAAAAACTTCTGGGATTTGTATACGTATAATACTGAGCAGCCCACATCTGGTTTTGCCCGACTTCAGTAGTGACAATTGCTTCGCCCTTGGTGACTTCACAGATTTGTTCAACTACATATTGAGGTTTTACAACGTCACTTGTGTTGTCATAAAGCGAGGAATATCTCTTTTTCCAATCCGCAATTTTTTCAAACCACTCTTTTCTTTCAACATGGCTTACATGTTTTATCAGTTCAGTAAGAATGTTTTTAGCATCACCAACTACCGGGATATGTACCTTGATATTCTTACTAATAGAAGTTGGGTCTATATCAATATGAATAATCTGTGCCTGGGAAGCAAACGCATCTATCTTACCCGTGATCCTGTCATCAAACCTTGCTCCAATTGCTATCAATAAATCTGATTCGTGAACAGCATAGTTAGCGGGAACTGTTCCATGCATGCCCAGCATGCCCAGTGCCTTTTCGTTGTCTTCAGGAAATACCCCCAGTGCCAACAGAGTAGTGTTTACCGGTAAATTCGCTTTCTCCGCAAGTTCAATAAGCTGTTCTGAACTATTTGAAGATATAACTCCGCCACCTGCATAAATCACAGGCCTTTTTGATCTGTTTATTGCATCAGCTGCTAATTTTATCTGTCGTATATTGCCCTCGAATGATGGTTTGTATCCTGGCAGGTTTACAGTGTCAGGAGTATCTCCAGCCCATGTATCAGTTGTTACATCTACAGGAAGATCTATAACAACAGGGCCCGGCCTGCCGGTAGATGCGATATGAAACGCTTCTTTAACTATCGTTCCCAGGTCTTTTATATCTTTAACCAGGTAATTATGTTTTGAAATAGGACGTGTGATGCCTGTTACGTCAGCTTCCTGGAAAGCATCACTGCCTATAAGGTGCGTCTTGACCTGGCCAGTTATGGCAACCATTGGTATGGAATCCATGTAGGCCGTAGCAATAGCGGTTGTCAAATTGGTTGCGCCGGGACCGGATGTAACGATGCATACGCCTACTTTTCCTGTAGCTCTGGCATACCCATCGGCTGCGTGTCCTGCTGCCTGTTCGTGACGAGTCAGTATGAAGTTTATATCAGTCTCATCAAACAACGTATCGAAAAGTGGTATAATGACACCGCCAGGCAGGCCAAAAATATATTCCACATCTTCTTTTTTTAAGGCATCAATTAATATTTGTGAACCAGTCTTGTGCATTTTTTAAACCCAGTTTGCTGGAGATTTAAATGATTTATTATTTAGTATTGAACTTATCGCCTTATACTAATGCGAAATAACCAGTATGCCGATAAGTTCAGAATATTATCTTGAGATAAATATAGCGAGAGACTAAGATGATTTCAATTTCTGGTCGGTCAATTGAATTGCTATAAAGGAATGTTTCATACGTCCCTTTACGATGGGTGATACTATCCATTAACTGTTTGTGTTATCCTCATCATAGTCTAGGTCAGGTACATCCATTGCAGGAGGTTTATAGCCTGGCTGTTTCGCTTTTTCAGCTTCTGCTTTGTACGCAGCAAGCACCTTCTGCTCAATTTCATCACGGCATTTTGAATTAATTGGATGAGCAGTGTCCGCATACAATTTAAATTTCCCTTTTGATTCGTCTCCAGACTCACCTAATGCGCGTTTGTCATCGAGCTTATTTCCACAGTCATTACAGAAGCGTGAACGGAGATGGTTTTTGGTATTACATTTAGGGCATTTATCTGCAAGCTTTCTGCTGGGCATTGCAACAAAAGCCCCTTTGTACCCTTCAATAATTTTCAAATCTCTTACTACAAAGTCATTATCAATTGTTATACTGCAGAAAGCCTGTAAACGATTTTTTTTTGCCTCGGTAAGCTTCACTCTGACTTCAGTAATATTCACAGTAATAACTCCTCCTTCCGATCTCGTTGTCTATGGTGTTATAACATTTGTCGCCACAAATACTTTTCCCATTCTGCTTGACTCAACTTTGTTTTTAATAACTTCTGCCTGATGTCTATCATTGCATAGACCGAAGAAGGCTGATCCGCTGCCAGAAATTGACAAACCACAAAAACCAAAAGTTCCCAATGAACTCTTGACCTGTAGCAAATCAGGGTATGTTGCAAAAATTACTTCTTCCAAGCGATTAAACAGCAACTTGGAGATGCCTGTAACCTCAGAATATTTCAGTGCACCCAAAAAAAAACTAACATCTTTTCTTTTTTTTGTCAAGTCAATTTTGAGGTTTTTGTATATCGTTTCTGTGCTGATATGGACACGCGGAAACAAGATGAGATAATCCATTCTAGTCCCTACTTCAACTGGCGAAATCACCTCTCCTCTTCCACGGCATAATGAGGTTTTACCGTTTATAAAGAACGGAATATCTGATCCAAGCTTTGCTGCAAATTCTATCAGCTCTCCATCGTTAAGCCCGACTCTCCAGAGTGAATTTAATGCCTTCAGAGTTGCAGCCGCATCACTACTCCCTCCACCTAAGCCGGCTCCCACAGGTATATTTTTTTCTAAGTTTATTAACACTCCCTTTTTGATACCGCACTCATTCAGGATGAGATTTGCAGCTTTGCACACCAGGTTATCCTGGTTTATAGGAATGTTCTTGTTGTTGCACTCAAGCTTTACTCCTTCCTGGGTCTCTTCAAACTGAAGATTGTCTGCAAGGTCTATTTCCTGCATTATGGTTTCAATTTCGTGATAGCCATCATCTCTCTTGCCCAGGATCTCCAGGAAAAGATTTACCTTCGCATAGGCTTTCAGATTTATTATATTTTTTTTATGACTGTTCATATTTGCATTCATTGTAAGTGTCATCCAATATCAAGTGGGATTGGTTTTCCTCCCTGTTGGGTAGAAGTTTTGAAGAGGTCTAAAGCAGAGAGAGTTTTTATAGTTTTGGGCACCATTAGTTCACTTAAGACTCTTCCGGCTTGGTTGCGGCCACGTTTCCTTTCAGGAAAGTAAGTTGAGTGTTGCTGTACTGCCGTTCGTCAATTATCTTCAATTGTTTGAAACATTCCTGAACTATCTTCTGCTTTTTATGATGTTGAAGGACAATGGTTCCTTTCTCGTTAATGATTTGTTTGGTAACAAACGCTTCCATGAGCGAAAAAATTCTTTTTCGGTCCCCGCAATCTATATCTAATAATTTGTACGGAGGAGCAACTATAATAATGTCGAACTTAATATCTTTGTTTTTAATAAAGTTTAATAATCTGAATGCGTTTATTTTTAAAACTACCGTTCTCTTTAGAAGATTTGCATTACGGAGATTCTTTTTAATCACCTTGATGGCATTTGTACTGTTCTCAACAAATAAGCATCTTTTTGCACCTCGACTGAGGGCTTCTATTCCCAATGAACCTGTACCTGCAAACAGATCCAGAATGACTCCGTCCAGTAGAGAGTTCTCTAAAATACTGAACATGGATTCCTTGGCTCTATCTAATATCGGCCTGGTCTTCTTACTGCTTAATGCTGAAAGTTGTACGCCTTTTGCTTTACCTGAAATAATACGCATAAATATCTCTTTCGACAAAGATCAACACCGATTGCAAAGCTTTAAGGCTCAGTCCAAAAAGCATTTTATCTTTGAAAATCGGTGTTCTGTGTTATGTAGTTTGGGTCAGATTGTTAGCGCCGGTTTTGATAACCAGCTGTGTCGCCTCTGCCAGGTTTTCCGGTGAGCTTCCTGCATCAATCCACCAACCATCTAAAACCGAACATGTCATCGTTCCACTCTTTATGTAGGCATTGTTGACATCGGTGATTTCCAGTTCTCCCCGCTCTGATCTTTCTAGCGTGCTGATAATGTCAAATACATGGCTATCGTACATATAAATGCCTATGACGGCACAGTCTGTTTTAGGTCGTTTTGGTTTTTCTTCAATACCAGTCACTTTTTCTCCATCAAGTTCCGGAACTCCGAAGCTTGATGGATTTGAGACCCTCTTTATTAATATCTTGGCGCCTTCCTTTTGCTTCTCAAATTCTTTTTTTTCTCTGGTTATATTTTTTTCAATAATATTATCTCCCAGAATGATTACAGTTTTTTCACCATCTGCGAAATTCTTTGCAAGATCCAGAGCTTCTGCTATTCCTCCTTCTCCTTCCTGATATGTGTAGTTTATGTCCTTCAGTCCAAATTGTTTTCCATTACCCAAAAGCCGGAGAAAGTCACCTGCATTATTACCACCGGTAACAATCATGATATCCTCGATCCCTGCATTGATTAACGTTTGCAGTGGATAGTATATCATCGGCTTGTCGTAAATGGGCAGCAGATGCTTGTTGGTAATCTTTGTTAAAGGTAATAGTCTGGTGCCAAGTCCACCGGCGAGTACAATACCTTTCATTAATTTGTCCTTTCTGTGCTAATAGTAATGTGCTGCATTAAGAAAATATTAGAAATGTGTTTGTCTCAATGACACACTTTATTAATTATCTTGCATAATTTTAGAAACCGAGAAGATGCTATCATATAAACACTTACAGCGCAAGTGGTTTTAGATTGATCTAATTTTCCTGTCTCTGAATGTATTGCCTGTTTTCATGTGAAAGGCAGTGTCAGGTTGATTTCGGATGTTTTTATGGAAATTTCAGTTCTCTGAGATAAATTTCAAGAGGTACTAATACCTTTATAATAAAAAAGATTGCAAAATATGGTACTTGAAACTAAACTGGAAAATTGCAAAATTCCTGCTAAGTGCATTGATTATTTAGCTATCAGGTGATTTGGCATTTTTGACTGGTAATGAAGGTATATTATTAATACACCTTGAGAGCGAGGGTGGCGGAACTGGCAGACGCGCTAGACTTAGGATCTAGTACCGCAAGGTGTGGGGGTTCGACTCCCCCCTCTCGCACCAAATAAAAATATATTGTAAATCGATATTGGATAATTATAATTGGTTAAAATGCGGGTGTAGCTCAGCGGTAGAGCATCACGTTGCCAACGTGAATGTCGTGGGTTCGAATCCCATCACCCGCTCCATTTCGTTAAATACACTGCCCATCTTGGCATTATAATTATCTGAAAACAGAAGTAAAATAGCAAAAATATTTAAAATAAAATCAATGAATATAGAAATAGAAGAAGTTGGGCCATGCAAAAAACTGCTAAAGATTGAGATACCAAAGGAAGCAATTGAAGGTGAGTGGCAAAAACAGCTAAGGGATGTTTCCAGAATGGCCAAAGTGCCTGGTTTCAGGAAGGGGAAAGCCCCCAGGAAGCTTCTTGAGAAAAACTATGGCGACAAGATTATGGACGATGTCAAGCGGGCAGTTGTCAGTGATTCATACCAACAGGCAATTGAAAAGAACAAGTTGTCGCCCGTAGGTGATCCTGAGATAAGCGATATTGACCTGGAATTGGGGAAACCGTTAAAGTTTGAAATTACCCTGGAGGTCTTACCGACATTTGAGTTGGGAGATTATAAGGGAATGCAGTTAAAGAGTAAGCCAGTGACGGTTACTGATGAAGATATAGATAAAGCATTAGAGACTATAAGCAAACAGAAGGCTCAATTAACAGTTGTTAAGACCGGTAAAGTAAAAGCAGAGGACTTTATTATATGTGATTGTGAAGTTGGCATTAATGGCGAGGCTGTTTGGTCGGATCAAGAGATGGAAGTGATGGTTTCTGGTGTTCAGGTTGCTGATATTAATATTCCGGATCTGAAAGGTAGCTTTGTAGGCACGAAATTAGGAGACAAGGTTTCTGTGGATGTAGAATTGGGAGATAACTTTTCCGTAGAACAGCACAGAGGCAAGTCTGCCAAAATGGAAATATCAATAAAAGAGATTAAAAGGCCAAAAAGCCCTAAAATAGATGATGAACTGGCGAAGCAGGTTGGTTACGATTCACTTGGTGAATTAAAGGAGTTTATGTCGCAGAGGCTGGAGATGGAAAAGAAAAGAATGGCAGAAGGTGAAATGCAGGAGCAAATCTCCAGTAAGCTCTTAGAGATGGCTGATTTTGAAATGCCGGAAGACATGATTAAACATCATACGAACGAGAGGCTTCACAAATATCAGCATGATCTGGTAAATAAAGGTACTCCGCAGGAGGAGATAGAAAAGCATACGGAAGATATGAAGAGCGCTTCAGAAGAATCGGTTGTCAGGGATTTCAAGATGTCACTTGTGCTTGAACATATTGCAGAGAAAGAGAGAATATTTGTTACGGAAGATGATGTCAATCGGAGAATTAGCGAGATGGCAGGTATGTATGGCATGGATGCAGCTGGGATGAAAAAACAACTAGAGAAGATGAATAGTATGTCAAACTTGCGACATCAGTTGAGAGAGGCTAAAACACTTAATCTATTAATGAAAGAAGCAAATATAGAAGAGGTTAAAGAAGAAGTTAAAAAGAAATCCAAAGGAAAA
>JASMMK010000033.1 GCA_030748215.1 Candidatus Scalindua sp.
TTCTACTTCTGCAACTCGAAGCTTATGGATTATTTCTTCAGACTTGTATCGCTTTTGTGACATGTTTTCCCCCTTTCTTAATCCAATTATATAGCTTTATACTAACTTTACAACTGGATCAGTTTTTGGGGAGCAGGTCAACTCAGCTTCTATAGGTTTGCCTAACTTATAAATTAAAAAATTGACCTCAACGCCTTTTCTTTATAATTTTGGTTGAAACTGAGACTCATTTAAGATAATATCGAAGCCTTGTATCATACTCAAATATTTATACTTACGTAATGACTGTAAAATGCACGAAACAAAAAATAAAGAATCTGATTCGAAAAACATAGATTATCGAATTGCACTGGTAGGTAATCCAAATGTAGGTAAAAGCGTACTGTTTGGTTTGTTTACCGGTAAATACGTAACAGTATCAAATTACCCTGGAACAACTGTCGAAGTAACCAAAGGTATGTATGCCGGTTCTAACGACACTATAGAGGTGGTTGACACTCCGGGAGCAAACAGCCTGATTTCACATTCAGAGGACGAGAGGGTCGCACGTGACATTCTTCTAAGAGACGAAGAAAAAAAGGTCCTCCAGATACTCGATTCTAAAAATATTCATAGAGGATTACTAATTACAACTCAACTAGCCGAAATGGGACTACCTATTTCGATTGGTTTGAATATGTGGGACGAGACACTGGACAGGGGGATGTCTATAGATACTGATAAGCTCCAGGAAACTCTGGGAGTTACATTAACTAAAACTATTGCTACTCAAAAATATGGAATAGGTGCGCTGAGAAACTCAATTAACTCGGTCAAAGTTCCAAAAATCAGAATAGACTACGGAAAAACTATCGAGGATGGTATAACGCAACTTGAAACCTTGCTACCTGATAAAACCAGTGTTAAGAAAAGAGCACTGGCCATAATGTTGTTATCTTTTGATGAGGATCTGGAAGAAACTCTAGAAGTTGATGAAGAGGCTCTTGTGAAGATTCACGCGATCAGGGATGGAGTGCAAAAAGAGTATGGTCATCCGTTAAGCTATGTGATCACAAAAAAACGCAGTGATTATGTTAATGATCTGCTGAAAGGGATAGTAAGTTATAGAGAGCATGAGGCAACGGCAGGTGCGATATCACGAAATCTTTTTTTCTTCTTTTTCATGCCCCTCTTCACGTTCTTTGTTGGATACAAGGTGATAGATTTGCTTCTGTTTATGTTTGCCGGTCCACTGGATACAAATGGGTTGGCAGCGTTGATATTGAGACTGGCAGGTGGTGCAGTATCTGTTGGATATTATTCATTTCACCTGTTTTCCAGAGAGTACAGGTCGAAGCGTAAGATAACTAATATCCTTGGAACTCTTACTATGCATCCTGCTCTGGCCTGGCCAATGTTAATTGTAGTGTTGTGGTGTATATATAAAATTGTTGGGCAGTTTGGTGCGGGAGACTGTGTAGATTTTGTCGAGAGCAAGATTTTTGGCTCCTCTCTAGAAATGTCAGGTGGGTTTGATTTTAAGGCATTCATACCTTTTACGAAGATAGAGTATGTATTTACACATGTTAATTTTCAGGGGATCAATTATTATCTGGGTCTGTTGTGTCAGAAGTTTATAAGCAGTGATAACTTTTTCTTCCAATTGTTTCTGGGCGAAGAAGCCGGACTGATGCAGGTCGGTGTGACTTACTCCATAGCCATAATATTACCAATAGTAGGTTTCTTCTTTATCAGCTTTGGTTTGATGGAAGACAGTGGGTATTTGCCGCGACTGGCGGTAATGCTGAACCGTTTTTTTAAGATAATTGGATTAAACGGTAAGGCAGTATTGCCAATGGTACTTGGTCTTGGTTGCGATACTATGGCAACTATGACAACACGCATACTGGACACCAAAAAAGAACGGGTTATATCTACTCTCTTACTTGCACTTGCAGTTCCATGTTCTGCACAGCTGGGAGTTATTGCCGGAATTCTCGGAAGTGTTTCCGGGGCTCATTTGGCAATTTACTTCTTTGTGATTTTTTCACAAATGTTGCTGGTTGGTTATCTTTCATCAAAGATTATTAAAGGTTCCGGATCAGACTTTCTTATGGAGATGCCTCCATTTCGAAGGCCAAAGCTAGCCAACATCTTAATGAAGACTTATTACAGAACTAAATGGTTCCTTAAGGAAGCGGTTCCTCTATTTGTACTAGGCACCTTCATACTGTTTATAATAACAAAACTTGGTGTTTTAACTTACATCCAGAGAGCAGCAGAACCGGTGGTTAAACATTTTCTGGGTTTACCGGTTGAGACGACTCAAGGCTTTATCCTTGGTTTCTTGAGGAGAGACTACGCTGTTGTAAGCATTTTCAAAGCACTTGAGAAGAATGCAGGGAGCATGGTAATAGATCCAAACCAACTCATTGTTTCACTGGTGGTAGTCACACTTTTTGTACCCTGCCTTGCTAATTTCTTTGTTATGATAAAAGAGAGGGGGGCAAAAATTGCATTCCTGATGCTCGCTTTCATTCTCCCTTTCTCTTTTCTTATTGGTGGAATACTGAGGTACATACTACAGATATTACCGATATAAAATGTCATTCTAGGTAAGGAGTAATTAAATGGCTGATGAAATACAAATTGAGGAGATTCTTGAGTATATATGGATACTTGAAGAGAATAGCGATAAGACAAAAAGTTCGCTGGTAAGCAATAAGTTTGGCAGTGATATTGCCGATACTTATCTAAAAGTCATGGCCGAGCAGAAGTTAATTAACCTTCACAATTCAGTGATTGATTTTACTGAGCCAGGAAGAGAGAGAGCTAAACTGATTATAAGACGTCATCGGATTGCAGAAAGACTATTGAATGACGTATTAGAAATGCGAGGAGATGAGTTTGAACGTGGCGCTTGTCAGTTTGAACATTTTGTTAATGAAGAGATTATAGCAAGTATCTGTACATTACTTGGTCATCCGGCTGTTTGTCCCCACGGAAATAAAATCCCTCAAGGCCAATGTTGTTTAAGTGCTAAAAAGAATCTGGATCCGATAATAAGTCCATTATCTGAAATAAAAGCCGGTAAAATGGTAAAAGTTGTATACATTTCAACTAAATCACACGCAAGTCTGGACAGGCTGACAGGAATAGGAGTAATTCCTGGACTTGAACTCACAATTCATCAAAAATTCCCCAGCATGATACTGCAATATGGAGAGACTCAGCTGGCGTTGGATAATGATATTGCAAAAAATGTATTTGTTCGTATAATTCAGAACTAACTTCATCACCCAATAAAATAATCTTTAGTCTTTTACCCCCTTTAGTCTTCGAACTAGTAATTATTGTTATTTGTATTGTCAATTAACTTTATTGAAAGAATAACTAATACTATAGAGGTTTCTACATGAAATATTCAATGTGCAGAATTATTGGTCTTGGTCTTATTTTCGTAATACAAACTCATTTTGTGTCTATGGAACGCGCTTATGGTAAAGATAAAACTATTAAATCTGCACCTTCAGCTCAACCGGATCCTTTCTTGAGACCAGAAAGTAAAGGTGATCATATTAGTGAAGCAGATATCTTATTCACAATTGACGAAGCAGACATAGAATCTACTACTGTGAAGAAAAATAAGAGCGCGCTTACCGAGGAATTAATTTCAGAATATATAAGGAAAGGTAAGAAGTTTGAGGCAAGAAACGAATTGTCTAAACTCTACTTCAGCGAAGCTGATAATAACAAAAGGAATGAGATAAAGAAAAGGCTTGATGAGTTGAATAAGGTACTTGTGTTTTCCAGAACTCCAAGTCCTGATGCTGTTTTTTATAAAGTGAAAGCCGGTGATTCACTTGCAAGAATAGCAAAGAAATATAATATCAGTTACGCATTTATTATGCGAATTAACAATAAATCTCGAACACTTATTAAAATCGGAGAACGTTTGAAAATCTTAAAGGGCGAGATATCATTACTGGTAGACAAAAGTGATTATACATTAACAATATTGCTCAATGGCCACTACATAAAGCAATACCCAGTTGGTATTGGCAAATCTGATAAAACACCTGTAGGAGAGTTTATTGTCGATAATAAGTTAGTCAATCCTACATGGTATGCACCGGAGGAAGGGGTATATCCATTTGGCCATCCTAAAAACGTATTAGGCACTCGTTGGATAGGCTTTGAGGACAAAAATGATCTTTATGGTTATGGAATCCACGGCACAGCGGACCCGGACTCTATTGGCAAAGACATGTCTAATGGTTGCATAAGAATGAAGAATGAAGACGTTGAAGAGCTGTATGATTTTGTTAAGTCTAAAACACGTGTAGTTATGCAGGAGTAAATACGATTTTATTTATTAATAAGTATTGTTGTTCAGCTCATAGTAGCAGCAAACAGTTATTAAAAGATATTGAGAGAAAGGATTTAACAAGTGGAGTGGAGTATTAATAGGGGTTCTCATGTCTGTTCTCTTTGTGAAAAAACCTTTCCTGAGGAAGAGGTTTATCTTTCTGCACTTTACGATGAAAACAACGAGTTTCTAAGGAGGGATTTTTGCGTTGATTGTTGGGAGAAAAGAGATAGTGAGAATAGTTTTTCCTACTGGAAGACAAAGATATCAAAAAAACCGGAAAAAGTAGAGAAATATGCAAAAATAGATGTTTTTTATGATCTGTTTAACAAGCTGGAGAATGAAGAAGATTTATCGAGAATTAACTTCAGATATGTATTGTCCCTCTATTTAATGAGAAAAAAGGTACTGAAGTTGAAATCATCACGTAAATCTAATGAGAATGAATATCTGGTTCTACATAACGTAAAAGAAGATAATGATACAGAGGTGCTCAAACCGAAGTTAAATGCAGAAGAGGTGTTGGCCGTTACAGACGAAATAGGTAAGCTTGTAAATTATACACCACAAGTCATCCCAGACAATGCATCATAGCAGTGGCAGTAAGTTTAAAGTGAACTAAAGTGTTTATTGCTTTAGTCACTTCAAACCTGACATGACCTTTTTTTCTTTATGCAGTTACAGCAGGCACCTCAGCGGTTTCCTCTGGAACATTGTAAGAACAACCTTCGCAATCAACAAGAATACCCTGATTCTTTTTCTGCTTAAGCCTTGAGCGTAACTTATCAATTGTCGTTTCAGTAATAGAGGGATCTCTCTGCAATCTGAACAGATCGCGTCTTATCCGTCTCGTTTTTTTTATGCTCGGACACACTGACCTTGCAACTCTTGAAGGGCATATGCTAACTATTTTCTTTTTGTTTATTCGTTTTTCCATGTTCTTCCTTTAAATATTATCTGTGTTTACCTCAAGAAACTCTAAAGTTTTTCTTGCTGCTATCTGTTCTGCTTCCTTTTTATTATTTCCTAACCCGGTACAATGTTCTACATTGTGAATTAGGGTTACAACTTCAAAAGTCTTGTCATGGTCAGGGCCACTCTGTTTGATTATCTTGTACCTGGGTATATGCCCCTGCTGCCTCTGGCAAAAATGCTGAAGAATAGATTTGTAATTCTTATCATGCTTATTGTTACATACAACATCAATCTCATCCTTCAGGCATCTCAGTGTAAAATCATAAGCTGCCTTTAAACCACTATCTAAATAGATTGCGGCTATTATCGCTTCAAAAACATTTGCAATAAGCGACTTTGGAAATGCGCGGCTTGTCATTAACCCTTTTCCAACGGAGATGAATTGCTTTAAGCCCATTTCAGCTCCGATCTTTGCCAATGTTGCGCGGCTCACTACAACCGATTTAATTTTTGTCAATTTACCTTCTGAATAATCAGGAAATTTCTTAAATAAATATTCAGAAATTACCATACCAAGTATAGCATCCCCAAGAAATTCTAGCCTCTCGTTGCTGGGATTATAAGCAGTTTTAAAAGATGTATGAGTCAGCGCATTCTCAAGCAGCTTAATATTATCGAAAGAATATGCAATCGTCTTTTGACAGTCTGCAAGTTTATCTTCCAATCCATTATTATCAGCTGTTTGTATCATTTTTTACGAATTTTTTTTCCTTAAATAACATCGACTCCTCAATCGCTGTGTACTTGGTGGATGCTTCGATTAATTCAACGGCTGTGCTTTTTCGAAATGACACAACTTCTACTCTACATCCATGGGCCTTCAACATCTCCACTAACGGCACAAAATCGCCATCTCCTGAAACAAGTACTATTGTATCAAGTTTTGGCGCTATTGCAATAGTATCTATGGCTATGCCCATATCCCAATCACCCTTAGCGGTACCATCAGGCCTGAGGCGTAACTCTTTGGTCTTTATTTCATAACCTAATCGTTTAAGTGCATCTGTAAAGCCTGACTGGTCAACATCAGGCTTATGTACTGCATAGGCTACTGCCCTGATTAATTCTCTATTTTCTACAGCTGCCTGCAACAACTTACTATAATCAATTTTAGATTGATGGAGTGCCTTTGCTGAATAGAACATATTTTGTACATCAACAAAAATACCCATCCTTTGCTTAAACATCGTAACGGGTTCGCCTGTCATATCTTATCCTGTAAACTTCCTTTTATAAGTAAAATAATAAACCAGCGTAATATATAGAATAAACTTCAAGTAAACGTAAAATACCAACAACAATTTTGATACTAGTCCATTGATAAATATGGCATAATATGCAACTTAAATATAGTTTTCTGTAGCAAACACAAAATAAACCTCAACAATTTGCCAATAAATTAATGAAAACAGGCAAATTGTCTTTTTATCGAGATCATTCAGAGAGGATAGAACCTTTAAGCCTCAAGTTTAAAAGGATTTAACGTTATTATCAAAGTCTTATTCTATCCAGTTTTTTATAACAGTCAACAAATAAAAAAAAAGATACACTGCATTAATCATGAATTGTTATTTTGTTGACAGTATGAATCTGTTTTGTTATATTTTTATGTCCTTTAATATACTATAAACCACTGAAATTATTAATATTTATGTACTTCTCAGGACTTAATAAAAAATATGAATCTTGACAAATTAAGGGGCAAAATTGACGCATTAGATTCGCAGATTATTGATCTTTTCAATAAGAGAGCAAACGTCGTAAAAGAAATAGGGGTAATTAAAAACCGCAAAAATGCGCAAATTTATGCCGCTGATAGAGAAAAACAGATATTCGAGAAGGTTTCTGCTAAAAACAAGGGGCCTTTAAGCGACAAATGTCTTTTTGCTATATATAGAGAACTTATGGCAGGATCGATAATGCTTGAGAGACCTGTAAAGGTTTCTTATTTAGGTCCTGAAGGCACATTCAGTTACTTTGCAGCCAAGCAGAAATTTGGATCCTCAATTGAGTATTTATCGTCAAACGGTATTGATTCTGTCTTTAAGGAAGTAGAAAGTGAACGGGCCGACTATGGTATTGTACCGGTTGAGAATTCAACTGAGGGCGGCATCAGAGAGACCCTGAATATGTTCATTGAGTGTGACGTGAAAATCTGTGCAGAAATCATGATGCCAGTACATCACAACTTGATGGCAAAGTGCAAGAAAAGTGAAATCAAGAAAATATATTCAAAACCTCAGGCTCTTTCACAATGCAAACATTGGCTAACAAACAATTTTAAAAAAGTTGATCTTATAGATATTGGAAGTACGACGGAAGCAGCTAAGATTGCCTCAAAGGAGAAAAATTCTGCAGCAATTGCACACTCGGAAGTAGCCAGAATTTATGACTTAAAAATACTTAAAAGAAATATAGAAGATTGTGCAAATAATGTAACAAGATTCTTTGTCCTGAGTAGAGAGTACTCATCTCGAACAGGTAATGATAAGACTGCTATTATGTGCCATACCAAAAATGAGGCTGGCGCACTGCTGAAAATATTAGAACCGTTTAAAAAGTACAAAATAAACCTTGCAGACATTGAACCATTGCCAACCAGAAAAAAGGCATGGGATTACTGTTTTTTCTTAGATTTTGCCGGACATGCAGAGGATGAAAAAGTTAAACAAGCGCTTAAGGAAGTTGGTAGAAAGTGCATTGATTTGAAAGTGATGGGTTCATTCCCAGTTGATACTGTGACAAGATGAGAAAACAATTCATAGCCGGTAACTGGAAAATGAACCTGACTTTAGAAGATGCCAAGGGCCTCGCAAGAAAGCTGTATGATGGGCTGAAGGGTTCCGACAAGGTGGATGTTGGAGTATTTCCGTCATTTGTTTTCCTAAAGGAAGTTTGTGATATCCTTAGTAATAGCAAGGTCTTTATCGGTGCTCAGAATATGAGCATGGAAAAATCCGGTGCTTTTACCGGAGAGATATCAGGATCAATGCTCAGGGATGTCGGTTGTACGCATGTTTTAATTGGACATTCAGAACGTAGAACAATATACCAGGAAACAAATTCAATAATTAATTCGAAGCTAAAGGCAGCACTGCTTAATGATTTGAGCCCGATTTTGTGTGTTGGTGAGAAGCAGGAAGAGAGAGATGCTGGCAAGACCAGAGAGGTTGTGAAAAATCAACTCTCGGAGGGGCTGTTAAATCTAACATCTGAGCAGGTAAAGAGATTGACAATTGCGTATGAACCTGTCTGGGCAATTGGCACTGGCAAAACTGCAACACCAGAACAGGCTAATGAAGTACACGCTTTCATCAGGGATACAATGAGAGATAAATATGACGATGACACTGCTCAGCGCATTAGAATCCAGTATGGAGGAAGTGTGAATGCTGAAAATGCAAAACAACTTTTAGGTCAGCCTGAAATTGATGGAGCTCTGGTTGGTGGAGCCAGCTTAGATTCAAATTCTTTTTTAGATATTGTGTCTGATGCAGCGAGCTTTTCATAGATTTAAGTTTTAATAATGATTTTATTTTATCTGTAAGTTTTTTTATTTGTTTTAAGAGGTAAATTTTATGAATTCAAAATGGATCACAGCAATTGTTATTATTTTTGGCTTGCTGACCATGTTCTTTATTTTTGGATGGTCTACAGCGCTAAAATCTACATTAATATTTTCATGTATTGTCTTGATTGGCTGCGTACTGCTACAATCTGGAAAAGGTGGCGGTCTGGCGGCTATTGGTGGTCTGGCGGATCAATCAGCCGTAGGAACACAGACAGGTGGTATTCTGGCTAAAATCACTTACCTCGTTGGTGCAATATTTATCGTCGCTACTCTCTTTTTGACAAAGCTGACACTAACCTCAATACATGGAACCGATAGCCTTCGAAGTGAGATGACTACATCACAAGAACATGATCACGCTAGCCATGAAACCGTTGCTGATGAACATGCAGGACACAACCATGCTCCTGGTGAGCACGTAGACCATTCACAGGCAGTAGCTGAAAAAGCTGCAGAAACGGTAGAATCCGTTGGCATGAAAGCCGTTGACGTTGTCAGTGAAGTGCAAGAAACTATCGAAACTAAAGTTGAATCAATAACTGAAGAAAAGAAAAATGATTAAGAGCATGACCGGTTTCGGTCAATCAGAGTTAAAAGACGAAGAGAAGACGATTACAGTAGAGCTGCGCTCTGTAAATAACAAATATTTAAAAATCAATATTCGAATACCGGATTTGTTATCTGGCGTTGAGGATAAGCTTGAAAAACTGCTGAAGAGTGAGTTGTCTCGTGGGACAATCAATCTGACAATTGATTATAAGACGTGTGATCAGATTGCAAAATGCGCTATTAACACTGATATATTAAGGGAATATCACAGCTTAATTAGTAACGCACGAGAAGAGATATCAATCCAACAGGATGTAACGCTAGACAATCTTATCTCACTACCAGGCGTCTTGGAATTTAAAAGGGATTCTAGTAACGGAAAGGTTGAGAATGAGGATTTCTGGCAGGAGCTTGAGCAATTAGTCAAGCTTTCGATTAATGACCTGAAGAAAATGAGAGAGACAGAGGGGCAGAATCTGCGTATCGAAATTGATAAGTGGAAGGATAACATTTCCGTATTGCTGGACGACATAGAGACGATGGCTCCCAAAGTAGTCAAGGAGTATAGCAGTAAAATTCAGGAAAGAGTATCTTCTTTACTTGAAGGCACAGATAGTAAAATCGAAAATAGTGATCTGCATAAAGAGATTGCGATCTTTGCGGACAGATGTGATATTTCCGAGGAACTGGGAAGGCTTAGAAGTCATATTTTGTTATTCGATAACGTTATGGATAACGAGGAACCAAACGGTAGAAAACTGGAGTTCATAGTACAGGAGATGTTTCGCGAGGCAAATACAATAGCATCCAAAGCAAACTACGCCGATATAATCAAAGACGTGATTTCAATTAAGACAGAAATTGAAAGGATGAAGGAGCAGATTCTTAATTTAGAATAATTCAATAGTTGTTACATTAAGTCTGGATGTAATTGTGTCGGTTAATAAAAAAAGTAGTAACCTGGTGATAATTTCAGGCCCGTCAGGCAGTGGCAAAACATCCATATGTAACGAACTGACGAAGAGTCCGAGAGTTGAGCAATCAATTTCCTATACTACTAGAAAGCCTAGAGATGGTGAAGGAAATGGCATTGATTACTGCTTCGTTGAAAGAAGTGAATTTGAAAGGCTTATCAAAGAAGATAAATTTTTAGAATATGCTGAGTATTGTGGACATTTATACGGCACGCCTGTTGGCCCTGTAAGAGAGGTAGCTGAAGATAACAAAATTTTCATATTGGCTATTGATGTTCAAGGGGCACTTCAGATAATGAAGAAAAGACCTGATGCTATTTATATTTTCATAAAAGCACCAGATGATGAGACACTGAAGCAGAGGCTAAAGAGCAGGCTTACAGAAGATGATGAAATAATCAATAAAAGATTTATGGCTGCCAAGAAGGAGATGGAGGCTAGCAAGCATTACGATTATTGCGTTATTAATGACAGATTAGACGATGCAGTAAAAGAGATTGAGGGAATCTTGCAAATATAGTTTGTTTTGTTAAGATAACCTGAGAGTAGATTCTAATAATCATAAGTGATTGCTAGGTTCTTCATCAGGATGATAGATATTCTTGTAACTGTATTATAGTAAGTATAATCTAATCCTGATCTAAATGACTAAAAATATAATATTAGGTGTTACCGGTAGTATCGCGGCATTCAAGGCGGTAATTATTGTTTCTAAGCTGAAGAGCCTGGGATTTGATATTACTGTAATAATGACTAAATCTGCACAAAACTTTATACACCCACTGACGTTCAGAACACTTTCTCAAAACAAGGTTGTTACAGATATCTTTATTGATGAAAGTGTATATGACCCCCAGCATGTTTCCATTGCATACAAAGCCGATTTGCTAGTAATAGCTCCGGCTACTGCTAATATCATTGGTAAACTGGCTTCAGGCATTGCCGATGATGCACTTACCAGTACTGTAATGGCATCAAATGTTCCTGTAATCATAGCTCCTGCGATGGAAGAGAATATGTATATTAACCCGATAACACAAAGAAATATAAATATTCTTCGGGAAGTAGGATATAAGTTTATTGGGCCGGAAAAAGGAAGACTAGCTTCAGGCAGAACTGGTGAAGGACGTTTGGCAGACATAGAAACGATAATTCAGACAATAGTAGATAATAGTAGATGAGCTCGCAAATCAAGCTGAGTCTTAGATAGATTTGACAATTAACAGTACAGCTGAAATTAATTGTATAAAAGGCAATAATGCAAAAAATAAAACTGAAGATAAAGAGAAAAGATGGATGCGATGATCTACCGCTACCGAGTTATATGAGTCAGGCTGCAAGCGGAATGGATCTATACGCTGCAGTTGAAAATGATACTGTCGTAGAAGTAAACGAAATTAAATTAATTCCGACAGGAATATTCATTGCCCTGCCATTTGGTTTTGAAGCCCAGGTCAGACCTAGAAGTGGGTTGGCATTGAAATTTGGGATAACATTAGTTAATTCACCAGGAACAATAGATAGTGATTATCGAGGTGAAATAGGCATTATCTTATCCAATCATGGTAAAGAAAAATTTATAGTAGAAAGAGGTATGCGCTTAGCACAATTAGTAGTTCAACCTGTTGTTCATGCTGAACTGGAAGAAGTAGAGGATCTGGATGAAACTCACAGAGGTGAAGGCGGTTTCGGACATACAGGGCACTAAATAGTACATAATAAAACTATCGAGACAAAAGTTATTTATAAATTAGCAACTCCGCTTCAATATTTGTTACTTTTGAAGGAGCTAATTTTTTTCATGCAAAGAACCAGAGTTTTTCACTCAGCCTATTCAATTATTATCTGTACTATTGGGATATTTATTTTAATAAGTATTGCAACATTCTCTCCTAATGACCCTCCTTTTGCCAATTACCCGGTAAACAATCCTGTCCAGAATTACTGTGGTATAGTTGGAGCAGGTGTTTCCGGTTGGCTGTTGACGTGCATAGGAATAACCTCATACCTCTTCGCACTGTTAATAGGAGCATTGGGAATATCACTCTTTCTAAGAAAAAAGATTGATATTTTGTGGGTCCGAATACTTGGCGGGGTATTGCTTATTTTTTCAATTTCACCAATTCTGGGAATTCTTGACAACTTCACGAATTTGTTCTCAAACCCAGGTAAAACAGGTGGGATTGTTGGAATGATTGGAGCGTTCAGATTAACAGAATATCTTGGAATTCCCGGTGCCTGTATCGTTTTGACTGTGGGATTTATTATTTCAATAATGCTTATTTCCAATAAGTCATTGGAAACTTTTTTTGGCTGGGCATATAAAGGAATCGCCAGGATGATTCCTGCTAAATCTTCTGCAATTGACGGCACCAACGATGATTCCAATATAGACATCAAAGATGATACATTTGGTGTGGAAAGTAACATTATTGAAGAAAATAGCCTTGATGTTGATGTTGATACTCCACCGACAGTAGAACTCAAACCGAGAAAGAGAACAGTACTTTCATGTGAGAATGAGCTTAGTGTACCCAAAAACAAGCGTGTCAACTTTAAGGATAAGGATTATATCCTTCCTCCGATTTCTCTTCTAGATCAACTCAAAAAACATAAGCTCGACAGCGATGAGCATGTCATGGATAAGGCTAATGTGTTAAAGGAGACTCTGGAGCAATTTAAAATTACTGCGGAGGTTGTGGGATTGGAAAAAGGCCCATCTGTTACTATGTATGAATTAGAATTGGCCCCAGGCACAAAGGTCGGAAAAATATCTAATCTCTCTGATGATATCGCCATTGCTTTGAAGGCCCCTAGTGTACGTGTCGTTGCCCCTATACCCGGAAAATCAACTATTGGAATTGAAGTGCCAAATACTCATAGAAAACCGGTACAGATGAGAGAACTGTATGAAACAGCAAGTAAGGATAATCACAAACGAACAATACCATTACTATTGGGTAAAGACATTGCCGGATACCCATTAATCTCCGATCTTGCTGCAATGCCGCATTTATTAGTTGCCGGTACTACAGGCTCAGGAAAATCCGTATGCTTGAATTCTATAATATTGAGCATACTAATGTTCCAAAGGCCTGAGGAACTTAAGCTAATATTAATAGATCCAAAGATGGTAGAATTCACTGCATTTAAGGATGTACCGCATTTGATTACACCAGTTGTAACTGATATGAAGAAGGCTGCAGGTGTTCTGGAATGGGCAGTTTTAAAGATGGACGAACGATATAAGCTTCTGGCAAAGGCCGGAGTCAGGGATCTTGCCGGATATAACAGGCTGAAGGATTCTGAAAAACTAAAGAGAATTGACCCAGAAGGGGTTGCTAATCCGGACGATATTCCATATTATATGCCTTGTATGGTAATCGTTGTCGACGAATTAGCTGATTTGATGATGGTTGCTTCAAAAGAGGTAGAAGCTTCAATTATAAGGCTCTCCCAGAAATCCAGAGCTGTTGGTATTCATCTTGTAGTTGCGACTCAAAGACCATCAGTTGATGTAATTACCGGCTTGATAAAGTCCAACCTGCCATCACGAATTTCATTTCATGTTTTTTCAAAGGTTGACTCTCGCACGATTTTAGATCAAAATGGTGCTGAGAAACTTTTAGGCAAGGGTGATATGCTGTTTCTGCCTCCGGGAACCTCCAAGTTGTCTCGAGTGCAGGGTGCATATGTCAGTGATGATGAGATCAATAGAGTAGTAGATTATCTAAAGAAGATATCAGCTCCTGAGTTCAGTTCGGAATTAAAAGTATGGCAGAGCTCTGCAAAAGAAGAAAATACTACAAAAGATGAACTTTACGAGGAAGCAGTAAGAATTATTTTGGAAACACAACGTGGATCTGTATCGTTGTTACAGCGCAGACTAGAGATTGGTTACTCTCGATCAGCCAGACTTATTGATTTGATGGCTGAAGATGGTATTGTTGGAGAGTATAAAGGAAGTCAGGCAAGAGAAGTGTTTGTCACACTTGATGAATGGGAGTCACAGAAGCAGTGAATAAATCATGAGTATTGAGAATGAAAAGTTAAGCACAGGAGAAGAGAAAGCTGATTTAAAGAAAAGTGTTATCTTTAATATTCCAAATAGAATTACGCTTTCACGACTCTTTCTTGCTATAGTGTTTTTTGTTTTACTAACTAACAAATATTTCAACATTGCCTTTCTTGTTTTTCTAGTAGCAGCTGCAACAGATTGGCTTGATGGATATCTTGCAAGGAAATGGGAATTGTCCACAGACCTGGGACGACTTGTTGACCCTTTTGTTGATAAAGTTATTATTTGTGGTACTTTTATTATATTTGTGAACGTTGCAGATGAGATTATTGCGCCGTGGATGGTGATTACGATAGTAGCCAGGGAGTTTCTTGTCAGCAGTATAAGAGGATTTTCTGAATCAAAGGGTGTAAAATTTGCCAGCAATATATGGGGCAAAACAAAGATGTTCATACAGTCGTGGACTATATGTGCAACGCTACTCTATTACGCACATTTCGAAAACGTAGGCTGGGCAGAATGCATGGTTTCTGTATTTATGTGGATCACTATAGTAGTTACTATCGGTTCCGGTATCACTTATATCTACTCTGCAAAGAAAACATTACTGGCTGCATAATAAATACACAGCCAGTAATTATTTCAGCTTAGCGGTTACTCTTTAACAACAAACATTCCTTCCATGTTGCCCGTTAGAACCACCTTGATTCTCTCGTGCCATAATTTACCAAACTCCTTAATCTGCTCATCAGTACCGGATCCACTAACAGACAGAGGCATTAACTCTCCCATTTTTGGATTGGCAGGAAGCATGCTGTTGTTGTATGAAACCTCTACTTTTTTACCTGTGTCACTTCGTTCAAAGATTGCAGAGCATATTGCACCTGCAGGTGCTTCACTGCTCTCGTCGAATGTCAACAGATTAAACCTGTTAAATTTTCCACCACCTAAACCATGAAAACCGGCCTCTCCTGCAGCACCGGTTATAAGTGTAACAACCTGAGAGATTGGACCATTTACCTTGTATCCAATACCACCTCTAAATGTCACTTTGATATCTCCTCTAACAGGTATTTCATCACCATATAGATGCTTCAAAGCCGTCAGTGTTAATCTATACGCTCCTGAGACTGCAGGGCAGGAATGACCGGCAGTTTTTACAGCATCCTCATATCCATATACAAAAGGTTCATCTTTGCCCATGGCGCCGAGAGCTACTGCAAGAGGATCTTTCATTTTGATTGTTTCGACCTCATCAAGAAAATCTATACTAAACGTTGTCTGGCCTTCTGCCATTACTCCACCTCCAAATATGATTGTTAAAAACAAAAAAGATAATAAAATATTCGAATATATTAATAGTTTCAGTTTTGGTTGTCTCAATTATAATACTCCCATTTATATGCTAATTTTTATTTCTAGAGCGAAACCCTTTTATTATAACTACGTAAGATCCAATCCCAATCACCAGGTTTAAGAGGTTAAGAGGTAATGGCAGCAATTTAAAGCCAATAAATATAGTTTCAAACAACAGAACAGTACCCAGAATTAAGTAGAAAAAAATTAAATACCAGTTCAGCCCGGCTACCGTCTTATTACAATTTGTACATTCATACGTATTCTTGTTGCAAGATGGTATAAAGCCAAAAATAATACCGGTCATCTCTTTAAATCGTAATGGATTTGAACAATTTGGACAATTTTTCATAGCATAATAAAATTTTAAAACATTAATTATAAATCCTGAAAGCAGAAAATCAATGCCTAAAATCTGAGGAAAGTTTACTTTATGATTCTTCTCGGTATGAATGTTTGAAATGCTTATCATACAGCTTTGAATATTCGAAATTTCTGGAGAGTACATCGCCCACAACAATCATTGCGGTTTTATTAATACCGCCTTGAATTGTTGCCTCAGCAACATTGGCTAGATCGGAAATAATAATTTTTTCATCTTTCCAGCTCGCTTTGTAGACTATTGCTACCTTACAGTCAGCGCCATAAGCAGGTTTGAGTATGCCTGCAACTCGCTTGATTTCTTTAACACTAAGGAATATGCAAAGAGTTGCCTTGGTTTTTGAAAGCGCCTCTAATTTCTCTGTCTCAGGAACAGGGGTTCTTCCTTCAATACGTGTAATTATTATTGTCTGCGATACGCCAGGTAGAGTAAGCTCCTGTTTCAAAGCTGACGCAGCTGCAAGAAACGAACTCACACCAGGTACTACCTCGTAATCAATGTTCCGTTTGTCCAGTTCAGCCATCTGCTCCTGTATGGCGCCGTAGATAGATGGATCGCCAGTGTGAACCCGTGCAACATCTACATCTTTCACTTTTGCTTCCTCCATAACCTTAATGATCTCATCGAGGGTCATGGAAGCAGAGTCGTATATTTTAGTGCTGTCACTACAGTAATTAAGAATATCCTTGTTTACTAACGATCCCGCATAGATACAGTAGCCGGAAGATTCAATTATTCTTTTGCCTTTAACTGTTATCAGTTCAGGATCACCAGGGCCTGCGCCTATAAGGTATACTTTCATATAATCAAAATTTAATGGATTCAGGGATTTAGAATTTATTGATTTCTGTGCAGGTTGGGTGAAGCGAAACACTCAAAAAAACTACATAAAATTCCTTATATGCATTTACCAACCAGAAAAACAGCCTCTAATTATGTAGAAGAATGCAACAGTGATTGCCGCTCCGGCAGGAATTGTAATAACCCAGGAAATGGCTATATCTCGGACTGTAGACAGATTTAATGAGCTCAATCCTCTGGCAAGGCCTACACCAAGAACCGCCCCTACCAGAGTGTGAGTCGTTGATACAGGTAATGCCAACTTAGAAGCTAAAACGATTGTAATAGCTGCACCGAATTCGGCAGCAAAGCCCCTAGTCGGGGTCAGCTCTGTGATGCATTTTCCAATTGTTTCAATGACACGCCATCCCCATGTGGCAAGTCCGACAACAATACCCAGCCCTCCCAGCAAGAGAACTAACATTGGTACCTGGGCTTTCATTTCAATCACTCCTGATTTTATTGCAGAGAGTATTCCCGCCAATGGTCCAATAGCGTTAGCAACGTCATTCGCACCATGCGCAAAAGCAACAAAACAGGCGCTCAAAATTTGTAGATAGACAAAAATTTTTTCTACTGTCAAATAATCGCTACTTACGTGCTTTATATGAGTATATTTTTCCAAGCGATTTGAGATTTTTTCTGAGCCATCCAGGATTTTAGTGACTTCGTCAGTGAGCTCACCAGTGGTAGATTCTTTGATCCTTCTCAAATGCATTACTACCTTCTGCATGCTTTTTTCTACCTTTGGATCGATATGATCATCTTGCTTCTCTTCTGTCTTAGAGGATTTGATCCTACTGATCAGGGGAATGCTTATCAGCGCGCCAAGCAACCCCACCAGACTGGCAAGAATCAGGGCATGCCCGAGTGCTAGGTCCATATGGAGATTCTTTAAGCCCTTGAAAACCATCACCAATGTTAAGATGCCGAGAACAAAGAACACCAAAAAAGGTGTTAAATTTTTTGCCGCTTGAACGGGTGTTTTAGAATAAAAGATCATCCTTCGCAAAAGGCAGAATATTAGAAATGAGATTGTCCCGCTCAATAGAGGCGATACTACCCAGCTGGCAGCAATCCGTGAAACAGTATCCCAGTGAATAGACGAAAAACCGCTGAATACAATTCCGAATCCCAGAACAGAACCAACTATTGAGTGAGTTGTAGAAACAGGCCAACCCTTATATGACGCAATGTTAAGCCATGCGCCCGCAGCCAATAACGCTGCCATCATGCCATAGATATAGCTGTTTGGATCACCGATAAAAACAACAGGATCAATAATCCCTTTTCTAACAGTGTTCGTGACATGAGATCCTACTAAAAATGCCCCTGCAAATTCCATTAGGGCGGCAACGAGAATTGCCCATCTAAGGGTTAATGCTCCTGATCCAACGGATGTTCCCATGGCATTAGCGACATCATTCGCGCCAATATTCCATGCCATATAAAAACTAATGACTAAAGCAAGAACAATAAGTATGGTTTCTGGGGTCAAGGTGTTATCTCTATAGTATTATTTATTCTAGATCTAGTAAATTGCGGATGCGGTGGGCTAATTTTTCAGAAGTGTTTGATAGAGTTCTAATTTCTTTTAGAATTAATAACCACAGATGGAGTTCACCATGAGTAAATTGGTCTTCATTGCTGAATATATTCTTAAGTAACTGCCGTTGAGATATATCGGCCTCATGTTCTCTAAGAGCGACTTCTTGAACCATAGTCTTGACTCTTTCTGCTTCACGGCCGGAGAAAGATGTTTCAAGTAGATTGTCAAAATCCTCTATGATAACTTTTATGAGCTCAAATGTTTCAACGTTCTTTCTTAAAAAATTATTAAAATCGTCTTTGAATACTTCTTTCAAAGTGAGTTCTTTAAGTGTGAGTAAAATCCCGATGTCCTCACAGTCGTCAGCTATGTCATCCTGTAATGATAAGATCTCTAATAATGCGTTTTTGCTTATAGGCATAAAAAGACCGCCTGGCAGATGATTGCGCAATTCATTTTTTGTGGTATCCGCTTTTGCTTCCTGCTTAGAAATTTCAGTAGCTAACCTTGCTACTGATTCATTATCGCCTTTTGCCAATGCTTCAAAAATCTCTTTGACTTTAATTACGCACCCGTTTACATCCTGCATATGTGCTTGAAGTGGTGCAAATGGGGATTTTGCAAATAATTTTGCGAACGTTCTCATGCTTATTTATTATCCTAATTAAGTATTATAAATTAACCCTATGTATTAAAACAAAAACCGTTAAGATTTCAATATTATTTTAAAATTAAACTGATGTTCTAAGTAATGTGTAATTGAATCACATATGTACGGCCGACATATTACGTTTGTATTGTTAACTGAGTATAAGGAATATGTTAATTTTTGGTTAATTTTAATAATTTACAGCTATAAAGTTGACATCTGTTTTTTAAATTTCTTCGCATCATCCATCATCTCTTTTGCCTGTTTCCTTGTCACATCACTCTTTTCGGTACCTCTTATCATTTCTGCAATCTCTTCCAGTCGCTCTTTTGAGGAGAGCAGATCGATAGCTACAAACGTCTTGTTGTTCTTGACTGTTTTATCTACCTTAAAATGTTGTTCCGCATAACTGGCGATCTGTGGAAGATGAGTAATACAAACAACCTGGTGGGCTTTTGCAACAATTTTCAGCTTCTCGCCGATAATCCGTCCCATTCGGCCACCAATGTTTGCATCAATCTCGTCGAATACAAGGACAGGAGTTTGATCTGCCATTGCCAGATGTCGTTTCAGCGCAAGCATTATCCTGGAGATTTCACCTCCTGAACCGATCTTTCTAAGTGGCTTTAGCTCTTCTCCCGGATTGGATGAAAACATAAACTCAATGCTGTCAAATCCTGAACAGTTCGCATCTTCTAATTCAGTTATTCTTGAATCTGTATTGTTATTAGTTGAGATGGAAATATCAAATTTCCCATTACTAAATCCCAAGTCCATCAACTCTTTCTTAATAAGAGCGGAGAGCTTTTTACCGGTTTTTTTTCGCTGTTGTGTTAGCTCTTTACCGGCACTAACAACTTCCTTCTTTAATTGTTTCAATTCGGACTCTACTATCTCAATATCCTTATCGTCCTTTAGTAATTGCTCCAGTTTCACTTTGGACATCTCACAACTAGAATGGATATCTTCTATAGAATCACCATATTTCCTCTTTAAGCCTCTAATAACCTCTAATCTCTCTTCAATATGCTCCAATCGTTCCGGGTCATAGTTGTACTTTTCAATATCATTCCTTAGTGTACTAGCAATATCTTCTAATTGATACATAGCCTGATTGCATTGATCTGAAGTATTTTCAAAGCCTTTATCAACATCTATAATCTTACAAAGTTCATTTGAGATCTCTTTTAAACCGGCAATGATGGAATTATCAGACTCATATAAATTATTGGAACATAATGACAAGATATTTTGGATTTTCTCTGAATTGGCAAGAATATAGCGCTCCGCTTCGAGGCTCTCATCTTCTTTAGGCTGTAAGCAGTAGCCTTCAATCTCACTAATTTCAAAATTATAAAGATCGATCTTCTGATTCCTTTCACCATTACTATCACTTAGCGAATATAGCAATTTTTCTTTTTCTATTGCACTGCTATAGATCCCAGAGTATTCTGTTCTAAGATCATCCAGCCTTCCGAAACTATCAAGTATGCTGAGTTGCTGTGACGGATCTGTTAGGGATTCATGCTCATGTTGACCATGTATGTTTACCAGGATGTCTCCAATTTTTCTTAATAAAGAAACCGTAATTGGCTGATTATTAAGTTTACATCTATTTCGGCCTTTCTGATCTAAAGTCCGCTGTAAGATGACCTCATCTTCATCATCAAATTCGTCAATATGCTCTTTGATACATTGACGAACCTGCTCGTTATTAATGAAGAATAGCCCACTTACAGAAACGTCATTCTTGCCAGCCCTGACAATATCATTAGTTGAACGGTTTCCCAGAAGGAAGTTTAATGCTCCAAGAATTAGAGATTTACCCACACCTGTTGTACCGGTAAAGATGTTTAAACCTTCATCGAATTTTATAGTAATTTTATCAATTAAGGCAAAATTAGAAATAGAAAGCTCATTCAACATAATTTGGATTATAACAATATTATTCTCTTTGTTTACCAGAAAATAACAATAACAGGATAGATACCTAAATGGCGAATTAAATAACTATATCACTGTTATCCGGACCATGCAGACAAGATATAACAACTATATATCGAAATGATACATGAGACTCATGATCATACAAAAAAAGTAAAATTGACCCATTTATAGTTAAATATTTAGTGAAAAATAGTGTTTTATTCCTTGAAATCTCTTTCATCAACGGCATTTTTCATCAATTTGATAAATTTATAGATTTTAACGTGTAAAATGAAAATATAATAATTTGTAAGAATTGTTATTGACATAGTCAAATAATTCGTTAAATTATTCTATGTTCAACACTTGTAACTATAGTGTTGATGTGTTTAAATATCATTGACTCTCGAATTTTATAAATTTTGAGTAGAGAGGAAATCAATAATATTCTTTTGTGGAAAATTCTAATTTGCATGTTCGATAACAGATGCATTGATATTTGAATATCTGTTTTAAATGACAATGCAGATTAATCAATCTTAAGGGGGAATTTATGGCAGAAAAAAAATCTGTAACAAAAAAGAAAAATGCTGTTAAAAAGAAAGCAACTACTGTGCAGAAAAAAAAGAGTCCAGTTAAAAAAGCGGCAACATCTAAAGTAAAGAAAACTGTTGCAAAAAAAGTTACAAAGAAGCCTGCGGTAAAGAGTAAGACCAAAGTATCAAGAACAAAAAAACCCGTAGCAACAAAAGCAAAACCAAAAGCGAAAAAACCAGCAACGAAAAAACCTGTAAAAAAGAATATAAAAAAAGCGATCGCTGATGTAAATATTGATATAAAGAACAAAAAGGGTAAAAAATCCCAGAATAAAAAAGTGGTGAGCGTTATCGACAAATTGTCGCTGACAAATGAACAAAATTATGTTACGACAGTACCAGGAGTTTTCAGGAAAGTGCCGGCTGCTCAAAAAGTTACAGTAGCACCTGTTCATAAGGAATTGCCAATAACAGGTATATTAAATTATGTCAAAGGAATGTTTTAAAATACCTTCCCTAAGGCGCACTTGACTATCACCTTTTCATAAGAACAGTAAGATTTTTAGTTGACTTCAGATTATCGCATTTTGTTACTTTCAAAAATATAGTTTCTTTGAATAGTAACAATACTATATTGGCTTTAACTACTCATACTAAAAGGACTGCAGTCGAACTACCCATATTACACATTAATATGAGTAACTAAGACACATCAGATATTCTCCAATTACACATACCATAACATTTTCAAGTTTTAAGAAGTGCACCGTGCACATCTTTTTCTATAAGACACGCCTTCACTAATTCACTAAAAATCGCGGTCATTAACATTTAATTCTTATAACATATATTGTAATGCCAGAGCTCACTATATATTGAACTACTAGATACATATCGGCGTATTGCATTATCGCAACAATTACGATTTTATCTTGGGTTTTTATTTCAGTATTATTGAACTATTCTAATACCTATTCATTTACATTTTGTGTATGATTTGGTCGCATTGATATCTTTAAGATGTATTTATATTAATCAATCATAAACAGTCAAATGGAATATCATCATAAAGGACCATCTCGCTATCGCCGTCGCCGTCATCATCGACACCGACATCATCACAAGAAAATAAGACTTAAAAAAGTGCTAATTTATCTATTGCCGATTATCATCGTCTGTGCCGGGATTGCCGCTCTGCTTAATTCAGGATCAGCTAATTTTTTAACCTCTGCCGGCAATGCTATTCTTTACGGAATGGTCATTGTTTTATTCCCTTTAATACTAATATTTTATTTATGTAGATTGTTTGCCGATTGGATTTTCGAGTTCTTCAGTTTTCTGTATAAATTATTCACGGGAAAGCGACACTAGATAAATTCCAAAAATGCTATATCCAGGTGAAAACGAATCATTCACTACTGATCATGAAGAGAAGGAAAATACAAATTTAAGTATATATTGACTTCTCAAGTATTTGATGTCTGTGCAATGATTCCTAGCTGTTCCGGTGTTAAAAACCATCTGAAATCACCAGAAAAGGAGTGAGGCTGTTCAGTATTAATATAACAGGCTGCACCAGGTTCAAAATAAAATGAAATTTGAGGAGTGTTGATTAGTAATTCTGAAGCAAGATGTCCAAGTAGAGGCAGGTGTCCGGCAAGCATGATTCTTTCTACATCAGCAAAATTGTTTAAATACGAGATAGTATCTTGCGTATGGGCTGTTGGTACAAGTGTCTCAGTTACCTTAATATCATCTCTTAAGTAGCCAACTTCTTCAGCAATAATTTCTGCAGTCTGACGGGCACGGGACTTGGGACTGCTGACGATAAGATCAAGTTGGATATCTAATCTCTTTAAAGCTTTTCCAGTCAGATGACTCTGGTTAACACCATTTTTATTGAGATGTCTTTCAGCATCTTCCTCTTTTTCATAAGCGGCACCATGCCGGACAAGGTAAATCTCCATAAACAATCTCCTGTGATAATCACATCCCGTCTGAATTATCAGTACTATTCTTTTTTCATTAATACCAAAGACATCAGTCTACCGCATTAGATAAAGAAACACCGGCGGCACCTCCCATGAAGTCCCAGATCAGGTCCTTATAACTCCAATTATCACGTCTGATCTCATCATTAATCTCTTTCACTATACCTAATGAACTTGAAAAGGAGAAGGCAATTATACTAGCATCATCCTTGCTGGCGTCACCCCATCTTGCAGCCGAATATGTCGCTGCCCCAATAAGAAATGAAGCTGAAAAATGCTTTAATTTGTCACTTGCAAACCATTCATCTTTTCCGTCTGAAGCAGGTGGTCTAGCTTCCTGATATGTTGCGCAACCAATAAGATTAAAAATCAGGAATAGTATTAAAATGAACCTAAGACTATGCTTTACTGTCAATAACATGTATGACTAATTGGATTAGTTAATTTTATCCTTGAAATCATCATCTTGAAGAACCACCTTAATTTTTGATAAAAGATCCTCACAAAACTCTTTTTCTAATGCGCTTTTGCTAAGAATATTTGAAAGCGTAATAGTCTCATCCTTGTCCAATCCTATAGTAACTTCAGGCAAAACTCTTTTTCTGTCAACAACTCTCATAGAAAGTACTCCTTGTCATATTACATAGGTAAATTAATTTAAGATCGTTTTGCAAATTATAAATATTTCCAGGTTCTTACGTATCAGTGGTGCGACATGATTGCCCATACTCTTGCCTGTCCGCCTGAGCCTCCTTCAATCTTTATTGGAGCTATTATTAATGTTGCTCCGGTGGGGGGGAGTTTATTAAGATTCGCTACATTCTCCAGTATGTATTTGCTACTGCCATTAATAATATGATGAACTGCAAAATCTTTTGATATCCCATAATCTGCACTTAACGTGTCAATACCAATACCATTAATGTCCCTTTCCTCTACCAGAAACCTGGCAGCATCAGCAGAATAACCAGGAAAACGAAGTTTATTAGAATCATCCACATTCTTGTATTTTTCGTAATCATTCCATCGTCTTGACCAACCTGTATTGAGAAGAATAATGGATCTGTCCCGTATCCTGCCATTTACTTTTTCCCAATCAGTAATATCTTCTACAGTGAGTTCATAATCCGCATTATTTTCAACTTTATCGGAAATATCTATTACAGAGGCTGGCCCAATAAGAGATTCCAGGGTGAGCTCGTCAACAGAAGGCTGGTTATCTTCAAAATGATTGGGAGCATCTATGTGTGTTCCAAGATGTTCTGGAGTAGAGTATGTTCCTGAGAAAACGCCATTATCCTTATGTGTAGCAACAGATTTGTATGTGAATGGCGAATAAGAAGGAGCTGGCCAATATGCATTGTTCTTGTTTAGAGGGTATGTCAGATCAATTACTGTACATTTACCAGTCGCTATATCTTTGAAACTTGTAGATGAGATTGCCGCATAGCCATGACAAGACGAAACCACTATGGCTAGAAATATAAATGCCAGGTGTTTAATCATTATTCGTTTATATAATTATCAATCTAACAAACAGATAAAAGACTAAAACATATGCAACATTTTATAAGTTTTGATTCTAATAAATTTATCAATTTAAGGCAAGTGTCCAATGATTTATTTATATTGACCCTCTCATATATTACTGCTAAAATCGAAATCCTTAATCAGGTAAAGGACTGAGGAAATGAGTCTTACACCGTAATTATGCTAAAAAATACTCTATCAAATAATCTCATATTTCTTATTATTTCTGCCACGGTTCTCGCCGCCTGTGGTTGTATGGCCACAAAGAAATCTGGTGAATTTGTCGAATCGTTAAGAAATCCAACTTCCTTTCCGGAAGTATTCAATCCTGAAATAAAATATATAGATGATATTGTGGAAGAAAAGAGTCTTGCAGAAGATGAGAACGTTCTGATTATTCCATTGGGTAATGACAAAAGTACAAGCGTATATCTATTTCAGATGGGAGAAGGTTCAGAAATGGATACTCATTCTCATAAGACGCATGATGAGATTCTATATATCAAGCAGGGGAGTGGTATAATCGCACTTGATGGTGCTCGTCATGTTGTAAAAGAAGGAATGCTTGTGATGATCCCGAGACAGACTGTACATAAATATATAAATACAGGAAATGAGACAAATATTACGGTGTCAATGTTCTCTCCACCTTTCGATGGCAAAGATATTAAAGTATTTAAGAATATTATAGAATATAAAAAGAAGAAAAAGACGGTATACGATAAGATGATGAAGAAGTCAGTTAAGGAATTAAAGAAAGAAGAAGGTAAAGAGAAGAAGTGGTTCGGTTTACGAAAAAAGGGTGAAGATGAAGCAGAGCCAGATGAAGGTGAAGAGGGCTTCATTCCGGAAGAGCAAAAAATACTCGTACTGACTGATGAAGGCAGAGAGAAGATCAGGGAAGCACGAAAAAAAGTTAAGGACGAAGAAAATGCTATAATCGACAAAATTGTCCTCGATGAGAAGCTAATGGTCCTGCAAAGGTTGAGACTTGAAGGGTTGATCAGTGAGGAAGAGTTTGAAAAGACGAAGGCTGAAATAATCGAAGAAAGCGGATTGTCTGATTGAAAATAATAGTAACAAATGATGATGGAATATACTCGCCAGGCATCCTGGAACTAAAGAAGGCTATGGAATCGTTAGGTTCTGTTACAGTAGTTGCACCTGATGTACAGAAGAGCGGTGTAGGTCATTCAATTACATTTAGTCATCCCCTGAGAGTGAGAGATGTATATGCCAATGGCGATTTGATAGGTTATGGGATTGATGGTTCTCCAGCAGATTGTGTGAAGCTTGCTGTTCGAGAAATATTGAAGGAGAGATCTCAGTTGCTGGTTTCCGGCATAAATATTGGTGCAAATGTCGGGATTAACGTCTTATATTCCGGGACAGTAGCCGCTGCGATCGAAGGTGCTCTACTAGGTATTCCTTCTGTCGCAATCTCACTGGAGATTTCTGAATCAACACCGGATGTCAAGGGAGCCGCTGAAACAGCAAAAGATATTATAGCACTCATCATGAAAAAGGAGTTGCCAAGAGGCACGCTGCTCAATGTAAATATACCTAATATTTCAAAGGATAAGATTAAAGGCGTAAAGATAACAAAACAATTCTCTGGTGATTTTGATGAACATTATGAGAAACGGACGGATCCGCGTGGTATTGCATATTACTGGCTGTCCGGTACCGGCTGGCCGAAGGTAGATGTTATTGGCACCGATATGCATGCACTCAAAGACGGCTACATCTCAATAACCCCGCTCAGATATAATCTGACAGATAATTCATTCCTTACAGAAGTGGAATCATGGGAGTGGAATACGAAATAGTTACATTTTTAAACCTATCGATTCTTTCCTAATAATATTTTTTCTGCGATCTTAATCTGTTTCTGTCTTATTTCACCTATTGTTTTCCCCAACAATCAGGAAGGGTTTTTCCGCAAAATTTGCGCTTGATTTGAGGATGTTTTAGTAGTAAAGTGCAATTTCAGAATGTATACAACACTCATCTGTTTCAACTCTTAAGTCAATCTAACTTTTATAGTAAAGATAGAACCAAAAACTGACTGTCAGCATTTAAAGAAAACGTATAGATGCTTTAACCTATTTTAAGTCCGGTATCCACACTTTTACTTGGTTAAAAAATAAGCTCTATGAAAGAAATATTTCGTATATTAATTGTTGATGATAATCCGGGAGTACGTGAAAGCCTTTCTGATATATTGGTAGTAAGTGGTTATAATGTTGAGATAGCTGAAACGGGCAGTAAGGCCATTGACCTTAGCAAAATTAACAGATATGACATTATTATCGTAGATATCAGCCTGCCTGATCTTTCAGGTATTAAAGTAGTAGAAAAGATTGCACGAATATCCCCTACGACAGAGTTTATGTATATGACGGGTCAAGCTTCTGTTGACAGTGCTATCGAGGTTGACATGCCCCCGTTCTTTGTACCACCTTTAAAGTTAGAGTTCAGGATAATACAGACAGTTGTAACGTAGTGGAAACTGTCTGTACCGCTTCAATTGTCTCTGGAGCAGGTGGCAAGTATCCAAGAGCACTATGAGGCCG
>JASMMK010000034.1 GCA_030748215.1 Candidatus Scalindua sp.
TTCAGAGTCTTCTCTTTTTCTTGCATATGCCAGGAATACAGGAATAACAATGTTTATGAATATTATGGAAGTTCGCTCATTGCCAATCAACCTTCCCTTTGCCTTTAATCTTTTTCCTCCAAACGTATAATAATGGGACCAGTGATCGTCATATAATTCTAAAAAGATAGACGTTGTATTTTTTATGATAGTGTTTATCTGATCTATGTCAGTTCTGTTTTTTTCTGTCTTATCAAAAGACGTTAATATCATCCGGAAAACACCGGTTTCATAATTTTCTGCCAGGAGTCGGCTGATCGCGGCGATTCTTCTTGTTGGATAGTTGCCCGGCCTGGAATACTTATAACTCCATGCCTCTCCATCCATAGGTTTATTATTGATATCATCTTTGAATTCTGACCATAAACGTTCAATATCGTTAATATATTCAAGAGTATGCTTATCCTTAGTACTCACATATTCAGGTCTCTGACTTGGCAAGAGCCCTGACATACCAAACATTAATGCCTGTATCCTTTTGCTTCTTTCATTTATAGAAACATTCGAGGGAATTAATCTTTTAATTTCATTGATTGTAACGAGTGAACCTAAACGTTTGAACTGTTCTTTATTATTCTTATATCCAAGAGACTCCATTATTGATTCATACAAAACCTGTTCAAACGTCCTCGACTTTTGTTGGTTTTCAATCCTTTCCGACTTAACCAACATCCTCTCATCTCCGGCATAATCCAGAAATCCTCCAATCCATTCATTATCATGTAAAATTGTACTCAATTTTTTCTGACAAGGCCCAGCATTAGCGCTTCCGGTGTGAGGATAGTTTTCGATATCAATCATATCGGCAAGTTTATCCAATTCGCACTTCAGGTAACTATAAAGCTCAAGTTGAGGTATCCTACAATTTTTGATTGAAACATAGTCCCCTTTACTATCATTCCACATAAAGACATGCAGACACACATTTTCATACTCTTTTTGTTTACTATGTCCATGGCGCACCCAATCACCAGAACAGACGTGTATCTCCACATCTCCTTTTATAACTCCCTTACCTTCCAGAAGTATTTCAGCATCTTTAAAGTCAGGACCCTCTTCCAGATTCCATATTCCGGAAGAGATTATCTCTATCCTCAATCCATCCTTAGTATATAATTTATCCTTCTTAAGAAGCTGTTCTGCCCATATGCAACTTACTAGCTGCTCCTTAACTCTCCTCCCTTTTATACTATATCTAAGGGTTCCACTTTCTTTAACTCTACAATATCGCCTGACAAGTTCACGATAACGCGGAGCACGAAAACTATTAGAATAATCCTTATTCCCAAACATTAAAATCTTCCCTGATTTTATAACAATATTAAATGAGGATAATCACTTTAATCTAAAGTAATAGAATCAATTACTAAAATCAAGTAGTTTAATTATCTGGCAGTTAAATGATAAGTTGATTGTCGAAGGTTATCGTTGGGTGTGAGATTGATATAACGCGTCCTCTAGCTGCATGAACTTACAATAGAATCTATTTATGAGAGGACATAACACTTTTATGCAGAATATACCTTTACATCTGCCCCATCAATTTTATTTGTAGCGTTACGAGTGTCGATTATCAGGTCAGAGTGTTTAACTATCTCGGCATAGTCATACGCACTGTGATCTGTAACAATAATTACGGCATCCATTTCCTGTAGCACCTCCTGTGTGATAGGAATTGATTTTTTCCTGAAGTTAAATTTTCTTGTCTGTTTCAGTACCGGTATCCATGGATCATTGTAGCTTACAATGGCACCCTTCTCTAATAACATATTCATAATTGTATAACCTGGAGATTCTCTTTCGTCGTCAATGTCCTTCTTGTATGCAACACCCAGTACCAGAACCTTACTGCCATTAAGACTTTTCTCATGCTGATTTAATGCCTCTATGGTCCTCTCTATTACGTAGTACGGTATGGATACATTAATCTCACCTGCCAGTTGAATAAAGCGTGTTGCAAAATCGTACTCCCTGGCTTTCCATGAGAGATAAAAAGGATCAATTGGTATACAATGCCCGCCCAGACCTGGTCCGGGATAGAATGGCGTATAACCGAAAGGTTTAGTTGCCGCAGCATTAATGACCTCGAAGATGTCAATTCCCATCTTATTCGCAAGAACCTTCAATTCATTTACGAGAGCAATATTAACGGAACGAAAGGTATTCTCAAGGAGCTTTGTCAATTCGGCGGCCCTGGTTGAGGACACAGGTACTACCTGCGTAATACAGCTGTAAAGGGCAGAAGCAACCTCCAGACACGCATCAGTCACCCCTCCGACTACTTTAGGAATGTTTGATGCATCATATTTACTATTTCCGGGATCTTCTCTTTCCGGAGAGAAAGCAAGAAAATAATCCTGACCAATTTTCAAACTATCAGTCTCTAGGCCAGGCATGAGCATTTCCTCTGTCGTGCCAGGATATGTAGTACTTTCAAGAACAATAATCTGTCCAATACGGAGATTCTTAGAAATTGATTTGGTAGTCTCCATGAGATAACTAAGGTCAGGCTCCATCATCTCAGTTAGTGGAGTAGGTACACATATCAGTATGCAATCTGCCTCTCTCAGGCGCATAAAATCAACGGTCCCTTCAAAACTACCCTCCTTTATCTTTTCATTGATCTTCTCCATTCGAATATGCTTAATATATGATTCTCCTCGAATGAGCATATCTATCTTGTGCGCGTCCACATCAAAGCCAATTACACTGAATCCTTTCTCCCCAAAATGAATTGCCAGTGGCAGGCCAACATAACCAAGTCCTATAATTCCTACAACAGCCTCTCTTTTCTCAATCTTACTTAAGAGGTCTACCAAAACCTTACTTTTGCTATTTTCTTTCATGCAATTTCACTTTCTAATTTACAGCAAACCGAGGAGGAATATCCTACATATATGAGGCTCAAGAATCTTTCTTATTATGTCCATTACAACTCACCAATGAACTTTTAGAAGGATGCAGACATGTGATTAAATACATATAGAGAGATACATTGATAAAACAGTTAATCTTCTAGCCAGAAATCTAATTCGTCTGTTATTTTATCATAGTCACCAACATTAAGGCTCAAGAGATTCCTGAGATGTGTCATTGTGGCTACATCCTCACTTATGAACTTGAATCCCAGATGATTTTGATGTATATGCACAAGAACCGCATCAAATATCAACTTAATATCAGAGGAATGAAGGTTGATTGTTAATGTACAGTTATCGTTCATTTTTAGAGGTATACTCTCTTTAAAACTTAACAATGCTCCTCTTAACGACAGATCTAAGTAGTTCTCCGGAATAAACTTTATCATTTACTTCTATTTGAGATTGTGCAGTAAAACTTATTCTACTGAAATATCGTTTATCGTCCACACCCTGACCCTCCAATAAACACTCTGTTTAGACAACAAGTTGTAAAAAATAATCTACATGCTAATAGATATATTTACTAATATCTTATAAATGCAGAGGTTACCACTGTAGAAGAAGTATTTCAAGTCAAATTTCATACATAATATTTTGCATAACCTCAATATATGCTATGATAATAATTATTGATAGACTCGATCATTTTTCTATTTGAGTTTTATAAACAATTTATATTAAAATTAAATCATATTGAATCAACAAACTAAAAACAACTCGGATATTAAAGAAATATACAAAAAGCTCGAAGCTGAACTTGCAAGTATCAACCCGGGTTGCAATGCATGTGGTACTTGCTGTCATTTTGATGAATTTGGCCACGTATTGTATACATCAACCATTGAAACAGACTATATCCGCGATAATGTAAAAATACCAGTTTTCGACCCTGACAAGAATGTATGCCCCTTTCTAGTAAACTATGAATGTAGTATCAGAGAACACCGGACACTCGGATGTCGCGTCTTTTTCTGTAATCCGGACCACAAAGAAACCTTACAGGAAATATACGAAAAATATTATTCTATGATCAAAGATCTGGCTATAGAGAATGAAGTTGAGTGGCAATATGCGCCTATGATGAAGATGCTCAAAGAAAAAAAGCATAGCTAAAATTTCTGCTATTATAAATGAACATTAGATATGGGAAAACCAACTCCTCTTTTTCACAAAAAAATAATCAAAAAAAAGTCTTCAAGTGCAGAGCAAAGAAAAGCAAAACAGAAAAAAAGTACAAAAGTAGCACTTAAAAAAGAATTCCTAAACCATTGCTTGAAGGCCACAGCACATCTGGAAATATTTAACCGCATTTCAATGGTAAACGAAAAAACAGCACACCTGAATGCGGCCATGACACACCTTGAGCAATGCCTCGTCCATAGACCCGGGAACCATCTTCTCCGTAATCAGATAAAGCTCTGCAAGGAAAAACTCATAATTCTGAAAGAGACCGGAAGGCATTCAACCGAGAATACAGTTGAGGTACTATTTACGGCAGATTTGTTTTAATGGAAAGAACCCCTGAGGGCATAGACATCCAGGTTGTTATACACAGTCAAATTTGGTAGCAAATCAAATCTCAAATCACAAGTTCATTAACACGCCATACCTCAATCCTCTTGAACTTATATTGGATGTAGGAAATTTCAACTTCTCCATTGTCCGCCACAAAATCATTGCTCCTGCCAGCAAGACGTCCGCACGTTTCGGATCGATACCTGTCTGATCACATCTCTCTTTGACTGTCATTCGCTTAAGGTCTTTGACCATTCGAAGTAGATCACCACTTGTCAATTGCACTTTCTCAACTTCGGCAGCATTAAACTCTCTAAGCCTTAGATGCCAGGAAGCAAGTGTAGTAGCCGTACCGGCCACAGCAAGCATTTGCATTTTTGCGGGGATAGTACTTCGCCAATCAATAAGTTCTTCAAGCTTATTATCTATTTCATTAAGGCAGACGCTAAACTCTTCATCAATTACAGGGTCAGACGACAGGTACCTTTCAGTAAAACGCACAGACCCCAGGTCTAGACTTCGACTCTCATTTACTGTAACAAATTCTGTACTACCACCTCCAATATCTACCACTGCATGATTAGATGCTTCCATATTCGGAAGCAAAGAGCCCTTAAAACTTAATAGAGCCTCATCCATACCCGAAACGACCCTGAACACAAACCCTAAATCTGCTTCTACTTTTGCAAAAAACTCACTTCCATTTTCAGCGTCTCTCGCCTGACTGGTTGCCACACATATCACATCATCAGGTGATATTCCAGCCGTAGAAATAGTTTTTCTATATTCGTTCAGACACGTTAGCGTTCGTTCAATCGCATCCGACTGAAGGCATCTTGTTTTATCTACTCCCTCTCCAAGTCGGACAATCCTTGCATAATCGCCCAGCACATTTTTGACATATCCTGACTCAACCTCTGCTACCAGCATAAGACAGGTATTCGTTCCTAAATCAATGGATGCCTTCAGCATTTCATACCCTTATTAATCATACAGTGAAAATTCCCAATTGCAGAATATTTTTGGTGGGCTATGCCCACCCTACCGTCTTGAGTGTATACTAACAAACTGTAGAAGAACGGCTTTAGCCTTCCATTATCCACTTAGACATGAAAATAGAAACCTGAAGGTTTCCGCTACATCTTAGATTGATTGAGCGGTTATGATTGATATTTTCCTGAAATTCAGACACTATTTTGAAAATGCCTTTTCTCTCCAGAATATATAACTACTCCATAGCAGGGCAATGCCAATATCAATATCTACGATTGCAACTCCTATTAGGAAATAATAGTTGTGTTGTGTATGCGCCATTCTCGCCATAGTCGCTCCAAACGCTATCATTGTAGCTAACACGAGAAAGAACCATGGCTTGAAAAATTGCCAGAGTTTCGGTTGGTTAAGGGCATCTATTCTCGCAAGATTTTTCAAGCAACTCTTGCGAAAGATGAATTTACCTTTTACACTGCCAATAATAGACCCTACAGCTACTGCCAGCCAGGGCCAGTACTGCTCGGGCTGAAGAGAATATGCCTCGGCCAACAAGCTGGACCCTTTCACCAGCAACACAACGCCTCCAACATACCAAACGAAGGCGGCTAAGATATTGAGAGTTCGGATGGATGCGGTCATTGTTGATTAATGATTTCTGTAGTACAAATTTCAGAGGAAAGCAGTAGATGTAAACCTACACCGTATAACTGCTTTCCTCCGTTTAGATAAGTAACGAAGGGTTTACTAATATCTTCCCTGCATTTTGAATGCTCTACTTTATGTACGATCTGTAATCTCAATCAAGTGATACCCAAAATCAGTTTTCACGGGACCATGGACTTTTCCAACTTCATCATTAAAAACGACATCATCAAATTCTTTAACCATTTGCCCCGGACTGAACTCACCCAAACCCCCTCCACTTTGACCTGAAGGACATTGGGAGTGCTCTTTCGCCACCTCCTCAAAGTCTGCTCCACCATCTATCTGATCTTTTAACTTTTGACACTCTTCCTGACTTGATACCAGGATATGACGCGCTTTGGCGGTACCCATAACAAACCCCTTTCTGCTAACACAAATCTTCGTTCTTATAAAAAGAATTAATTTTACTCTATGTAATTCTCATGTCAATTGATTTCCACACAAGCCACAATTCCAATTATCTTATGATCCTGTACTCTGGTAATGATTCACACCGGCTTTCCAGGAAAATATTGAAACGGTAGTCACTATAAGACCCACAATTGGCGTTCCCATTTCCAGTAATGGATGAAGCAAGCCTGTTCCTGAACGATCCAAAAAGAAATGTGCAGGATAAAAGTTAATGAATGCTATAGGAAATATAAAAGTCAAAAAGAACTGCATTCCAACATTGTAAATATTCACTGGATAGTTAATAAACTCCTTGCTTGAAAATATCACTGTATGGACCAGAGATCTGTTCCTTAACGTCCAGAAGGCAACTGCAGTGACCATCAAGCGTATACCTCCTGCTATCAAAACACCTCCTGTTATGATAACTGGAAACAAGACAACCTTATAAAACGTCCAGTCAATGTTGCCGTAGCGCGAGCCGAAGTAAAGGGCAGTGGATCCTATTATGAGATGAGCAGCTGTAGATACTTCGAATTTAGAAAATATCACCTGTCCTAAGGGGCTCAGTGGCCTTACCAATACTCTGTCAAATTCTCCGTCCACAATCATCTTGTCGAAATTAACCAACTGCGAGAAGATAAGGTTGGTAAATCCGAAAGCAAATGCCTGCAAAGAATATAAGAAAACCATCTCTCCTACTGACCAGCCTTTTATTTCGTGGAAACGGTTCAACAGTATAAATAGCAACCCAAATTGCCCGGCATAGAACGTTAATATCGCAAATATATAGAACAAAAAACTTGCTTTATATTCCATCCTCGCCTTCATGGATGTTGTAAACAGCGTAAGATAAATTTTTATAGACTCCACATTATCCTCCCTGGATAATCAGTTTTTTCTTACCAGCACCCCACATAAGGCAGCAAATAGCTCCCATTATCACAATCCATATCAATTGTGCCATTATTATTGATTGAGCTTCCACCAAAGAGGCCCGTCCTATAAGAATAGTAGTGGGGTAATAGAGCATATACTGGAATGGAAGAAGATTAACTAATGGTTTCAAGAATTCAGGAAAAAAATCTATAGGCACAATTCCTCCGGAAAAGAAGGTATAAAAAGCATATTTAAAGAGCAGGAAGGGAAATATCTCAATAAACCAGAAAGCAAGCAGCCCTGCTATGAAGTTCATCATAGAAACCAGAATATATCCGGCAATACACGATACTATGAATATTAAAAGCCTCTGTACTTCAAAAGGAATATATATATCAAAAAGAAAAACGGATATCATGACTATAGGGACAGTCCTCGCCATCATATGAAAGAGTGAGTGCCCCACATTCTCGGCAAGGTTCATAAAGAAAAATGATGTAGGTCTTATAAGTTCCATCGCAATCGAACCGTCCATTACCTTCCTATAGATAATAGAATCATCCATAGTAAAGGATATTCTGACAGCCATAACCAGGACCGCATATGTTACTATGGCAGTTAATGTATAGCCATTGTGCATCGTAGTATCAAACTGAGAATATAATGCCTTCCATAAGGAGGTAAATATAAAAACGTATAGAAAGCCGTTAACAATTCCAACGAAGCAATCAAATCTGTAGGTAACCTGCTTCTGAAATGATACTGATACAAATTTTAAAAAAAGTTTAGGATTCATCTCATTTATTGCGTGACTCTTCTGAAGGTGTTGCCCGTGTAACACGAGTGTTATAAATATTTCTGATTATGCTCTCAACAGAAGGCTCATTTACCGATATGTCCTTAATTTCATATCTGGATGCTATAGTGCCGATAACATCACCAATACCATAATTGTCATTATCAAACGTCAACCATGTTTTGCATCCCTGTTCACGTACAACAGTAACACCTGGAATTCCCTGTATGACATTTCCATCATCATGAAATTCAACCTCTATCACTTTTTCATGAATAAACTTTTGCTTCAGCAACTCAGTCTCACCATCATACATTATCTTTCCTTCCTCAAGAATGATAAGCCGTTTACATAGTTGCTCAATGTCATTCATGTCGTGGGTAGTGAGGATTATGGTAGTTCCCTCGTCTCTGTTAATCTCAGTGAGAAAGTTCCTTATGGACTCTTTTGCCAGCACATCAAGGCCAATCGTTGGTTCATCCAGAAAGAGCACCGGAGGATTATGGATCAAGGAAGCAGCGATATCACATCTCATCCTCTGTCCTAATGATAGCTTTCTCACTGGCATATTCATGAGAGGATCAAGACCAAGTGCTTTATCCAGCTTTTTTATTTGTGAGTTAAAATCAGGCTGGGATACACGGAAAATAACTCTCAATAAATCAAACGATTCACGAACCGGAAGATCCCACCAAAGCTGCGTTCTTTGACCAAAAACAACGCCAATCTTAGCGGCATTCTTTTTTCTCTCTTTGAAAGGAATAATCCCGTTTACCTCAGCGCTCCCTGACGTTGGCACAAGTATACCGGTCAGCATCTTAATCGTAGTTGATTTACCTGCTCCATTTTCTCCCACATAACCTACAAATTCTCCACGGTTGATCTCAAAATCAATAGCGTCTACCGCTGTTATAATTTTTCGTCTCCTGTGAAAAAGAGCTTTCAGCTTTCCTGAAAATCCCTTGCCGGACTCACTAACATCGAAGTCCTTACTTAAACCTTTAACCTCAATTGCTATATTACCCTGTTGCATATTTTCTTACCTGTAATTATATCATGATACTAAACCACTCCAGCCACACCTTACATCAAGTTTAACAGGCAGGAGGATCGAAAAAACAATGGTTTTACTTTAAACTCTCTGAAGAACTTATTGATTGTTTAGAGCAGACGTGTATTCTACAATAAATGTTAAAACTTAGCTAGTATTGACTATTAAGTTAAAAGGTGGTACATTACTCAGCAACTATCCAGAAGTAGGTTTTATTTTTCTCATCTTATTCTGGAGGGAGTATTTATGGCAATTTTAAAGGGAGACATTGCGTCATACAGAAAAACACAGGATAACATCGTAGCGAAAGTAACAATAATCAAAACTGATTCGTTGTCACTTGATGTTTACTACTTTCAAGCAGGACAGTCCCTTGGATACCACAGGCATCCAACTGGTGACCAGATATTTACCGTCATAGAAGGTAGTAGTACTTTTATGTTAGATGATAAAGGCCAGGAAGCTTTAGAGGTTAAACAAGGATCAACTTTCCTTGCTCCAGCTAATGTATGGCACGACCTTATCGACTCTGGTGATGGAAAACTGGTCGCACAACAGGTCACTAAACAACCATCTGGCATGGAAAAGAGAGAAAGCTGATTGAGCACTGTCTCTTTTTTGAAAGTTCTGTTTTTTATCAGTCATATTTTGTTTTCTGTAACCGTTGTAATACCAATAAGATCTTGCCGGCAACAGAAAACTACTCTTCGATTCCGCTCAAGATAACATTATGCTGAGTGGAGTCGAAGTGTTATCACCACTACATAATTTCATATACTCAAGCCAATATTACATCTTCTCTATTATCAGATTTTCATAATTGTCTACATTGCAACTATATTCTGGCGGAAGAAACGTTGTTGACGTATCTTCCACTATCAACGCAGGCCCCTTAATCCTGGAATGTGTTCGTAAACTATTCCAGTTGTAAATCTCTGCCTTAAACCATTTTCCTCTGAAATAGCATTTTGTCTTCTTGGTTAACATTTTCCCTTTAATTGGACTAGTAACCCTCTTTCTCAGTGAGGGCTTCCTTGTCTTTCCGATTACCCTGACTCTGATATTCACAACTTCAATCTCATATTCTGCATTTGCATAACCATACATTTTTTTATGAAGTTTGTGAAAATCTTCAATATAACCATCCTTAAATGGCAACATAAGCTCATGCGACTGCCCCACATACCTCATGTCTACAGAGTTTTCTACTGAGATACTGCTCTTATCAATACCCTCGGAAAGGACATCTCTCTTACCTTTCGATATTAAAGGTTTAAATAAGCCCAGAATTTTCCTGTAATCTTTCTCTTTTGCCTTTAAGAGTACGCTTTTAGAATAATCCTTAATAATATCAGCAAGTGTCATCCCTAAAGCGGACAGCACACCTGCATTCCTGGGAACTAGAATCTTTTTGATTAATAGACTTTCTGCTAATTCACATGCATGAAGTCCACCCGCACCGCCAAAAGAGACCAGAGTATAATCTCTGACATCAAACCCCTTTTCAACTGAAATTACCTTTATGGCCCTTGCCATATTGGCAATTGCAATATCTATTATACCCTCTGCCACCTTTATGGAACTCATTCCAAGATTCTTTGAAAGACGATCCAAATATCCGGACACTTTTTCATCTTCAAGTCGCATTCTTCCACCAAGAAAGTATTCGGTACTGATTCTTCCCAGAAACAGATTTGCATCAGTTACCGTTATCTTATTACCCTTTCCATAGCAGACAGGGCCAGGATCTGCACCTGCACTCTGCGGCCCGACTCTGAGTGCTCCTCCGGGATCGACATATGCGATGGACCCTCCTCCAGCCCCCACTGTAACCATATCAACAACCGGCACCTTTATAGGTATCTCATTAATATGAGTCTCCGTAGTAAGGCGTACATCACCGTCACACAAGGAAACGTCTGTCGATGTCCCACCCATATCAAAAGATATGATTTTCTTAATACCGGCAAGTTTTGATATTACGAAAGCCCCTGATACGCCACCAGCTGGCCCTGAAAGAATACAATTAACAGCCATTTCTTTAGCTGAACCTGTGGAAATGCTTCCACCGTTTGACTGCATTATCCTTATGTTTTCTGTCTCTAAGCCGTCCTCCATAGAAGTCAAATATTTTGACATAACCGGCGAAACATATGCATTCACTGCCGTGGTACTAAACCTTTCATATTCACGATACTCAGGCAATATTCTGCTGGAAGCAGAGACATGAATTCCCATCTGTTCCAGTTCCTTTACTACAGCTTCTTCATTTTCAGAATTTTTATATGAGAAGAGAAAGCATACTGCAACAGACTCAGCACCTTGTTTTTTTAATTCAACACATATTTTTTTCAAATCTCCCTTCCTGATGCCGGTGAGCACTTCACCAGTCGATGCCACCCTCTCCTGCACTCCCAACTTGAGTGATTCCTGAATCAGTGATGATTCGCGGGTAATAAAGAGATCATAAAGTGAGTTCCTGGCCTGTCGACCAATTTCAAGCACATCTTCATACCCGCTTGTTGTAATCAATGCAACCTTTGCACCTTTTCTCTCAAGAAGAGTGTTGGTTGCAACAGTGGAACCATGCACAATAGACAACTGCTCTTTAGAAACACCAAGAGATCTGATCCCGTCGAAGATTGCCTTAGCGGGATTATATGGTGTGGAAATAACTTTATGAACCTTTAATTCTCTTCCATCAAACAGTACAAAGTCAGTAAATGTACCACCGATATCAACTCCTAAAACTATCAACTACTCTTCTCCTCATATACAATAAGGTATCAATCTTTATTTATAAACTAAGCTACTTATTTTACTGTTCCTTCACGTCTCCCTGCAATAGTACTAATTCTTTATTGTACATAGACATTACATGGAACCTCGTAACAATCCCTAAAAACTTTTTATTGTCATCTTCGGCAACCACCGGCAAGCATCCCTGCCCCCCTAATTTCATCTCATCGTATACATCCGAAAGATTCTCATTGAGTGTTAATGTATATTGTTCACTTACAACAATATCTCTTGTAAGCAGATTCTCCTGTGTATCCTCATTTCGCAATGCTTTACTAATTTGTTGCAAGCTTACCAGGCCAGCAAGCCTCCCATCTTCGTCCAGCACAGGAAATCCATCTGCATTAGTTGTACGCATCAGTCGCAAAATCTCATGGAATGGTGTATCCAGATCTATAGTTATACAATTACTGACTACAACATCAGCAACCCATAATTTCTTGAGGATTTTCCTATCTTTGCCAATTTCCATTGATTCCCCTCTCCTTATAAGTTTCATTGTATAGATGGAACCACTTTCAATTTTCTTAGATACTATATTACTGATTACGCAGCTTATCATAATCGGCAGAATGATTTCATAGTTACCTGTCATCTCTACCAGTATGAGGATTGCCTGAATTGGAGCATGAGTAGTTCCGGCTACGACAGCAGACATCCCAACCAGTGCATATGCCCCAGGCGAAGCTATATCAAAATATGGAATCTCCTGAACACAAATCCCGAATAGACCACCAAGTGCTGCACCCATAAACAGCGAAGGAGCAAAGACGCCTCCGGAACCGCCAACTCCAATCGTAACAGACGTCATAACTATTTTAAGCATACACAAAACAGACAGTATAATAATTCCGTATTTACCGGGGTTATTCAGTATCATTTCAATAACACCATATCCCACTCCTTGTATTTCAGAACAGTATATACCCGCAAGCCCCAATAAAAATCCTCCCATCGCTGCCTTTAACAACCAATGGATTTTTATTGTATCAATAATATCTTCAGTTTTATAAAGTACTTTAACAAACACTACTGCAACCAGGCCTGCTAACAGGCCAAGCGCACAATACAAGCCCAGCTCTCTATAGCTGGCCAGTTCATAATGAGACACGATAAATGCCGGGCTGTTTCCATAATAAGCCCTGGAGACGGAAGCTGCCACTAAGGAGGCTATGAGTATGGGAGAAACACTGGTTATCCTGATATCTCTCAGGATAACTTCAGATGCAAATAAAGTACCTGCTATCGGTGCATTAAAAGTTGCAGAAATGCCGGCAGCAGCACCACAACCTACAAGTACAGTTACCGCCGAACTGGATATCTTGAAAAATTGCCCGAAAACGGACCCTATTGCAGAGCCAATATGTACAATCGGCCCCTCTCTACCAACCGACCCTCCCGAACCAATGGTTATTGCCGATACAAACATCTTTATTAAAACAATACGAGGCCTGATAATACCTCCTCTCCTTGTAACGGCAGACATAACCTCTGGAACACCATGACCTTTTGCTTCTTTTGCAAAAACGTTTGTTATGAAAGCAACCAACATCAGTCCGATAATTGGTATCAAGAATATATAAACAAAGTTCAGTTCTGTGAAAGCATCAATACCTTTGCTATGGACAAAAGGTAATATTTTACTAATTTGCAATAATAAATATTGTATCCCGAAGGATGTATATTCACACATAAACCCCAGCAATACTGTCACGTAATTTATTAAGTAACGAAATGCAATAGCGGCATATCCACCTGTTAGCCCTACCAGTGCTGCCAGAATAAGCACAAACGAATCATCAAAAATCTTTAATTTTCTGGCAGCTGCTATTATCTTTGAACTGACCTTGTTCTCTTTTGCCATATTGAATAAACAACCTTCTTCACTAAGTTATCAAATACTTTGCACATGAAACCCATATAATCCGCATCCATAAGTGGCCCAACAACATAATCATTTAATTATCGAGAATAATTTCTTAAACGTCCCATTCCTGATATTTCTAAGGAGTCTTTCAAGATTGTCCCCCAACTTATCTTCATTAAAAGCCTTTAATGTTATCCTGATTTCGTCTCCTTCAAAATATCTGGAGTGATTGACACGAACATCGTTATCCAATTTCAATTCTCTGCATGATTTCTCAAACTCATCCTCTTTCATTCTAATTGAAGGATAACGCATAGACTTTAATAAATCACATAACTTTTCACCTTTTTGCCTTTTGTTAGATTTACTATCTAAGATAATATGACTGATCTCATCTGACAACAATAGTTCTTCCATTTCTATCTTTTTTATCAGCTTAAGATCAAGAAGGTTTCTAATTGCCTCTTTTACTTCATTAGTATTAGTGGTTGATTCCTTAAAGAGAAACCTGTAAACGACTTCTCTATCGGCGTCATCAAGTGCAATGAGAAGAGAGGCCCTTTCAAATTCAAGTTCACTTCTGGCAATAGACTGTTTTATTTCACCATCCAATCCTAATACTGAAAGGTATTTGTCTATTATGTTCTTATTTGGAGGTATCTCAAGGAGCTGGGTTATTTCAGCTGCAAGCCTGTCGTAAGAATACCCTATATCCAGAAATTTCTTTAAAACAATCCCCTTTTCTATCTCATTAAACCCTCTCGAAGACTTATTATCATGCAGAGCTAACAACAATATCTTCTCGTTGCTAAGATCGCCTATAACCTTTGCCTCAAAACTCACCTCTCCCATCTTGTGACATGCCAGGACACGCTGATACCCACATATAACAGAATACGTTCCAGCAGCATCAGGGTCTTTCTTCAATATCACAGGATTAATCAATCCCACTTTTCGAATAGATTCCTCTATAACACCTGAATCACGTCCATAACTGAACAGATATCTATCAAAATTTCCGGATGTCAAATCTATATGTTTTAATAAAACACTTTCAGTTTTAGTTCTTTCATCTAGCAACATTATTTCCTTTCAACTTGTCATATAGCTTCAATTATGACGTAAAAGAGGAAAGCATACCACATGTTCCAAGACATACAAAGTGATAAAGTAAGACAACGAAATGCCCTGAACATAGAGAAAAATGTAATGCCTTTAGGTTCTTTCACCGACATTATTACTCGATCATATCCGGATAAACCGTACATTAGAATAATATTACTGACACTCTTTTAAAATATTGCATTTGTCATTTTGCCTGTTTTTTATGCCATCGCTATACATCATTCCATACCTTTACAATGCCTCTAATATGAATACAATCAAGCGACCAAGCCTGTTATTGTGTACGAAATTTATACACTTGTAAAACAATAAATTATACTGTTATACGCTATCCTTTTTAATCATTGTTAGTTACGTTTAGCGGCATGTATATTGCAAAAATTAAACCATATTCTATTAAGATATAATTAGATTTTAACCAATGAAGAAAGAATCTCACCATCACTGCTACGGAAACAAAGCAAACTCCAGTCAAAATAGATGCCCACACGATAATTGCAAATGGCTAATACCCTGCAAAATATTACGTAATTATAAAATAGATATGTTCAAATATTCTTTAGTTAATTCATTAATTAATATTTTGCCGCGTACTGAAATAGTACAAATATTAATGAAAAATTACAGTATATCGCACCATGCGGCAAAGATGGCAACAAAGAGATGGAGATACATAATAAAAAACAGGAACTCACTTGCAAATGTTTGATCCTGGCCATGTATCTCTGCGGCAACCGCCTGTGAGGCTAACTTCGACGATTCAGGTCATACCCGATAGGACTGCTGGAATTGTAATTAATGTGTATCCTGGTTATGGCGCAACTGTACTGCACCCCATTTATCAAGCAGCGTTTTTTGTAGAATATAATAGTTGCTTTTAATCAAGTTGTTCAGATCTTTTTTACTATGGACATGTCAAAGGTTTTATCTACCTCAGGCCAATTGTCACTATCCACCAGGTAATAATACTCGCTATATAGCCCAGTGCAATAACGGGTGTCCATTTCAAGTGGGTCATAAAAGTATAATTATCCCTGTTAATACCCATTACTGCTACACCTGCCGCTGAACCCGCTGATAACAGGCTGCCACCAACACCACAGGTTAATGTTACAAGGAGCCATTGATCCAGCCCCATGTCCAGACCCATATTTAACACAGCGTACATAATGGGAATGTTATCAACAATAGCAGAAAAAACACCTATAGATGTGTTCGCCGTAGTAAAACCAGTCGCATCATAAAATCCTCCTCCTACAACGCTGAGGAATCCTATGTACTGCAATGCTCCCACAGCAGTTAATACTCCAAAGAAAAAAAGCAATGTGTCAAACTCCACCTGCTCCACCTGTTTAAAAAAGTCCAGGCGATCAACTTTACGCCGGTCTTCTGTCAAACCCAATTTCTTCAAATAATTCTTCATTCCCCACTGTTTCATATAGAAAGATGTAAACATGACATAGCCCAGCCCGCACATCATACCCATGAAAGGAGGAAGGTGTAGAAACTGATGAAAAGAGACTCCGGTAGCTATGGTCAGAATAAAGCAAACCATTATTCTTTTTGCTCCGGGCTTCATGGCCATTACCTCTTTTTGCGTCTCCGGTTTTCCTTTCGGAATAAACAAGCTCATAATAAAAGCAGGAATAATCCAGTTTACTATGGAAGGAATAACTAAATAGATGAATTCAACAGTCTGCACTTTTCCGGCAGTCCATACCATCAGTGTGGTAATATCTCCAAAAGGGCTCCATGCGCCACCGGCATTAGCAGCAACCACAATGTTGACGAAAGCCGGTATTATGAACTTCCTGTTACCGTCACTTACCGCAAACGCAACCGTTGACATTAGCAGTGCACTGGTTAAATTATCTGCCAGTGGGGACAGTAGGAATGTCAAGATCCCTGTTGCCCAGAAAAGTGACCTGAATCCCATACCCTTAGATAGTAACCATGCTCGCAAGGCCTGAAATACATTTAAAGAGGTGAGAGTATTAATATATGTCATCGCAACAAGCAGGAAGAAAAAGAGGCCACCTATCTCTGCAATAAGATGCTCTACAAATTCGTGCGCACCTCCATGCCCTCCCCCATGTTTCATTTCATAAACACCGATAATCATCCACATAAGGCAACCTACCAGCACGATAGGTTTCGATTTCTTTAAATGAATTTTCTCCTCAAAGATGATGAGGACATACGCTATTGTAAACATAATTAGCGCTGTATATCCAACCCATGTATTAAGCATATTCATTCAGTTTCCCACCCTTTCCTCAGGAATTAAACAACTCACTCAGACTTCAAGATTTATATATCTTAAATCGTACTCTTCAATACTATCGGTCTATAGTTGTATATATTTAATAATTTATGGAAAAAAACAGAAACGAAATGTATTGTTTTCTAAACAAACCTGTTGCTGTTCAGCTCTTATAAAATAAGGGCTACCGGGAAACGGGCCCTAAATCTTCTGATCGGGAATCGTTCTGCTTATCTATAACTAATCTGAAGACATTAAGTCAAGATAAATCCGTTGGTATAAATATTTACTGTTCAATTTTGTATACACTACTCTATGAGTCCGGCGCATCATAAATTATTCGTGTCGCAAATTAACTAAGGTATAGCAATAATGCACTGCTCCCACCCCACACCTCTTTACATGACTACCGATTGAATATGTTATCATTCAACCTGAGTACTTCCTTGAGTACTACATAGTGCAGGATCTAATATGTCAGCAACCACTTCAATAATGCCCTTGCCTTAAGCACACATATGAATATAATCTATACTCATAATAATTCCTACATTAACTTAATTTTCAAAGGAGATTAAATAGATGAATATATACAAGCTATCACCAAGGGACCCGAATTCCACTGTTTGGGGAGGGAGCAGTTTCAAGGGATCGTTAATTGTACGTGCAAAAGAGACTGATAATGCTCTAAGAATGGCAAGACTAAAGTACAGGACAACGCAATCGCATCAGATAGAATCTCAGGAAACAGCTTATGGTCCCTGGACAGGTGCTAACACTGACTTCGACTACGTGACCGATGATAAATATTCTACTGATGGTGATGAAGAGATATTAGAGGAAATCGCTTAAAAAAAAGTGAGCTAAAGCAAAAATACTCGAAACGTGCAACTCGTAACTAGCAACTTGCCCCTTACTCTTCCTGACATTCTTGTCATCCTATAGGAGCAATATCTCTTCGTCTCTAATATAGCCTACTGTACCTGTTTGATGTTGATATGGTGGAGGATAGGGGATTCGAACCCCTGACCTTTTGCATGCCATGCAAACGCTCTCCCAACTGAGCTAATCCCCCGTTGTTTCCGTAAGCATAAGGTATGGTATTGTTTACAGAAACCATGTTTATCATATTTAACATGAAAAATCAAGGAGTTTTCACAAAGTGTGAAGTAAATAAACTAAATAGATCAAACAGATTTATTACCTGATCACACTTGAAATGTGTGACTTATTATCATTTATTTAAGACCATTTTTTTTAAAACAGGCTGACATGCCCCCGTTCTTTGTACCACCTTTAAAGTTAGAGTTCAGGATAATACAGACAGTTGTAACGTAGTGGAAACTGTCTGTACCGCTTCAATTGTCTCTGGAGCAGGTGGCAAGTATCCAAGAGCACTATGAGGCC
>JASMMK010000035.1 GCA_030748215.1 Candidatus Scalindua sp.
ATCATGTGAGGGGCTAAAGATTTTTCTCTTAAATGATGAATTTGTTAATGGTATGAATAGAGAGGAAACTGATTTGATTTTCAGTTCGGATAGCTCTATTGCCGTTATTTATATTAAGGGAAATAAGAAACCAAATATTGCTGAAACATATGTCGATGAAAAAATATTTCTTTATCTCAAAGAGTCTGTTGAAGAAGAATTGTTGAAAGCAATAAAGAGTGGGTTCGGTTATTTACACTCGAAGCTAGAGGGTGAAAGACTACGATCTGCGTTAAATACTTGCACCACGGAATTAAGCAGCCTAAACGAAATTGGTATATCTCTTTCATCGGAGCAGGATTATGATATTTTATTGGGTTTGATTCCTTCGAAAAGCAGAGAGATTACCAATTGCGATGCCGGAAGTCTATATCTACTGGACAGAACAGAGGAAGTAGGCAATAGCTTAATATTTAAGTCAGTTCAAAATGATTCACTGTCTAATTTAGAATTTAAGGAGTATGCTCTGCCTCTTACAAGGTCAAGCCTGGCAGGATATGTCGTGCTAACCGGCGAATTTATTAACCTTGAGGACGTATATGATATACCTGATGATGTAGACTACTCTTTTAACAAGGCATTTGATATTAAGTTTAATTACCGCACAAAGTCAATGCTTGTGATACCAATGAAAGACCACAGGAATAAGACTATTGGTGTGCTGCAGTTAATAAACAGGAAAAAATCAAAAATGTTAAACTGACCTCGGATTCTGTTGTCGAAGACGAGGTAATGCCTTTTAGTGAAAAAACCTTTGGGCTTATAAATTCACTTGCAAGTCAGGCTGCTGTATCTATTGAAAATAGTCTTTTATATCAAAATATACAAAATTTATTTGATGGGTTCGTAAAAGCATCAGTTCTTACTATTGAGCAACGAGATCCAACAACATGCGGGCACTCTGAAAGAGTCTCTTCATTGACCGTAGGGCTGGCAGTTGTAGTTGATAGGATAGCAAGCGGAAAGTACAAAGATATATCTTTCTCCAATGAGCAGCTGAAGGAAATAAGATACGCTGGTCTACTACATGATTTTGGTAAAATAGGCGTACGTGAAAATGTGTTAGTGAAAGCGAATAAGCTATATCCGGAAGAGATAAAATATGTAAGGAGCCGTTTTGATTTTATAAAAAAATCACTAGAATGTAAATATCTAGAGAAAAAACTAAGTATGGTGCATGATAAAAAAAAGGTTGATGATTGTCTTGAACGTTTCAAAGAGATTGATAATGAGTTGAGAGAAGAGCTATCAAAGCTGGATGCTTATTTAGAAAGGATTGAAAAAGCCAATATACCAACCATTCTGGAAGATGATCTATTTGGTGAACTTAGAAATATTTCTGAAAAAGTATATCAGGACTATAGTGGAGCGGAGTGTAATTATCTAACTCCATATGAATTTAATTTATTAAGTATAAAAAAGGGCACACTGGATGAAAAAGAGAGACATGAAATTGAATCTCATGTTGTTCATTCATACGAATTTCTAAAGAAGATTCCGTGGACAAAGGAATTTGAGAATATTCCGGACATTGCGCATGCACATCATGAGAAGCTGAACGGGGAAGGTTACCCTTTAGGTATAGATACAGACAAGATACCAATTCAATCCAAGATGATGGCCATTACTGATATCTATGATGCATTAACTGCACAAGACAGGCCTTATAAAAAAGCAGTTCCTCATAATAAGGCATTAGAAATTATTGGTTACGATGTTAAAGGTAATCTTATTGACTCTGATTTGTTTGATATGTTTGTTAAGGAGAAGGTGTACGAGATAGTACATGAAGACAGATAATTATTTTGTCTCTTCATTGATCCAGGATAGATACTTACTGGAACCTTCTATTATTGGCATGGCAATAATTTCCGGGACATCGTAGCTGTGCAGTTCTTCAACTCTTTTCACAATCTGTTTAAAAAGTGTTTTCTTGGTTTTCAGAATCATCAATGCTTCTTTGTCATCACATATCTTTCCCTGCCAACTGTAAATTGAATGAATGGGTGAAATGATGTTAGAACATGCAATTAATTTGTCTTTTACCAATGTACGTCCAATTTTTTTTGCTTCACTTACTGAGCCTATAGTAACATAAATTACTATGTAGTTTGACATTTTTATATGTAAATTTGTTGCTATTAAAATTAATTATAAATCGGTGCTTGTAAAAGTATAGGATGCGAGATCATTGCTAGATTATTTTAGCATGCTACTTCAAATCATAAATACATATAAATTACCTATGAATTAGACTAATATATTTATCGTATTTACATGCATACTTTCATATAAAAGTACTGTATCAGTATAACATATGAGTTGTGATTGACAATTCGATTTTCTAATGTCATATAAATATGAAACATATTTCAGATGAATTGATCAAAATTAAAGAATCAGGCCTTTACAGGAATCTTAAGACTGTTGGGAATGCGCAGGATACTCTTGTAGAAATAGAAGGCAAAACTTATTTGTCATTTTGTTCAAATAATTATCTTGGCCTTGCAAACCATCCATATGTTATTAAGGCTGTTAAAGATGCGGTAGAAGAGTATGGATGGGGGGCTGGTGCGTCAAGGTTGGTATCAGGTAATATGACTTTGCACGAAACGCTTGAAAGTGAAATATCAAAGTTCAAGTTAAAAAATGCTACTATTGTTTTTCCAACCGGATATATGGCTAATTTAGGCGTAATAACATCATTAGTGTCTAATGGAGATCTGGTTATTTCTGATAAATTAAACCATGCCAGTATCATAGATGGATGTAAGTTGTCTGGGGCCGACTTCAGGGTTTATGCACATTGTAATATGGAGAAACTTGAAAACATACTCAAGAAGTCTGCAAAGTATAACCGTAAACTGATTGTTACTGATTCAGTATTCAGTATGGATGGAGATCTGGCACCTCTTCCTGATCTTGTCAAGATTGCAGCAGAATACAATGCTATGCTTATGGTTGATGAGGCTCATGGCACTGGCGTTTTTGGTGAAAATGGCAGAGGGGTAGTTGAGCATTTTAATTTATGCAAGGAAGTAGATGTTGTTATGGGTACATTGAGTAAAGCCATTGGAAGTCTTGGTGGTTACGTTTCCGGTGATATCGATTTGATCAATTATCTTAGGAACAAAGCAAGATCTTTCATGTATACTACTGCTCTTCCACCTGCAGTATGTGCGGCATCTATTGCAGGTATAAAGTTAATACAGGAAGATCATTCAATGAGAGTGTCGCTATGGCATAACGTGTATTTCATCAAGGACAAATTGAATTCATTAAATATTAATACTATAGTGTCTGAAAGTCAGATTATTCCAATTTTGATTGGAGATACTAAAAAGGCAGTTAAAATTTCAAAACTCCTTTATGATAATGGTATATTAATCCCTGCCATACGACCACCTACTGTCCCTGCTAACTCCAGTCGCCTTAGAATGACAGTTATGTCATCACATACAAAAAAGGACTTAGAACGATTGGCTCAGGTGCTAAGTAATGTCTTGTGCCTGTGGAAGACCGAAGTGAAACTAGGACTGAGGCAGTAGCCAGTTAATTGTTATTTTAATGCACATTTTTGTATTTGTTCTCTCTTTATCTCCTTATTGGCCGAATATTGACGACAACAGAATGTATCGTAATTTAGATTATGCAGAAAATTTTCTTTATTGGTACTTTACAAATTTGGATGAGTAGAATATTTCAGTATAAATTACTTGTAAAATATTGAATATAATCTAAAATTATGATTCGTAAGATGTTTTCTAGTTGGGAGTTATGAACCCAAATATGTTGAATTGATAATGAGCGAACTGATTGATATAAAAAAAGATGGTAGTTTCAGAATGGACATGGATGATTTCAACTACTGTCAGGGGCTAACTATGACCAACAATAAGTTTGCCAAACTCTTTGGCGGTCCCCCAAGGAAGCCGGAAGAAAAGATTACTCAGCGAGAGATGGACATAGCGGCTTCCATACAAAAAGTAACTGAGAATATCATGTTAAAGATCGGGAAATATGTTTATGAGCAGACAGGGAAAAAGAATTTATGCCTGGCTGGAGGAGTCGCCCTTATATGCTCATGGTAGCACCAGTGAAAAAAGAAAAAAGGGTTCCGATGACAGATGATGAGATGGACCTCTTTGGAATAGACAGGCTAAGAATACCACGGTCTGATGTTCCCGCTATTACCCATGTAGACTATAGTGCAAGAATTCAAACTGTAGATTGAAAATATAATAAACGATACTACAGGTTAATTAAAAAATTTCACGAAAATACGGGGTGTCCGTTAATTGTCAATACTAGTTTCAACGTTCGAGGTGAACCAAATGTGTGTACGCCTGAAGATGCATACAGATGTTTTATGCGTACAGAGATGGACACACTTGTTTTGGGTGATTTTGTACTAATCAAGAAAATGCAGCCAGAATGGAAAGAAAGTAATAATTGGAGAGAGGATTTTGAACTGGATTAGCTATGGTTTCAATATAGAATTTACAGACTGTCAATTGATGGTCAATACAGTGGCAATACAAACTCATAAAGTCTTACTGTAAAAGATCTTCTGCTAAATACATATCCGTTTTCAACTCATTTTTTAATTGACAAAAGTCGGGTTTTGAGATAGCTTGTATTTTTGTTTTAATTTTAAAATTTATGGAGGGAGACAACTTTTGGATCCGGTAGCGAAGAATTTTATACGTATGAGTGTAATATATTTCGCCATTTCTGCTTTAATTGGCGTTCATTTTATGTTCAGTAAAATTAATCATCATCAATTATTTCAAGCCCATGTTCACTTGATGATGTTAGGGTGGATGGCTATGATGATTTACGGAGTTGGATATCATATACTGCCAAGGTTCAACGGAAATCCTGTAGCATTTCCAAAACTGGCGTTTATTCACTTTTGGGTAGCTAATGTCGCTTTGGTTGGTTTTGTGGGTACATGGGGGATTAGCAGGTATGGTTGTACCAAGGTACCTGAGAGAATTTTTGCAGTAATGAATGCAATAGGAATTATTATGTTTGTTACAAATATCTTGTTCAGCATCAGGAAACCAAAAGAAGATTAATTTATATTTTTGAGGTGAATGATTATGAGTGATGAGCCCATTGTAATTACCAAAAAATCTACTATTGGTGAGATTTTTTCAAAGTATCCAGAGACTGAGCCTGTTTTTTTGAAGTATTTTGGTTCCGGTTGTTTTACCTGTCCAGGTTCAAAGACTGAGGATGTTGCTTTTGGCGCTATGATGCACAATGTTGAGCCTCAACAGATCATTGATGAGTTGAATGAGGCTATAAAAAAAGGAGTAGAGGGAGGGGAGTAATCTTTTACATAGATTCATATGTTTTTTTTTGATTTAATCGTCCCTATAGCTATATGACTCATAATTTGAAATTATTTTTAATGAATATTAAATAGAAGGAGTGTTAGATAATGTCAGAATTAATGGAAAGAGTAGAGAAAGCTTTAGATTCAATAAGACCTGCTTTAATGGCTGATGGCGGAAATGTCGAGCTTGTTGCAGTTGAAGATGGAATTGTAAAGGTAAGATTGCAGGGGGCCTGCGGGACTTGTCCCAGTGCACTGATGACACTTAAGCAAGGAATTGAAGTAAGGGTTAAGGAAGAAGTTCCTGAAATCAAAGAAGTTGAAGCTGTATAACTTATTTATTAGGAGTAGTATGTCATGAGTTTGGTTTTAGGGCCTGTGCATCATTGGATGTACAAAAAAATTCAGACTACGGAAGCAAGAGAAGTATTTATCGTAGAAGCACTGAAGGTAAAATATGGTCAGGAAACCGAAGAAGTATTAAACTCTATTTATGATAAACACCCTCTTTCCGACAAGAACGCTTCACTTGAAGAAATACTTGGAAATATTCCAATTCACCAGGGCATACAAAATCTGATTATCAACGCAGAGACGCGTGAGTCATCTGTAATTGCAGCTTTTTGTGAAAAGTATGATGATGAAGCTAAAGAATTGGTTGTAAGGTCAGCTCACGAGCATGGATTTGAATGCGGTAAAAGAGCTGTAGTAGAAAGAGGTAGTAGCGGTGGATGTTCCGCATCAAAGGCATTTGAGCTGATACAAAGCTATCTATGTGATGGAATGCCTTGTGACAGGGGAGCTCAAGCACAGAGCGAAGAGGATGAGCGTACAACGTGGGACCATACAGAATGTGTTCATGAACAGTACTGGAAGAACGCAGGCGCATCATTTGAGACTATGTGCGATATGCTGAATTCGTGGATTGCAGGCTTTGGAGAAGGAGCAAATCCAAAGATTAGGTATACGAGGAAAAAGGCGATTGCTGCCGGTGATTCAATGTGCTTGAGCGTATTTGAAATATCATAATACATGACAAATTAGAACGACTCCATCTCTTTTGCATTTTAGAAAAAAGCTTGCGTTATAAATAACGACAAGCTTTTTTTGTTTATAATTACTTCATCCTGCTTTTGTATTATTTTTAATATGAATACACTTTTAATTTGACTTCTCTTTGTAAAAATACGTTTCAATAAAACTCATGTCACAATCTCTTGAAAGATATTCTCGTCAGATTCTTCTTCAACATATAGGTGTAGATCGTCAAAAACTATTGAGCAACAGTACCGTTGTTGTAATTGGCTGTGGAGCACTGGGAACTATTTCATCGAGTTATCTTGTGCGAGCAGGTGTTGGACAAATCAGGATTGTTGACAGAGATTTCATTGAAGAGAGCAATCTGCAAAGGCAGATACTTTTTGATGAAAAAGACATTTCAGAAAACCTTCCTAAGGCAATTGCGGCACAAAGAAAACTTCAGGTGATTAATCACAGAGTGAATGTTGAAGGAATTGTTACTGATATTAATTATTCTAACATTGAAGAATTAACCAAAGATGCTGATATAATTATTGATGGTACCGATAATTTTGAGACAAGATTTTTAATTAATGATTTTTGTGTTAAGAATGATATTCCATGGATATATGCTGCCTGTATCGGGAGCAGGGGTGTGGTAATGAATATATTACCTTCAAAAACGCCATGCTTGAGATGTGTATTTGAAACAATGCCTCAGATTGGGTCATTCCCGACATGTAATACTGCAGGAGTAATCGGACCAATTGCAGGGATTATTGCATCGTTTCAAGTCGCTGAAGCAATCAAGATTTTAACCGGAAATGATGTTTCAGTTAATAAAAATCTTATAGATATTGATGTATGGGAAACAAAATTTAGACAAATAGATATTTCAAACCTGAAGGTTGAAAACAATTGCCCGACATGTAAATTGCACAACTATGAATATCTTAAGGCTGAAACCGGGATTATGACCACTTTTCTTTGTGGCAAGAACGCCGTACAGGTGATGTATCGAAATAGTGGTAACATAGATCTTCGACAATTAGAGAAGAGACTGAGAGCCATAGCAGACGTGAGTTGCAATGATTTTATGCTGAAATTCAATGTCAAGGATCATGCGTTTACCGTTTTCGTTGACGGAAGAGCAATAATAACAGGTACTGCAGATCCAGGTACAGCGAAAGGTTTGTATTCGAAATATCTTGGTATGTAACCCTTGGGATCATTTTGTAATGCTTGTTTCGTAGTGAAATACTATAGTAAGAGATAACGTGTAAATCTCAGTAAATAAATATTTGCACTAAATAAGCAATAAAAAAAATTAATCTACTATGATATATCTGGACAACGCTGCTACAACATTTCCTAAACCGGAGTGTGTCTACAAAACAATGGATGAATTCCTGAGGGAGAAGTGTGCAAATCCGGGCCGTGCTGGTCACCATATGTCGGTTGAAACTGAGCAGGAGATAGAGAAGTCACGGGTGACAGTAGCGAGATTTCTCGGAATAAAAACCCCCGAGAGGATGATATTCACCTGTAATGCTACAGATGCACTTAATATGGGAATAAAGGGGCTTTTATCAGAAGGTGATCATGTAATAACAACCAGGCTTGAACATAATTCTGTTTCAAGGCCTCTTAAAGGTCTGGAAAATAGGGGACTAATTACTGTGACATGGGTGAATAACTCTGATGAAGGATTTGTAACAGCAGACGATATAAAAAGTGCTATAAGATCAAATACAAAACTGATTGTCTGTACTCACGCATCAAATGTCCTTGGAACTATTCAGCCGATCAAGGCAATAGGGGAGGTTGCTCGCAAGAGTGATTTAATATTTATGGTTGATGCTGCACAGACTATGGGTGTAGTTAGCATAGACGTTGAAGACCAATACATAGATATGCTTGCTTTTACTGGTCATAAGGGGCCCTTTGGTCCGCCAGGCTGTGGTGGATTATATGTTGGAGAGAGGGTAGAACTGAAAGCATGGAGAGAAGGTGGTACAGGATTTGAACCTGAAAACCTTTTACAACCTGATTCTCTGCCATATAAGCTGGAGAGTGGAACTCCTAATTCGGTCGGAATAGTCGGTCTGAGAGCAGGTATAGAATTTTGTATTAAAGAAGGTATCAACAAAATTAAAGAACACGAACTCAAACTTGCTATGAGACTGTTAAATGTACTTAATTCTGACGACAGGTTTGAGATTTATGGGAGTTTGGATGAAAATCGAAAAGTAGGAATTGTATCTTTAAATATAGAAGGATTACAACCAGGAGATGTTGGGGCTATTTTAGATACTTCTTTTAATATTGCTGTACGTTCCGGTATGCATTGTGCACCTTATATACACCGAGAAATTGGAACTTTTCCGCAAGGTATGGTAAGGATAAGCCCAGGTTATTTTAATACTATAGGTGAAATTGAGGAAACTATTTACGGGCTTAAAGAAATAGCAGACCGCAGTATCGAGGATAGGAATTAAGGTGTTAGAAGGACATGAGTGCAATTGTAAAATCATGAACACTCTTCCTGTCCAATCATTTGCCGAAAGCGTATATCTTCCAGTCAGTACTCCCTATATATACAGTACTACGTGAGTCGATACAGGGTGAAGAAAGTATTGGAAACCGTGATACATCCTGTTTTTTTTGTAAGGTCCCGTCAGGTTTAATGGCAGATAGCACTCCATTCCAAGATCCTACGAAAATTGTTCCGTCTGCGCTTATCGTCGCTGACGAAGTTACAACGTCACCTGTATTATAATTCCACTTCAATGTGCCATTGGGATTGATTGCATAAACACCACCACTTTTTGCTCCAACGTAGATAGTGCCATCAGAGCTAATGGCAGGAGTCGCATCTATCCTCGATCCAATGTTATATTCCCAAACAAGTTTGCCTTTGTTCTTAGAGTCTAAAGCGTAAAGTTTGCCATTATGTGATCCAATATATAAAATGCCATCATTACCTAGTGATGGAGAAGAATCGATTTTAGTCCTAGTCATATAGCTCCATTTTATCCTTCCTTCCGGGCTTATTGCATATACGCGTCCGTCCTGTGATCCAATATAAACAATACCGTCGTCATCAATGGCCGGTGAAGAGGATAGAATACTAGCAGCAGTGCTGTATGTCCATTTCAATGTACCATTGGGATTAATTGCGTACAGTTTTCCGTCCCATGCACCCACATATATAGTACCGTCGCTACTGATTGCAGGTGATGAATATATCTCCGATCCGACAAAATACATCCATTTAATTTTACCATCAGGAGTAAGGGCAAAAAGCTTCTTATTTTTACAACCAACGTATATAGTTCCGTCAACACCAATAGCAGGAGTACTATAGAGTTCATCTCCTGCTCTATAATGCCATTTTTCAGTGCCATCAGGATTGAATGCAAAGATATTTCCATCAGTGCTAGAGACGTACAATATGTTATCTGAGCCTACGACAGGCGAAGACCAAATCTCACTGCCAGTTATTGATTTCCATTTTAGCGTATTAATATGGATGTTTTTATATGCACTACGACCGGTATGTTTTAGATCGTGCATAAACATAGGATGATCGCTGTTATTTACTTGCGCTTTGCTAGTACTAGTGCCAAGTCCAAGTAACATAAAAAAAGAGATAATAGAGACTATCTTAAAAAATCTAAAAGTTAATAATTCAGTAATGTTGAACTCCATCCTGTTTCCTTTCGTGTTTGCCTATGCAGTTACCATACTCAAAAAAAACAACATCTCTTTGATGAAATGTTGTTTTTTTATTTATGAATATTTTACAAAAAAATTATAAACATGCTTGTAAAGCAGCTTTTTTGATTATTTGATAATAATTTATAGTCTGGGAATAACAATAACCTGGCCTTTTTTAAGTGACCCCTCGTCCTCTAATGTGTCTTCATTTGCTTCAAGTATCTTCGTCCATTTACCTGGATTATCATAGTATTTCTCAGCAATCCGATAGAGAGTGTCACCTGCCTCTACCGTGTGAGTATCGACATTACCAGATCTCATGTTATCCATTCTCCCACTTACAGGTCTGACAACAATATCATTCACTTCTTTTTTGATCGTAATGTCAGGTATTAACAGTTCCTGACCGACATATAGAGAGTTAGAATCTGGCATAGTATCTCTGTTTGCCTCAAATATCTTAGACCATTTTTGTCCATCTCCATAGTGTTTTCTTGCTATTTTAAAGAGATTATCATTTGACTGTACCCTATAATAAACATCTTCAGTGGACGAGGAATAAGATGTTGTTTGCGAATCTTCTTCTGAAATAACAACGCTCTCATCAGATGGGATATCCTGTACAATCAGTACCTCTTCTATTTCTTCCACTTGATCTGCGATTTCAATTTCTGCTACTATTTCGATTTCTTCAACTATCTCCTCGGCAACTCCTTCCCATTTACCTTCTAATGAAGTGTCTTCGTAAGAAGTCTCTACAATAGTTGCTTCAGGTTGCATCTCCAGTTGAGTAGATTCGACAATTTCTTCACTTATCTGGGCTTCCTCTGAATAGTATTCAACAACCTGCTCCTCTTCTGGTTCAGCTTTTTTAGACTCTTTGAAAAAACCATTAATATTAATCTCCTGAACCTCTGTTTTCTGCCTTGCTCCTTCAGACAAAACCAAATCTGGTAATGCCGTCACATTATCCGTTGCTCTTGTGCTAAGAAACACACCTATAATTACGAGTATTACAATTCCGAGTATTATTCCGATTTGCGTATCTCTTCTCATAGTTTCCTTTCTATCCGAAAGAGGTTAATTGTGCCTGGAAGACTTAAATTTTTTCTTTTTCGAACCTTTGTGCTTCTTCGATCTTTTATGCTTATTTGAACCAGTTGGAGCTATTGGCGCTGACGGCACCCTAGGTGCTTGTGGCGCAGTTGGTCTAGATGATGCTCCTCCAGATGTGCTTGCAGGTTTATGCAATAACTTGTAAGCAATCCATATTGGGAAAAAGGCTATAATTACAATTATCCTGAGAACCATTTTAACGTTAGCCCAGTCAAGAAGAAGTGGGCTTGCAATGAAAATTGATGAGTAAGTACCTACTACAACACCGACCATCATAACAAATGCAAAACCGTGTATTGCCGTCCCACCAACGAAGTATAGGGCAGATACAACACCAAATGTTGTTAACGATGTAATCACCGTTCTGTTCAGGTTCTGATTAATACTGCTGTTGATTAATTCTTTTGTTATAATTTTGTTTTTACCGGCAAGATTTTCTCTTATTCTATCAAACAGTACGATTGTGTCATTCAGTGAATATCCAATCAGTGTCAGGAATGCAGCAACCATCGGTAGGTTCATTTTTATATCACCAAATACATTTCCGAAATAACCGGCAACTGCAACTGCCCCAACAGTGATTAAAACATCATGCACTAGCGTTATAACCGCAGATACACCAAATTTTATTTCACCGAATCGGAACCAAATGTATATGATAATTGCAGCACACGCAAAAATCAGAGCCAGGACTGCTCTGCTCTTCATTTCTGCGGCAACTGTTGAACCAATACTTACAACTCGCTTAAATGGGTCTGGATTAGACGCTTTATCATCCATGCTATTAGCATAAATTCTGTCTTTGAAGGCTATAAATAAATCATCTCGTATTTTATCTTGTATCTTTGCAGCACTCAAATCGTTCATGGCAATTACGTATTCATTGGTAGTTATATCAATTCCGGCTATTTCGCCAACAATGTTTTTAAGTTGGTTTGAATCTGCAAATCTTTCTCTTAATGAAATCTCGTCAATATTGTTTCTTAAATTAATTTGAATTGAAGCGTTGTCAACAAGCATAATAGGAGGCACACTCAAGGAACTTGCTGAAAGCTTAATGGTGTCAAGTACATCTCTTGGTCCAGCAATTTGTAATTTCCTGAATGATGCTCCTCTTCTTGAATTCTCCCTTGGTGATACAACAATATCTTTATGTCCTGCTTTCTTAAGTGTGATTTCCAGGACAGCAGGATCCACAGGTTTTTTAAGATCCATGTCCATAGTAGAAACAGCCCTGTATTGTGCACTTCTGGCATCGGCGGTAATGTCCGGTAGCTCATCCTTTATATCACTGTATACTGGCTTTAATAATTGCATGTCGATGAGGCCTGCAAACAAGTCAGTTACATTATTTATTATATTCGTTTTGGATTTCTCCTGCCCTAATCCACTAATTTTTACTGAATATTTTTTGCCACTTTTTCCTATTGGATATATTGAAATTATATCATCATTTCCATATCCTGCTTCAGTAAGGTAATTATGGATCTCAAATTCGTCAACCGGCTCCTTCAACATCAATTGATAATTTGATGGATCAGAATAAACAATGTTCTTGAACAATGCTTTATCAACTGCTTTTTGTATGTCATCAGCGACCTTTTGTACTGCTTTATCTTCATTTAAGTCTTTTATTCTGATACCAAATTCAGTTGAATCATTTGATGCAGCAGTCACGTCTTTTGTCGCCCATATATTCTGGACTTCGGCGTTAGGATATCCTATTACATCTAATTTATTTCGTATATCACCGACTGGTGTAGGTTTGTTTAGTTTTAATTGAATTAGTGTCCCACCGGTAAAATCAATATCGTAATTGTCTTTACCTCTTAATACAAAAACTGAAATACCTGTTACAACCAGGACAAGTGAGGCAATCATAGCAACACGACGATAATTCACAAATAAAGTTCTTGGGCTTTTGAAAAACTGCATCATCGAGAACTTGTTCATGACGCCAGTATCAAGGAATATTTCAAAAATCACTCGCGTTACAAATACAGCTGTGAACATGTTGATCAGTAGACCGGCAATCAAAACGATTGCAAAACCCTTTACAGGGCCGGTTCCTACGGCATACAAAATGAGTGCTGTGATTAATGTTGTTATATTGGAATCAACAATTGTTGTAAAAGCTCTTTCATATCCATTTTTAACAGCAAGTCTTATTGTCTTACCTCTATCTTTTTCTTCTCTAATTCTTTCAAAGATCAAGACATTTGCATCAACTGCCATACCTATCATCAAAACGAGGCCGGCAATACCTGGAAGAGTAAGAGTTGCGTTCAGTATCGCCAAAGTTCCTACTACAAAGAATATGTTCAGTATGAAGGTGGCACTTGCCACTCCACCTGCTCCATAGTAGTAGATGCACATAAAGACTACGATAAATATTCCACCAATTATACCTGCCAAAAGGCCGCTGTTAATGGAGTCTTTTCCGAGGCTGGGACCAACAGTGGTTTCCATCTCCAGATCCAGATCTGCAGGAAGGCTTCCGGCACGCATAACGGCAATCATATCATTAACTTCCTCTTGAGTGAAATTGCCTTCAATAATTCCTTTGCCTGGAATTCTATCCCGTATTATTGGAGCAGAGTAGAGTGTTCCATCAAGAATAATTGCTAATGGCTTACCTATACTACGTTCTGTTAATCGTCCAAACTTTGATCTGCCAGCCTGGTCAAATTCAAATCCTATGACAGGGCTGATATCCTTGCGATCCGGAAAAACTCTTGTAAGGTGTTCACCGGTAATTTCAATTTTGTTACGGACCAGGAACCAATCTTGTGTATCCGCTACTTCTCCTTTTTTCTTTCTAATCCAGTGCTTATAAAAACCGGGTACAGATTTTCCAGCTTTAGCATCATTATACTCACTGCTATCAGGTGCTGCTGCAAGTCTGAATTCAAGTTTTCCAAGCCTGGTTATTCGTTTTTTGAGACTTTCAATATCGCTTTTAGTTGCACCCGGAACCTGAATCAGGATTCTTCTCATTCCTTGTTGCTGTAGTCTGTATTCCAATACACCCTGTGGATCTATCCTTTTCTCTAACAACGCTATTATTTCATCTGTCAATCCCGGACGTTGTTCAGATTCATCAACCTTGATTTTATAGAGTAGCTCGGAGCCTCCCCTTAAATCAAGACCAAGCTTAATTTGTCCTTTAGCGATATAATCAACTTTCTTGTTGATTACAGTTTCGCCTTTTTCATTCGTCTCTTTCTTTACTATAGTTTCCTGCTTAATTGGACTTGTAAATAAGAAGCTAAGGAATGAGTCATCAATTATAGTACGGTCAATTACTTTGCCGTTAATTTCTGTAATATTTTCTGACTTTATTGGCTTATCCGCAACCGGATATAAAGCCATTATAGCAATAGCAATAAGTACTACAATCAGTGGTATCTTCCATCTCAAATTCTTTGACATCTAAATTTTCTCCTTAGCTCTTATAAACATATATTATTTTCATTCATCATCCTTTGCATCCCTGGGCGCACTCACGGAAGTTAAAGCACTTTTATCAATTTTTATTTTTACATCTTTTGCGTCATCAACTCTTACTACTACTTCGCTATCTTTTACTGATACGACAACGCCATGCACACCTCCGGCAGTTATTATTCTATCTTGTTTTCTTACATTTGTTATCATTTCCTGCCTTTTTTTCTCTTTCTGCTTTTGAGGTCTGATAATCAGGAAATACATAACTGCAAACATTATAACCATAAGCGGTAAAAATTGCATCATGGGATTACCACCTTGCGTTGCCATTAAGAAATCCATTAAAAGTCTCCTAAAAAAATGTGATATTTCTAAATTAATAAGATTTCACTGCTGTAGTGAAAGAAAACGGGTTTTAAAGTCACTAAAATTGCCCTCTTTTATCGATTGTCTGGCCATTTCCATCATGTCTTCAAAAAAACATATATTGTGTAAAGACATAAGGCTCAATCCAAGTATCTCATTTGCAGTAAGTAAGTGCCTAATATAACCTCTTGAAAAATTTTTGCAAGTATAACAATGACAATCTTCGTCAAGTGGTCTTTCGTCCTCTTTATAACTACTGTTACGTATTTTCAGTTTGCCCTCTGAAGTGAAAGCACAGCCATTTCTGCCGTTTCTAGTCGGTATTACGCAATCGAACATATCTATTCCATGCTCGATTCCATCAAGAATATCTTTCGGAAATCCAACTCCCATCAGATAACGAGGTTTGTCAGCTGGTAAGCGGGGCGCTGTATATTCCAGTACCTCATTCATCAGCTGGTTACCTTCGCCAACGCTCAAACCTCCTATTGCATACCCGCTGAAATCCATTTCAACCAGCCTATCAACACATTCTTCACGAATATCCCTAAAAACGCTACCCTGTACAATGGCAAACAGGTCTTGATTTTCACTATTATGAGCCTTAAGACATCGATTTGCCCATTTTACCGTTCTGTGCATAGAATGCTTAACCTTATCCTGTTCACAAGGGTAAGGCAGACACTCGTCGAAAGCCATTATAATATCAGCACCTAACGAATGCTGTATACTCATCGCTTTCTCAGGATCCAGGAACTTTCTGGATCCATCTATTGGAGATTGAAATTCAACACCGTCATCTGTTACTTTCGTCAAACTCGCAAGGGAGAAAACCTGATAACCACCGCTATCGGTGATTATAGCCCCATCCCAATTCATAAATTTATGTAACCCGCCAAGCCTTTTTACAACATCTTCTCCCGGCCTCAGATACAAATGGTAAGCATTGCAAAGTATAGCATGTGCATTTGTATCTTTTAGCTGATCGGGTGTTAAGGCTTTTATTGTTGCCTGAGTTCCTACCGGCATAAATGCAGGCGTCGGGATTATACCATGATTAGTGGTTATTTCTCCACATCTTGCTTCAGTTTTATTGTCCCTGGCTAAAAGCCTGAAATGCAAAAAAACCTCCAATATCCAATTTCACTTAATAAATTTTTACCAGATCTATTTCAGGATAATAATATCTCAGAATGTCATACCATCTAAAACCTGATTTCGCCATATTTTGAGTGCCATACTGGCATAATCCAACGCCGTGTCCCCAACCTTTTCCATCAAAAACAAAAGAGCTACCACTATTTTTGATGCTGAATGAAGTGCTGCGCAGGTTATTGGGACCTATAATAACCCTGAAATCGTTTGCATTAACTCTTTTCGTTCCACCTGTATGATCAATCTTTATTGTAGCACAGTGACCGCCAGGTCCGATTTGCTCGGTAGATATCTTACGTATTCTTTTTACTTTGGTTTTAGTTGCATTTAGTTTGCTTTGAATCACATTCCTTCCAAGTCTTTTTTTCCAGTGATAATACTTCGAGTTAGTGCAATATCCACAATCTACACCGCTTAAAGGCGGTATGCTCTTAAGATTAAAGACCAGATTAATATCTTCCGTATGACCTCCACATGTACTATGGAAATAGCCGGGAAATAGTTTCCAATCGTATACCATTACGGTACCCCTTGTTTTGTCTACTAACTCTTTTATCCTTTCCTGGTTCATATATGAACCTTTGTATGCAAGATCAAGTTTATTAATATGGTAAAGAGCGTTAGCTTTGATTTTTCTTTTATATATTGTGTAAGTTCTTACAGCAATAACCTGTGCCTGTAGTGCGTCATCATTCCACATAATCGGCATCTCGCCTTCAATGACTCCAGGCAAATACTCTTCTATGCCAATTTCCTCTAATATTGAAAATCTATCATCCTTATTGGGAACTAATATAAGCTTACCAGAATACTTTGATTTTTTTAATTTTACAAAACCGTTATCTGTAAATATACAAACATTTCCGTTTGCTTTAATAAAAGTAGCCGGTGCATTATGTGTAGAATCAGCTGATACCGCTCTGGTTCTAAAGTCTCCCGATTTTAAATATAATATTGACTTTTTTAAATTTACTCTGTCAGCCAGTATCTCATCGCTCTTGAAATCTGAAATACTATAAGGCTGATTAATTTCTATTTGAATCTCTTTTATATTGTTATGTAAAAGCACCCGAATGTTCGGCGGGGTTTTTAAATAATTGTCATATCTATATACGGCTTCGGCGTTATTATTAGTTTTTAAACATGAAACAAGAAAAGCAACTAAAAAACAGACAAAAATCAAGCAGCCAAAGGCGTATCTATTTTTTGAACTAATTATGGGCAATTTAGTTTTTCCTCTTTTTGAGTGTTACCACTTGCCAAATTATCTTTTAACTTCCAGCCTTCATATAAGTTCCGAGTCGTATTTTCATATCTTTCGTATTCGCTGAAAATACAACCACAATACGATTGTCTATAGAGCATCTTCTTTTTAGCAATACGTTGACTACATTCACATAAATGTCGGTAGTCTCTGTATTCGAAAGGTATTCCTACTTGATCTCCTATCTGCTCGCCCATATCTCTGATCATTTCATGATCCTGTTGTTTGCTAAAAAGTAACGTAGAACAGAAGGAATCAAAGCCTTTTACTTTTGCATGGTGAGCAGTCGTCCTGAGTCTCAACCTATAGCAGTCACCACATCTATTATCCCCCTCATAGTTAACTTCACTCAGATATTCTCTTAATCCATACTCTTCACAATAGTCTATTTCTATTGGATCACTCTCCTGGAAAATGTGAACAGCTTTAAGTCTTTTCCTGAACTCCAATAATGGATGAATATTGGGATTGTAAAAATAGCCATGGACTTTCAATCCCTCACTCCTCAATTCATCTAATGGCGCACAGAGACAACCTGCACAGCAAATATGTAGTAAAAGATTAGCCATTTATTCAAAAAAGGGAACCTTGCTTCCCTGTAACAGATTTATGCCCCATATACTCATAGGCTCTTTGCGTTACAATTCTACCTCGAGGTGTTTTACTTAAATATCCTTTTTGAATTAGAAAAGGTTCATAAACTTCTTCTATTGTTTCTTCCTGTTCATTTACAGAAACTGCTATTGTCTTTAATCCAACAGGTCCTCCGCCATGCTGTATAATTGCGTTTAGTATTTTTCTGTCTAAATCACCAAATCCGTCTTTATCTACGCCCAGCATATCAAAACCTAATTTTGCAATGCTTTCTGTAATCTTATTACTGCCTTTTACCTGCGCTACATCTCTTATACGTCTTATGAATCTATTTACAATTCTTGGTGTGCCTCGAGATGATTTAGCTATCATCTCGGCACCTTTTTCATTAATTTCTATTTTTAATGTTTTGGCAGATTTAATGGCAATCTCTTTTAGCTCTTCCCATGGATAAAAATCCAGCCTTTCCAATACGCCAAATCTGGCACGAAAAGAAGGCGTTAATAATCCTTCGCGCGTAGTCGCTCCAATAAGAGTAAAACGTGGAAGAGTAATTTTAACCGATCTGGCGCTGGGTCCCTGGTCTATCAGTATATCAATGGAATAATCTTCCATCGCCGAATAAAGATACTCTTCTGTAGTCTTGTTTAATCTGTGAATCTCATCAATAAATAAGATATCACCAAGTTGCAAATTAGTTAATATACCGGCTAAATCACCAGGCTTATCAAGAACCGGCCCTGAGGTTGCTTTGATGTCAACGTTGATTTCATTGGCAATGATTTGTGAAAGTGTTGTCTTTCCTAACCCCTGTGAACCTGAAAACAAGATATGATCGAGTATATCTCCTCTTTTCTTAGAGGCCTCGATATAAACATGAAGGTTTTTTTTAATTGATTCCTGTCCAATGAAATCACAAAATCTTTTTGGCCGCAGCTCAATATCCAGATTCTCATCTTCAGGAGCATTATCAGAAGAAAGAACATTATTATCGGACATTTTAAAAAACACCTTGATATCTTGTTTAATAAAACGATAAATCGCTATTTGTTATACGCGACTTAACGCTTCTTTGATAAGGACTTCAACTCCTTCTGTAACATCAATATTTTCAGAAGCCTTTCTTACGGCCTCTTCTGCTTCAGGCTTAGCATATCCGAGAGAAATCATCGCCATTACTGCATCTGTGATTACTGCAATATTTTTTGTTTCGGTAGAAGATCTTGAACCAGGAAGAATACTTTTAATTGTTTCTTTCAGTTCTAATATAATTCTTTCTGCCGTTTTTTTCCCTATTCCTTTAATACGCTGTAAAGACTTTGGATCATTGTCGACAACATATCTTTCAAATTGAGTAATTGAAATACTTGAAAGTATTGTAAGCGCCACGTTAGAGCCAACTCCATTCACAGAAAGGAGCATATTAAATAAATCTCTCTCTTCCAGTGTATAAAAGCCATAAATTTTTATTTCATCATCTCTAATAGTGAGTTTTGTGTATAATTTTGCTTTTTCTTCATCAGATATTTTTTCAAAAGTTGATAGTGGTATGTGTATTTTGTATCCAATACCATTCGCTTCAATTGTAGCTGTAGTTGGGTTTTTATACGCTAAATTGCCGTAAATAAAATCAAACATTTAACTAATGTTAAATACAGTTGCTATATTAAAAATCCAGGCAGATAAATGTTCTGCTTGTTAAGACCTCTGGAACTACTTAATACTAGAAAGCGTGGAAAATTTAAGTATATAAGCGAACAAGTGGATGAGTTAACTAATGAAGTTCGTCATGGTCTTCATGAGATTTGCCAAGCAGGCTGTATGATCTTAAATTACGTCTATAACTTAGTCTACATTGTTCCCGCTATGGAGACTTAAGCCAAGCGTTTCCAGCTGATTATTAATTTCATCAACAAATGCCTGCGTAAAACCATCTTGCTCTAAAAGTTCGGTCTCAGTCTTCGACGCTAAATCACTTATTGTCTCGTAACCGATTTCTTGAATGGCATTTCTGCAATCCTCAGAAAACTCTAACTGGGAAATTGTTCTTGGTTGTTCACCATTGTCATCACTTACATCAGAACCAATAAACAAATCAGATTCAACTGCCTGTCCAAGACGCAATCCTTTCTGGTTAAGAATATGTTTAATTTCGGTTAAAGAAGTCTCTCCGAAATTTTTATATGATAGAAGTTCATATTCAGTGACTTTTGTTAAGTCCGCCAGTGTTATTATATTCATACGTTCAAGGCAATTTTTACTTCTTACAGAAAGTTCGAAATCTGAAATTGGAATGTTTAATACCTCAATTTCCTTGTCCTGTTTCTTAACCTTATCATCGTCATAAAGCATATTTAAGCCCGCTTCTGCATCCTTGAGAAAAAGTTTAGCTGCCTTATGATTCGGATAAGATTGCAAAACTGCATAAAAACAGGAAATAGCTTTTTCATAATTATCCTTGTCTTCATACAACAATCCCAAATTTATCATGGCATTAGTGTATAACGGAACTGTTTCCACGCATTTTTCATAATACTCCAGAGCTTTTTCATCATCTCCACTAAGATCATAATAGTAAGCTAGTCGAAATAAAGAATTTGGATGGTTCGGATCAATTTCCAGTGTTCGATTGTAATGAGTTAATGCTTCATCATATTTACCAAGGTTATCAAGGCAGTGTGCCCACTGGTAGTGAAGGTCAGCATCATCGTCATGTCCCTTAGCCAATTTTTGAATCATTTTTAAGGCGCCTTGTGAGTCTCCGGACTGCCTTTGTGTCTCAGCTATATTTACCTGTATTTCAAACTCATCTTCATTAGCATGTTTAGAGCACTCGAAGCACTCAAGGGCTTTTTCATACTCTTCACGTTCCTGATAACACTTTCCAAGAAAATAAGCTGCAATTTTATTGGCTTTTAATGTAGTAAGTACATCAAATGCCTCATCAGCATTTCCAGAAATCCATAAGCATATACCAAGGATTAGATTGTTTTTCTTCGCTACAGAAGCATCTTTTTCAGAACTTATAGATGACCTTAATGCCTTAATCTTATTTTCCAGCTCTTCATAATTAGCTTTGGAAGTATAAATTTGATTCTTTAGTGATAATACATTTTCCCGTGTCAGCGGTTCGGTTGAAAAAGCTTCATTTAAATCTAACTCGTAACTTACCATTAACTTAGCTCCGTAATAAAAAGAATATAATTGCGGGGATTTATATAATAAAGTGTAGCATTTTATTCTACATTCAATACTTGAGACAGAAACTGTGGAAAACTATAGTGAAAACTTTTTTGAAAATAATAATAATCTTATAAATATATCAAATATATATATAATTGCAAACAAAATTTGATTGAAAATAAAGGTTTGACTAATACTTATGACTATGATATAGATAAATTTACGTCAACAAATCAATATTGCCAGCGCATAATCACTCCATTTTAAAGATGCGTAGAAGACCGCTTATATTTTTTTTAATAAACATTTTTATATATGAAAAATATGCACAACATCGAAGTTAATGGTATAACATTTGGCGAAAACCACCCATTGGTTTTAATTGCCGGACCTTGTGTAATCGAAGATGAAAAACAGTGCTGTCAGCTTGCTGAAAAGATTAAGAATATTGCTGTCAAAGCAAGTATTTCGTTTATTTTTAAGGCTTCATATGACAAGGCAAATCGTTCCTCTATCAACTCTTATAGAGGCCCGGGTGCAGAAAAAGGTATCAAAATCTTATCCAGGATCAAGAATGAAATTGGCGTGCCAGTACTTTCAGATGTACACTGTTGTAATGAGATTGATATTGTGCAGGATGTGTTAGATGTAATCCAGATTCCTGCTTTTCTATGCAGGCAAACCGACCTTCTTCTACATGCAGCTAAAACAGGAAAGCCGCTAAATATTAAAAAAGGGCAATTTATGGCACCTTGGGATGTCGAACATATTACAGAAAAGGTACTTTCTACAGGTAATAAAAACATAATATTTACTGAGAGAGGTACAATGTTTGGATACAATAACCTTGTAGCTGACATGCGTTCGATTATTGTTATGAAGAAGATGGGTTATCCGGTAGTTTTTGATGCCACGCACAGTGTTCAATTACCAGGCGGCCAGGGTTCTACATCTGGTGGACAGAGAGATATGATTGAACCGCTGACAAATGCTGCTGTTTCTGTGGGCTGTGACGGGCTGTTTGTAGAGACACATGAAAAGCCTGATGACGCTTTATCTGATTCGGCAACAATGTTGCCAATAGAGCGACTGCTTCCTCTTCTAAAGAGGGCAATAAGAATACGTGAGGCTATCTCAGCTGATTGATTTCAGTGAATTTTATTATGCAAAAAGACGAATCATTAAACGATTTAATTGATATAGTAAAGAGTTTAGGTGAAATATATCGAGAAGAAAATCTAAGGGTTGATATAGATTTTGATCCGAACGATGGTATGACAATGGTTAAATATGAAGATACTAATAACGTGAAAAAAACTATTTATATAAATTCAGATAACAAATCAATAAGCGGTATTGATACGACTAAATTCTGGTTGCCTGACTATTCAAATATTCAGAAAGCAAATAAGAAGGTTGTTCGTTTGTTAGAGGAGAGAGGATACATTGTCTCAAATCTGACGTACAAGAAAACTCAAAAAGGATAGGAGTGCCTGCCTGCCAACCGGATCACCGGCCCGACGTGTCTGCAATAACATGTTCTCAATGTGGTGCAGATTGGATTGATGGCAATATTTCAGGAAAGTTAGAGAAAATAGTTGATGATTCCAGTGAAAAACATTATCTGGTAAGAGTTACTACATTAGCTAGATAATGCTTAAGTAATTATATGTTCTTCTCCATTGTTAGTTCTTCAACTCTGTCCATGTTAAAAAATTGAAACCTATTTTCAACCGTCCTTGTGTATAATTTAGCTAAGTCTGTAAAATGGAGCATGCTGAATGATCCAGAGTTTAAATGTTTAGGAGGAGATAATAAGTTTATGAATATTTTTATTAATGAAGCGGGAGGAGTGGAATATCTTAAGCAACGATTTTTAAAATTTGCAACTTAGGAACGGCCTGTAGATCCCGATTATAAGGTAAAGGTTTTAAATAAACAAAATGTTTGATCTCCTGGTGGGAATGTGGAGATAGATAAGGGGTCACCCATTGGTAGACTCCTGTCAAGCACAAGAACCTCTTAGGTTGAGACTAGATCAATTTTCTTTTTCAAAAGTCCATGCTGCCCATACACCTGCACGTGTAGTCAGGTAAGTCGGCTTGTCTGGATGTGGGACTAAACGTTGTAGTGGGTCATATGTTTTTACACCGGAAAGGTATTTTAGATCGGTTAGTGAATTACTGGCTGTTGAAATAAAATAAACTAAATCTCCAGTATAGACCAAATCCTCTTCATTACGACTACTCATAATTCGAATTTGCCATAAATCATCATAGCCACCGTCGTCTTTTGCACAGAAGACATATGGTCATTTATTTCCAACGGCAATATTAGGAAGTGCTAACTTCTAGATACCCAACCCAGACCAGGATACCGTTACACCCGTTGTTTTTCGTTCCGGAGGATCACACATCACTATTCGTACATTTTCCATATTGTTAATTGTAGTTGCAGATGAGTTTACATTACCAATTTCCAACTCTACTAATACCCCATCATCTTTGTTGGTCGTTAGTGTTGGATAATAACCTCCACTTAGACTAGACCACTCAGGCTTTCCCAAATACTGAGCCGGGTTCAGGTCTGGTTTCCAGGGATTACCTAGATAGCGAAGTTTGTATTTGTTTTTTAGAAATAGCGTTTCACCGATTTTTCTTGATTTTGTGATTGATGAGCTATAGGCATTATCAGCCCTTTTATTTAGATCTACAGATTTAAAAACAGAGTCAAAGCTTGCCGCCTCTGCAACACGATTTCCAAGGAACCAGCGCTTTCTGTCGATCCCTTTCCAATCTAATATGGATGCAATTAAAGAAGTATGATCAAAAGGTACATTTGTTTGAGATCTAAAAATTGTATTTTTTTTAATAAATGGTGAAATTTGCAGCGTAGGGACTCGAATTCCATATTGATCAAACCTAAAACCAAACTCAGTTCTTGTTTTCTCGTCCATCATATCTTTACTACCTCCGATCGCACCAGGTGGCGGTGTCCTGTCAAGTCCACTAGGCGAGGGTATCCAATCGTCCGGAGGATCACTAGGTTTCTTTGAACGAGGTTTACTCCCAGGTGGAGGTAAGTGATCGTAAGTACCTCCATTTTCATTAAAAGTAATAACAAATAGGGTTTGGTCCCATTTCTTAGATTCTGTTAAGGTGGTATATAGGTTATGAACAAAGTCTTCTGCTACGGTTGTGTCACAAGACGGATGCATATCAGTTCCTACCATTCTAAGCTTAAACAAGGCCTCCTGCTTGACTTTATTAACACTACCTTCAGCACTGTCTGCATTATACAAAGGACCTCCACCCCACTTGGGCTCGATCCATGAAGCTGCGGGCAAAAGGCCATTACGGGCATCAGAAAACAGTTTATTGTATTTATCGTCAGGGTCATCAATTTTAACGAAGTTATCATTATAGGCCGCACTACCTAGCTGAGGATACATGCAACGAACATATTGAACTTTTCGGCCTGCGGCTAACGCAGGAGGCGGCCAATGGGACTGCCAATACACCTTCCAGTCAACATTTTCTGTCGAAAGCACTTCAAATAAAGATCGAGTTGTTATCGGCAGTTCATCAGCATTTGACCCTACTACTGGTGTTAATTTTGTAACTGCACTAACACCTTTTAAGACTTGTGTACCAGCGTAAACCCGGTAGGAATCCTCCTGATAGGCTGCGTCATAGTAATTATTCGTAACCAGTCCTCGACTGGTACCAGATGTTGAAAATGCTCGGTTGGCATTTGTTTGACTTGGGACAGAACAAAACCACTCATCTGAGACAGCATAATGCCGAGCCAGTCCGCTTAATACGGGAAGTTGTACCGGGATATATGTCTCCATAATTTGGGAAATCAAATCAGGTGTTGCAGTTGCAAAAGCTTCGTGTTCAATTGTTCTTTTAAAATCCTGCAATACCCTTCCATAGGTACTTTTTCATTGTTTTTGTAGCATCTTTTAAACGTTTCTCTGGCGCGTACATCGGGATCTTCCCAATTAACTGGATTATCTGGATCATCAGGTCCCCACAGGTGAGACATAATATGTCTGAAATGCTCTCCATGATTAAATCCTGGTATGGCAGGAGATTGAGTACCTTTAATCGGTTCAATATATTGCTTTGATAGTGGGCAGAGATTAGACAATTCTTTTCGTTCTTCCGTAGAAAGAGAGCTCAAACCATTAAATTTAAATTTATCATTACAAATTAAGTTTATTTTCTCTTCTTCTTCATAAAGCCAACCCATTACATGATCAAACCCTCTATTTTCCAGCATTAATACAACAACATGCTCAATACCCAGTTCTTTCATATTATTAGTCATATTATGTCCTGTTAAAATTATCTTCCGTTGACAAAAATAGAATTTGAAATTATTTACATGGAAAATCTAATGATTTAAATATTATAATTAGCCAGACACAATCTATGGAATTTATTCACTATAGCTTTCATTAATAATTGTCCGAACAGTGAAAGTAAATAAGATGATAAGAATTTGCTTACAGGTAACTTAATTATTTAACACTTATTTATTAAGATGTTCAGTAAATTAAAAGCCCTTTCCCGTTTAAATGATGACGGAAATTTGTCAATTTTGTGACATTTTTAACCTATGAACATGATTTTCTGACTCTGAACAAACTCAGAAGGAGAGGTGCTAGTTGTGATTAGATGCTAGGAGTTAGCTTTTTAAGATATTGAGCTATATTTAGATAGGACAGTATCAAAATTCAAGTAATTTTTGCAAATTATGTTTCGCATCGATCTGCTTTGGTAAATAATGGATGTGAAATGAAGTGATTGATAATTAAAAGAAATAATGGTATTGAAACTGTTGGTAGCATCCCTCTAATACGTTTATGTCAAACGGATGTAGCAGGAAGAATGCTGGTTCCATTATTTTTCGAACGCTAAGTCAGGGCGTTTCTAATCTTTTCCGGTATTGCCATAGGTTTTTTATTAATGCCCAGGCATGCAAGGAGGGTTGATCCTTCTGCAATCAGAGTGTCTTCATTAACCCGCCTGATCTCATAACTGAATTCAAGTCTCGCGAGTTTCAGCTTGGATAAACAGGTTTTGACGACAAGAATATCATCGAACATGGCAGGGGATTTGTATTTACAATGAGCGTCTGCTACCGCAAGAAAGACATTCTCTTTCTCAATCTCCGCGTACGAGATTCCCATATCGCGCAGGAACTCTATCCTGCCCATTTCAAAATAGACAAAGTAGTTTGAGTAATACACTATCCCCATCTGGTCGGTTTCCTGATATCTTACTCTAACACTTATTTCACTGCATTTCATAGTTATTTATTCGGTAGGGGGGTGTCAAATAAAAATAAGAAAAACAATTATAAATTGAAAAATCCCCCTGTTTCTCATTTTCATATGAGAAGCTAAGGGGGATCAAATATTATTTCATACCAAAACCGGAAATTTGATTATGGTCTTGCTGCCTTGAGGAACGAATCACTGTAAATCTGCTTATTCAGAAGCATCTCTGCGCAGATTGCAGCATCCATGAGTTCTGTATCAAGTACATCCATGAGTGCAGTGTCCATGCCAGCAGCAATTGCCATCGTCAGGAACGTTCTGCATATTAATGACTTCTCCTGTGTTCCCTGAGCCAGATTGCTTAAACCGACAGTTATGTGTGGAGAAGGATCAGAGATAAGTTTTATCTGATTAAACACTTCCAGCATATAGGTAGGCTGTTTCTGGTCTACTGGTATTGAGAATAAAATAGGATCAATATATATTTTTTCCATATCAACATCATGTTCCATGGCCTTTCCTGCTATCTCAGCTGCTATCTCAATACGAGTATCAACATTTTGAGGTATACCCTCCTTGTTCATAGTAAGACAGATCAGAGCGGCATTATGCTCTTTTGCTAACTGCATGTATGTGTCAAGAACGTCAGGATCACCTTGAGCAGAATTAATCATAACATCGTTTTTGATTACCTCAAGGCCAGCTTGAATCACACTCAACTTCTGGCTATCAATTGCAATAGGTGTCTTCACTGCTTCCTGAGTTGACTCTACCAGCCATTTCATCGCATCTTCTTGATCAGCAGCTGCAGTACCAACATTAATATCCAGATATGTAGCACCAGCTTCAGTCTGCTTCTTTGCTAATTCATGGATAACAGAGGGGTCTCTATCTTTAATAGCCTTCTTCACATCCAAAAACTGCCCATTAATTCTTTCAGCCAGGGTAATCATCTTCTTCTTCTCCTTCTATGTAAGATTTTCTATATGTTTTTTAACAATTGAAACCGATTCAGGATGGTTCATCCTGATTATGTCAACACCGGACTGTATCAAAGTAGTCGCAGTAATTGCTTCCCACATTATTCCTCTGTCAGCAAAAGATCCCCATTGAGGCGCCTCTTCGTCACTGGCCTTTGCTTCCTTTGCACGCCACGCTTCATGACCAACATCACAAATAACCGGAGTTGCCATCTGCTGGTCACCTGATAGTGCTGCTATTCTTCCCCTTTCATGAATTGAGTAGCAGTATTCTATCCCATACCCAAGTGCACCGGTAGTCTGGAACATTACGATCCTGTCAGTTGGGAATCCAAGATCAGTTACCAGGATGTTTATCTGCTTTCCAATGTTTATGTCGACAGGCGCTTGTGTTATCAAGTTGTGTCCATCTGCAAGTGACACGGCAGTAATAGTTTTGTAATTTTCCTGTGTGGCTCCTCCCAGAAGACATCTTTCACCTTTAGCAGCCTCACTGACCTTTGGCATTATCTCATTATCCCGTTCATCATTTTCACATCCCCATATGATGAGCGGTAAATCAACAGCTTCCAGAATAGACTTAACCGTGCTCACTGTCTCATCGGCACTTCTGTTTCCCTTATCAGGGTGTATGCCGTCAAGTTTCAGGCAGATTAAATCTGCACCGTATTCAGCACATTTCTTCGCCCAGTCTGCAGGGCTGTTAACAACATCAGCATAATGTTTCAAAAGTGGTTCAGGCCACTCTTCAGGTGCTACATCATATACGTCCATGGCAATCGCCGGCTTATGACCGGGGCTTCCGTCGAAATCCATAAAAGGGATACTGTTTGCTCCACCAACGGTTACAACCTTGCCCCTGGTACCGCCTTCATCCTTGGTCGCTCCGATGGTAACTTCACTTACAGTTCCTGCACACTTATCTACTATATTTGCAATTTCCATTTTTTTGTCTCCAAACTAAAAGGTAATCATTTATCCGTTGTGACGGTTACTAAATTATTCATTAAATTCTTAATCTCACTATAAACAGCATTTTCAGTACTTATTCCCAGCAGTGATTCACCGGAAGTTATCTGGTCATATATTTCTTCATCAAAGGTTAATTCTGCTGAAACTTCAAATCCGGATTTGGAGATTTCAGCATTTACCTTTTCACTAACTCCTTTTACAGGTACTTTGCACATGACATATATATACTTTTTGATTTTGATAGGCAAGCTTTCAATTAATTCTGTAATTCTATTCGCAGTATGTACCCCGATAATTGTTGACTCAAAAGCAATTATAAGCAGATCAACATCATTGGTAGTTCTACGTGACAAGTGTTCCATTCCAGCTTCAGTATCAATTACAATGTATGGATAACTCTGTTCCGCCTTATCAAGGTATCTGCGAAGCAGATTGTTCGCATAGCAGTAACACTTTGGGCCTTCGGGCCTTCCCATCGTCAGTAGATCAAATTTGTTCTCTTCAATAATACTCTCTTCAATGCGGTACTCAATATATCTATCTTTTGACATAGTCGCAGGAATATCAACCTTCTTTTCAACAACGTCGTCACGTATATCCGCGATTGTACCTTCAATCTCAACACCCAGTGATAAACCAAGGGTTGAGTTCGGGTCTGCATCTACTGCAAGAACCGCTTTACCAAGTTCCTCGGTAATATAACGTATTATCAGAGTCGCAGTAGTTGATTTACCTGTACCACCTTTTCCGGCCATTGCAATTGTATAAGACATTTTAATTTGTTCCTGATAACTGTTGATTTAGTGATGATAACTCTTCCTGTACAGAAGGGAATTCATCAAGATTAGTATGTGGTAGAAAATTGGCAGACATATACTCATCCATATATTTCTGGTTTCCCATAAGATCAAAATATGTCATCATTGAAGCGATGTTCTGTACTGCTTCAAACGCATCCTCAGACAATAAGGCCATTTTTGCACCGGTTAAGGATGTATTACCAACAAATTTAATCCTTGATGCCGGCATATCTGGCAACATACCAATAGTTATTGCATTCCTGACGTTAAGATAGTTACCAAAACCACCGGCAAGATATACACAATGAACATCGTTTATACCAAGTCCCATTGACTCTATAAGCATAGAGACTGCGGCATATATTGCTCCCTTTGAACGGATCAGGTTAGCTATATCGGCTTGTGTTATCACAATATCGCTATCAATACCGGTCTCTTCTTTGCTGACAAGAACAAACTCATGCTCATCATCTCTCTCTCTTAATTTATCTGATTTTATTCCTTTTTGAAACTTACCTGATCTGTCGATTATCCCACTTCGTAACATCTCTGCAATACAATCCAGCAAACCAGAACCGCATATTCCTCTCGGAGCAACATCTCCAATAGCAGAGTAACTTACTTCAAACTCTTTTGTGATATGCATTATTTCAATTGCTCCCTTTGCCGCTCTCATACCATGCTTAATACCGCTCCCTTCAAAGGCAGGGCCCGCAGATGCAGAACAGCACACCATCCACTCTTTATTGCCCAATACAACCTCACCATTAGTTCCGATATCAATCAAAAGAGTTGGCTTCTCCTCCTTGTCCAGTCTTATTGCAGCTGCACCTGATGTTATATCTGCACCGACATAGGCTGCAACACTTGGAAGTGTGTAGAGAAGGCCTCGGCTGTTAATATCAATTCCAAGCTGAATCGCCCGAATAGGGGGGATAAAGTTGGCAGTAGGAATATATGGTTCTTTCCTGATACGTTCCGGATCCAGACCCAACAGGAAGTGGTGCATTGCGGTATTACCAGCACACACGATAGATGTAATATCATCAAGCTTGATACTGTTTCTCTCAACTAATGTTGAAATTAGTTTATTTATATCGGCGACAATAGATCGTTGCATTTCGTCTAGTGTATCATTTTGCATGGCATACATAATCCGCTGAATGTAGTCCTCTCCATATTTCATCTGCGCGTTATATACCGCTTCGGAGTCGACAACCTTTGAAGTTTCCAACTCAAGCAGGCATGCAACAACTGTTGTTGTTCCTACATCGATTGCTACGCCATAATTATTGCTGCTGGTATCACCAGGCTGTACATCGATGATCTCCAGTACTCTACCGCGATGTCCAAGCGTAACAGTAACTGTCCAGTCATTTTCTCTCAAGACAAATGGGAGTTTTCTCAGTATGCTGTATCCTGTTTGCATAACGTTCAGTTCAATTCCTTGTTTCATCATAATGGCCTGATAAAGACGCTCATGATCGGCTACATTATCGTCCATCGTCGGTGGTTCCAGTTTGAGGCATATCTTTTTAACCAGGGCGTCATGTTCAAATCCTGCCTGACCAAGTATCGCTTTCCATGTCATGGTGTGCTGTTCATTTTGATCTAAAAGTATTTTTTTACCTTCGAGCCTGGTCTCATGTGGAATAAGTACCTGTAGATCGCTTGTAATTCCAGCTTCGCAAGCAATGATATAATTCTTGTCTACTTCCTCCTTGCTTAGCAGCTTTGAAGCAGGTGCGTCAACAGTTCCATCGGAAATGATAACCTTGCACTTTCCGCATACACCATCTCCTCCACATATACTGTTAATGTAGATATTCGCACTATGTGCAGCATCTAGAACGGTACTACCCTCATTGACCTCTACGTTTTGATCATTAGGTAGAAAATGTATTTTATATGTATTACTGTTTTCTGACATGGTTTTTTTCTAGTGGGAAAAAAGGCATGGTAGTATAAAAGTCCTAGCCAGGATTAAGCTGGTGATCTCAATCAGATAATACTTTAACTCCAATACCTGACAATGGCTAAGTGATTAATTCCAGGTGCTCTTAAGGTACGTTGGTAATCCTGAGGCCTCTTTAGGACCAACCAGCGCTTCCCATTTTGTTTTTTCCTGAATCTTTGCCGATAATATAGCTACAAGGCCTGGAACAATGAGTTTCTTATGGCTTACTTTTTCCTCTACCTTAGTATCGGCCATGGCCTTTGCAATTACATCTTCATTGAGCTTGTCACCGGAGTATGCGGTAAGTACAGAAGTGCCCTCGGTTCCGACTGCAAGTATATATGCCGGTATACGGCTGGCTTCCACTTCTCCCTCAACTGTGTAATATGTCAGTGAGAAGTTTGTAGTAAAGAGAACAGGTGAATTCTCATTAACCTGGCCAACTTCGTAAAGTTTCGGTTCTACCTGTACCGGTTTTTGCGGATCGGTATAAATGTTTTGACGTACTGTCAACAGTGGCATAATCTGCCACGGTTCACAAGCATTAACCATAACAATCCCTGCATACTTTGCTATGAAAACGCTTGCACTGGCTACTTCCTGAGCAGGTTCGTAGCTTGGCATATACGTTATAGCCGGATAACCTAATTGTCGAAATGCTTTCTTCAAAGCAGCTCTTCTTATTTTAGTCAAACCCTGCAATATCTCTTTTGTGTTTTCGGAAACCTGGTTCAATACAATATCTGTAACTCCGGCTTCCTTTATTTTCTCTGTCATGTCAGCCAGCTCTTCCAGAGTAGAAGCACTTATTGACATCGGACAGCTCATCTCTTTGGCGATAGCAGCCATAGCTTCCCAATTGTCACTGTTTGCACCGAAAATCAGCGGCTTTTTATCAGCACATGTTTCTACGGCAGCTTTCATGTTTTCTGCTGATTTGCTTTCTAATATAAGTGACAGGTGAGTATTTTCACTGACCTGTTTGGCCCTGTCTGCGAACTTAGATGCATCTCCACTATTATTAAGCAGCGCAACTAGATCAATCTCTATTTCAGTTCCCACACGGGTAAACTTCAGGCCATTAATTTTGTTTAATTTTTCAGTAAATGCTGCATCGTCAAGATCGTCACTCAAAGTTACTGCGACTCCGGTTGGATTATAAAATTTTTCATCATGTCTGAATAGTACGTTCTCTTCACCAATGCCAATTTGCTTGTCGCCTGAACCAATTGATACCAGCTTAATTGGAGGGGCAGATGCTGCACCAAGAATACCTTTTGCTTCCTCACTTACGTCAGGGCAATCTTTCAACTCGGCTTTCTTTTGTGCAAGTTGCATTGCGAATGCCAAACAAGTTGCTCTACCACATTTTTTACAGTTTGTTTTTGGGAGAAGTTTAAAAATCTCAAGACCTGTCAGTGCCATATGTCCTATCCTTTATGATATTGTAAAATTTTATAAATCGCCTTTGTTTTTAATTATCTTACTAATTAGCCCGTAACTGACCGCTTCATCAGCTGACATCCAGTAATTTCTTTTTGTGTCATTCTCTACTTTATCAAACTTCTGGTTTGTCTCATCGGCTATCATTTTGTTAATTTTTTCACGACATTTTAATATCTCGCTTGCCTCTATTTGTATGTCTGACGCAGTACCATGCACACCGGTGGATGGTTGGTGAATAAGAATCCTGGAATTAGGCAGACTCACTCTGTTTTCCTTCTCAGTGCCAAGAAGGATTAACGCCGCAGCACTTGCAACAACACCTGCACATATATTAATGACTTTTGGTTTAATAAATTTCATCATATCATATATCGCAAATCCAGCATCAGCATCGCCTCCGGGAGAATTAATAAATACTTTAATCTCTTTGTCCGCATCATCCTGTTCGAGCAGAAGAAGCTGTGCGATTACACTCTGAGCCATCTTTTTATTAACTTCGTCCGTAATCATGACTATCCGGCTCTTTAAAAGCTTTTCGCCTAACGAATCCTGCTTCTTCTCTTCTTTTTCGTCTTTTAGGTTTATATTGTTCATATTCTCTTTCTTGTTTAAAACATTGGATCCAATTTAAGAACAGGGTGGTCGACCTTTTGCAGATACTCCAAAACTTCTTCCTCTGTCTGGGCGATTGTTTCGTCTGCAATTTTATTAACAAAATCATCCAAGCCAGCTTCCTCTGCTGCAGTAGTAAGTGCGTCTGCTATCTCATCTTTTAGATGCTTTGGCATCCAAACCATTCTTGCAAGACCACCGTCTCCGGATATGAACTTGCTGCTGCCCATGTAAAATTTACTATGGCCAACAAAACCAGGTGTCTGTATACCTCCTCCTACAGTTCCAGCAAGAGTTGAGAATTTCATACCACATGGAGTCATTCCAGTGAAGTCCCTGTCAACAGTCATTATTCCATTTGTCAAAGGAAGCATAGCAGAGATACATTCGAAACAACCGCAACTTGTCATGGGGTTCGTTACCATGCTGTACATGCTCACCTGCTCAAACTCTTTGTTCGACGCATTGTAAAGGAAATCATTTGTACCTTCCCAGAGTCCCAGACTTTCGTCAATCGTTTTTCCCTTTTCAATAGGCTGATTAGGTCCGGTAGGTGTAATTTCATAACCTGCTTTTCCGTCTAGCCAGCTGACAGCACCACATAATCCTGAACGCTCAGGAGATATTATACAGACGTGGCTAGGTGCAAAGCTCTGACACAGAGTACAGCTGTAGAATTGATTCACTGATGCGTCAGTCATGCCCAATGCTCTATCATCACGCTCAGTAAACGCAGCCTTCACCTCATCTAATTTCTTCTCTACTTCCTCTTTATTTGTATATAGAGTTACTTGAACTTTATCTAAGAGAGCACCATACTCTTCATGGTACTTTGAATGTATGATATTGCCTAAGTGCTTAATTCTAAATCCTTTTTCAAAGGCATCTTTACTGATTCTGTGCCTGATTATATCCCTCTGCCCCATATGAAAGAATCCCTGTGCTTCGCCAAGGAAATGATGTGTTCGTCGTTCAAAGATAGGTTCAAAGTCAGCTTGCATTTTACGGCCTGAAACCTCAACATATACGCCCAATGGTTTACCAGGTCCAATTTCCATTTCGTCCATTTCAGGACCAACAACTTCAATCTTACCATCTTCAATATCATTGTTATCCCTCATTACGACATATTCAAATGCCGGTGTACCGGGACCGCCAACCTCTATCTGCATATCGTCTTTTCTTATTCTCTCACCCTCAAAAGCTGGGCCATATGCGACAGGTATATCAACCTTCGCAGCAGCAACCTTCAAACCCCTGACCTCGATACATTTTTCAACAATCTTGTCATGAGGTACAAGTGGTACGACGTGCTCGTATGTACAGACACCTGTTGGTAAAATTTCCGGGATGTCAGTGTCAGCAATTGTTGGGAAGCCGTAGTTTATGGCTCCGGCAGCGTTAGCATACTTCTCGTCATCTACCTCTCCCAGTGCCATTACAAACGCGAAAATTCTATTCTTGTTGTAAAGCAGGTTTCTTGTGAAATCAGCAGGTTTAATACCACCAAACGATAGGGCGGCTTTGTTTGCAAAACCAAGAGAGTATATAGTTGATGTGATATTCTTTCCAAAAGGTACCAGCCTGGTTTCCCATCCCAACTGTACTCCCTCTTCGTCCAGCTGCTCGGCAAAAGATTTTCCATTAGTGTTACCTGAAATGAAAATATAGAGGTTCTTTTCCTGCAGTTCACGTGCAATTTGTACCGCAATTTCGTTTGTTGGTGCAGCACCTACTACAGCCGCAAACCCCGGTGCGGTACCATCAACAAACTCTATACCTCTTTCACGCAAAATTACATCCGCAGCAGCGCCCAACCATATGCCGTCGACGGGATTTGGACCGATAAGATATTTACACGCCTCCATTACCTCTTCTGCGAAAAGGGTAGCTATTCCAGCATCAAGCGCCCAGCCAAGATACGGAAGATATATTTTTTCTTCAGGTACCGGAGGTAGCAATGCTCTTGCGTGCCCAAGGGCTTCTTCGCAATCTCCGAGTGTCTTCACTTCGAAAGCAGTAGCAGAGTAGATTATTGGCAGATAATAACCTGTATCAGGAAAATCTACCTTGCAGTCTTTACCCTTTGATTCAATCGCTTCTCTTAATTTATCTTCTGCCTGTTTTACTATACTGTGCGCGCCTCTTATGGCAGCAGTGGCAATTATTCTAGACATATGTAAATACTCCTATTGAATGTTAATCTTTTCTATGGTTAGAACTAGTAAAGTCAGATTCGCAACTCTTATCAGTCAATTGAAAGCGCTCTTCTGTCTTCCATATCGTAAAGCTTTCTTTCTTTCTTCTCGTTTATGCCCAACGCATCACGTTTCTTCTCTATATGATCTTTAATGAGAGTTGCCATTTCCTTAAGATCAGGTGTAAATGACCACTTACCACCTACAATATCTTCAATCTCTTCATTTAAGAATTTATCAACATCCGGAGCTCCGGCAACCATTGACTTAGTGCCAAATAAAGTATAGACACCACTAGACACAAAGTATTGGCCAATTGCCAATGCCTTTTCGTGCATCCAGTCAAGACATACTCCTGCAACCGGTAGATCACTTATATCATTGCCAAGGCCGCCTTCTTGTACCATTTCAGAACATGCTATCAATATTCTACTGTTATCAACACATGAACCTGCATGTAATACAGGAGGCATACCTACTGCTTCACAAACCTCCCTGAGGCCAGGACCGGCTACTTCCATGTGCTCAGGCACCATCATACCCTCTCTGGCGCACTCTGCCGCCGCACATCCAGTCTGTACAACAAGGATGTCGTTAGCAATCAGATCATTCACCAATTCCATATACGGCAATTGATCAGGCCATAGGATTGAACTTGTGCAGCCTACAACTCCAACAACACCTCGTATCCTACCGTTCATAATATTGTCATTGAGTGGGCGGTACGATGCTCTGTATTTACCGCCAAGCATATATTTAATCGTTTCGTGAGTGAAGCCAACTACAACATCAGACTTCTTTCCCTTAGGAATAAATACTTTTTTCTTGTCACGTTCCGGGAAATTCTTGATCGCGATCCTTACTATATCCTTCGCCTTTTCATAGGCGTTTTCATCATTAATCTCTATGTGCATTGCACCATCAACTTTTGCCTTAGGCGAAGTCGTTATCATCTTCGTATGAAAAGCCCTGGCGACTTCCTCGTCACCCTGCATTACGCACTGTATATCTACCACAATAGCTTCCACAGCACCTGTAGCGATAGCCATCTCCTGCATCTTCATATGTCCGGCAAGTGGTATACTGTGCCTCAGCAACATCTCATTTGCAGTACAGCATATACCGGCAAGAGCGATTCCTTTTGCACCCGCTGCCTCAGCCTCTTTTAATAACTCTGGATCCGATGCAGCCACGGCAACCATCTCTGACATCTGAGGTTCGTGTCCGTGCACAATGATGTTTACTTCATCTTCTTTGATTACTCCAAGATTTGCGGTTCCGCGTGTCGGCTTTGGAGTTCCGAAGAGTATATCCTGAAGCTCTGTCGCTATCATCGCACCACCCCAGCCGTCTGCCATTGAAGTACGGCAGGCCTGCATTATGAGGTTCTTATAATCCTGGTCGGTACCCATACCTGTACGATGCATGGACTCAGTAACCTCTCTGTCAATCGCACGTGGTGTAATCTTCAGCTTTTCCCATATCTTTTGCCTGGTCTCAGGAGCTTTAGTAGCAAACTTCTGAGTACCATATGCCTTGCCGAACTCTGCAAGAGCCATTTCGCCAACCTCCTCGGCTATCTCATTTGTCTCGCGGCCTTCAGTAGAAACGTCAAATACTTTTGCAACCTCATGTAGCTTGTTAACGTCTGTTACACGATAGCCCTTAGCTTCGCCCCTGGCAGTTGCTATCAGGAGTTCAGCTACAGATCGGCCATGATCAGAATGCGCGGCAGTTCCGGCGGCAACATAGCGGACAAAATGCCTTGCCGCTATTGTATTCGCGTCAGCTCCGCATACACCTTTACTCGGCCCTCTGCCGAACGGATCAACATTACAAGGCCCCATCTGGCAGTGTCTACAGCAGAGTCCAATCTTACCATATCCACACTGCGGCTGTTGTGCATCATATCTATCGTATGAGCTCTCTATGCCATGATCTTCCATCTTCTTAAGCAATTGAAGTGATTCCTGATCTGCTCCTTCGTAATTCTTTTTATTCTTCTTTTCTTCTGTCATTTTACGCACTCCTTTAATTTAGCCATTATCACAGCAACTTCTGATAATAGCTGTTCATTATCGTTATATGCGGCATTTCCTCTTAAATCTGATTCTATTAACTGCTTGTTATACGAAATCGTTCCCAGTAAGGGAATATCCTTAAGTTCTTTCTTCATAAATTCACTGTGAGCATTATTCATTACTTTATTACCCACAGCATATACCGTTTTGATTCCAAGATCCGCAGCAAGCTTCCTCACTTGAAATGCGGTCTGTATACTCCTTTTGCCGGGCTCAACAACAACAATCAGTGCTGTTACAGCCCTTATAGATGCACGTCCTAAATGCTCTATACCGGCTTCCATGTCTATGATAACTACTTCATCTCTCTGCAGTATCAGATGATTTAACAACGTCTTAAGCATCACCCCTTCAGGACAGGCACATCCGCTTCCACCCCTTTTAATTGTGCCAAGGGTCATCAACCGCATACCGTCGTGTGTAATAGAGAGCTTTTCAGGAAGGTCGTTGACTGTCGGGTTTAGCTTGAAGAACTTACCGAACTCTTCTGATGAAGAACCTGTTCGCTCCTTTATAAGTTCCTTTAACTCAACTAGTGGTACTATTTTATCTGCATCTTTAATACCCAGGGCTGCCGCCAGATTAGCGTCAGGATCAGCATCAATTGCTATCACCTTACTGCCAATATCCGCAAGAAGCTTTGCCAGGGTCGCAGTTAATGTTGTCTTCCCAACACCACCTTTTCCTGAAACTGCAATTTTCAATCTATTATGCTGCTCTCTTTAATTTGTTGTGTATATATGTCTAAAGCGTATAATTTTACAATAGAGTAAAATTCTTGTCAAATATAAACTATCATTTTGCTATGTTCCACCTGTTTAACATTTTAACAATTAGATGGTACTAATGTATATATCAATGTTTATGTATTGTCAGGCCATTTTCAATTGTAATATAAATTGTAGAATATTATCTTAAATTTTTTATCAAAAATCTCGTTATGTCTTCTAACAACAAGAAGTTAATAATATTTGATGTAGACGGTGTAATTTTCAAAAGCCAGCTTTTGCTGAGTTTTTCACGGTATTCCGGTATTTTAAACTATTTGAAAGCAATGTACCTATGTTTTTTATTCTGTATCAATTCTTTAAATATACGTGTTTTGCTTGAAAGGATATATATCAACATAAAGGGGTTAAAAGAGGATGATTTATGGCGTGTTTACCATAAAATGAAGATTGTGCAGAATGCTGAGGAGACTATTCGTGAAATCAGCAAAAAGGGCCATGTTGTTGCATTAATAAGCAGTGGAGTACCAGATTTCCTGATAAAGGACCTTACAGATAAACTGCATGCCGATTGTGGATATGGAATTGTGGTAGAAATAAAGAGCGGTGTCTGCACCGGTAAGATTGGCGGCTCGCTCTCTTACAGTGAAGGTAAGATTCAGATTGTCGAAGAAATGCTGAAAAAACGTAATATGACGTGGGATGATGTGGTTGTTGTGGGAGATGACAGGAACAATCTGGACATTATGGAACTTGCAAAGGTCAGCATTGGGTTTAATTCATACTATCCTGTTCGAAAAAGGGCAAAATACCTGGCAGACGGAAATGACTTGAGAAAAGTCCTGGATTTTATAAATATTGAGAATGAACCAACTTTTGACGAACTCAGTGCGGGTCTGGAACATGAGAGTTCTTCAGCCCGGGGCCAGGAACTCAGACGTAAGGGAATTCATACCTGTGCACTGTTTATCCCTTTGCTTGCAGGGGTTAACTATATGCTGGCATTAGAGTTGCTACTAGCCATAACAGTTGTGTATGCAGTTTCCGAATGTGCAAGGCTCAATGGGGTCTGCTTTCCTGTGCTTAGTTACATTACAAGCTCATGTGTTCGTTCCGGTGAAAGAAGAAGATTTGCATTTGCTCCTGTTACACTTGCTTTAGGCGTTCTATTGTCTTTGGTACTGTTTCCAACATTAATAGCGTATGTTACGATAGCCATTCTCGCCTGTGCGGACAGCCTGGCAACAATTGTTGGAAAGTTCTATGGAAGGATCCGGATTCCTTATAATCACAAAAAAAGTATAGAGGGATCTGCCGCTTTCTTTATTACCGCATTAATATGTGCCGCTATCTATCTACCCCTAAAGACGGCATTGATAGTCTCCCTGGTATCTTGTATAATCGAGAGTTTACCTGTAAATCACGATAATATTACCATTCCCCTGGGAACGGGACTGTTTTTGAGTCTGCTGATATGAGAATACTGGGCATTGATTATGGAGCAAAGAGGGTTGGCCTGGCGATTAGCTCTCCGGTTGGGTTAATTGCACAAGGTCTCCCAACAATAGAGCGTATTGACGGTTTGGACTACATGGATGAGCTGGCAGACGTAATCAAAGAAAAAGAGGTGGAAGAGATAGTCATTGGCCTTCCGAAAAATATGAATGGTTCTATCGGAGAAAAAGCCGAGGAGATTCTCGCGTTAGTTGAAACACTTAAGTCAAAATTTAATCTTCCTGTTCATACTTTTGATGAAAGGCTTACGACAGTGAGGGCCCACAAGGCCATGGCCGGAGCAAAGATGTCTAAAAAAGGGAAGAAAAAGAGGGTGGATATGATTGCCGCACAGTTCATACTGCAGGCTTATCTTGATCAAAAAAGTCGAAGCGAGGATCAGGATTGGGAGGATGAGTAGATGATAGAACAAACCAAAAAAAAATATAGGAAACCTGAACTTGTCTCGCCGGCTGGGAGTCTGGATAAGTTAAAGACAGCCATAGAATACGGCGCGGATGCGGTATATGCCGGGGGTAAGGACTTTAATCTGAGAAATTCTGCAGCCAATTTCTCTCTGGATGAGATTGGATCCGCTGTTGAGTATGTACATGAAAGAGGGAAGAAATTATATATTACCCTTAACATTTTCGCGCATAATTGCCATATAAATAAAGCGGAGCAATACATGAAGGAGCTGGGAGAACATGATGTTGATGCCTTTATAGTTTCCGACCCGGGAGTCATGTCTCTTGTTAAAGAGATAATACCGGGCGCAAACATTCACATCAGCACTCAGGCTAACTGCACAAACACTAAAGCGGCAGATTTCTGGTACAGTCAGGGAGCTAAAAGGGTTGTGCTGGCAAGAGAGTTATCGTTAAATGAAGTTGCAGATGTAAGTAATAATAGTCAGTGCGCAACCGAGGTGTTCGTTCAAGGCGCAATGTGCCTCTCCTATTCAGGGAGATGTTATTTAAGCTCGTATATGGCTAATCGTGGGGCAAATCTCGGAGACTGTGCACAATCATGCCGCTGGAAATATTCTCTTGTTGAAGAAGAGCGCCCGAATGAATATTACCCGATTGTTGAAGACGGAGAGTTCGCTTCTGTCATGAGTTCACGCGACCTCTGTATGATCCAGCATATTCCGGAACTGATTTCCGCCGGTGCTGACGCATGGAAGATAGAGGGCAGGATGAAAAGTCAGTATTATGTTGCTACAGTAACAAGAGTATATCGTGAGGCAATAGATATGTTCTTTGGTGATAGAACATATGAATATCAGGATAGATGGCTGGAGGAGCTGGGAAAGATCAGCAACAGGGGATACAACACCGGCTTCTTCCTTGGCAGTCCCGGCCTGGATGGGCAAAGGGTAGGCGAGGAGAGCGGATATACACAGGACTATAAATTTGTCGGCCTGATTGGCAAACCGAAAGATGAGAAGCTTATTGAAGTGGTTGTTAAAAATTCTTTTAGTGTTGGTGAAAATATCGAAGTGATGGGAAGGAACTCCTGCCAGGACTTTGTGCAGAATATAAAGGAGATATACAATAAGCACATGGAGCCGGTACAAAAGGCAAATCCCGGACAATCCTTTTTTATCATCCCTGAAAAACCTGTAGAAGAGTATTTTATTTTAAGAAGGAAGGTAGATAGTCACTAGTCAATGTTCATTCGTGTTACTTTGTGGCAAGTAGCTTCTCCACCCCACTAAAAACATCATCCGGCAGTATCGATGACATGCATATCGGATCACCACAGGTTCTTTTCCTGCACGGGCTGCACGGGACATCTTTCTTTATCACTATTGCCGTGCCGTCGTACGGCCCGTAGATAGCAGGGTCTTTAGGCCCATAAATACCGACTACCGGAATTCCCATGATAGAGGCGATATGCAGTGGGCCGGTGTCTCCGCCAATAAAGAGAGTTGCGCGTTTTATCAGTTCTGTCAGCTGCTTGATGGACTTTGTCTCGCATGCAGGGAGTGCCTTGTGTTTCATGTTTCCTACGATCTCTTTTACTGTATCAATTTCACCGGGCCCCCAGGTAAGAATCACATTTGCGTCATATTTGTCCTGAATCATATCCGCTAATAAAGTATAATTTTCTGCTGACCACTGTTTAAAAGATCCGAATTTACTTGTACCGGGATGGATAATTACAATTGGCAGTGAAGGGTCAGCGTTTTCATTGATAAAATTAGAGATATACTCTTCGTCGTCTCTGGTTACAGGAAGCTCCGGTTGCAGGAAGCTTGTTTCAATATCCAACTCTTTCAGCAGTGAGAGATTCTTCTCTATTCTGTGGATCTTATTCCCGGCAGGATACGCATGGTGCTGCGTGGACAGATAGTTGAGCTCTTTGCAGTAGCCCCTTCCAAATCCAAGCCTGTTTCCGGAACCTGTTATCAAGTTCATAACCGCACTCTTAAGATTACCCTGAAAATCAATGACGAGGTCGTAATGGTTGCTACGAAGCTGCTTATAAAATGAGAGAGATTCAGAGATGATATTAAGTGATCTGTTCACTTTCAATATTCCGCTCTGCCATTTCTTTCTTGGATAAATAATTACTTCATCAACGTCGGGGTGATCTCTAAGAATTTCACTGGCCCTGTCTTCTACCAGCCACGTTATCTTTGAACCGGGAAATTGAGCGCGCAATCGCCTGAGAGCGGGAAGTACGTTAATTACATCACCAATAGCGCTGAGGCGAATAATTAAAATATTTTCAGGATTTTTAGTCAGCACCATGTTCTCTGTTATTTTCAATAAATAGTAGCCTTCAGATGGGTCCTAGCCCAACTGATAATGAATGACATTCTACAAATTTTCGGCTGAGAATGGAAATGATTCTTTGATTGTTGTTTTGGAATAGATTCATGGTGATATCTCATTATAAGTCTTTTTTGACATGTCGGTTACACTGTAGTATAATCTCCCGACAATGAAGAATGTGGAACTACCTGCTTATTTCTCAACCCGGAGCAAGGGCAAAGTGACATTATATGTCAAAAAGGAATATGAAAACAGGATGTCTGATAAAGACATTGAGGGATTATTTGGCCTTTGCACAGGACCCACTTCTGATTTAAACCATACGGACAGACACGAAGCAGACGATTCATACCGGGGAAGATCAACTTGCAAGACTCTAAGAATAGATAGCCTTGGTGACGAGAGTTTTATCGTGAGGGAGTACTGGCATGGCGGGATGGTTGGCAAGATATTCAAGGACTTTTTCTGCGACGATATGCGTCCTCTCAGGGAGCTGTCGGTATGTGAGGCCGCGAGTAAGGGAGGTATCAACACTACTGAGATAATTGCAATTGTTAAAAGCAAGGCTTTTGGACCTCTATACAAGTTCCGGTTAGTTACCAGGGAGATAACAGAGTCCACAGACTTGATAGAATTGCTTCTGCATTCAGAAGAAAACGGATTATTTGAACAGAAGAAGCAGATCATTGATAAACTGGCAAAAGCAGTGAATGATATGCACAACGTGGGTATCTACCATGCAGACCTGCATCTTAAGAATATCCTTGTCAGGTCTGGTCCCGGTGGAGGAGTTCAGGTCTATATAATTGACCTTGATAAGTCCGGACAGCATGAGAAGATTAGTTTTGAAAGTAAAATGAAGAACATAATGCGACTGGACAGATCAGTTGTAAAATTGAGAAGAAAAAATCGGGAACTGTTCAGCAAGACATTTCCTGTGTCTAAAACTGACAGAGTAAGGTTTCTGAAAAAATATATAGAACTGGATAGTGGATCTGATAAACCGATTAGACATTACCTGCAATCTTACAACAGTAACCATGCTCTTCACAAATTGTGGTGGTGTATGGGTGGGGGGTAGTTATTAATTATGATTATATCATGTATAATTGGAATCGTTTTGTCGTATCTGCTCGGAAGTATACCTTTTGGTTATTTAATAGCCATAACCAAGGGTATTGATATTCGAACAGAGGGCAGTGGAAACATTGGCGCCACAAATGTAAGCAGGGTGCTTGGGAGAAAGTATGGGCTGATAATCTTCTTCCTGGATATGTTTAAGGCGTTTGCGGCAGTATTCTTTGTGCCGCTTCTTTTCAGTGGAATAACATTCCCTACGACGCCTGACAATCTATTGGTTATCCTGTGTGGATTCAGCGCTATTCTTGGCCATGCATTCCCGGTGTTTCTAAAATTCAGGGGAGGTAAAGCGGTCGCCACCTGTTTTGGCGTCTTTATCTGGCTGGCGCCATTAGCTGTCGGAATATCGTTTGGTGCGTGGGTTATAACTGTGTTGGTATCACGTTACGTATCTTTAGGATCAATGATAGGTACAGTGTCTCTTGCTTTGGTTCTTCTGTTTGTTTTGGATTCACCTTTTGGAGCCGATATATACCTGATGCTTCTGTCGATTGCAGTCACTATTCTTGTGATCGCAAAGCACACATCAAATATACAGAGAATTGTTTCAGGAACAGAAAAGAGGGTCTTTGCTAAAAAAAAATGAGACTAAAGGTGTATTCGCTTCGCTTAATCCACCCTACACGCTAATGACTTTAGAATTGTTGACAATTCTAAAAATTTGGCCTGTTTCTTAACCCGCAACCTGTAACTCGCAACTCGTTTCACTTAGTCACTTTTAACTTACTCTGCCATCCAGCGTGCAGCGTCTTTTGCCCAGTAAGTGAGTATGATGTCTGCACCTGCTCTTTTAATACTCATTAGAGTTTCCATCGCAACCGCTTTCTCATCAAGCCATCCTTTTTCATGGGCAGCCTTGACCATGGAGAACTCTCCACTTACATTGTATGCGGCTATTGGATGACCAAAGTTATCTTTTATAACCCTGATAATATCAAGATATGGAAGTGCGGGTTTTACCATCACAATATCGGCTCCCTCGTCAATATCCAGGGACACTTCACGTATAGCCTCTTCCGAGTTTGGTATATCCATCTGGTACGACCTTCTGTCTCCAAAGCTTGGTGGAGACTCAGCCGCATCTCTGAAAGGGCCGTAGTATGCCGAAGCATATTTAGCGGAGTAAGCCATTATTGGGATGTTGTCAAAGCCATTATCATCCAGAATCTCTCTGATCGCGCCTACACGTCCATCCATCATGTCACTCGGTGCGACGATGTCAACACCGGCTTCAGCGTGTGACAGAGCCTCTTTGGTCAGTAGTTTAACTGTCTCATCATTGTCGATAAGATATTCACCGCTCGCTTCATCTTTTTTAATGAAACCGCAGTGCCCATGGTTTGTATATTCACACATGCAGACATCGGTGATAACCAGTATACCAGATACATTCTCCTTAATTGCCCTTACCGCTTTCTGTATGATACCATCATCAGCATACGCTTCAGTACCTAACTCATCTTTGGAACTTGGAATACCGAACAGGATCACGCCCGGTATACCGAGAGATGCCAGCTCTTTGACCTCTTCTACAAGAGTGTCCACAGAAAACTGATAATTGCCTGGCATTGTCGCAATCTCTTTCTTGATTCCGCTTCCGGGACGAACGAAAAGCGGCATAATAAGGTCTTTAACAGTTAACTGATTCTCCTGAACCAGATCACGTATAAGTTTATTACTTCTCAGCCTGCGAGGGCGATATTTTGGAAAGTGCATTATAATGTTCCTTTAAAAATTGTTTCTATATAACGAATACATAGTTTATAGTGTACAACCATTTTGTCAAATAATATATTCTATTTGGAATAGACAGGCATATAGGAGGCAAACATAATGGAGGAGTTGATACATTTTCTCTTTGAAGCCGGACATCTGAAAAACGTAGATAGAAGCGGTTGGTGGTTGCTTGGAAACAAAAATCCCGAGAGTGTCGCTGAACACTCTTTTCGTTGTACAATCCTGGGATACATATTGGCAAAACTGGAAAAGGTAGATACATCCAAGGTGGTGATGATGTGCCTCTTTCATGATGTACATGAGACAAGGACAAATGATCTACATAAAGTAGTACAAAAATACATAGATCTCGATGAGGCGGGAGACAAAGCGACTCAGGACCAGTTGGAACCAATAAAAGGTCCTGTAGGTGATGATATAGCGGATGCATTAAGTGAACTGACAAATGAGGAGACCAGAGAGAGTATGGTCGCTAAGGACGCGGACATACTGGAATGTGCTATCCAGGCTAGAGAGTATCAGGTCCAGGGTTATGAAGGTGCCTCTGACTGGCTCGACAGGGCTGATGAGAAGCTTAAATGTGAATCATCCAGAAAGCTCCTGGCCGTTTTAAAAGTTTCTGATCCCGGCGAGTGGTGGAAAAAGCTGAAAGTCAGGAAATAAAAACCTGCCTGACTGATTGCAGCTTAAAACAGTAATACAGGCCTGATAATAAAGAATCACATCATCAAATTAAAAATATTTTGACAATCATTACATATTATCCTAGAATTTTGGGGTAATTTGAAAGCTATTATGTAATTGCACAGTAATCCGAGTGAAATCTAAGTTTTATGACCACCCCTTTTCCCCTCCTTCGCAAGGAGGTGATTAATGTCCTCGACGCTTCATAGTCCGGGGAAGTGGCAATTTCCCTCAGCTTATTGAGCAATTACGTTATTATATTAATTGAAAGGGGAAGTAATTAATGAAGACGCAACTTGACAGGGCCAGAGAAGGCGAAATTACGCCGGAAATGAAGGAGGCAGCCATCTATGATGATGTCACCCCTGAGTTTATACGTGATGGCATAGCTAATGGCCACATTGTCATATATGGAAATCCTCAAAGAAAATCCACGGTTGTCGGTATCGGTGGCGGCCTTAGGACAAAGATAAACGCAAGTATCGGAACTTCCCCTGATATTATTGATTTTGATATGGAAGTAGAAAAGGCCATTGTAGCAGAAAAGGCCGGTGCAGATACGCTGATGGAACTTTCGACAGGTGGGAACCTGAACGAGGTAAGGAGAAGAGTCCTCGATGCAGTCAACTTAACTGTTGGGAATGTGCCTCTATACCAGGCGGCAATGGAAACTATTGATAAAAAGGGTTCTGTTGTACATATGGAATCTGATTTTCTTTTTGATTGTATTGAACAGCAGGCTCAGGACGGAATCGGATTTATGGCGATACACTGTGGTATTAATCTGACTACATTAGAACGCCTGAGAAAACAGGGATATAGATATGGCGGTCTCGTAAGCAGGGGGGGATCATTCCTGACTGCATGGATGAACTACAATAAGAAAGAAAACCCACTGTACGAAGAGCTTGACAGGCTCATTGCCATAATGAGAAAATATGATGTAATTCTTAGTCTTGGAAATGGTCTGAGAGCCGGTGCGGTACATGACAGCACCGACAGAGCCCAGATTCAGGAATTGATAATGAATTCAGAGGTTGCTGAATATGCCCAGAGCAAGGGTGTTCAGATAATTGTTGAAGGTCCCGGACACATACCTATAGATGAGATAGAAGCGAATGTAATTATACAGAAGAGGATGAGCAATAATGCTCCGTTCTACATGCTTGGCCCGATCACTACCGACGTGACACCCGGGTACGATCATATATCATCTGCAATCGGCGCTGCTCTGTCATCGCGTTATGGAGCTGATTTTATCTGTTACGTTACACCACCTGAGCATCTTGCACTTCCTACGCCAGACGATGTCAAAGAGGGCATTATGGCCGCCAAGGTCGCTACTCATGTTGGAGATATGGTAAAGCTTAAGAATAAAGTTAAAAACCAGGATCTGAAAATGGGTATTGCAAGGAGAGATCTTGACTGGAAAACCCAGTTTGAAACAGCCATCACTAGAGAGAGAGCTGAGGAGATCAGGAATAGCAGACCACCAATGGAGGCAGAGGAGACATGCACAATGTGCGGCGCAGTCTGTTCATTAAAGGGTGTGATGGAATATTATGAAGATGATTTGAAGAACAGCAGGAAGAAAAGCTACAAAACAGCAATATCATCGAATGGGTTTTAAAATAAAACGAGTTACGCGTTGCGTGTTGCGAGTTACAAGTTACGTGTTAATCTGTGGACAAGTTAGCCATTGGTCATTTATAAATCTTAACTCGTAACTTATAACCCGTTACCCGAAACGCGTAACTCGTAACCATGTCAATCGTACTCTTAGAACATCCAAGACCGAGATCACCTGAAAGATATGAAACAGTTGTTAATACTCCGCTCTCTGCCTGCCTGATGACGGGCTACATCGCCTCGACTCTTATGTCACGCAATCATGATGTTGCAGTCGTTGATGCAAACCTCTATGAGTGGTCCTTCGATAAAACAGTTAATGGAATTAGCAGGAAGAGCTTTAAACTGTTAGGTGTTCATCTTGTCTATCTGTGGGAGTACTCAAGTGATATATTAGATGCCCTCTCCGGAATAAAGAAGAGCAATCCTGACATACACATAAACCTCTACGGTCACTTTCCCACATTCGCATTCAAAGATCTGCTGACAAAATACCCATTTATTGACTCTATAACCATAGGCGAACCGGAGGAGACGTTCCTCGGACTTGCAGACGCCGTTCTTAACAACAGAGACGATTCAGCTCTGAGCACAATTGATGGACTCGCATTTAACACTTCTAGTAGTAAAACAGGCAACATCGTCCGGAACAGCCCGAGAAAACCATCTACACAACTAGACAAGCTCCCATCTCCTTTTCGTAACGATTACGAACTGAAGAAGAGAAAAGGTATCTCAACTTATATCCTTGCCAGCCGGGGCTGCTATGGTAAATGTACCTTCTGCTATCTGGATAATTTCTATGGCGACGAATCGCAGTGGCGGGGGAGAAGCCCCGAAAATATATTCAGTGAAATCTCCGATATCTACGAGAAACATGGAGAGCGTCATTTCTATTTTGCCGATGCCAATTTCTTCGGGCCCGGCAGAAAAGGGAAGGAACGTGCCAGAGAGCTTGCACACCTCATAATTGACAGCGGTATCGATATTAAGTTTGGGATCGAATGCAGGGTTAACGATGTTGAGGGGGCAACTATTGACGCACTGGTAAAGGCGGGACTTGTGGATGTGTTCCTTGGAGTTGAGAGCGGCAGCCAGCGGTCCCTGACCAAGTTCAGGAAATTTACAACGGTTGAGGAGAACAGGAATGCTATCTATACGCTCAGGAAATATGGTATTGAGCCAAATTACGGGTTCATCATGTTCGAACCCGATTCTACACTTGCGGATGTAAGGGCAAATTTCGAATTTCTCAAGGAGATGGAGATGCTCAATATTCCAAGTATTACCGCACATCTACTTCACCATAGACAGACGATATTCCAGGGAACTTTCGATTATAAGATTAAAAGCAACGATTCAAAGCCGGATTCTGAAGTTATGTATGAGTGCGATTATGAATTTAAGGAGAAGTCTGTAGAAGCTCTATCTGAAGATATAAACACTTTTTGCATTAAGTCGCTGAAAGAGATTTTCGATAACAGAGATCAAAAGGACATAGATTTTGATTCCTGTTCTTGCGATGAAACCGATCCGTTTTCCAGGCAGATGAATGAAAAATTGATTGAGCATTTCGAAGATACCCTGTCTGCATTTGAGGAAAAGGAAGATAAAAAATTAGACAGGATAGCAGGATAAATACCGATCTAAATTTTAACCTGTAACTTGTAACACGCAACCAGTTTTCTTTGCCTTCTACTTTACAACAAAGAAAATAAGAAACACCTCCCATACCACAACAGAAGCAAAGATGAGGAAAATGACGATGAATAGGTATTTCGCACGAATCTTTGTTCCGAAGATGTAAACATTTTTATATATGAGCAGCAGGACTATGGAAGTGGTTGTCAGCAGATACTTTGCTGCGAGGAACGGTAACGTACCGTATCGAAGGAAATATTCCATAATCGGGTTGACTTCTGCGGCGCCATTACGAATCAGATAGAGGGTAAGCAGGGCGTCTGTCAGGCTCAAAAGGATTATTGTAATAATTACGATGAAAATACGTAAACTAAAATAATCCAGGAAATAACTCTCCCGGTTATCTGCGTCCCGCCGCATCTCCTTCCGACGTCCAAAAAACAGATACCTTAACCCCGGCAACCTTTTGCCCTCTCTTCTTGCAGTAGAGCCAGTCCTGTTATTATCATGTTCTTTAGGTTGTAATTCCATGGAGTGAATTCTACTCGTTTGATGTGAAAAAGCAAATAAGGAAAAGACGTCGCGGGTTACAGGTTACAAGTTGCGAGACGTAATGAAGTATTGACCTGCTCCCCAAAAACTGATCCAGTTGTAAAGTTAGTATAAAGCTATATAATTGGATTAAGAAAGGGGGAAAACATGTCACAAAAGCGATACAAGTCTGAAGAAATAATCCATAAGCTTCGAGTTGCAGAAG
>JASMMK010000036.1 GCA_030748215.1 Candidatus Scalindua sp.
AACGGGGGCATGTCAATGTTGATGTTTTATACAAGTTATTTTATCTAACTTGCTAATTTGTACGTCTAATCTATTCAAAAAATCTTGCTATATCAAAGTATCTGTTATATATTCTACATGCTTTGTATCTGTTATTGCAATGTTGACAGTCCTCTAATAAGCCTTATACTTTGAAGTTTCCGATCAGTGTACATGTTTCTCTATGAAGACCGCCCTTTTACTCTACTATTTAGAGTAGATTCATACTTTCATTTTATTACCCTTACATAACAGTTATCTGACAGTAAATTATAAAATAATAAATAAAAGGATTCTTTCATGACAGGTGGAAAATTTGGAAAAATATTACTGTACTTGATGATTGCGGGAATAGTTCTCGGGATAGTTGTTGGAGGGTTTTTGCCTGAAACAGGTAAGAAACTGGCATTCATAGGAGACTTTTTTATTGGTTACTTGAAAATGCTGGTCATTCCTTTAGTAATCACCTCCATGATTGCGGGTGTTACAGGTCTGGGTGATGTCAGAAAACTGGGTGGGCTGGGAAGAAAAACTATTCTCTACTATATGGCGACAACCGGCATCTCTGTCATGATAGGGATTGTTTTAGTGGTTATTATTGGTCCCGGAAAAGCAGATACAAAGGATGAGCAATTGAGATTGCGTGGCGGTTTCTCTTTTTCAGACATATCTTATAGCGTATCTGACAATCAGATCTCCTTCAACCACGCTCAGGTAAAAAACGAGTTTGATGAAAGGTATATGATCATCCTTAAAGACCAGAAAGGTATAAGAGGTAACATCAGCAGCAGTAGAGATGTGAACACTTATATTGTTAGTAATTGGGTCAAAGAAGATGAGTCAACTCACAAGGTTATGCCTGCAACTCCAATGACAAGTGGGTCAGGAGTTGTTTTTGATTTATCATTGTCGGAAAAAGTTATAGATAAACAGGGACAAACTATTGGTGAGACGTTGAAGGATGTGTTACTAGGTCTGGCTCCAAATAACATTGTCAAGGCAATGGCGGAAACAAAAATCTTACCAATAATTGTTTTTGCAATGATATTCGGTGCGATTCTTACAACTCTTGGTGAACAGGGAAAACCTGTCATAAATTTCTTTATCGGCGCAAACGAAACAATCCTCAAATTCGTACAGCTTCTAATGCTAATCGCTCCTCTAGGAATCGCATGCTTAATAGCCGGAAAATTAGGCACTGCCGGAGGGATAGAAAAATTCGGACTCGAGTTTAAAAAAATTGGATTCTATGCTATTACGGTTATAGCCGGTCTGTTGATCCATGCAATTGTAATCCTGCCACTTATCTTGAGGTTTTTTGCAAAAAGAAATATCTTATCGTATGCCAAGGGGATGAGTACTGCTCTTCTGACCGCGTTAAGTACGGCATCTAGTTCTGCAACTCTACCGGTTACTATAAAATGCGCTGAAGACAATAATCGTGTATCACCCAGAGCAGCTGGTTTTGTATTACCTCTGGGTGCTACCATCAACATGGATGGCACTGCCCTGTACGAAGCAGTTGCGGCAATTTTTATTGCTCAATTATACGGAATCGATTTGGGCATGGGGCATCTGTTTGTAATATTCTTAACGGCTACCCTGGCCGCTATCGGTGCAGCAGGTATACCGGAAGCCGGTCTCGTTACAATGGTGATTGTACTGGAAGCGGTAGGTTTGCCAATCGAAGGGATTTCAATGATATTAATGATTGATTGGTTTCTAGACAGGTGTAGAACTACTATTAATGTATGGGGAGATTCCATAGGTGCTGCATTTATCGACGCAGGCCTGGAGTCAGAGCCGAAAACTGTTACTACATGATGAACGTTTAATGAAAGCAGTTGTATATGGTCTTCGCGTCTTTAGACGTAATGCTTTTCACTGCTCCTATTTCATCAAATGAAGCCTTCCTTATCTTCTGCAGATTTCCAAAGTGTTTTAACAGGTTTTTCTTTTTTACCTGTCCGATACCGGCAATTTTATCCAGTGGAGATTTATAGTACTGCTCCTTCCTGAGTTTCTTATGATATGCTAACGCAAATCGGTGAGCCTCATCACGTATATTTACCAGAAGCCTTAACTCGAGGGAGTCCTGATCCAATACTATCGGATCAGCATTGTCAGTCACAAATAGACGCTCATCTTGATTCTTTTTTGATTCAGTGATCCCCGTTGCTTTCTTTCTGCCCTTTGCAATTGCTATTACATCGACTCTGTCAACGCCGAGTTCATCAAACACTCTTCTGGCTATAGTCAACTGTCCTTTACCACCATCAACAACAGTAAGATCCGGAAAATCATCTTCCTTGAAAGCCCTTGTATATCTCCTGGTCATCACTTCGTACATCATCGCATAATCATCTGACTGCGAGACCGTCTTCACTTTGTATCTCTTATATTTACTTTTAAGTGCCAGGCCGTTTTCAAAAGTGACCATAGACCCAACCGCCTGCTTACCTGCAATATTAGAAATATCAAAACATTCCATCTTCTTCGGTACATTTGCAAGGCCCAATTTTTTCTTTAATGAGGCTAATATGGAACCGATATCATCGAGCGGTTTCTGATTTATTTTAAAGGCGTTTTTTGCGTTCATTGTTGCCATCTCTAAAAGCTTATGCTTCTCTCCACGTTTGGGACATATTACCTTCACCTTATGCCCTTTTTTCTCATTCAACAACTCTTCAAGAACCTCTTTGTCTTCGCTCTCTACCGGCATTATAACTTCATCAGGAATGAACATTGTCCGGACATAAAATTGATTAAGAAAAGAACGGAATATATTGTTCTGAGAATTGTTCATAGTAGAAAACCGGTATGATGCTATATCTTCAAGATTACCATTACGTATAAACATAGCCTGTATGTGTAAACTATTACCCTCACCATAATAACCAAACACATCTCTATCCACAAATTCGAGGGTACTGATCTTCTGCTTCTCAACGGTCTTCTCTATTGCATAAATACGATCTCTGTACTTTGCCGCCTTCTCATATTTCAGATCAGCAGATGCATTTTGCATTCTGGTTTTTAAAATCTTCAATAACTCAACGTTCTTACCTTTCAGTACGAGGATAATTTCATTTATCATCTCTTTATAAGTAGACTCTTCAACAAGTTCGCAGCATGGTGCCACGCATTTACCAATCTGATGGTAGAGGCACGGTCTTACTCTGCTTTTGAATACATTTTGCGAGCATTTCCTGATTGGGAACAGGCTGTTTACATATCGCAATGTTTCACGTACCGCCCTTGATGATGAATACGGTCCGAAATAGAGAATATTAATGTTGTTCTTTTTTGCCCCCTTGTCTTTGCTGGTAGAGGGTTCAACTTGTCTGACGATAACCGGATACGGAAATTTTTGATTCATATCAAGCTTTATTGATACAAATGTCTTATCGTCACGAAGGTTTATATTGAATCGAGGTTTGAACTGTTTAATCAAATTGTTTTCAAGAATGAGAGCCTCTTTCTCTGTTTCAGTTAGTACAAAGTCAATATCGGCAATTCTTTTAACTAGAAATTTTATAAACAGTCTTTCATCGCCTGAGCTCTGAAAGTAACTTCTGACACGATTTCTAAGGATCTTTGCCTTTCCGACATAAATAACCTCTCCTTTGGCATCTTTCATCATATACACTCCTGTAGAGGTAGGAATAGTCTTTAGTTTTGATGAAAGTTTCTTATTCTCAATATTGGTCATTTTCTACAATATTTAGGATTCTAATAATGAAATATTTGCTAATACTTGCATATTTCCAAGGATAAATGAGTATGCAGTCATTAATAATACCAAATTATACTTAAATAGCTACCAATGAGATACTTGCGGATATAAACCGTATGTGATAAAATAAATTACGATTTTCCTTGCATATGTTATATCATTTTTTTCTAATATTACGTAAAGCTTTATGTTGCAAAAGTTAATAGAGAATTTATTATGTCTCATATGCACATATCATTAACTTTTAACAATTAATATTTAATAGTTTTTTTGAAATATTAAATCAAACAATATTATGCTAACTAAGTCTACAAAATCATATCGTCATTGTCCGAAAGAAGAGTATGAAATCAGTATATTCATATGCAGAGGGAGACAAAAGGCTCATTATCCAAAATGTCCTGAATGCGAATTTAGAACAATAGCCGAAGAGGTTCCTCCTATACCAGCAAAAAAGGTAAAGAAAAAACCTCTACCCCCTGCAACACTACCAAAAACCGGATCAATCATGGTTAAAAGCGTACCACCTTCAGCGGCAATATTTCTTGATGATGAAAATATAGGCGTTACTCCTGCCATCATAACTCAGATTTTTCCCGGCAAGTATAGAATTAAAATCAAGATGGACGAATTTAACATATGGAGCCAAAGCGTAGTAGTGAAAGCAAATAAAGAGACGTCCCTAACAGCTGTACTTCAGGGGCGAGATTGTTCTGTAGCAATTGAGAGCAAGCCGACAAAAGCAGAGGTTTACATTGATGGTGATAATATGGGAGTTACCCCGTTCACTATTGATGATGTAAAACCTGGAAAACATCTTGTTGAAGTCAAGCTTGACAGATATGAAGTATGGAGTGAGGAAATTGATGCAGATGCAAAAAAGAAGACATCTATAACTGCTGAACTTACAACTAAGTTTGGGTCTATCTCTTTAAACAGTGAACCAGATAAAGCAAAAATATTTCTGGATGGCATTGAGGTTGGTATTACTCCTGCGAGTTTAAGTTCTGTTCTGCACGGTGATCACATGGTAGAGATAAGGCTTGATGGCTATAGTGCCTGGGAAAAGAGTGTAACCGTTGTACCTGCCAGGGAGACAGTGTTAACGGCAAAACTGCAGGTAAATACAGGATCAGTTACTGTTAAGAGTAATCCGGAGAATGCCAAGATATATTTAGATGGCAAACCTGCAGGTACAACTCCTGAAGCTATAACATGTATAAGCCTAGGTATTCATGAGATAAAAGTTGAGATGGAGAAATATGACGTATGGACTGGTACTGCTAATATTGAGGCTGGTAAAGACGATGTCATAACCGCTGTGCTACAAAGAAGTACCGGGTCATTAATGGTAGAGAGTAACCCTCCGAATGCAATCATCTTTGTAGATGGTAAAGAGATTGGCCACACCCCGGAAATAATAATGTCCAGTGCCAAAGGTACACATGCCATAGAAGTAAGGATGGAAGGTTATGATGTCTGGAAACAGACTGTAGACATTGTACCGGGAGATGAGAAATCCTTAACTGCAGTACTACAAACAAAGACTGGTTCTCTAATAGTTAATAGTAAACCGTCAGGCAGTACAATTATTTTCGACGGCAAAGAGTCAGGAACGACTCCCGGAAGCTTGGAGGGGTTAAAGACCGGTGGCCACCAGATTGAATTGAAAAAGGATGGATATAAAACATGGTCTGAGAGTATAGAGATTTATGCCGATAAAGAGAATAAAATTACTGCAGCGCTTCTGTTATTAACCGGATCTCTCAATATAAAAAGTGAACCTGCTAACGCTACAATTTTAGTTGATGGCAAAGAAGCCGGTAATACCCTGGCAAACATAACTGATGTCATACCGGGAAAACACCTTGTTGAAGTCAAAATGGATGGGTATGAAGTTTGGAGTGAAAGCATAGATGTAAACTCATCGAAGGAAAACCTTATAAACGCAGTACTACAGAAATCAGTTGCTTCAGTTAATATTAAGAGTGAACCGACAAATGCTAAAGTCATTGTTGACGGTAAAGAAGTCGGCAATACTCCTTTAGATGTCAGTGATATCAAACCTGGCAAACACCTTGTAGAGGTTAAGATGGATAGGTTTAAGAACTGGAGAGAAAACATAGAGATTAATGCCGGCAAAGAAAACAACCTTACAGCAGTTCTCCAACAACTGGTAGCTTCGATTAATATAAAAAGCGAACCTGCTAACGCTACAATTCTGGTTGATGGCAAAGAAGCCGGTAATACCCCAGCAGTCATTAATGATATTAAGCCCGGTAAGTATCTTGTTGAAGTCAAAATGGAAGAGTATGAAATCTGGAGTAAGAAAGTTAAAGTTGAGATAGGTAAGGATATTGACTTGACAGCTGTGCTTCAACTAAAAGCCGGGTCATTTACTATCGTCAGCGAGCCTGTAGGTGCAACTGCTTATATTGACGATAAGGAAGTAGGTACAACTCCTTTAATAATAAATGCTCCCAGCCCCGGTAAACATTCAATAGAGGCCAGGATGGATGGTTATGAAACATGGAGTAGAAGTATTGATTTTGTACAGGGCAAGGAAATTACACTTACAGCTACACTTCAAATTAAAACAGGTACAGTTAGTATAACCAGTGAACCAGCCAACGCCATAACTTTCATTGACAGCAAGGAAGTCGGCAAAACTCCTATTACCTTAACCGATCCGAGTACTGGTACACATACAGTTGAACTGATGATGGATGGGTATGAAACATGGAACAAAAGTGTTGATTTTGTAGAGGGCAAGGAAACTGTAATAGCTACTGAACTTCAAATGAAAGCAGGATCAATTAGCATAAGTAGTAATCCGACAGGTGCATTTATAAAGATAAACGGTAAAAAGTCAGGGAATACGCCTGAAACTATAAATGATCTAAGTCCTGGTACACATCTTGCAGAAATCAGAATGGACGGCTATGAAGACTGGAGTGAGAGTGTAGACATTAAAGGAGATAAGATAAACAAATTAGTGGCTAATCTTCTGGAAATTACAGGTTCAATCAATATTAATAGTAATCCTCCTGAAGCAGCAATATATCTAAACGGTGAAAAAGCTGGCATAACTCCAGACACTTTAAAGTCAGTTACAATTGGTTCTCACGAAATTGAAATCAAGATGGAAGGATTTGCAGGATGGAAGAAAACACTGAATGTAAAGAAAGGTAAAGAAATCAACTTAAATGCTACACTTGAACAAAATACAGGTACTGCCAACATAGAGAGTGATCCGACAGATGCTGTAGTCTTATTAGATGCTAATGACTTTGGCAAAACACCTGTGAATTTGACAGACATTAAAATTGGCATATATGATGTAGAGATACAGAAAGAAGGCTATGTTTCTTGTAAGAAAACTATAAAAATAAAAGCTGGTAAAGTGAGTTCATTGACTGCAAAACTCGTAGAAATGACAGGCTCTGTCAATGTAAATAGTAATCCGTCAAATGCTGTAGTCTTTGTAGACAGTAAGAAAATTGGTAACACGCCTGCAAATATTACCGATATAGCAGCAGGTAATTACCAGCTGGAAGTTAAGATGGATGGCTATGATGTATGGAGCGATAGTGTAAATATACATGCCGGAAAGGATTCTACTGTCACGGCTGAACTACAGACCAAATCTGGATCAGTAAACATTAATAGCAATCCATCAAAAGCAACAATCTTTATAGATAGTAAGGAAGTAGGAACCACTCCCAAAAATGTAACTGATTTGAGTTACGATAATCACCTTCTAGAAGTCAAGATGGACGGCTATGAAGCCTGGAGTGAAAATATAGAGATGGAACCTGGGCTTGAACTTAGTGTAGTAGCAGAACTTCAAATGATTGCAGGTTCAGTCTGTATAAATAGCGAACCGTCAAATGCAATGATTCTCATAAATAATAAGAAGGCTGGGTTCACACCTAAAACTCTAACTGAAATATTACCAGGCGAGCATAATGTGGAAATCAGGATGGATGGATTTGAAAACTGGAGTGAAAGTGTAGAAGTAAGAAGTGACAAACAAAATTCAATAGCTGCAGTGCTTCGCGCTATAACCGGATCTATAAATATTGAGAGTAATCCATCAGAAGCCACTATATTTTTAGATGGCAAGGAAGTAAGTACAACACCTGACACTATCACACATGCTACTATTGGTATACATGAAATTGAAGTCAAAATGGAAGGGCATGCCGAGTGGAAGAAAAAAATAAATGTTAAACAAGGAAAAGAAATCGCATTAAATGCTGTCCTCCATCCTGTTACAGGTTCTGTTCGTTTAGAAAGTGAACCGACAGGAGCTGTAATTATTATTGATGGTGAAGATGTAGGAAAGACTCCTGAAGACATAACCGGTCTTAGCCCGGGTAAGCATGAAGTTGAAATGCGCTTGGAAGGCTATGATTCAAGTGTGCAAATGATTAAAGTAAAGAATGGCAAAGAATCTCTATTTTCCGCCACACTTCAGAGAAAAAAGGGTTCTTTAATGTTAATAAGTAACCCTGCAAATGCATTGATTTATCTAGAAGGCAAAAAATCTGGAAGAACACCCAGTACAATAACTGAATTGACACCGGGAAAATATACTATAGAACTTTCGCTAGACAATTATCAAACATGGAGTGAGAACGCAGATATTGTGCCTGGTGAAGAAATTACCATAACAGCAGAGCTACAAGAAAAACCAGGGTCCATAAGTATAAAAAGCAAACCTTCGGATGCAAGGATCTTTATAGACGGTAACGAAGCCGGAACTACCCCTGAAACTATTAAGGATATAGAGTGTGGCGATCATATTGTGAAATTGGTGATTAAGGACTATTGTGACTGGAGTGAGAATATAGAAATAACAGACAAAGAGTGTAATATAACGGCAACACTTCAGGAGAAGCTGGGTTCCATAGATATTAATAGTGAGCCTTTTAATGCGACAATATTTTTTAACGGTAATAAAATTGGTTCAACACCTGAAATCATACAAAATGTCAAGCCGGGTGTACATCAGGTAGAAGTTAGAGCTGACGGATTTGAAAACTGGAGCGAAAGTGTTGAAGTTGCTGCGGAAGGTAAAAATATTGTAACTGCTATACTACAGAAAGCATCAGGCTCTATAAATATTAAAAGTACTCCTGAAAGTGCAAAAGTATTTATTGATGATAAAGAGGTTGGCATTACTCCAGCAGTTTTATCTTCTATCCCTATTGGCGAACATGATATTGTAGTTCAATCTGGCGGGTATGAATGTTGGAAAAAATCAGTAATTATTAAGAAGGATAAAGAACTTAGTTTGAATGCGGTGCTTCAAGTTAATATTGGTTCTATTAATATAGAAAGCTATCCTGAAAATGCAAAAATATACATAGACGGCAATGAGGTCGGCAATGCACCTAAGCAACTTATAGATATTACAGTTGGTACTCATGAGGTTGAAGTCGTGTTAGAAGGATATGTTAAATGGGAAAAGTCTATAAAAGTAAAACCGGGAAAAGAAACCTCGTTATCAGCAGATCTGAAAAAAATCGACGGTGTTGTGGATGTTAAATCTGACAAGATAACTAAGACTCCTGAAGTTCAAAAACCATCAATGGATAAAACCTCAGAGATGAAGGCTAAACCTGAGAAAGTTAAAGAGAAACCAGTCAAACCTCCTAAGAAATCAAAGCCCCCTTCTGGAAGGAAGAAGGTTAAATATTCTCCTGATAAGATAATCAAATTACGTTGGGTTCCTGAAAAAATCTCAGCTTCTCAAATAGAATCCTTACCATATATCACAATAAATGAAAAAAATAATAATATTTATTTCTGTCATAGTTCAATAAACCACCATTATGAGTTAAAGCCAATTGGGAATGGTGATGTTGTCATTGACCATGCAACAGAATTGATGTGGTATCAGGCTGGATCATCAGAATATTTTAATTTTAAAAAAGCAAACAAGTGGTTAAAGGCGATTAACAAAAAAGGTTATGCTGGTTTTGACGACTGGCGATTGCCGACATTGGAAGAAGCTTCGTCATTACTTGAATCTAGTACAGAGAGTGATAAATTTATAGACTCGATATTTGAAGAGAAACAGTGGGGAACATGGACAGGTGATAAATCAGATAAGGGCCATGCGTGGATCGTAACCTATGTAAATGGTACTATAAGTGAAGTACAAGCCGGAACACCTGCCACATTTGTTAGGCCAGTAAGAACATCAAATATATGATCTGGCACACACATGCAAGTCACTGAAATCTTTATCATTAATAATGAAAGATCGTTCGAAACTTACCACTGAACAACGGAACAGCAGTACTCACGACATTGACCGCAAATCTACCCTTGAAATTGTTGACATTATTAATTCCGAGGATTCAAATGTAATCGATGCCGTTTATAAAGAACGTCAGAGCATTTCAAAGGCAGTTGATCTCATTGTTAATTCCTTTAAGAAAGGAGGCCGTCTGTTTTACGTCGGAGCTGGAACAAGTGGACGGCTTGGAGTTCTTGATGCCTCTGAATGCCCCCCTACCTTTGGTACTAACCCTGAATTAGTTACTGGTATTATTGCCGGTGGCTCAGATGCACTAACTAGATCCATAGAAGGTGCAGAGGATAGACATGTTGATGGTGAACGGGCAATAATCGAGAATGAGATAACTGGTAATGACAGCGTAGTCGGCATAGCTACCGGGGGCACTACACCTTTTGTTCATGGAGCTTTGTCTCAGTCAAACAATCTAGGCGCATCTACCATATTTCTGTGTTGTAACCCTGATATAAGTCCTTCTGTTGATGTGGATGTTATAATAAGGCCTATAACCGGGCCGGAAGTTATAACCGGCTCTACACGAATGAAGGCAGGTACAGCAACAAAGATTATCCTTAATACTCTAACGACTGCCTCAATGATAAAAATGGGCAAGGTTTATGAGAATCACATGGTAGACCTTCAAGTAAAGAACGTAAAGCTCAAAGATCGTGCTGAACGTATTATAATGACGGTGACTGGTCTTGACAGAGACGCTGCTGATAAGCTGTTGGATGATGCAAAAGGAAACGTAAAGACCGCAATAATAATGAATAAACTACAGACTAACTACGATGAAGCCAGAAAGAAGCTGGAAGAATGTGAAGGCTTAGTAAGAAAGGTGTTGAACAGTGTTTAATATGTGGGAGAAAATGCCATCTTTGGTATTCCGTGTAACCGGGTGTTTATTGGGTTTTATAGTTTTCACTGTCTTCATGTCTACTTTCGTTGCTGCCGGTGGTTTGATTGATATGGGTTATGGTAGCAGAGGTGAAAGTATGCTGGGAGGTGGAAAAGTTTCTCGTTCAAAAGAGCCTATCCAGCCTATTCCAATCAGCTTTGACTATGACAGCGCTAAGGTAGAGTTGGGCAAGAAATTATTTTTTGAGCCAAGATTGTCTAAATCCGGCTGGATTACTTGTAATTCATGCCACAATCTCTCTACAGGCGGTACAGACAACTTACCAAGCTCCATCGGACATAAATGGTTTATTGGCCCTATAAACTCACCGACAGTCCTTAATTCAAGATTCAACCTGGCTCAATTCTGGGATGGCCGGACAAAAGATTTAAAGGAACAGGCCGGAGGACCTATAGCTAATCCAATAGAAATGGGTTCAAATCATGAATTAGCAGTCAGCGTACTACAATCAATACCAAAGTATGTACAATGGTTCAGTGAAGTTTATGGTGCGGATATAATGTATGAAGAGGTGAAGATTACTATTGAACAGGTAACTGATGCCATTGCCGCATTTGAAGAGACCTTAACCACGCCAAATTCAAAATTTGATTACTGGCTGAAGGGCTATAATGACTTTATTTCCACAACAGAAATGGAAGGATATGCTCTATTTAAAGATAAAGGATGTATCGCCTGTCACAACGGTGTTGGTGTAGGAGGGAACTCTTATAAGAAGCTTGGAACGGCTAAACCGTATGATAAAGATACCCATACGCTTGGCAGATACAACGTGACAAATAAAGAAGATGATAAATTCGTTTTCAAAGTGCCATTGTTAAGGAATATAGAGCTGACTGCCCCCTACTTTCATGACGCAAGTACCTGGGATTTAAATAAAGCAGTCAAAATAATGGCTGAATATCAACTTGGATTAACACTTACTGAAAACGACACTTTCAAGATTGTCGCATTTCTGCGAACCTTAACAGGAGAACAACCTTCAATTACCTTCCCAACACTACCACCATCATCTGCAACAACTCATAAACCGGACCGTAATTAAACAGCCCCTTTTACTCCTAAACAAACACCATATGAAAAATTACTCAATCATATTTCTATATCTGCTTAATGCTAAAAGAGGAAAGTAACTTCTGTACATATGGTATCTAAGATAAAATATTTTAGGAAATCCCGTACCAGTGAACTCTTCTTCATCCCAAGTGCCATCATCATTCTGTGTTCTTATTAAATACTCAATACCATTTTTTACAGCCTCGGAAAATCTCTCTTCAGTACATAAAAGACCCAAAACTGCCCATGATGTTTGAGAGGCAGTGCTCCTGCCAATAGCACTAAGTGATGTATCCCAATATGATTTACACGTCTCTCCCCAACCACCATCTTCATTTTGGAAATTTATTAACCACGATGCTGCCTTTCTTACATAATCTTTAGACATATCTTCTTTTATTGAGTAAAGACCAGTCAATACCGACCATGTTCCATAAACATAATTTGTACCCCAGCGTCCAAACCAGGAGCCATTCTTTTCCTGTTCTTTCTTAAGGAATTTAATTGCTTTTGTAGCAGGACGAAAGCTCATGTCATATCCCAGTTTACCCATCAAATCCAGAACACGTGCCGTAAGATCACTTGTGCTTGGATCCAGAAGTGCATTCCAATCAGCGAAAGGAATATTATTGAGTATTTTTTTATTATTATTTTTGTCAAAAGATCCCCAACCGCCATCTTTACACTGCATTCCCATAAGCCATTTGAAGCCTCTCAGGATTGCCTGGCTCTTACGGTCCTTATCAGGCAAATCTAATAGTTGTAAAGACATCATCACCACTGCAGCATCATCATTGTCCGGGTAGAATTCATTAGCATGTTGAAAATACCATCCACTTGGTTCTCTTACAGGATTTTTCAAGCTCCAATCGCCAAAGGTTTTAACCTCCTTTTCCAACATCCATTCACCCGCACTTACCAATGCGGGATGGTCATTAGGCAAGCCGGACTTTAATAGAGCCATAATAGCCCACGGGGTATCCCATACAGGAGAAACACACGGTTGCAGGAACATAGTGTCTTCTTCGTATACCGCTAATGCTTCAATATCTTCAATTGCCTTTTCTACAATTGGGTTCCCGTCTTTATATCCAAGGCATTTCATCGCCATTAATGAGTTAACCATTGAAGGCCATATTGCACCCAGGCCACCTGATTTTTCAAGACGTTCCAACATCCATTTTTCTGATTTTTCAATGGCGATCTTTCTTAAGGAGGAGATAGGACCATTCTCATAACGTCTTAGGATCGTATCAAAATTAATAAAGAAATTCTTTATCGTTAACCGGTTTTGATCTCTCTGTAACCGATAACAGACCTTATCCCTGGGTATCACATATAATTCATCCAAAGCCGCACTTTTACCAATCTGAAATTTAGACCTGTGTGCCATAATTATGCCTAAAGGTACTACAATACACCTTGACCAATAGGACATCTCGTATATATTGAAATAGAAAAATTTAGGAAGTAGGATTATCTCCACCGGCATTGCGGGTATGCCTTTCCAGTCAAATTGACCAAAAATAGCAAGATATATTTTTGTGAAAGTATTACACTTCATTATTCCACCCAGTTTTAGAATACACTCCCTTGCTTTCTGCATATGGGGCTCTTCACCTAAATGGCCTGCTAATTTAAGAGAAAAATAACACTTTACTGAGATACTTACATCACTAAATCCATCATGATAAATACTCCAACCACCGTCTTTCTCCTGTTTTTTTATGATATACCTGATAGCCTTCTCTTGTTTCTTTACATCAATTCTCTTCAGAAAATGCATTAACATTAAATATTCTGCCGTTAATGCGACATCACCTTCCAGCACGCCAGCCCAGTACGTACCTACCTCCTGTTCATTAAGCAGGTGGGATTGGGATCTCTTAATAGCTGTGTTCAACAAGCTTTCAGGAGCTGCTTCAGCTGAAAAGGCCTGAAGTTGTCTTTCGAAGCTGAGTTGATCCGAAGTGATTTTAGGCAGGTAATACCCATTTTTACCCTTAATTATTTTGTGGCTGATTTTGTCAACCGTCTCTATGAAATCTATCAGAAGCTTAGCCATAGGTTAATTCTTATAATAATATTAGCAATTAACTGAATTTAATGTACACTTATATTAGGTTGTTAGATTATTTACAAGAAAATTATAGTTGAAATACTGATACGCTATATGGCTTAATTATTCTATTCTAAAGGACATAAGAAAAGTTAGCTTGGGTAAAATTAAAGTAAAAGACTTCAATTTGGCACATACACTGGAATGTGGACAAATATTTAGAATTAACACGCAGGATAACTGGTATTATGTTAATGCTCGAGATAAATTCATTAAAATTCGTCAAATAAAGAATGAGCTAGAATTCCATGGTGCAAGCAAAGAATTTATTACTCATTTCTTCTCTTTAGATGAAAATCTTTCGAAAATACTTAAAGAAATAAATAAAGACCGGTTTATTAAGGAATCTATAGACAAATACAATGGCTTAAGGATCCTTAAACAGGATCCATGGGAGTGTCTTATCTCTTTTATCTGCTCTGCGGCATCAAACATCCCTAGAATAAAATCAAAGCTAAATGCACTTTCTAAGGCTTTTGGAAACAAAGTATCAATAGGCGGAGTTGATAATTATACATTTCCCAAGCCTGGCAATATTAATAATTTTAAAAAAATCGTTAATGCAAAAACCGGTTTTCGTGCAAAGTATCTCTTTGAAGCAAACAATTCTGTAAACATCAAGAAACTCAATTCACTAAAAACTCTCTCATATGAAAATGCAAAGAGTGAGTTAAAGAAAGTAAATGGAGTCGGGGATAAAGTCGCTGACTGCATAATGCTGTTTTCCCTTGATTTCAGTCAAGCATTTCCGGTGGACACCTGGATTAAGAAAACAATGCAACTGTTATACTTTAACAATACGACTGTTTCTAACGAAGAGATCAGATCTTTTGCATTAGATTACTTTGGTTCTTATGCCGGATATGCACAACAGTATCTTTTCATGTTCTCAAGAAACGATCTGGGCACATCAAATAAAATGGAACTCTGGAAAAAGGGTATGATCGAAGAAAGATCTTAAAAATGAATATTAAGGATAAACTGCACTAGTCCGTCTTGATGTACTCCATGAGTCCGCCTGCCTTGATTATATCCTTCATTTCATCGGCAAATGGAGTAAATGAATACTCCTTGTTTGTTGTTAAATTAGTGATTATATTCGCATTTATGTCTACTTTAATATTATCACCATCACTTATCTCAGCTGCCGCTTCTTCACTCTCAAAAATTGGCAAGCCAATATTAATAGAATTTCTGAAAAATATCCTGGCAAAACTCTTTGCAATTACACATGAAATCCCTAATGCTTTAATACATATTGGAGCGTGCTCTCTGGAAGACCCACAGCCAAAGTTCTCACCGGCTACTATTACGTCACCTTCACTTGCTTTTTTCACAAAATCTTCGTCAATATCTTCCATGCAGTGAGCTGCCAGCTCTTTTTTGTCAGTAGTATTTAAATATCTGGCAGGGATAATCTCATCAGTATTGACATTATCCCCATATTTCCAACCTTTACCATTTATCATAAATTTTCTAATACCTTTCTATCTACTTCGTGAATAATTAATTCACAGTTGCATATTCTTTGCTATCATTCTGCCGGCTTTCCATTCTTTGATATGCCTGATGAACAAATGCTTCCAGGCGAGTCTCTTCATTTGTCTCTTCCTGTCCATCAAATGTCAATTTTAATAATGGAATATCATGATGGTCTCTCTGTAATTTTTCCAGCACCGCATTTACTGCCGTACCGGGCATGCAATGAAAAGGAATGATGTTTACAATACCATCATAATCAGCCTCAATGTACTCAACAGCTCTTCCCATGCTGAGAACAGGGTCACCTCTATAAGAGTCATGGATATAAGATTTACCCTTCAAAATTAAGTCGCCTATAGAACTCTCTTTAAATAGTTTTTTTCCGCTTTTCTTAAATGGACGTGACATTTTGTGTTCATGATATTTCTGTATTACACTTGTCAGCATCTCTACTGTAAGAGTATTTAAATCTTTTTCCCTTATACTATCTTTTCGCCTGATATGGGCAATATAATCCAGCCACTCACTAAACGGAGGTACTACCGCAGTCCCCCCCAGTTTCTCAATCGTTCTTACGATAAAGTTGTTTGAAAATTCATTGCCTCGAACATAAGTTTCACCAATAATGCCAATCTTAGGTTTTCGTATGCTCCTGTCAACCGGGACCCTGTTTAATGCATCACACGCGTCTTTAGCAACCTGCAGAAGATCATGTCCGTACTCTATCGCATGTTCTGCCTTTCTGAGATGCTGTTTATATACAACATCACAATCACCCTTATACACTTCATATGGTCTTATTTCGTGCAATAATTTTTGTAGATAATCAACAAACACAACTCCATTCCACGTAAGTTTCCTGAAATTAGCACCCAGATTATTAGTATCTTCCTGGTAGTCATCGCCCTGATCCAATGTATAAATAGGAACATGTGGCAAACCGATATCATCGAGTATCATTCTATGCATTGTATTATATTGACCAAACCTGCATGGGCCCGATGCGGTTGCCATAAAGAATACACTTCTGTCAGGGTCGAAATCAGGACATTTTGCCTTTTTCACAATATCACCTGTTGTAAGAATTGCCGGATAACACTCTTTTCCTGATGTATATTTTCTGCCTAACTCAAGACTGATTTTATCCGGCATAGGCAGTGCTACGGCATCAACATTGTTTGCTCTCATTGCAGCAGCAGCCATAAAACAGCAATCATTCATATAAGGAATGTACATGGTTTTTTTCTTATTCAGAGAGTGCTTTTGCTTTTTATCCGAGTCTTTCTTAAATTTTTTGATCCTTGCATTTTTTAAACTATCCAGGAATGCCTCACAACGTGTCATAACTCCGGCATCCGCGCTGTGCTCATCAATGTCTATCATCAAAAACGGTTTTCCACCAACTTCTTTAGGGAAAAACTTGGAGATGAATGAGTCCGGGCCACACCCGAAATTTGTTATATAAAGAGCATGCAATCTCTTATCTTTAGCTATAAACCTCGCTGCTGCAAGTATCTTCTGTCCGTATTTCCAATACATATTAGGATAATCCCTGGATATATCTTCCAGGTCCATTGGAATACAATCCATTGGTATTGCCGTGATTCCCATATCCCTGAGTTTTTCAGGTAGATCCAGATTTACTCCGGAATCGCAACCATTATAAGGACGGCTGATGATCACCAGTGCAGTTTCATCCTCACCTAAATTATCTAATACCTCTTTACCTCTCTCCTCCATGCGCTTATAGAAGTTTTTTTGTGTTTCTTGAGCCTTTTTTATCGCCTTGGTAACCTTACGTCCCTTTACACCTATATCTGCGGCAATCTTACGAAATGTTTTCTCTACGTGAGCTTCGCCGTATTCAAAGTGAATTATAGGTTGTAACAATTGAAAATCATGTGATTCCAGATTTACAGCGGAGCCGATAATATAAGGAAGGCACTGAATATATGGACACGCATAAGAGTGAGTAAGGTTGGAGGATTCATGAGTCATATTGATCACACTAGGTAAAAACAGATAATCAATATCTTTATTGAGCATGTCTACAACGTGCCCGTGTGACACTTTTATCGGGAAGCACGTTTCAGTATTCACATGTTCTATTCCCTCACTAATAATGCTTCGATTAGTATTTTTTGAAATAACTATCTCAAAATTCAATTCAGTGAAAAAAGTCCTCCACATAGGAAACAGTTCAAAAAATGTAGAAGCCTGTGGAATACCAATCCGACCTCTTGATTCAGTGTTGCTGTCATATTTTACGCTACTCTTGGTTTTTCTATCTGTATAGTAAGGCCCATATAACAGTCTGCTTCTTTCATTAAACAAACGGGGCAAATTATCGGATTTCTTTACTTTCTTTTCATCATCAAACTTACCGCAACGGCTTCCATAATGAAGTGGAGACTCCCCTGTAATAGAAACTTTTCTTATCTCACAAATATTTGAGCAGTCTTTGCATACAAAAGATGTGGTTTCATACTTTCTATTTGTTAAATCAAATCCTTTAAATCTTGACTCATCCCATGTGCTTTCTTCCATGGAAATTATTGCAGAGCCTATTGCTCCCATAACGTCATGATGCGGAGGCACAACAATTGTCCTGCCGGTCACTTTCTCAAAAGCAGCCTTAACACCCCTGTTTGCAGCTACTCCCCCCTGCAGGAAAATAGTATCGCCGATTTTCCTTTTTTCAACAACTCGATTGATATAATTTAACACGATAGAGTAACTCAGTCCTGCCAGCAAATCATCCTTAGGCACTCCTAACTGCTGATGGTGATTAAGATCAGATTCCATGAACACAGTACACCTCTCGCCAAGCTGAGAAGGACAACACGAATCTAACGCTCGCTTACCAAACTCTTGTTTAATATTAACGTCCAGTTTTTCAGATTGTTCTTCAAGAAAAGATCCGGTTCCGGCAGCGCATACTTTGTTCATAGTGAAATCAACTATCGCTCCGTTTTCCAAACTTATATATTTTGAGTCCTGTCCGCCTATTTCAAAAATTGTATCTACATCATTATCGACCCATGCTGCTGCAGTCGCATGAGCTGTAATCTCATTCTTAATTATATCTGCGCCGATAAACTCGCCTGTAAGATATCTCCCGGATCCGGTAACACCAACTCCCTTTACAATTACACTCTTACCGACCTCTTCTCCTACTTCTAATAACCCCTGTCTTACAGCCTCAAGAGGTTTACCCGCCGTCATGAGATAACGTCTGGCAAGAACATCTCTGTTTTTAGCAATAACGACTACGTTTGTACTGATAGACCCCACATCAACGCCTACATAAGCTTCAACTTTTTTACCACTTTCTAAAATGTGCCTGTTAACATTAATGTCATAATTATTGCAATTTAGCTTTTTCAGGTTAGAGTCTTTTCCTTTACGATTTCTCAGATAGGCATCTATTTTCTTAAATCCCTTAAATGGAGAATTTATACCCTTCTCAATTAACGCCAACGCAGTCCCTATGGCACCCATAGTGTTAAAGTGTTCAGGAATGATGAGCTCTCCTTCATCCAGGTCCAGTATGTCCTCAAACGCTTTTACTATGCCATCGTTTGCTGCAACACCTCCCTGGAAAGCGATTGGTTTAATAAAATCCTTGCCCTTTCCAATGTTACTCTTGAAGTTTCTTGTAAGCGCATAGCACAGTCCGGAAACTATATCATGAACCTCAGTTCCTACCTGTTGCAGATGTATCATATCTGATTTAGCAAATACGCTGCACCTTCCGGCTATTCTAGGTGGGGTTTTTGACTTTAAGGCCAATTTGCCGAATTCGTTTTCTATAGAAACTCCGATTCTTGTCGACTGCTGATCTAAAAAAGACCCTGTACCGGCTGCACACATTGTATTCATAGAGAAGTCAGATACCTTTAGATTGTTACCACCTGCCTCATCAGGCTCAAGCATTATCAGCTTTGAATCTTCACCACCTATTTCGATAACGGTTCTTACTTCCGGATGCAATATGGATGTTGCCGTACTCTGTGCAATTATCTCGTTAATAAAACTTATATCTATTATGTCCGCCAAAAGCTTGCCACCAGATCCGGTAGCGGCGATCCCCTCTATCTCATCAATTTTAAACCTATTGAAAATTTCTTTCAGAACAATCAGTACCGTCTCCAACGGCTGGCCATGAGACCTTACATAGTGGTTCTCCAACACTTCACGGCTTTCGTTTATTAATACAACTTTGACACTCACAGAACCAATATCAATACCAACATATTTTTTCTGTGGGCCCTCTTTTATATTTCTGATCATTTTAACCGTCTCCTTTTACGACATCACTACAAAGACTTTAAAAATTATTTAACACTTAACGTGTTTAGAATTACCAGTCACACTAATTAACTTTTTCCGGATGAGTTATTTTACCGGTTAAGGCAGAAGCTGCAGCTACTGCAGGATTACTAAGATAAATCTCAGATGCTGTATGACCCATTCTTCCTGCAAAATTTCTATTAGTAGTAGACAATGCACGTTCCCCATCTGCAAGTATACCCATATGCCCGCCAAGGCAAGGTCCGCAGGTTGGAGTTGACACAGCACCCTCCGCTTCAATAAATATCTCTATTAATCCCTCTTTCAAAGCCTCCAGATAAACATCCTGTGTCCCGGGTATTATTATTAAGCGAATCGATGGATCTATTTTTTTATCTTTAAGAATCTGCGCAGCTATTCTTAAGTCAGAAATTCTTCCATTAGTACATGAACCTATCACAACCTGATCAATAGCAATGTCAGATAACTCTTCCACCGGCTTAACATTTTCCGGTAGATTAGGCATTGCAACCTGAGGAGAAAGGTTGTTTACATCATATTCACGAATTTCATGATAATTGCAATCCTCATCACTTGAGTAAAATTTATGCTCTCTCTGAGCCCTGCCCTTTATGTAATCCTCAGTGCAATCATCCGGTTCAATTATTCCGTTTTTAGCCCCGGCCTCTATAGCCATATTGCACATCGCCAGCCTGTCATCCATTGATAGATCAGATATAACAGACCCGGAAAATTCCATAGCCTTATACCTTGCTCCATCAACGCCAATATCACCAATGATATGAAGTATCAAATCTTTGCCGGATACCCATTCATTCAATTTGCCTTTAAATATAAACTTTATTGTCTCTGGTACCCTTAACCATACTTTCCCTGTTGCATAACATGCAGCTAAGTCTGTACTGCCGACACCCGTAGAGAAAATACCCATCGCACCATAAGTACATGTATGTGAATCTGCGCCAATCACTAAATCACCGGGAACCACTATTCCCTGTTCAGGCAGCAATACGTGTTCGATCCCCACCCTGCCGACCTCGAAATAGTTCTTTATTTTATGCTTCTGTGCAAATTCCCTTAGAAGCTTTGAGTTCTGGGCTGATTTAATATCCTTGTTAGGTGTAAAATGATCGGGAACTAGAACTATACTATCCGGGTTAAAAACTTTCTCCATTCCAAGCGTTTCGAACTGTTCAATAGCAATTGGAGCAGTAATATCATTACCCAGACATATATCTACATCTGCATACACAAATTGGCCGGCACTTATCTCCTGATGACCGGAATGTGCAGCAATTATTTTCTCTGTGATTGTCATTCCCATGGATTGGCTTGAATACTAGTAATTATTGATTATTAAATAGTGATATTAATTATTTCAACTAACGTTTCGAGGGGCTTAATGATGCATTTATGCGAAAATATCACCATCCATGAAATGAAATACAGTCTCTTGCAAGTTGCATAATTAGTCGCAGCTAATTATGCTTTCGGGCTTTAAATTGAATTGTTAAACAACATAATAATAAAAACTATTATCTATTCGATAAAGAATAGTCTCAAATTTTAAAGCATTATTTCATTTATAAAATCCAAATGGATTTAATTTTCAGAGAAACGTCCTCTTCTGATAGAGTTAATTGAGAGTGGGTCCTGTAGATATCTACTATGACATTTACTACATAAATCATAACGAAATGTCTTATATTCTATACTTTCTATTTCGTCTGATTCAACGTTGTCTATCTCTTCATCATTTTCGTCATCATCATCTTCTTCAAAATCGTTTATGAACTCCTCATCTTCACAATCAACGTCCATAGAGTCACACGCCGCATAAACTTCAATCTTAACGACATATCTTTCATCTTCATCCGGAACCAGTGAGCGTCCACACATATCACAGCTGTAACGAATCATTATAAGAAGCCCTCCATTAGCTTGATTTTATTATCAAAATACAACCTGAAGAAATGGGTAAAATTCATGAATTCTATTTTTTACCACGCATATGTTCAAATAACATAAAGCGGACGATTTCCTCAAATTTATTATTATAAAATTATACGTAAATGGATATTTTTGTCAAGTACATTGAGTTAATAAATAAAAGGTCTGATATAAAAATGGCTACAACAAATTATAGATGTATCTCGTATCTATACTATCAGTTAGAACTTTATATAGACTGAATAGTCATAGTTTAGCCTATATACATCAAATAGCTTATAACCTCTGCAAATGTCGAAACTTAGGAAAGCTCATGTTGTAAATAACAATTATTATTATTTAGCGGATTTAGTGCTAATTAACAGGCATTATGAGGATTTAATGACAAGAGGTATAAAAGGAGACAATAGTGATCATTTGACCTTCTAATAATAATTAGCTGAAATCAGAGATTTTATCCAGGATAGCTCCCTTTACTTTGTCATATTCAGGAGGTAGCTCAACAGGTGCATTGGCGTATTGTGATTCGACTTCTTCCAACTGATTTTCATGGTATTTAACTTTTAAATCCGTAAATTTCAAACCATGTGCAGTTGAAATGACCACGACTCTCTCATCCTTTTTGATTTCATCTCTTTCCAGGAGTTTAAACAGTACTGCTAAAGCAACACCGGTATGAGGACAATTAAAAAGACCGGTTTTGTCTGCTAATGCTGCAGCATTAGCGAGCTCGCCTTCAGTCGCCTGCTCTACAACTCCATTAAACTGTTTCAGTATTTTAATTGCTTTGTTAATACTGACAGGATTTCCTATCTGAATCGCACTCGCCAGCGTACTTTGAGCATGAATTGGTTCATACTCTTTGAAATCTTTCAGATAGCTTTGATATAAAGGGTTTGCCTTTGATGCTTGAACACATACAATCCTGGGACGTTTGTTAATTATACCAAGCTCTTCCATTAAGAGGAAACCCTTGCCCAGAGCAGTAACATTTCCCAGATTACCACCCGGAATTATTATTACATCCGGCACTTCCCAGTCTAGTTGCTGAGCTAACTCAATGCTCATAGTCTTCTGCCCCTCTATCCTCAGTGAGTTCATTGAATTAGCAAGATAGATATTATTCTCCCTGCACACTTTTTGCGCTATTTCCATACATCCGTCAAAATCAGTATCAAGTGAAAGTGTTAGTGCACCATTGGCAATAGGTTGGATCAATTGAGCAGTAGAAACTTTATTTTTTGGCAGAAACACAATCGCAGGGATTCCCGCAGCAGCACAGTATGCAGAGAGAGCTGCAGATGTATCACCCGTTGAGGCACATGCAACGCCCATAATATCCTTACCTTCTGAGATCATCTGCTTGACCATAGATACCAACACCGTCATTCCAAGGTCTTTAAACGAACCGGTATGAGCATTACCGCACTGTTTGATCCATAAGTCATCCATGCCAATAATATTGCCAAGGCGTTCAGCCCAAAACAGGTTACTCCCACCCTCGTAGAGCGATACTACATTATGGTTTTCCACATTCGGGCAGACCATCTCCTTCTTTCCCCAGACAGAACTCCCAAAAGGCCACTTAGTCCTTCTATAGCGGTCATCGAGAAGTCTCATCCACGACCCAGGACTGCGACGTTTCAATCTTGCAATATCATGCTGTACCTCCAAGAGGCCGCCACACTTTTTACAATTGTATATAATCTCGTTCAATTCATAACGTTCATCACAACCTGATGAACATTGAAACCAGGCTTTATAATTCATTTTTCCCCTTTTTCATTGAATCTTCAAATAACCTGAATAATTATAAAACACCAAATATTTATTACAAGGAAAATATAGCATCTTATAACTTATAACTTCATTCATCTTGACAACTTAAAGTCTACTAAGTATCCTGACAAAGATGAAAAGCGTATGCATTTTCGAAGATGACATATATCAAAATTTCCTGCCACTGGCCTACAGCAGGCCTGTTTATGAATTACGCTGTGGAATGTACAGTTTTCTTGAAAGGATTGTACTTCAGTATCCTGATACCGAGATTAATCTTTATTGCAGAGAATATCTTAAAAACCTTACAGCTGAAAGTCACCCTCATAGTATAAATAAAATTGGAAGTAATGACAAAGGCTGCTTATTCATAAACGGTAGACTCTTATTATCTACACCTATTCCAATCACAGGTAAAGAAGAGATTGGTATTTGTGATGATGCGATCGTATATGCAAGGTTAAACAGGAAAAACTCCCTTTCTATAACCTCTGAAAAATTCCTGGAGAAAGGTTTCATTCATGAATTAAAGAAAAAAATTAATGTGAAAGCCGTTGACGCCAGCTTGATACAATATCCATGGGATCTGATTCATACCAATAAAGAGCAGATTATATCTGACTTCAAGACATACGTTAAAACTGACCCCGCTCTAGAGGGCAAATATAAGGGCGTCCACTTTATCATGGACTCTCAAATATATATTGGCAAGAACACAGTGATTAAGCCGGGATCTGTTCTTGACGCCGAAAATGGCCCGATTTACATAGGCAATAACGTTAAGATATCTGCAAACTCCGTAATTCAAGGCCCTGCATTCATAGACGATGACGTTGTAATCCAGGCCCTTTCCAGAATTAATGCAGGGTCTAACATAGGCAGGGTCTGTAAGGTCGGTGGCGAAATTTCAAACACCATAATCCAGAGCTACTCTAACAAACAGCATTACGGATTCCTTGGAGATTCTTATATTGGTGCATGGGTTAATTTAGGGGCAGGTACTGTAAACAGCAATCTAACAAATTTATACGGATCAATTAAAGTACAACTGTCTGATAAAATAATCGATACCGGTCAAACATTTCTTGGAATGATAGTGGGAGATCATACAAAGACTGCGATAAACACAAAAATTACAACCGGAAGTATTATAGGGTTTGCATGCAACATACTAATGACAAGTACACCTCCTAAATTCTCTCCTTCATTCTCATGGTACTCTGACAATGTTACAAGGGCCTACGACATAACGAGAGAACTGCAGGTAGCAAAACGAATGATGGCAAGGCGGAATAAGGAAATGACACGCAACGGAGAAAAGGTATTCAAGACTATCTTTGCTTTATCTGAGACGGAAAGAAAGATACACGACAACTAATAAACGAGTTCGGATTTCAGAGTGCGGATTGCGGAAGGTAATTAGAGATGAACAAGGATGATATGAAACACAGGACAAAGCAGTTTGCGCTTCGTGTTATTCGCTTGATTGAATCATTGCCTAAAGGGAGAACAGAAAATGTGCTTGGTAAACAATTGTTGCGATCATGTACTTCAGTAGGAGCAAATTATCGGGCTGCATGTCGAGCTAAATCAACTGCTGATTTTATTACAAAATGGGAATTGTGGAAGAAGAAACTGACGAATCCCTTTACTGGATGGAACTCTTGATCGAGGCAACAATAATTATAGAATCTAAGAAATTGGAACCCTTGATGGAAGAGGCTAATGAACTTTTGGCTATTACTGTTGCATCTATCAAAACAGCTAAGAAAAATAAATAAAATCCGAAATCTGCAGTCTGAAATCCGAAATTGAAAAGGGGCTACTCCACTGTCACACTTTTAGCAAGGTTGCGGGGTTTATCAACATTGCAACCTCTCATCACGGCCATCTGATATGCAAATAACTGGAGCGGTATTACAGAGAGGATTGGCACCAATGCGTCTATTATCTCCGGAATGTAGAAAACATGGTCTACAAGATCTGCAATTTCGGCATTCTGTTCACTTGCTATAGCTATTACCTTGCCGCCTCGAGCTCGTACCTCTTCAATATTACTCAATATTTTGGAGTATACTCTGTCCGTAGTGGCAACTACTACTACAGGCATATTTTTATCGATAAGGGCGATTGGGCCATGTTTCATCTCTGCTGCGGGATATCCCTCGGCATGTATATAAGATATCTCCTTCAGCTTAAGTGCACCCTCTAGTGCTACAGGATAATTATAGCCTCTGCCCAGATATAAACAATTTTCACTATCCTTATAAAGCTGCGCAATTTCAGTAATCTTATCTTTATTATCAAGAATCTTCTGAACCTGTTCCGGTATTTCCTTTAACCCATTTGCAAGATCACTATTCAAGACTTCTTCTCTACCTTTAATTTTGGCCATAAACAGAGTCAGTAATGCTAAAACCGCAATTTGAGAAGTAAAAGCCTTAGTAGACGCCACTCCTATTTCAGGACCGGCATGAAGAAACATTCCGCAGTCAGCCACCCTTGCGATACTGCTGCCGACGACATTACAGATAGAAAGGATCATTGCGCCCTTCTCCTTGGCCTCCTGAATTGCAGCAAGCGTATCTGCAGTCTCACCGGATTGACTTATTGCGATCACCATCGTATCATCATCAATAATAGGATCTCTATATCTGAACTCTGAAGCATACTCAACCTCAACCGGAATACACAAATGCTCCTCGATCATGTACTCCCCTATCAGCCCGGCATTCCAGGAAGTTCCACAAGCGACTATTATAATACGTCTGACATTGAGCAGATCATCTTCCTTATCTTTCAAACCTCCAAGATGGACCAGGTCACTGTTTTTCTCGAATCTGCCCAACATGGCAGCCTCCAGTGACTGAGGTTGTTCATAAATTTCTTTGAGCATAAAGTGCTCGTATCCACCCTTTTCTATCCTGTCAAGATTCCATTCCACTTCATCAACCCTTTTTGTAATCTCAACATTATCGACATCAACAGTTTTCATCGTATCTTTAGTCAAAATAGCAATCTCATTATCATCCAGATAAACAACCTCCTTGGTATATTCCAGAGTTGCAGCAACATCGGAAGTCACATAATGCTCTCCCTCGCCTATACCAATTATCAAAGGACTTCCACGTCTTGCGGCAATCAATTTCCCAGGATCGTCCAGACAGATAATAGCCAGTCCATAAGCGCCCTCAATATCCTTGAGTGCCAACCTGACGGCATCTTCCAGCGCTCCATCAAAATAGCTCTCTATAAGGTGGGCAACAACTTCAGTGTCTGTTTCGCTTTTAAAAGAGTGGCCAGCATTTTCCAGCCTTGCTCTCAGATAGTTATGGTTTTCAATAATACCGTTATGAACAACAGATATCTTGCCTGTACAATCAAGATGAGGATGTGCATTCTCAATCGTTGGCGCTCCATGTGTCGCCCATCTGGTATGAACAATGCCTACAGTGCCGTCATTGAATTGACCATCGACCTTTTTCTCCAACTCACTAATAAACCCTACCGATCTTTCACAATGTATTGTGTCATTCTCGATAATAGATATTCCTGAAGAGTCGTACCCCCGGTACTCAAGCCTCTTGATCCCATTTATTAGAATAGGAGCAGCTCTCTTATCTCCAATGTACCCTACAATTCCACACATATATAATTCCTCATAATCAATAGGACGCAGATCTTCGCAGATAAAGACAGATCTCTATTTTCTCGTATTATCAAAAGCTTTGCACTTTAAATCAGGCTTGGGACCATAATTGAGTAATAGACCAACTTCAATTTCAGTCGCCTTTAAATAATTTAATAACTGAGCCTCATTCTCTGTTGCCAAGCTTTTTGATGCCTTAATTTCTACAATTACTTTATTATCTACGAGTATGTCAGAAAATACTCACCTATTACTTCATCTTCATAAACTACATTTATTGCATACTGGGAAACAGCAGGAATATCTGCTGTTTTAAATTCCTTCATCATGGCATTCTCATATACTTTTTCAAGAAAGCCATAACCAAGTTTATTATAAACTCTATAAAAAATTCTATAATTTTTTCAGTTAATTCCTTATTTTTGAAATCCTGTTTATCTGCGCTCATCTGCGTCCAAAAGAATCTTCTCTGCTATTCAAGTAAAAGTAATCCAAAATATTTAACGTATTCAGTTCTGTGCTCGAGGAATTTAATCTCAAAACCGTTATCACGAACAGTTCTAAAAACGTCTATTCCACACGCCTCCATAGATGGCCTGGCATCTTCAGGCATTGGGCAAGTTCCTTCAACATCACACTCTGCACAAAGCGGACATGGCCCGGCATTCATAGAAAATGCCTTATAGAATCCGGAGAGATTGGCTTTATGCTCGAGTTTAAGAAGCATCCCCTCAAACTGCTTTGCCGGAGGCTGTCCCTCTATCAGGATGGCACTCTTATAACAATTCAATAATTCACGAGTCTCTTGATACGTTGGAGTGTATGGCGGACATGTTTTATATTTCCCAAATTTAGAACATCCAAATCGACACTTCAATTGGACCCATGGTTCTACTACAATATTTTTTGTAGATATTAACTTTGTAATCGTTGCGCCTGATTTCATCGCTTCGTCATGCAGCAACTCAATCTTCTCTTCATCTGTACGCTCAACAGTTTCAGCTTTAATCATGGCACTATTTAACTTTTTCTAATATAAATAATTATCAGTATCCAATCGCAACTGATATTGAGTACTTAAGCAACTCGTACTATTTGTAAAATAGTATTTCTATCCTTGTCTATTGTCAACATGAAAGTTCAATTTGACAGTATCATACTCCTGTGATATAAGTTAGCTCAATTCCCTTGCTATTTTTTTGTTAATAATTAAGTGACAGAAAGTGACTAATTATATGGAATACACCATAAAACAGATAAGCGAAATTATAGGTGGCAAGATATCAGGTGATGAAAACTTATGTATTACAGGCGTCTCAAGTATCGAGAATGCAGTAGAAGGTGACATAAGTTTTATAAAGAATGAGAATTTAGTAAGCAAGGTTTCAGACACAAATGCATCTGCCGTTGTAACACATCGGCCAATTGATGAGTCAAGCAAGTCATTAATTATTGTCGACAACCCTTTTCTTGCATTTATCAAACTGCTCCAGGTTATTTCAGATAAAAAACAGGAGCGGCCACGAGAAATTCATCCATCAGCAGTAATCTCTAAAGAATCTTCCATCGGAGATAATATATCAGTAGGGGCAAATGTGGTTATTGACGGCAACACACAGATAGGCCGGAATGTAACCATTTACCCTAATGTATATATTGGCACAAACTGCAAGATAGGTGATGATTCAACAATATACGCGAACGCTACGATTAGAGAAGAGGTCACAATAGGCGATCGCGCTGTAATCCAATCCGGTGCATCTATTGGCGATGACGGTTTTGGTTATCTTCAAATAAAAGGCAAACACGTAAAGATCCCTCAGGTTGGAACTATTGAAATTGGAGATGATGCTTCAATCGGTTCAAACGTAACTATCGCACGAGCAGCCCTGGATAAGACCACTATAGCCTCTGGTGTCAAGATTGATAATCACTCCCACATTGCTCATAACTGCACTATTGGAGAGGACTCTATGCTGATTGCCTATGCAAAGCTTGCCGGGGGTGTAAAGATTGGTAAGAATGTAATGATCGCTGAGGATGTAGGTATTACTGATCACGTGGTGATCAGCGATAACTGTATGGTAGGTGCAGCCTCTAACGTATATAAGAGTTTAGAGCCGGGGTCTGTCGTATGGGGTTCTCCTGCAAAACCACTTACTTTTGAAAAAAGGTTACAGGTGTTGATCAAAAAGCTGCCGGATATTTACAAGAAATTCAAAGAGTTGTAGTGTCACGCCACTAATTGAGGTGACTTGTCACCACGAATGTAGTGATGACAAGATACCGATGATTTGTATAAAACAGGTTAGAAGAGAGCTTCTAGCGTCACATTGATTTCAGCTTTATCATGCAGCTCTTTCAACAGGCTTTCAGTCTTTATTTGCATAAAAACAAAGTCCACCATGTCTGCTACATCTGTATAATTAACCTCTTTTCCCTCTTCCTTCTCTGTCACCTTGATTATGTGATACCCGAATTGCGTTTTAACCGGCTCGCTTATTTCCCCAACTTCCATCGCAAAAGCAACTACAGCAAACTCTTCTACAATAGAGCCTTTTCTCTGAAAGAAACCGATGTCTCCTCCCTTCTCTGCGGAAGGACATTCTGAGAATTTCTTTGCCATTTCCGCAAAATCTGCTCCATTGTCAATCTGTACCTTCACAATATCAATCTTCTTTTTTGCTTCTGCCAGTTCAGCTTCAGTTTTCAGGTTTCTAGTATCAATTAAGACATGGCTTGCCTTTACCTTTGCACCGTTAAATGCGTCTTTGTTTGCTTCAAAATAACTGATTTTATCAGCATCAGTAACAGAATCTTCCAGGTATTTGCTTAATGCAAGTGCCCTGCTCACCTCATCTTCTAATTCTGTAACACTCGAACCCTGAGTTTCCAGGATCTCTTCCAGCGGTTTATCTTTATTGGCAGGATTGTTTTGCAAAAAGAATTTTATTTTTTCAATCTCTGTTTTAATATCTTCGGAGCTGGCACTTACATCCTGTTTTTCAACAAACTGTTTGAGCAGCATTTTCTTAGTCAACTGGTTAATTATCTGCTCCTTAACTGCATCAGTCACTTCCTGATTCATACGCCTGAAGACGTTCAACCTTTTATCAAAGGCGAGACGATATATCTCTTCACCATTAACCGTCGCAATAACATCACTTTCTGACTCAACTACAGCTTCAGCAACCACCTCAGCTGTTTTCTCTACCACTGCTTCGGCACTTACTTCCGTTGCTACTTCTTCTACCACTGTTTCAGCGATTACTTCTGCTACTGCTTCAGTACTTTCTTCCGTTTCTGCCACAGTCGTCGCAACCTCTTCAGTTGCAGTCTCTACTTCAGCGACAACTTCTGCTGCTTCCTCAACTACCGCTTCGGCACTTTCTACAGCATCAGCAACAGCCGCTGTACTCACTTCCGCACTGGCATCAGTGATTACGGAACTTAACGCTGACTTTGCCTCTGCATTTTCATCTGCAAACAGAAGATTATTTGCCTGCAAAATAAATAAAAACATTATTACTGATGCAACAATCGTCTTAAACATTTCTCTCTCCTAACTCACATTTCAAAATTTATATCTTTTTTCCTATAATTAATCCTGAGTCCATACCCAATTCGATTCTTTTAATATTTTTAAAACCTGCCTTTTTTAACCACCCATTCATCTCAACTGCAGAGTACGAAGAGCCGCCTTGCGTACCCATCAGCATATTCAGACTGAAGAGCGTTCCAAAGGGAGGCATTGTCTTAGAAGGATTCAAAATGAATTCCTGAATTACAACTATACCGTCTTTTATTAGTGAATCCCAACATTTTTTTAAGATTTTCTGACTCTCTGTCGCGTCGTAAGCGTGCAGTAGATGTGACACTAAGACTATATCATACCACCCTTTACCTAAACTATCCTCAAGGCAATTGCCCGCTTTAGTTGTAACCTGTCCTGTCATCCCCGACTCCTTAATATGCTCCTTTGTGAGCTTAATAACGTCAGGAAGGTCGAAGACAACCGCTTTAAGATTTTGGTTTCTCTTTGCAAATATTACTGAATAAGATCCCTGGCCCCCTGCCAGATCCAGAAGTCTGCTACGTTCTTTAATCTGCAATTTCGTATATATTTCATCTGCCTGTACTGTGGCAGTGTTGTGCATGGCGCTGATAAACTCTCTTAGTCGTTGCCTATCAACACCTTTTTTGGCATTATAGAATGCCGTCGGCTTACCGGTTTTAACTGCTCTGCCCAGCCCGGACCAGTAGTCCCACATATTATGAAAATGCTTAATCCTGTCACCCTGATAAGCAGGGCTGTTTTTTGATAAACAACGTTTGGAAACAGCTGTATTCCAGAATATGTCCCTACTCTTAGACAAGAGTTTGAGCGAAACGAGTGCGTTCAGAAGCATCTCTGTCGCCCTGAGATCAGTACCGAGATTTTTAGCAATGGCCTTACCGCTCTTTCCCTGCTTACCGATCAGGGTAAACAGATCCAATTCACTTGCCACAAAAAGAGCCTGTGCCTTCCAGTAGCCATAACTTATCTCATTAATGTATTGCACATCGCTATTCTTCATGAAACATATTATAGGTAAAAAGAATTATTTAGCCACAAAGAACACAAAAGTTAGAAATATACAGGACAAATCTTATGTGCATGATCATGCATGCTCTTGTCTCCATTTCTTTTCAAATACTTTGCATTTTCTATTCCTTAATCCCTAAATTCTTAAATTCCTCAACCTGTTATTTACAACTTTAGTTCACTTTAGTCACTTTCCTTTCACCAACACCTAACCAAGTATATTTTATACCAGCTTTGTGCCTACTCTTACCATGTTGACAATTGCACATAATCAGATAACCTAGTCAGGATAATCTTTTATTAGAAGAGTACCAGGATGTGGTACCCGCCTAACAAGCTGGCGGACAGGCTGGTGGTGTCATAAACCACATAAAATCTACAAGGAGGTAGAGATGAGAAAATGTAGCTCTAGTAAACGTTTCAATACGTTTGCCATCTACACTGTCACCTTAATTGCGGCCCTGATACTTGTCACAGTGCAATACGCACAGGCGCAATTAACAGACACAAAAGTAATAACATCAGCATCCAACAACGGAACTATCACCAATGACGAAGATATTACGATTTCAGCAGGCTCAACTGTTACTGGAAACTCTGCCCTTTATCTTGACGCTACCACCAACATCACCTTGCGCAATTTCGCCGATCTAACTGTAACTACGAATGACTATGGCATACGCTCACTAAACGGCAGCAACAACACTTTCATCAATTACGGCACGATAATCAGTAAAAACGATGCAATACTTATACGTGGCGATAATGAAACTCTAATCAATTATGGCACGATATTGACGGGTCGAGGCGGCATGTTACTTGGCTACCCGTCAAAGACAACGGCACTTCTATCAATTACGGCACGATAACAGCTACAGGTACTGGTGATTATGCTTTTGGTATGACGAGTGGTACTAATAACTGCATCACCATAAATAACGGCACCATAACAGCGACTGGGGGATCGGTAGGCAATTTTGGGATGGAACTTGATCTTGGCGCCACTAATACTAACACCAACACCACTAATAACGGTACGATCAATGTCTCAGGACCATCAGGTAGTAGTATCATTGGGATTTGGGTGAATAGTAAGACCGACACAACACACACGATCAACAACAGCGGCATTATTACTGCCACAGGTGAAAATGCATATGCGATTAAAGGTGAAGCCGGCGCAGAGACCCTGAACCTCTTCTCCAGCTCAGTTATCACCGGCGATATTGATCTTGGTGCAGGTGACGACACAATAAATTTCCATCTCGGTGCACGAGTCAATGGTAGAATCTCATTAGGAAATAATACCGGCACAGCGAATATCTTCGGCTCAAAAACCCCTCTACTCTCATCCACATTGACATTTGAAAATGCTGACGCAATTAACCTGCACAATGTGGTAGGTGCTGTGAATGGCTGTGTGGTGGTAAGCGTCGACCCGACCGGCCAGTCTGTCAAAGGACCTGTCCTGAACTCACTCTGCACCGGTCTGCACAATGTCATCCGCAAACGCCTTAACCACTTCAAACCGCAACTTATAAAACTGGCATCCACACGTATTGAGCCCGGTATGCTGGTAAAGCCAAAACAGGCACAGGCGTGGGGAGATATGTTCCACTCCTATCGAAAGCGTGATCATCACGGCCGGCTCTTCGCATACGACCACGAATACAACGGATTTACCGGCGGATACGAAAAAACCTATAACAGGCTGCGTGCAGGAGTCCTGGGCGGCTTCTCACGTGCTAATGTAGAGGCCGATTCCGAGTCGTTCAGAACCGACTCCAACAGCTACTTCACCGGCATCTATGGACAGTACGACTATGGCCGGTACAAACTGGCTGCATCCCTGATAGGCGGCTATGAAGTCCATGACAATTCCCGTAATCTGTTCGATAACCTGAGCGGAGATGAGACAGCGCGTGCTGACTTTGGCAGCCTGTTCATTAGCCCGTCAGTCACAGTAAGAGCCGACTACACGGTAGCCCACAGGCTGATGCTGCGTCCTATGGCGACAGTGGTATACAGCGCGGGAT
>JASMMK010000037.1 GCA_030748215.1 Candidatus Scalindua sp.
TGGTCTCCCAAAAACGATTTAATCCCTTCAAAGACACCCTCTGAATCGTCCACCACAAGTATTTTTATTTCTCTATCAAAGCTGACTATAGCAGTTCTGTCGTAACCCGACGGCAATGGTTCAGAATAGTGTAAAGTATTAATCTTCTTTGTTATGCTGGATATCTTCTGCCCGGACGCTTTTATTCGATTTACACATTCAACAGTTTTCTCAGGGCTACCACCAATTTCTTCCATCAATTTTATATCTTCCAACAGAGATGATAGTGGTTGGTTCAGCTCCTGAGCCTTTGCTCCGGCCATCTGAAGCAATACCCTGAGACGCTCTTCTTCAATAATCGCTTCATGTTGTTCCAATATTTTATCATTTGCCTTCCTTAACTCAGTATTAGTTCTCTTCAGGGCAATTTTCTGTCCGTGCAACTCAAGAAATATATTAACTTTACTCTGTAAAATATCAGGGTCTAATGGCTTAAACAGATAATCCACTGCACCTTTATCATATCCTTCAAATATGTACTTCTGTTCTTTGCTGATTGCAGTCACAAAGATAATAGGAATACTCTTTGTTTCCTCGTTTCCGCGCATTATTTCAGCAACTTCAAACCCATCCATATCCGGCATCTGAACATCAAGGAGAACAAGTGCAAAATCATGTTCCAGGACCATAGCCAGGGCATCATTACCGCTTGATGCCTCTATAATCTCCAATCCTGGCTTAGCCAGTATCTTTCGAAGCGCCAGAAGGTTTGCCAGTTTGTCATCTACAATAAGAATGTTCATTCTATCTTTCTCGTCCTGTTCATCTCCCAAATAACAGTCTCAAGCCTCTCACATTGTGGTATACGATTGCGTATTATACAACCCTTATCTTTCGCTTTCAAGCTTTCTAAGCAACAGCCCTAGCTCGTCAAGTGGCAACACATAATCAGGGTCAACAGCCGCTATAGCGGCTCTGGGCATCTCCGCCACTTCAGATGTTTCTGGTGTCTGGACAATTGCAAGACCACCCGCCTCCTTTATTTTTTTCAACCCCCGGCTGCCATCTTTATTCGCACCAGTCAAAATAACCCCGATAAGCTCTTTTCCGTATACTTCTGCAGCCGATTCGAAAACCACATCTATAGAAGGTCTCGCATAATTAACATGCCCCTCTACTGACATGGAAAATGTACCGTTATCCTCTATCAATAAATGATAGTTTGGTGGCGCCACATAAACTATTCCTGCCTTGATTTCCTCTTTTTCATCTGCCTGCTTAACATGTATTTTACACTCACCATCCAATGACCGTTCTAAATAACCATCAGTCTCTTTGTGTCGGTGCATAACGATAATAATTGAGAGAGCAAATTCAGACGGTAAAACCGACAGAATAGCTTTGATGGCCTTTAAGCCTCCGGTAGAAACACCTATAACAATTACCTTATATTTGTTGTCCTTTGTTATATAATCATTTCTTAACTTTTGTGTCATCTCAGTATTATTAAATTTGAGGTGAATATTTTCAATATTTGTTAATTACATCCCGACTCCGCTTAGTGTGACACTATTCTTCTATATATTTTCTCGTTCTCAATTACATTTTCAAAATCTTCAGAGAGTGATGAAAATCTTACGGTTTCTTTGGATCCCAGGCAAAGGAATCCATCCGGGTGAAAGCTATCCCTGAAAAGCCTGAATACGCGGTCTTGTAACTCTCTATTAAAATAGATTAGTACATTCCTGCACATTATCAAATCCATTTCCCCGAAAACGCTATCCGTTACCAGATTATGATTGGAAAATACAATATTCTTTTTTAAGGAGTTATCCATAATTGCATTATCATATCTGGCAGTATAATAATCAGCAAAAGATGCAAGGCCTCCGGCCTTTCTGTAATTGACAGTATAGTCTTTCATCTTTTCAATTGGAAAAATACCTGCTTTGGCTTTATCAAGTACTAACTCATTGGTATCTGTAGCATAAATCAGGGACGATTCGTACACCCCATACTCCTTCAGCAGGATAGCCGTAGAGTAAATTTCCTCACCGCTGGAACAACCGGCGTGCCACACCTTAATGAAAGGCTGTTTTTTCAGTTCAGATAATACGATCTCCCTGATTGCCTTGAAGAAAGGTGGGTCCCGAAACATCTCAGTAACATTGATCGTCAGGTCTAAGAGTAATCTATCAAAAAAATTCTTATCGTTAAGTAATTTGTGTTGCATTTCAGATATTGTTTTGAGATTTGACTTGGAGAGTTGATTGCGTAAACGGCGTCTTATAGAGGCCTTTGCATAATCCCTGAAATCATAACCGTACTTCTGGTAGATTGCCTGCAATATCAGATCGAATTCAATTCTATCATTTTCGTTTGTACTGTCCATAGCAGCTCTAAAACGTGAAAACTGTTTTACTCAAATTTACATAAACGTCTTAGGATTATACACTTGACGATAATCATGTCAACAATACGTCTTAAATCCATCTCACCTGTCTATCTCACTGAGAGCCCACTATAAAATATATATTCACGAAAGTTAATTATAAGTCAAATAATAATGAATTTAACTATAAGAGCTAATACTAAAAAGACTTAAGTAATATTTTCATTGACAACCTAATGTCACTGTATAAAATTATCCGTAGATACACCGATAATAGCTACAGCAAAAGTAACTGGTTAGGAATGAAACGTATGGAAGACACTAAACACTCAGATTATAAAAACTCACTTAGGCTCAGAGAAGAGCCTGAGCTTTGGAGAATTATTGGCAGTAGCAAAGAGATCAAGGACGTTCTCTCAAAGATACAGACTGTCCTGGAAAGCGATGTGCCAGTGGTTATTCAGGGAGAAACCGGTACTGGAAAGGAACTGGTTACAAAAGCCATCCATTACAGAGGTCCAAGAAGCAAGCAGTCCTTATGCACTATAAACTGTGCGGCAATTCCTGAAAATTTGCTGGAGAGCGAATTAATGTGACATGAGAAAGGCTCATTTACCGGAGCAATCCAACAACAAATAGGCAAGCTTGAACGCGCAAATAAGGGAACTCTCTTTTTGGACGAAATAACCGAGATGCCTCTTGCCATGCAGGCAAAAATCCTGCGCGTAATTGAAGAGCAGGTATTCGAGAGAGTGGGTGGACAGAAATCTATCAAAACAGATGTACGTATTATTTCTGCAAGTAATAAAGAATTATTAGATGAAGTTAGTTCTAAAAACTTCAGAGAGGATCTCTATTATCGTCTTAACGTCTTTCGAATTCACATCCCCCCATTGCGTGACAGAAAAGACGATATTCCTGAACTGGTTGATGTTTTTGTAAATAGATTCGGAGCATTATCAGGAAAGAAAATAAACAAATTAGACCCTTCAACCATGGACAAGCTGACAAATTACCGTTGGTCTGGTAATATCAGGCAACTTCAGAACAGCATCAGAAGAGCTATCCTTATAACAACTAATGATACGCTCCTCCCGGAACATTTTGATTTCCCGGATCTGGACGCAAATGGTTTGAGAATGATTGAATCCCTTGAAGATGGACTGTCTAAATTGGAAGCTGCGCTGCGAAGAGGAGATGTACTACCCTTAAGTGAAGTTGAGGAGATTTTTATCAGAAGAGCACTGAACGCAACGAATGGTAATATATCTGCAGCATCTGAAAAATTAGATATCGGCAGATCCACTGTCTATAGAAAGATGCAGGAATACGGAATAAAAATAGAAGAGTATCAAACATCGTAAAAGTTTGGATTTTTCATTGATCTGGTTCTCAATGTCTTTTTCTTTACCATAAAAAACTGGTGCAATCTCTGGGGGACATAACATCAAGCACTCAACCAATCAAAACTTTTATGGCCTTATCTGGGGGCTGTCAATTGCAGCAATCATATCCCTACTGTATTTCACAGGAGTTTTCAACCGTCTTGAAAAACTTCTTTATGACTGGCGTATCACACACAATACTCACAAAAGCACTCCTAATGTACCAAAGATCGCCATAATAGGTATTTCAGACAAAGACATGGAACATCTGGGAAGGTGGCCATGGCCCAGGAACCGTTATGCAGAATTACTTTACTATCTGAAAGAAGGCGGTGCCGGAACTATTGCCTTTGATATGTTCTTTGATCTGCCTGATGTAGAAAGCATCAAAAACGACGTGGCATTATCAGAAGCTGCCAGCGACAATGGCTCAACTATTTTTCCTGTCTGGAGCCCTACCGCTAATCTTATGAGGTCAAGACCGGCAGACGGAATCTATAAAGGAAGGTTAAGTAAAAACATTGAGATGATCGCCGATTCAGCTAAAGGCATAGGGCATCTAAACGTTTTCTATGACAGTGATGGTGTAGCGCGGAGTACACCCGTCCAGATAGCAGGTACCGATAATAGTGAGAGGTTTATACCTCTTTCTCTTGCTGTTTTCCTGGAACACATGGGTATTACTCCACAGATGGAATTTAATCCCGGAAACTCATTAAAAATTGGAAACCTGGATATACCCCTTGACTCAAGGAGTTGTATACCAATCAATTATATTGATTTTGAAAAACAGGTACATATTTATCACGGAACAAATATCAAGTGGATAGAGAAGCTTGGCCAGGAAAAGCCCATAACCTTATACTCTTTTTATGACTTATCTCCACAGAATGAAAACAGAGTGTCCGCAGATCAATTCAAAGATAAAATTATTATTATAGGAGTTGCAACTCCGGGATCAGAACAAGATGTCCATGTTACTCCATTTGGCCGCAAATTTGGCATATTCATCCAGACAAACCTTCTTTACAATTTATTGACAGATAGACTCATCTCCATTCCCGGGCCTTTCTACACAATCTCAAACCTGATCACAACACGTTCAAATGTCTTCACAGTCTATGTCACGGCACAGATAACTGAAGACGATGTGTCTGATCCTCCTAATACTACGGTGTATGCAGAAAAGCGAATCCTGGCAATTGTTGACCGTTCAACAGACCCGATCAAGGTGAGATATTTCAGGTGGCTTGTGGAGTGATGAAGAGAGAGGCAAGAAGCAAGAAAATGAGGTATTAAAAAATTCCTTAATACCTCCCTGTCCGCCAGTCTGTTAGGCGGAAATCCCTTAATTAACAACCAACGCTTACTTTACTTCAACATCTTCCTTGTCAATATTCTTAATATCTTCTTTTACATCGTCAACCTCATCATTGACGCCCTTTAAACCCTTCTTAAATTCTACGAATCCTTTTCCGATTGACCTCATAGTACCCGGAAGCCTTTTACCAAAAATCAACAGAGCAACAACCAGAATGATAATCCACTCAAAACCGCCCGGAATACCAAACCACCCAATTGGAATATTAAACATTTTAAATCACCTCCGATTTACACCTCGAAATAAATAATGACCCTAAACTTAATCTATTTACTGCCACATGTCAAACTATTTTAATAGAAGTATAATCGAATTCAGAGGTTAGGAAACATACCGCGCGATACTAGAGTCCTCCCCGTCCGAACGGCTTGCAAACCAAACTTTGTCATAATCAAAAATAATGGCCTTTTGTCATTCTGAACGAAGTGAAGAATCTAATGTTTACAATAGCTTAGATAATCGAGATTCTTCGGCTAAAGCCTCAAAATGACATTACGACACAGTCTCTTGACCGGGCGGGTCGAAAGAGAAGGACATTTGCAATTACTCCTTTCAATCGTCAATCTACAATATTAAATATTCAATCCTTAAACTCGCAACACTTTTCCAACTGACGCCAAGTATAGTTCGTACCTGCTTCATACCCATTCTTACCCTGTTGACTTTTTTCTAATGCATGATTAATTATAGGTTCTTTCCAACACTTGGGAAGAGTTTACATATGTACCAGGATGGTGCAAGGAAAGAGTCATGAAATTCCTGAATTCTACATGGAAGTGGGTATAAGGGAATTTAGCCTTACTGATGGAGATGTTTAACGTGAACGTCTTTGCAGTAAGGCTTTTTTTATTTACCAGACAAGAAATAGAGGAAGGAAAGCGATTACCTGTCTCGTTTCACTACGTAATCACCTAATTCTATTAGTGAGGTTTTGCAAGCTGAATCTGGAATGATGGATAGTCCGTCCTGCGCATCCTTTACCAGCCGCCTTGCGGTTTCGTATGCGTAGTCTACTGCATCATGTTCTGCAAGCAGGTCAGCTATTGCGGCTTTTGAATCTTTACTGTTGTTCTGGAAGATAAGTTCAAGCGTGCTTTCTCTGCGATCTGTCGGAAGTTTATCAACCAGCCTGATAAATGGCAGTGTCAGTTTGCCAATCTGGGCATCCAGATTCATCGGTTTTCCCATTTTCTCCTCTGAACCTACAACATCCAGGCAATCGTCAATTATCTGGAATGCCATTCCGATCTTTGAACCGTAATTGGTAAGCACCTCGATCTGCTTTTTATTTGCCCCGGCAGAAATTGCTCCTAATTTACAACTGGCAGCACAAAGAGAAGCCGTTTTACGCTCAATAATGCTTAGATACTCAGATTCCGTAACTCCGGCATCGTAGCATCTTAAAAGCTGGACCATTTCACCTTCACACAGGGTATTGATGGTCTGGGACATTATGAGTGTTGACACTTGTGAATCGAGGGCAGAAAGTATGGTATATGCACGTGAAAAGAGATAATCACCAAACAGGATGGAAATTTTACTCCCCCATTTTGTATTCATAGTCTCGATGTGCCTTCTTACCACTGCTTCATCAATAATATCATCGTGTACAAGGGTTGCCGTATGGATAAGTTCCACAACTACTGCTAAATCAATATGTTGCGGAATTAAGCCGCCTGCACATTGACCTGACAGTAAAAGCAGTGCGGGACGTAATCTTTTACCCTGTATCTTGCTGATATGAAAAACTAAATCTGATAGGCGCTTGTCTGCCGGAGACAAATCACTGTAGATTCGCTCCTCAACTTCGCGCATTTGATCTTTCAAAGGTGCTAAAATAGCATCCGTACTCATCTAGTATAAGACTCCTAACTGTTTCCTGTTTCGAGTTAATTTATAAACGGGCTGAATATATTATCAGGAACTCAAAAAAATGTCAATTGTGTTTTATTCCATTGAGTCACCTATATATGTGAGTCAACAATTTACCTAAGTCTCTTTTCTCATTATCTTTGATATGTCTATTTCCCTGCGAAAGTCTTCAACGATGTCACCATAAATGCAATCCTCAACAGATACATTTTCTTTGAAAGGAATAGTTCCAAGAACAGGAACAGATGAGTATTTCTCTATTTCCCGTACAAAATCGTCCCCATTCTTCAACATATTTATCACAATTCCCTTTATTCTTAGATTTCTATTCCTGGCATATTCAATCGTTAAAAGGGTATGATTTATTGCACCCAGATAATCTCCAGTCACTATTACGAGTGCCAGATCCATCTTACGAGCCAGGTCAGCTACAAAGTGGGTATCATCAATGGGGACCATGAGGCCACCAACTCCTTCAACAACAACAAAATCATGTCTGTTCGTAAGCGCTTCGTACGCTTTCAATATCTTGTCAATGTCAATCGGGATTCCGGCCTTTGATGCTGCAATCGTTGGCGCTATCGGTGGTTTGAGAAGGATGGGATTTACAAGGGCATCATCATCAGTACTATCAATTATTTTTCTCAGATACACTGCATCTCCAGAGACAAGTTTGTTCTCTATCTCCTTTGCACCTGATGCAACCGGCTTCATGACACCAACGTCCAGGCCATGTGCCTTCATTGACGCAGCTATTGCGCCGGCAATCACAGTCTTGCCTACTCCTGTGTCACATCCAGTTACAAATACTCCTTTTTCCATAAATCAGTCTTTTATATCGTTGAATCCTTACTAATTTCCCAGAATCAGCTTATCACCTTTTTTTAATTTTAAGACTTTTCCGGCGTTGCCCAGATTCACTGATATTTCCAGATAACCGGAACTTCCAAATATTGCCAATGCTTCGTTATCACCCACATTTGCATAAGAGCGACAAATACCGTTAATCCTCTTCCTACCCATAGTGATTGACACTCTTTCCGTTCCAATCTTCATCCTGTCAACAACTTCCTTATTAACGTTAGTAATGAGATTACCAAAACTATCCACATATATAATTTCAGCCGTCAACTTCCCTTCCGGAGAAAGAATCGGTTTCGGCAGACTGATTTCCTTTGCCTTGTCAACTCTTTCACCGAGTTCCTTATGGATGACCCCTTTGGAGAGATGCGCAGCTACGGGCGCAAAGATATCACGTCCATGAAATGTATCACTGAGCCTAGGCAAGAAAAGCTTACCGTTAGTAACCTCTCTAATAGACGAAGATTTCTCCTTCTCAATAACAAACGAGAGCACTCCATTATCAGGTGCGAGGAACAAATAATCCTTCGTTTTTAAACAGAGAATTTTTCTGTCGCTCCCTACTCCCGGGTCAACGACAACCACGTGGATCGTCCCCTTAGGAAAGTAATTATACGAATTATTAAGAACACAAGCCGCCTGAAAAATATCCTGGGCAGCTATTGTATTGCTAATGTCAATTACACTTGCCGATGGGTTGATATTTGATATTACGCCCTTCATAACACCCACATATCCATCTTGTAAACCAAAATCGGTAATTAACGCTATTGTTGATTGTTTTTTAGGCATATTAAAATATTTTCCCCTCTATTCTACAAAGTATATTCTTGCCAGACCATTTCTACAAATATTACGAATTTTATTTTACTGCATCCACAGCCTTAATGCAATCGTCGATAACTACATGTGTCTTGCATTTAAAAACCCAGTCTTATCCAAAACTTCCTACAATAGGAATCTTTGCATTACAGTTTGTACACATACCATCCCTTATTTCAAACGTTCTAATACTGAAACCCGACCTTTCAATTAACATTTTCCCGCAGCTATGGCAATATGTGTTTTCCCACTCGTGTCGCGGAACATTTCCTATGTAAGCGTATTTGAGACCCTCTTCAGTTCCTATCTCCCTGGCTGACTCTAAAGTGGAAATCGGTGTAGATGGCACACGTGACAACTCAAGATATGGATGAAACCGGCTCACATGCCACGGTGTCTCATCTCCAAGATTTTGCACAATCCACCTGGCAATGTTATGTAGATCATTACCGCTATCATTATAACCAGGTACCACGTTGGTTACTATTTCCACGTGCATATTCCATTTCGATTTTGCCCTGACTGCTGCATTCAGAATTGGCTTTACACACTTTATACCGGTAACGTCTCTATAGAAACAGTGCCTTGAATCCTGCAATTCGTCATTTATCTTAATATCAGTCACTGAATCAGCTTTTGTAGTGTAACTCTCAAGGCCTTTTATATCAACTCTGTAAGCATCTAAAAACGGCCCGATTTCATCTAATGCATCCGGTTCTATATATCCGTTTGTTACAAAAACTGTGTACAGCCCTTTCTCCTTTGCTAATTTTGCACCATCAATTGCATACTCAAGCCAGATTGTCGGCTCATTGTAAGTCCATGAAATCCCTTTACAACTATTTTTAAGAGAAAGATGTACAAGCTCTTCCGGAGAAATATAGGAGGTGTCTCTGTTGCTATTGTCACTACGTGCATGTGCTATTTGCCAATTTTGACAATGACCACATCGCATATTGCATCCAAGAGAACCAATTGAAAATGTATGGCTACCGGGGAAAAAATGGTATAAGGGCTTCTTTTCAATAGCATCAGCACATGCCGACGAAACCCTGCCGTAAATCATCGAGAAAAGGTTACCGTCAATATTCTTCCTTACCCCACAGTAACCCAATTTACCATCTGCTATCACACACCTATGCGGACACAAATAGCAACTAACATTATTCCCCTCCTCTGCCTGATAGAATAGCGCTTCATGATTCATTATGGCTTACGTTTGAAAATTATTAGTGTATAAATCAAATGAAGTTAAAAAACTTTACATTTTATTACTCTCAGGTTTAGGCCCTCCCATAATCGTCTTCCAGGCGCACAATGTCATCCTCCCCAAAATACTCTCCCTGTTGTATCTCTATAAATGTCAAATCCTCTTCTCCAACATTAGAAATACGATGTGCTACCTCTCGTGCTATATCTAAGGTATTCCCTTTTTCTATATGGATCTCTTTGCCATCAAGAGTCACCATGCCCTTTCCCTCGACAACCATCCAATGTTCACTTCTTCTGAGGTGCTTCTGGTAGCTCAGCCTTTTTCCAGGTAATACGGTTACCCTCTTCACCTTGTAAGAGGGCTCTTCAAGCAGCACCTCCCACTTGCCCCATGGAGGATTTGAAACTTTCTCATCATGTTCTGGTTTATTCATTTATCCTTCTCCACAATCCTTCATTGCGGGGAGGCTATACCACCCCTATTTATTTGCCTATGAACACCATACTACTATCTTGTGTATCGTTGCGCAAGGGGCATCCTCCTGCCTGTCCCAAACGCCTTAGTCGTGACCTTTAGTCCCGGAGCCGCCTGTTTCCTCTTATACTCATTTCTATCAACCTTGTTGATAATATCTTTAACAAGCGACTCATCATAACCCATTCCCACGATATCACCAACATCCTTTGTTTCTTCAATATAGGCCATTAATACTCCATCCAGGATATCATACGGAGGCAATGAGTCCTGATCCTTCTGGTTCGGACACAGTTCGGCTGATGGAGGTTTTTCGATAGTTTCAGTAGGAATAATCTCTTTTCTTCGATTGATGTATTCAGCAAGGTCGTAAACCATTGTCTTGGGAATATCGGATATGACTGCCAGTCCGCCACACATATCACCATATAGAGTACAATAACCAACGGCAAGTTCTGATTTATTGCCTGTTGTCAGTACAAGATATCCGTGTTTGTTTGAGATAGCCATCAGGACCTTACCCCTTATTCTTGCCTGAAGATTTTCTTCTGTAACATCAAATGGAAGCCCTGCAAATATACCACTCAAGGTCTTCGTATACGCATTGTAGACAGACTTTATCGGTATTACTTGACAGTCAATTCCGAGTTTTTCTGCCAGCACCACGGAGTCTTCAACACTACCTTTGGATGAAAAGCTTGAAGGCATTGTAACCCCAAGCACCTTGTTCCTGCCAAGAGCTTTAACTGCGATTACAGCTGTAACAGCAGAATCTATTCCACCACTAAGGCCAATAACGGCTTTTTTGAATCCACATTTTTTGACATAGTCCTGCGTACCCAGGACTAAGGCTTTATAAACAGATTCAACATCACTCTCACCTGCTACATATCGAGCCTTCTTTTTACCAGTTTTTAATTTACCCTCCCATATGTTTACGTCTGAACCCTTGAACTCAACCATGAGTAAATCTTCTTTAAAGTCGGAAGCCCGAGCCACAACAATGCCTTTTTTATTAATTACCAGGCTGTTTCCATCAAATACCAGATCATCATTGCCTCCAATCTGATTTACAAAAACGATTGGCACATTATATCTCTTTGCATGGCCGGTCAACATTTTAAGCCTCGCATCCTGCTTGCCAATCGTAAAAGGTGATGCAGAAATATTAATAATAATTTCTGCTCCCTGGTTTATCATACATTCAACCGGATCTTTGTGATGGATAGTTCCGGGCCAAACTGCATCCGCACCCCAGGCATCCTCACAGATAGAAATTCCAAATTTCCTGCCTGATATCTTTGCTATCGAAACGTCATGTGTTGGCTCAAAGTACCTATCCTCATCAAAGACGTCATATGTAGGTAGCAAAGACTTATAATGTCTGGAAATAATTTTTCTGTTTTTTATGTATGCCGCCGCGTTATGCAAAGCCTTGCCGCGCCGTTCTACATTTCTGTCAACAAAACCGACAATAGCTGCAATGTCGGAAACACTATTCTTTATCTCTTCCAACGCCTCCAGATTGCTGTCTACAAATCCGGAAAGCTCCAACAGATCTTTTGGTGGATAACCCACAACACTCATCTCCGGAAATATTACCAGATCAGCCCCCTGCTTCCTGGCAGCATCTATAGACTTACAGATCTTTTGTGCATTTTGCTTAAATGCACCTATAGTTGGATTAATTTGAGCCAGACAAATCTTCATAAATTGATTCCTGTATATTTTAGAATACTGAAAAGCATAGGCAATAGGTTAAGTCTCTTCGCAACAAATACTATCCTTCGACTCCGCTCAGGATGACGTCACACTGAGCGGTATATAATTTCATAACTTGTCAAAACCAGATAATTTATAAGCATTAAATAGTACAATTCGGTATATAAATCAATAAAATTTGGCAATTATTGTATAAACCTGATATTATGATGTGACCAAAAATGAATGATATAAAGATCGACCAAAAACTAATTGATAAGCTGGAAAAAATACCCGATCCGGGTGAATTAATGGCAGAGTTGTTTCGGTTATTCGGAAAACGCGCTGCAATTGGTACAAGTGGTCAATGGACAGGTGTGGCCATGATAGATATGGTAATACGTGCCGGTATTTCAAACCCCCGTGTTTACACTGTGGATACTCTGCGTCTTTTTCCGGAAACATATGATCTCTTCCGTGAGCTAGAGAAAAAATACAGCATTAAAATTGAGAAAGCTGCACCTGATTTTGATGCTGTAAGCAAGATGGTTCGCGACCATGGAGAGAGTATCTTTTTTGATAGCAAGGCGAAGCAGGAATATTGCTGTAAGATACGCAAAGTGGATCCAAACAATAAAATCCTTGATACCCTTGATGTCTGGATTACAGGGTTAAGGGCTGACCAATCCGATGCCAGATCTCAAATTAAACGATTAGAGATCATTCAACACACACAACAGGACGGAAAAAATCGTCCACTGCTCAAAGTAACACCTTTAATTGCATGGACGGAAGAAAAGGTTAAGGAGTACGTCAGCACCAATAATGTACCCACACACAAATTGCTTGAAATGGAGAGGGATGGATGGCATTACGCCTCGCTTGGATGCATTATTTGCACTACACCCATAAATTCTCATGAAGATCGCCGTGCGGGACGTTGGCGATGGTTTAACCATCAACAGTTTAACGACGATCACAAGGAATGCGGCCTGCATCTCACCGGTAAAAAGAAAAGCACCTGATCTCACAATCTACAACAGAAAGCTCTACATTATAGGCTAACACTCAAGAATCATCCACCACCAGGAAGTTTTCCCTATGCCTGAAAAGGCTCCTGTTGCAAAGCACAATCATCATCGCTCTTCTCTGTACCGAAAACCTTATCTACAAGCTCGCACATTATAGATTCTACATCTTCTTTACTAAGGCCTAGAACATCGAGCGTATTCTCTTCAAATACGTACATAAGACCATCGCAACCAAGGCCAATTCCAAGCATACAACTAATGGCATCCGCAAGATGCACAACATATGTTAGTTTTTTATTTATCTTCGCTTTTTCAGGACGGTGGTGATATTGTACTGCCTCCACTAGAATGGGCGGAAGATTCCATTTTTTAATAATTTTCCCACCGATCTTGGAATGATCAAAACCAAGAACCTCTTGCTCTGCTCTATCAAATGAGATTTTATTGTTCTTCGCCTTCTCAATTATTTGCACAAATTGATCTTCAGAGAAATTACTCAGCATAATCTTGCCAATATCAAGTAACAGTCCTGCTATATAAGCTTCCTCAGATTCATTAAACCCGATACGCTTTGAGATTATCCTTGCACATGTTGCGCAACATATTGAATGTTGCCATAACATTCCTTCTTCAAGAGCATACGCTGGTACTTCGTTGTTTAGCATTTCTTGAGTAGAAGAAGTTAACGCAATACTTTTAACAGTGTCAAGACCAAGGCAGACTATAGCATGAGATATTGTTGATATCTTCCTGGAAAAACCATAATAGGGTGAGGTTGCAAGTTTAAGCATATTTGTTGTCAATTTTGGAACACGTTCACATACTTTTGTCAGATCGTGAGCAGAAGATTTATCACTTTTTGTAAGTTCAAGTATTTGCGCAATACTTTGTGGTAAAGGCGGCATGCTTTTTACTTTGATTAACAATCTGGCTAGCGATATTTTGCTCATAATTTACATCTGAATAATTATTTATAATATAAGCTTCATTCAGAGGAGACACTAAACAACTATTGTTTAACTTAGCAACTATTATGCCATTTTATAGCTTATTGATTGGCATACTTTATGTCATTGAATAAAGTATGGTTAAACCAATTACAAGACTCGATGTTTTGAAATATATATATTAGCCATGTCCCATTGTGCAACACATATTAATTAGTTTAGGAAAAAATGTTCCATTACAAAGCAGACAATAATAATTGGAATACAATGCAGAACATTAATACAGATTGTAACTTCAAACTTTCCCGTTCGGATTGGAAGATTTAAATCACTGAATCTACCAGTCAAAAGACTCCTGCCAGAAGGCTGAACAACATTTATTTTTTTAGTTTTGTGGACAAAGTCACTCCTGGCCAGAAGGAATTTTTTTGTTGACGGTTAAAAAATCATACGTAACAATATGCAAATAAGAAAGTACAGGTTTCATCTGAGCGGAGTAAACATTTTAAATTTATCATAGTAAAAACCCAGAAAAGGTTATGGCCAAAAACAATCGCAATATTGCACTCGCCTGGTACCGCCAGGATCAATGGCAACTTCTTTTAGATTACTCTACAGATTCTGATAAACTGGAACACACATATCAGGAATGGCTGGAACACGCTGAAGAGAAAGTAAATGAAATGGGCAAGGATGGGATTAATATCGTAAAAATAGACATTAATATTGAAGAGATGAAGAAGTGGTGCGAAAGACATAAAAAACAGATAGATGGTCATACCCGAAGTGAATACGCCGTGTTCCTGGCTCAGAATAATTTAAACATCCTAGAATAACAAACTATTTATCTTCCTTCCCTGAAGGCCAATAATAAGCATCCGGAGTCTCTCTGACACCAAAGATGGCAGTTCCTACTCGTACCATATTAGCTCCTTCCTCGATTGCAATTTGGTAATCTCCTGACATCCCCATAGAAAGAAACTTCATTTCTACATTGTCAATACCCTCTTCTATAACAGAATCATGAATTCCTTTTAATAACTTGAAACACTTCCGTATCTTCACCTCATCATCTGTAAAAAGACCAATGGTCATTAGCCCTTGGATTCTCAGCGTATCGTATCGTGACGCTTCCTTTAATAATAAAATTGCCTCTTCAGGAGCAACGCCGTATTTGCTCTCTTCGTAGGATGTATTGACCTGGATCAATACGTCCATTGAACGACCCTCACTCATAAGGCGTTTATCTAGTTTCTCAACCAGACTCATTCTATCCACAGAATGAATCATGTCTGCAAATTTCAGTACATCTTTAACCTTATTAGTCTGCAAATGTCCGATAAAATGCCAGGCCGCATTCTCGTCCTTCAATACCTCATACTTTTTCAGAGCCTCCTGGATCTTGTTTTCCGCAATAACATGACCACCATTTCTAACTGCCTCTCGTATCCGTTCTGCATCAACAGTCTTTGTAGCCATAACCAATGTAATATCTTCCGGCTTCTTACCATCCTTTAGAGCAGCATCAGCTATTTTCTGATTTACTTTTTCTAAATTTTCCTTGATTGACATAACCTCTCCAATTTATTGTTAAATGCAGGAACACAATACTCAATACCCCTACGTTATTTCCATAGATTCTTCTTGCTTGTTATCTACAAAATTAGACCTGACCAATGCCAGGAAACAGGCCGAAGAAATTCCCACCGAACCAAATATCATACACATCACCATGATCTGATATCTCGCGGCTATAAACGGCGAAATTCCTGATAAAATCTGCCCTGTCATCATCCCTGGCAGGGAAACCAGTCCAACCGCGAACAGGGAATTTGTGATAGGAATAAGAGACGCACGAAGTGCAATAACACGTGCCTTATCATACGGCACATTCCTCTCAACTTCAGCATTCAACCTTTCTACCGCAATACTAACACTATTCATCGCATTGGCAAAAATCATCCCTGCAAGCGGAACAACATAACTCGGTAGATACCAAGGCTGTAGATTGAGAACGCCTTGAGTTATAAGTAGTAATATTAATCCTCCACCCACAGAGATGGAGCAAAACGATTTCAAATACAGTACCCTTCGAGGAATTTTTACTGTTCTCAAAGCGATCCAACTTGATGCGAAGAGCATAACAGCCAGAACACCAGCAACGATCAGATAACTATCAGATTCAAAAATGAAGATTAAAAAATACCCTATCAGAAGAAGCTGAATGAGCATCCGGAAAATTGCGTATAGCGAGTTTCCGTAACCAAGTCCCCATTTCCAGAGGATCCCGACAACTGCTATAGCCGGAATGAAAGCCAACATCAAATTTATAAACGGAATTGTGTGGACTGAATTATTCATAATTGATCAATGGAATTATATTTATACCATGGAACCCCTCATTAAACCATATTTTAATGACTTTCGTAGTATGATGTAACATACTCCTAGAAATCTCTGCCCTCCTTAGCCTTATCTCTAACCTGTCTCAATCTCTTACTGATTGTTACCGGATAGGCAGTTTTACAATCCAGATCCCTGAACCTATCAGGCAGTTGAGAAATATTTTCTGCTGCTGTTTTCTGTATTTGCTGAACGGTTGGTATCTTGCATACAAGCTTACCTTTTTTCATAACAGGCGACAAAAGTTCATTAGCATCAAACTCTTCATCTACCAGTCCAATTATATCTTTCTTGCACAGTCCTTTCTTATTAATAAAGCGATAAACCTGCTTCCTTGACGGACAGGTCTCCTTCTCTTTACTGAACTTCATTTTAGGCATCAGTCTTCCTTCTTCCTCCTGTTCAACCAGTTTGTAGACACCACCGAGAGCGGGCATATCTTTCGAAGTAACCATTTCTGTACCGACACCAAATGAATCAACACACGCACCTTTGGCAAGCATTTGAGAAATTTTATACTCATTCAGGTCACCGCTTGCCGTAATCTTTACATGTTCAAGACCGGCAGCATCCAGGATTTTCCGCACCCTTTTGCTTAATAGCGTAATGTTGCCACTGTCCAATCTGACGCCCTTCAGCTTCTTCCCAATCTTTGTCGCCAATTTTGCTCCATTGATTGTATCGTATGTATCTATTAAGAGGATCGTATTATCAGGGAAAACCTTGTGAAAATCTTGAAACGATTCATATTCGTCAGCGTAGGCCATAACCCAGGAATGGGCTATGGTACCAATCGGGGTTATACCCAGTTCTTTAGCCGCAAGAACATTAGAGGTACCTACACAGCCACCGATAAAGCACGCCCTCGCCGCCAGCACTCCCGCCTGAGGACCGTGCGCACGCCTTGTTCCGAAATCGATTACCCCCCTGCCGTCAGCAGCATGGACTACCCTTGAGGCCTTGGAGGCAACAAGTGTCTGATAATTTATCATAGAAAGTAAATAAGTCTCAATTATCTGGGCCTCAATCATTGGAGCCGTTACCCCTATAATGGGTTCATTTGCAAAGACAATTGTACCTTCCGGGACAGCATAGACATTTCCGCAAAAACGAAAATCTCGAAGATAATCAAAAAAAGCTCTGCTTACATTTTTGAAAGCAGGAAGGCTCTTAATGTATTTTATATATTCAGCCGTAAACCTCAGGTTCTTAAGATAGTAGATGGCCTGTTCCAAACCGGCTGCCATGAGGTATGAACGTTTTTCAGGCAAGTTTCTGACAAACAGTTCAAAAGTTGATTTATGGTTTATACCACGTTCAAAATAGCCGGCAACCATGGTTAACTGGTAGAGATCAGTTGCCATACATATGTTTTCATTATCCAGGAAGAGTGATTTTAGTTTTCCAGTATTTTTTTTCATAATTTTTGTTCTTTTGCAGTGCAGTGACCGTCTGTCCGCCAGTCTGTCAAGAGGAATTCACTGCTTTTATATGCATCATCATGGATGATGCACTCCATATATCTTAATTTTTATAGCTTATTGGAAAAATGTTGTAAACCTGTTTTTTATACTCTGCTTGACAATGTCTATTGTAACGCAATCAGTTATAAGAATAAAACAGTATCATAAGACTTTCAGAATTTATAATTCTGGATATTGACACGCACGTCTGTATCGTTTATGCTTTAGCCTCATCTTTTTAATATACAAAGTTACCTTATTACATAAATGTCTAAATCTGAAGACTTTGCCCAGGAATTAATTGACAGCGGCTACGACTTTTTCACTGGCGTCCCCTGTACTATTATCGGCAATCTGATTACCACTCTTACGGACAGACCTGACATAACCTATATTCCTGCTGTCAGGGAAGACGCCGCAGTCGGGGTTGCAAGCGGAGCATATATGGCAGGAAAGATACCCGTGGTCTTAATGCAAAACTCAGGGCTTGGCCAATGTTTAAATACCCTTACCTCACTGAACCTCATTTACAAACTCCCCTGCCTGTTAATAGTCACGTGGCGTGGGTTTGAAGGTAAGGACGCACCCGAGCATTTGGTAATGGGCAGGACATGCAATAAACTCCTAGATACGATTGGCATTCCACACCATAACTTTAACCATGATAATATTAAGTCGCTCGTCAATATGTCATATAAACTGGTCACAGAAAACAGAGAACCTATGGTCCTTTTCTTAAAAAAAGGAATAATTGAATGAATTATCGAGAGGCAATAACAACAATAACAGAATTATTGGACGATCAGCTGGTTGTCTGTGCGAACGGTTTGATAAGCAGGGAAACCTTCACAATAAGAGACAGACTAGAAAACTTTTACATGATTGGTTCTATGGGAATGGCCTCATCAATAGGCCTGGGAGTAGCGTTGAACAAGCCATCAAAAAAGGTAATAATTCTGGAAGGTGATGGGAACCTGCTGATGAATCTCGGGTCCCTACCTATGGCAGGTTCGCTCCAACCCGGAAATCTTTTGCATATAGTACTGGACAATGAAGTTTACGCATCAACAGGAAATCAACCAACTATCTCTAACGTAGTTAAACTGGAAGAAATTGCAAAGTCAGCCAGATATACCAATGTAAAAAAAGTGACTACTAATGAGGATCTGAAACGAGAGGTAGTATATGCTCTGGAAAATGACGGCCTTTCATTCCTTCTGGTAAAAATAGCGGATAAGGAAGAGCAGAGAGAGATCGGCAGGGTTACCCACAACCCTGAACAAATTAAAGAGAGGTTCATGTCAGCAACAGATTAACAGTAGAACGGACACCACCCACCATACTGCAACTTGAGACATATTGACTGAGAACTCATTAAACTGAGAGGAAATTGTAAATTTGAAAAAAGTGATTCTGCTGAATCCCGGCCCGCTGTGTACTTCAACGCGAATTAGAAATGCACTTATGAAGGGTGACTTGTGCCACAGAGAAAGTGAGTTCTCAACAATACTGGGAAACACTCGCAAAAAAATCCTGCAGGCATTTGCACCAAACGGAGACTACACTACTGCTATAATTACCGGTTCCGGAACAGCTTCTCTTGAGGCGGACATCTGCTCTTCAGTAAGCGAAGGCAAAAAATATTAATCGTAAATAATGGTGTTTATGGTGAAAGAATATCACATATTGCATCCGCGTATAAATTCAACATAGTGGAACTTAAATACGACTGGTGCGAACGACCAGATATAAAGCAAATTGAAGATACCGTCTCGAAAGACTCTGATATTGAAGTAGTAGCTATGGTACACCATGAGACCACTACCGGATTGATAAATCCAATCCATGAAGTTGGCGCTATTACTAAAAAGTATGAAAGTAATTGAATATCACGAAAGGACAAAACACCTTCCTAATCGTCCGACAAACTCTGCAGGTTATCTCGATTGGGCAACAGAGCCTAATCCATTTAGAAGCTATGAAGGTACAAGCTCTATTCAACTTCCTTTCTCAAATACCGCATCAAATGCAAATTATTTTGATTTATTTGTAAGAAAAAAAAGCAAATTCAAATCATTTTCCTTAGCAAATATAGCCCGTCTTCTGGAACTTTCCATGGGACTCTCCGCCTGGAAATCATACTCAGGAACTTCATGGGCACTCAGAATGAACCCCTCAAGTGGCAATCTCCATCCCACGGAAGCACATCTTGTTCTACCTCCGATTCATGAAAGCAACAGTCCTGGAGGTATTTTCATTACAACCCGCTATCACATATGCTTGAACCAAGGGCAGAATTTAATGAACAGTTCTGGTCAGGGCTAGAGAAGCATTTTGATCAAAAAGGGTTTCTAGTTGGACTTACAAGCATATACTGGAGAGAATCCTGGAAATATGGAGAACGTGCATTTCGCTACTGTAACCATGACATTGGACATGCGATGGCCTGCTTGAGCTTTTCAGCTAATCTCCTGGGATGGAAAACGACCTATCTCAATTCATTATCAACGGAAGAGATCGGAATCATACTGGGATTGCAGAAAACCACGTGGAAAGAGTTTGAAAGAGAGGAACCGGAACTTCTACTCTTTGTGCATGAAGACAGTGAGGATTTTGACAGAAGAAACATCCCTCCCGACATTATCAATTCCTTTGACTCTCTTCATTTCAATGGTGAACCAAACCAGTTAAGCAAAGATCATGAGGACTGGTATGTTATTGATGAAGTATCTTCTGAGACCAGCAAGCCCGTGACAAAAGGAGAAATATATTGTTACAAGGAGCATGAGTACTTCGAGAAAGAGATACCTGAGATGTCAGGTGAAGGGGCTATCCGCCAGAGAAGAAGCGCCCAGTCCTATGACGGAAATACTGCTATCACAAAGAATGAGTTCTTTACTATTTCAGACAAGACCATTCCCAGGAGTCACAGCGCCCCATTTGACTTGGAACCGGGTGATATATCTGTACATCTTCTCATTTATGTACACAGGATTGTTGGCCTGGATTCAGGACTTTATTTCCTGATTCGCAACGAAGAAGATCTTGCAGATGTTAAGCAAAATTGCCATCCATATTTCTTCTGGAAAATGGTTCACGATGCACCCAACATGCTTAACCTCTATCTTTTGCAAAAAGGAGATTTCAGGCAAGAAGCTACATTTGCAAGCTGCCAGCAGGATATCGCTGGTGATGGAGCCTTTTCTGTTGGAATGATTGCGAAGTTTAAGGAAAACGTTGAAAACAACCCTTTTCTATATCGCCGACTCTTCTGGGAAACCGGGATGATCGGACAGGTACTTTATCTGGAGGCTGAAGCTCATTCGGTCAGAGGCACAGGAATCGGATGTTTCTTTGATGATGTAGTACATAAGCTCTTAGGGTTTGATGACAATACGTATCAAAGCCTCTACCATTTCACCATCGGAGGTGCATTAGAAGACACAAGGATTACTACACTACCCCCCTACCATCACTTAAAGAACTGCAAATCATAGCCACGAATAAGCAGCAGTGACAAGATGAGATTCACTTCTCTACGTCTTCTGATACCGTGTTCTCCGCATTTACTATCCTACAATTCTCATCTATCTCTTCTCTATTCAACATACCAATTATATATGAATCCACAAAAGAGAGCGAATTGACATATTTTACTGCTTTTTCAGCATCATCTCTCAACATTCCCTCTGCCAACACCTTCATCCCTACAATTCCTTTGGATTGAGAGTGAATCTTTTGTAGCGTTGCCTCTACCTCATTACGCTCATCCTCAGCGATTGGCTCATGACTAGCTTTAGGTCGAATAAGTAATTTAACTCTTTCCGGAAGAAGTTTATAACATTTCTTCAGCCAGTAAACCGAAGCCATTTGATCATACATGCCGAGACATTCAGTATCCATATGCAAACCGGCATAATTTACCCTTCCCCACACCAAGTCCAATTCCGGCATTTCCAGAACCGAGTTTAATACTCCCAAACCATGTGAGGACAATCCTACTGCACGAACCTTGCCCTCTTTTTTAAGCTTCACCATTGCATTTAAGGCGCCTGATCTCATTTGCAATTCTGCATTAGTCCTCACGCCATGCAGCAGACACACATCAACATAATCAACGTTTAAGTCCTTCAGAGTAGTATTAAAATCCCTTATTGTTTCCTTCTCATGTGCTGCAGAAAATTTTGTCGTCAACACAACATCTTCACGTTTGACCTGCTTTAACGCCTCCTTAATGTGTGAATAGGTGTTGTACTGAAATGCGGTATCCCAATGGTTGATACCACGGTCCAGAGCATAAAGCAGAAGCCCTGACAACTCATTAGTATCCATCAATGCCTGTGCACAGTGCCCAGACGGAAGCCCTGTCCCTGTCCCTATACCCAAACGTGAAACCTTAATACCAGTTTTTCCAAGTTCAACTTTTTTCATATCCTTAAAATAACATAATTTAGTTCGAAAGTACAATCAAGTGTAAAAAACAGAATTTCATATCCCTGCCAACTTCAGCCTCTACCAGATACAGTGTATTGATACTGTCCTTGTATTAAAGCTTCATTTGTAAATCCATCCACATTTCTTTATAATTGACGTTTGTTGCTTCAAGCTAACAGTATTGTGTCCAGAGATTAAATCAGGAGTGTCAAATGCAAACAGTACATAGCAAACAAAAAGTATTATTTGTGTGCACAGGAAATTCATGCCGTAGCCAGATGGCAGAAGGCATGTTAAGACATTATGGAAAAGATAAGTTCGAAGTCTTCAGTGCCGGATTAGAACCTTCTTACGTCCATCCTCTTGCGATCAAGACTATGGCAGAATCAGGAATTGATATTACAAATCAACATTCGAAAACCGTGAACGAGTTCCTGGGAGAAGATTTTTCATACGTAATCACTGTCTGTGATAGCGTAAAAGAGCTTTGTCCTGTCTTTCCAGGGAAATATAAAGCCATTCACTGGAGTATTGAGGATCCTGCTTCAGCTGAAGGCACTGAAACCGAAAGAATGAAGGATTTAAGAAGAGTCCGCCAGAACATACTAGAAAGGATAAACCATTTCATTTCAGACTCGAGTGAGGAGTAAGTACCATTCAACAATTTATTACTAACATGAAAAAAAAGAAGTTGTTCTCGTAAATATCAAAAACCTAACTTCTCAAGTTCCGGATAGAATCTCCCTTCTTCAAATGCTATCCTGTCTGCAAGTGCACTCTTTATACCACCAAAATCGTTTGCGAAATCATCACTGTCTACCGCCCCTAATGATGAATACTTATCAAAAAACGGTAATAATGCTATCTGGGCAATGTCACCGAGTTCAGCCATAAACCTTTGTGCTGACGGTTTAAAAGTCCCTTCTGCACCCGGTTTATCCATTGCTTCCAGTATAATATTGTTTTCTTCGCCAACATGAGCTAACAAAACTTCTTTTAAGCTGTTTAGCGCATAAACTCTTTGTTGTTGTCCCGTGGAATCAATCTGTTCTAATAAACCAACTACTGTCTGATGAGTAGCTTTAAATGCGTCAACAGTTGCCCCCATGTAACAATCCTCCTTTTATGTAACAATAATTTACATATTTATATGCAGGCATCAAAATAATGAATAAAACAGAGAATACGTGTTCAAGCTTAATATTTATCTTTTTGACAATGTTTTAGTACAAATATACAATTCACTTACATAACAGCAAATCAATCTAACAATATTTATAGTCAATGACAACAAAAAATATTTTCAAGAGATACCTAGTATCCTTCAACAGCAAAACACTTCAACACATTTTCACAGACACCCTTGTAATAGGTAGCGGTGTAGCTGGCTTAAGCTCCGCCATTCATGCTGCAAAAGGAGGATCGGTCTTAATAGTAACAAAGTCGAGGATAAATGAGAATTGCACCGAGTACGCTCAAGGAGGTATTGCTGCAAAATTAAACCCGGCGGACAGCTTTGATCAGCACATAAAAGACACCCTGAAAACCGGACACGGTATCTGTGATAATAAAATAGTTAGTGGAGTAGTCAGGGAGGGCCCAAAACGTGTGAAAGAATTAATAGGCTGGGGTGCCAAATTCGATAAGGAGAATGGGAAACTGGCCTTCACAAAAGAGGGTGCACACAGCTATCCAAGAATATTACGGGCCAGAGGCGATTCCACAGGCAAAGAGATTGAAGAGACGTTGATCAATAAAGTTAAAGAAGATCCTAATATCAGAATCTTTGAGCATGCATTTGCCCTTGATTTACTGGTAAGTAAGAATACTTGTAATGGAATAATAGCCTGGCGCAAACGGGGAGGAAGCACATTAATATGGGCCAAACAAACTATTTTAGCATCAGGTGGATGTGGACAGGTATATAGAGAAACAACAAACCCTGAAATATCAACTGGAGACGGACTGGCAATGGCTTATCGCGCCGGTATAAAACTTCAGGATCTCGAATTCGTACAATTTCACCCAACTACATTATACGTCGCTGGTGCCGAAAGAGTTTTAATTTCTGAAACGGTACGTGGTGAAGGAGGAGTATTAAGGAACAAATTCGGGGAAAGGTTTATGCCAAATTATCATTCCAGTGCCGAACTGGCACCAAGAGATGTCGTAAGCAGGAGCGTTATACAGGAAATACGTAAGACTAATTTTACTCATGTATATCTGGATGTAAGACATATTCCAAAGGACAAACTCAGCACACGATTTCCAAAAATTAAGAAACTATGCAAGTCTTTTGGAATTGATATAACCCAGGATTTAATCCCGGTACACCCAAGTGCTCACTATATGATCGGAGGTATCAAAGTGGATCAAAACGGAAGAACGAGCATGGAAAACCTTTATGCATGCGGAGAAGTATCCTGTACAGGTCTACATGGAGCAAACCGTTTAGGCAGTAACTCACTATTAGAAGGCCTGGTTTTTGGTTACAGAGTCGGTTACATTGCAGGTAAGGAATCAGCAAAAAAGAAAGTCGAATTATTATCCCCACGTTTCTTCAAAGGACCTCCTAAGAATAACTTGTACAGTGAACTGGATTTAGAGGACGTAAGAAACTCTCTTAAAAGTATTATGTGGAGAAATGTTGGTATTGAAAGAGATGGCAAGTACCTTAAAGACACAATTAACAGCATAAAACACTGGTCAAAGTATATAATAAGTAATGATTTTTCATCACCACTTGGTTGGGAAGTACAAAACATGCTTACAGTATCATTCTTAATTGCAAGCTCGGCTTTCAAGAGGAGTGAATCGAGAGGGGTACACTATCGGTTAGACTATCTTAAAACAGATGACAAACAGTGGAAAAAACATATAACGGTTAATAATAACAAAAAAGACAGTGATCAATAATGTCTCAATTACAGACAATAAACATTAGCGAACCTTACCCAGAATAATACTTACATTGTGGCCGCCAAAACCAAAAGAATTTGACATCACATTCTCTACATTTCTTTCCCTAGCTTCATTAGGTACAAAGTCTATTCCATCACAGTCCGGATCCGGATTATCATAATTTATCGTAGGAGGTATCACGTTCTTATCCAATACCAATGAGCATATTAACGCCTCAACTCCACCTGAAGCCCCCAACTGATGCCCCAACATGGATTTTGTTGAGCTAACCGAGATGTTCTTTACATGATCACCAAAAATCTTCTTAACAGCATTAATTTCAACCATATCCCCCAAGTGAGTGGATGTCGCATGTGCATTAACATAAGATATTTGTTCAGCATTCAATTTAGCATCTTTTAATGCATTTCTCATGGCGATACATGCACCATTTCCCTCAGGGTGCGGAGCTGTAATGTGATGTGCATCATCACTCATTGCAAAGCCAAGCATTTCAGCATAAATAGTCGCACCTCTTTTCTTTGCACTTTCCATTTCTTCTAGAATTACCATGCCAGAACCCTCAGAAATGATAAATCCATTCCTATCTCTATCAAAAGGTCTGCTGGCTTTCTGAGGTTCCTCATTTCTTGTAGACAACGCCTTCATATTATTAAATGCGCTCACACAGAGTGGTGTAATAGTTGCTTCAGTACCTCCTGCAAACATTACAGAAGCTTCTCCTCTCTGAACAATTCTGAAAGCTTCAACAATGGCATGCGCACCAGACGCACAGGCAGTAATAACAGAAAAATTTGCAGCTTGAAGACCAAATTTAATAGCTATGTAGCCCGGCGCGGCATTAGCCATTAATTTAGTAATCATAAACGGGGAAACTCTTGATGGACCTCTTTCGAGCAGAACCTTATGCTGTGCTTCAATCTCAATAATACCACCAATACCGGTACCGATAATTGCACCGACCTTCTCCCGGTTCATTTTGTCAAGATCGACTCCTGAATCTTCAAGGGCAAGGCTAGCTGATGCTACTGCAAATTGGGTAAACCTGTCTAATCTTCTTTCTTCCTTTTTATCAAACCATTTAGTCGGGTCAAAATCTGTTGCTTCCCCGGCAATAAGTACATCATGACCTGTTGTGTCAAAAGCTGTTATATTAGCAATTCCGCTCTTTCCATTACATAAGGATTCCCACAATTGATCTTTCTCGTTACCTACCGGGGTTATCGCCCCGAGACCTGTAATCGCTACTCGAAGTCCCATCGCCTTTATTTGTGCTCCTTAATATAATTTATTGCATCCCCGACAGTTTGCATCTTTTCAGCATCTTCATCAGGAATACTCATATCAAATGCATCTTCCAGCTCCATTACCAGCTCCACAGTATCAAGTGAATCCGCTCCCAAATCGTTTATGAAAGATGTTTCCGGTGTAACCTGATCCTTATTCGCACCCATCTGCTTAGCAATTATTTCTTTCACCTTTTCTTCAACTGATTCTTCAGTAGACAAGACATTTCCTCCTTAGGACAAAATTCCCAGATTTTTCAATATTTTACTATCACTAATACTTCTCATATTTCTGTAAGATCTATTTCTCATAGGTAATCATGCAAATAACTTTCTCTAATCTGTTCTATAAAACACTTATGATTATCCAAAAACTACATTAATGTTCTTCATTTTACCACTTAATAACAGACGAACCCCATGTTAAACCTCCCCCAAACGCTACTAAGATTGCTGTATCTCCGGGTTTTAACATTTGCCCTTTATCTATCTCATCAACGGCTATAGGAATAGAGGCAGAAGATGTATTACCATATTTGCTAATATTAATGTATGCCTTTTCTCTTGGTAGCCCCAGTTTTTCCATCGCCGCCTCAATTATTCTAATATTACTTTGATGCGGAATAACCATATCAATATCGTCTATCTGCATATCATTTGCAGCTGCTGCCTTAGTGATCACATCTACCATGTTAACAATGGCTTGCTTAAAAACCTCTTTACCTCTTAATTTAAGGTAATGTGAACGCGAATCGACTGTCTCATGTGATGCAGGTAATTTAGAACCACCTGCAGGCAGTGTCAATAACTCTGCCTGGCTACCATCCGAGCCCAAATGGGTCGTAACTATCTCACGCCCACCATTACCCTGTTGAACTACTACAGCGCCGGCTCCGTCACCAAAGAGAATACATGTTGACCTGTCTGTATAGTCAGTTATTTTAGACATGCATTCTGCTCCCACAACCAATACAGTTTTCATGGATCCGGACGCAACAAAACTTTTGGCTACAGACAATGCATAAACAAAACCTGAGCAAGCAGCCAACAGATCAAAAGCACCTGCATTCCGCGCACCTATCTTCTCCTGTATATAACAAGAAGTAGAAGGAAATAAACAATCGGGCGTGATAGTGGAAGTTATTATTAGATCTACTTCAATAGGTGAGACATTTGCATCATCCAGCGCACGCATAGACGCTTCAACCGCCAGATCAGAAGCAGCAACTCCATTTTCGACAACACGTCTTTCCCTTATTCCCGTGCGCTTGGTGATCCACTCATCTGTTGTATCCAGCATCCCTGACAGATCATCGTTGGTGAGTACTTTTTCGGGTAAAAAAGACCCTACCCCTGTAATTGACGCCTTATATCCTTTTTCCATTAATTATCCTAATTAAATTAGGAAATTTGGCTTATTATGTAGCTGTCACGAGTGACGAATTTGCCTTCTCGAGTTCAGAGTTAATATGCTTATTTACTTCATACTTACCAAATTGTATAGCTTCCCTTATTGCGTTTTGAATTGTCTTGGAATCCGATCTGCCATGAGAAATAATACTGATACCGTCTATCCCAAGTAGTGGAACACCACCGTATTCAGTATAATCCATTTTACTATACAGATGCTTACGAACAGGCTTGCAAAGCCAGGATCCCAGCCTAGTCAAGATACTCTTATTCGCCTCAGAAGCGAAAGCAGATAACATGCTTATCGAGAGCCCTTCAGCAAATTTCAGTAAGACATTACCAACAAAACCTTCACAAACAACTATATCGAACTTACCGTCAAAGACGTCACGTCCTTCAGCATTTCCAACAAAATTCAGAGAAGTACTTGAAAGAAGAGCAAAAGTCTCTTTTACCAACTCGTTACCCTTTGCGTCTTCCTCTCCGATATTTAAAAGCCCTACTCTAGGTTTTTCAATATTCAAAACGTACTTACAAAAGACCGATGCCATGACTCCATATTGCATTAGATGAGCAGGCTTGCATTGTATATTTGCTCCGGCATCAATTACCATGCATGCACCATGAAACGTCGGTATAGACACAGCAATCCCCGGACGTTTTACATGTTCTAACGTACGAAGAAATAGGGATGATGCGGCTACCGTTGCACCTGTGTTTCCCGCACTTACTACAGCGTCTGCCGCTTTCTCTGCAACCAATTTGACACCCTTGGTAATTGATGAATCTACTTTTTTCCGCACAGCCACAGTTGCAGACTCATTCATACCTACTGCTTGTGAGGCATGCACAATGGATATATTGTCAAGTGTGGCACCACATGCAGACAATTCGCTTTGAATTCGATCCTGATCACCTACCAGTATCATCTCGTGATCGGTATAGGATCGTGCGGCTGCCACTGCCCCTTTTACAATCTCAACAGGAGCTGCATCTCCACCCATTGCATCAACAGCAATTCGCATAACTATGCTCTCTCTACAGCAATTACTTGTTGGCCACGATAATAACCACAATTATGACAAACTGTATGTGGCTTTTTGATTTGTTTACAATGAGGACAAATAAACTTCTTTGATCTACGACCTGATGTACTCCCCGCAAATTCAGTGCGTGGAACATTTGGTGGTGTCAGAGCATCATGTGAACGTCTCTTACCTGACCTTGAACTAGATTGTCTTCTTTTAGGAACTGCCATTATATAACTCTCAACTTAAAATCTAAAATAAATAAGGGAAGAATGAGAAAGAAATGGGAAAAGTATGAGGTATTATCTTTACTACCAAGTCTCCCGTCACTTTCTTGTTCTTCCCTTATTCTACCTATCCCCTTTGAATTTATAAGCTTATAGGAACGTCAGGCAGGATTAATAATTTTCTTATTCTATATTTGCACCATACCTTTGTCAAGTAAAAACATCATTGGTTGATTTCATAGGAGACTACGAATGACCTTCTATCTTCTCTTGTAGTATTTTGAATCCTAAGTCTATGGCTTCATGAATCTTATCCGGAAGCTGACCACCGGCCTGAGCCATATCTGCACGTCCGCCACCGCCACCTCCCACAATTTTTGCGACCTCCCCGGCAATTTTGCCGGCATGAAGCCCATTCTTCACCAAATCACTGCTCAATGATGCTACCAATGTTACTCTGCCATTCTCTACAGTACCTAATATTATAGCAACAGAACCCAAACTCTTTTTTAACGAGTCGACCATCTTTCTCAAATCATCAATCCCAACTCCTTCTACTACTTCTGCTACAACTTTCACACCTGATACTTCTTTGGCTTTGGAAGTAAAGTCAGAAGAAAATTTCTGCACACTATCCCTGTTTGCCTTCTGTACCTCTTTTTTAAAATCCTTTATTTGCTGCAGCAACTCTTCAGCACGTTGAACGACCGTGCTCTCCTGTGTTTCAAGCACACCGCACAATCTATCCAATGTTTCTTCCTTGCGCCTTGCCCATGCAATGGCTTCATTACCCGTAACAGCCTCTATCCTGCGTATTCCTGCTGCTATTGATGATTCGCTTATAATCTTAAAGAGTCCTATTTCGCCAGTGCTACCTACATGGGTGCCCCCGCAAAGTTCCTGGCTGTAATCTCCAATATTTACAACCCTGACATTCTCTCCATATTTTTCTCCAAACAATGCCGTAGCGCCTGCTTTCCTTGCCTGGTCTAATGTCATCTGATCTGTAATTACAGAAGCATTTTCCATAACCCTCCCATTCATCAGTTCTTCTATTCTTGTGATTTCGTCTTCTTTAACACCCTCAAAATGATGGAAGTCAAAACGTAGCCTTTCCGGAGTTACAGAAGATCCGGATTGTTCGGCGTGTTGCCCTACTACTTGTCGTAAAACAGAATGAAGCAAGTGCGTTGCTGAATGATTGCGCTTTATGGCACCCCTTCGTTCTATATTAATAACACAGGTTACGTTTTCATTGGTCTTGATCTTGCCATCTATCACCTTACCAATATGCACTATGATGTCATTAGATTTCTTTGTATTGCTGATCTCAACCTTTGAGTTTTTTGCTTGAATTATACCGGTATCACCAACCTGGCCACCAGCTTCTGCATAAAAAGGGGTTTGATCCAGCACTACGTGAATCTCCTGCCCTGCTTCAGCAAAATCAACCAACTGTTCATCAACAATCAAACCAACAACCTTACTCTCTGTTTCACACTTTTCATAACCCTGAAAAACAGTCTCTTTAACATTTTCTTTGATTATACCTATGGGCCCCTCATCAAATATATTACCGGTCATTTGCGTAGAGGATCTTGCCTGTTCACGCTGTTTCTCCATTTCTCTTTCAAAGCCCTCTTTATCAACGGTCAGATTATTTTCTGTTACTGTCGACTCTGTTATTTCAAATGGAAAACCAAAGGTATCATACAGCTGGAAAGCATCCTGGCCGGACAGCATTTTTAGTCCGCTACTGCGCAGGCCTTCCATAAGTTCGTCCAGCCTCTTACTACCCATAAACAAGGTTTCATGAAACCTTTCCTCTTCGTTCTTTATAATTCTTGCAATATTTTCTCGACGTTGTTTTATCTCAGGATAAGCGTCATGCATTACGTCAGCAATAACGGGAACAAGTTTGTAGAGAAAGCACTCCTCTTTTCCCAATTTCAAACCATCACGTACCGCCCTTCTTAATAGCCTTCTCTCTACATAACCCCTTCCTTCATTACCCGGCAAAACACCATCCGAAATACAAAATATTATTGCCCTTATATGGTCAGCTATTCTATTCATCATCTTGCCGCTTTCTGTCTGGCTATCGTATTCGACTTCAACAAGTTCAGAAATATTTTGAATTATCGGCTCAAATAAATCTATCTCAAAGTTTGTATTGACGCCCTGAATAACACTGGCCATTCTTTCCAGGCCCATTCCCGTATCGACATTCTTATTTGGCAGTGGGTTAAGCACCCCTCCGTCTCTTCTGTCAAACTGCGTAAAAACCAGATTCCAAACCTCGACAAAACGTTCGCAATCACAATCCGGGGCACACTCTTTCCTTCTGCAACCAACGTCCTCTCCTCGATCGTAAAATATTTCTGAGCAAGGACCGCAAGGACCATTTGGACCCTCTGAAGGAGCGCTTGCCGGCCAATAATTCTCCTTTTCTCCAAACCTGTATATCTTATTTTTGGGAATACCTATTTTCTTTAACCAGATTCCATAAGACTCTTCATCATCCTGGAAAATACTAACAGACAATCTTTCTGCCGGTAGTTTCATTTCGTTAAGCATAAATTCCCATGCCATCTCTATTGCCTCTAATTTGAAATAATCTCCAAAGGAAAAGTTACCTAACATTTCAAAAAAAGTATGATGCATAGGGGTCTTACCTACATTCTCAATATCACCGGTACGGATACATTTTTGACATGTAGTAGCCTTCTTAACATCAAGCGTTCCTTTCCCCAAAAACATATCCTTGAATTGGTTCATCCCTGCACCGGTAAACAACAGTGTTGGATCATCTTCCGGGACAAGTGAATCACTTGGCAAAAGAGAATGCCCTTTTTTCTCAAAAAAACTTAAATATTTTCTTCTAATTTCGTTAGTTTTCATAATTTACAAGCTAGTATTCTACATGCCTTAATAGCGAAATCAAGCCAAATATTATTATAGAAAAACTGTCTCACTGACCTTGCCAGTTACTTCTAAATGTATAGAGTATATTAATTTAGCGTTGACAACATTAAACCACCAGATATAATTTTATCATAATTTTAATCAAAATAAACTTGGGTATTTATTGTAAATAGAAAGGACATAAATTTGCGTAGCGATACTATTACGTGTGGAATTGAAAGGTCACCGGCAAGGGCGTTACTCTATGCTACCGGACTGACAAAGGAAAGCATGAGTAAGCCGTTTATAGGCATTGCCAGTAGTTTTACGGACTTAATTCCGGGACACACCCACATGAGAAAGTTGGAAAGAGATATAGAAAAAGGCATACATGCTGCAGGAGGCGTCAGCTTCATATTTGGTGTACCCGGTATCTGTGACGGAATTGCCATGGGACATAAAGGGATGAGCTACTCTCTCTCATCGAGAGAATTAATTGCTGATTTAATAGAGACAGTCACTAATGCACATTGCCTTGACGGACTGATATTGTTAACTAATTGCGACAAAATTACTCCGGGAATGCTTATGGGTGCGGCTAGAATAGACGTCCCTACTATTGCAGTAACAGGCGGGCCGATGATTTCAGGACGCCGCAACATGAAGAAACTCTCTCTGGTTCGTGATACTTTTGAGGCCGTCGGTAGAAAGCAGAAAGGTGAAATCAGCGAGGAAGAGCTTGAATCTCTTGAAAAGGAAGCATGTCCCGGACCCGGATCATGTCAAGGATTATATACGGCAAACACAATGGCCTGTGTAACGGAAGCGCTGGGCATGTCGTTACCTGGTTGTGCCGCATCTCTTGCAATCTCTGCAGAAAAAGAGAGAATCGCATACAAAAGCGGAGAAAGAGTAGTTGAGCTAGTAAGAAAAGGAATAAGCAGTAGAAAAATTATGACTCGTGAGGCATTCGACAATGCAATATTAATAGATATGACGCTTGGAGGCTCAACAAATACTTGCCTCCATATTCCCGCAATATCCCACGAAGTCGGCATCGACATAGAACTGGATCGCTTCGATGAAATTAGCAGAAAAGTACCACAGATAACAAATCTACGACCTGGTGGTGAGCACTTTATGGAGGATCTTTTCTATGCGGGTGGGATTCCGGCCGCAATGAAGAGGCTGGACGATAGCATAAACGATTGCGAAACTGTCAGCGGATTCAGTACAAAAGAGATAGCAAAACAGGCAACCGTCTATGATGATGATATTATACGAACAAAAGAGAATGCCTATAACAAGGAAGGCGGCATTGCCGTACTCCATGGAAATATAGCACCGGATGGCGCTGTAATCAAACAAAGCGCACTATCTGGCGATATGATGGTCTTCAAAGGCCCTGCAAAGACATTTGGAAGTGAAGAAGAAGCGATGAAGGCAATCATGGATAAGAAAATTTCCAAAGGATCGGTAATGATTATCAGATACGAAGGCCCTCGTGGTGGACCCGGGATGAGGGAAATGTTATCGCCAACTGCAGCGCTTGTCGGAATGGGTCTGGATAATTCTGTTGCCTTAATAACTGACGGTCGTTTTTCGGGCGGAACAAGAGGTCCATGCATCGGACATGTTTCACCAGAAGCAATGGTAGGAGGGGCGTTAGCCTTGGTAGAAGACGATGATGAGATAGTCATTGACATTCCAAATCGCAAATTATATGCTGTTGTGTCTGATTCAGAACTTGATAGCCGCAGGAAAAAATGGACACCTCCTCCGCTGGCAGTTACCAGTGGATGCCTCGTCAGATATGCCAATAACGTAACGTCAGCTGACAAAGGAGCAGTTCTTAAGGACTAGCATTAGGGAAGTTTTACTGGTTATTAGCGGTTGTAAATTATCTATACGTAAGTAATACCCGGTAGTGTAATGGCAACACTAGAGATTTTGATTCTCTCATTGGAGGTTCGAGTCCTCCCCGGGTAATTTTCTAAATCTAAGACTGAAAAATATCCGTCTTTCCAAGATATTACCTTTGACATTGCGAATTAGTGGTATAAAATCAAGCATCTTATTGTTTAAAGAAGCAAGCTACTTTTTCTTGCGGTTCGTACTATAGCAATAAATATTAGCTAAATACTAACATTATGAATGCATTACTGATATATCCTGAATTTCCAGATACGTTCTGGAGCTTCAAACACGCACTTAAGTTCATACGTAAAAAGGCATCATTCCCGCCACTTGGATTACTAACTGTCGCCTCAATGTTCCCGGAAGAGTGGGCAAAACGCCTGGTGGATGTCAATGTAACAAATCTCACGGACAAAGATCTTGAATGGGCAGATTACGTGTTCTTCAGCAGTATGGTCGTTCAAAGAAAGTCTGCACATCAACTCATCAAACGATGTCATGAGGCGGGAGTCAAGATTGTTGCCGGTGGCCCACTGTTTACAAGCGAGCATGAACAATTTAAGGATGTCGACCATTTTGTACTCAATGAAGCGGAGATAACCTTACCATCTTTTCTGGAAGACCTGAAAAACGGTTGTGCCAAGCCAGTATATAGATCTTCTGATTTTGCAGACGTTCGGGAAACCCCAGCCCCTTTATGGAAACTAATCAACTTGAATAAATATGCCTCTATGGGCATACAATATACAAGAGGCTGTCCATATCAATGCGAGTTTTGTGACGTAACTGCATTATTTGGTAGACAGACACGGTCAAAAAATACGGAACAGATCATTGCTGAACTCGACACTTTCTATAATCTGGGGTGGCGTGGAAATGTATTTTTCGTTGACGACAATCTTATAGGAAACAGAAGAAGCCTTAAGAAAGATTTGCTGCCTGCAATAATTGAGTGGCAGGAAAATCACTCTGGAATAACATTCAACACTGAAGTTTCCATCAATCTTGCTAAAGATGAGGAATTGTTGCAAATGATGTCCACAGCTGGATTCAACACGGTATTTGTAGGAATTGAGACACCAGACACGGACAGCTTGTCAGAGTGCGGTAAATCACAGAACAAGGGCCGAGATTTAGCCAAGGACGTAAGAGTTCTTCAGAGAGCCGGGTTACAGGTACAAGCTGGCTTCATTGTCGGTTTTGATAGTGATACGCCGTCCATCTTCCAGAGACAGATTGATTTTATCCAGAAAACCGGAATTGTGACCGCAATGGTAGGTCTGCTTCAGGCCCCAACCGGAACAAGATTGTACGAACGTCTAAAAAAAGAGGGACGACTGCTCGGACGAATGACCGGAGACAATGCGGACGGTTCAACGAATATAATCCCAAACAACATGGACGCTGACACATGCCGAGAAGGATATAAGAAAATACTGAAACACATATACTCCCCTGAAAATTATTATAATCGAATTATGACACTCTTCAAAGAGTATAAGTCACCAACAATTAAGAGTACAATTAAGGTTGAGCATATCGTGGGATTGTTTAATTCCATTTACCACCTCGGCATTGTTGGCAAAGAACGTGTTCAATTTTGGCGTCTTTTGTTATGGACATCTCTTCATCGTCGCGATTTATTCCCTCTAGCCGTTACTCTTGCTGTTTATGGCTACCATTTTCGCAGGGTTAGTGAACTACACGTCCTTTAGGGTTCGGTAATAATCGGCTGAGCAATATAAGGCCATAAAAACTCGATCCCTTAGTAATCCAAATCCAAAACAATTGACTGCTATTTCCCCTTTTCATGATAGTTCAAGTTCTCCCAGTCGAATCTGCCTCGGACATGACTTGCAAAAGCAAGGTTTGTCAGTCATTATCCAATATGTTGATGAAACTGGTTTTTATTTGACTCTATAAAATACGTGTGCTAATATTTTTAGTTGGCTATTTCAATAACTTTATACAACAAAAGAACTTGTAATATATTTTAAATGACAATATTCTTATGAAGATAGCTTATTTTGATTGTTTCTCAGGTGCCAGTGGTGATATGATTCTGGGGGCTCTCATAGATGCCGGGTTTAGCCAGAATGAACTCAGTGAAGAACTCAAGAAACTGGGCATAAACAACTATGAACTTAGTTCTGAAAAAGTTCTTAGATCTGCAATTACTGGAACAAAATTCAACGTATCGATAAACGAAAGTACAAGAAACGATGAGCACCACAAGAGAAGAACTCTCAAGGTTATATCCGAACTCATTAATGAAAGCACACTGAGAGAAGATGTAAAAAGAGACAGCATCAAAATCTTTGAAAACCTTGCAAATGCTGAAGCAAAAGTGCATAACACGTTACCGGAAGATGTTCACTTTCACGAAGTAGGTGCTTTTGATTCAATTGTAGACATAGTTGGAGCCGTTATTGCCTTTGACAGTCTCAAGATTGAAAATATATACTTTTCGCCAATTAGGACCGGAACCGGGTTTGTAAAATGTCAACATGGGCAGTTTCCAATCCCTGCACCGGCAACAATAGAAATATTAAAAGGATATCACGTAATAGGCACAGATATACAACGCGAACTTACAACGCCAACCGGAGCGGCTATCCTGACAACATTAGGCATAAACGTAGAAATGTGTCCTGAGATCACATTAAATCAAGTCGGATACGGCGCCGGCAGTCATGAGATCCCGCAAATCCCCAATCTCCTGAGGGTGATGATTGGTGAAACAGTCACGGTAGCTGAACAAGATGAAGTGTGGATGTTAGAGACAAATATTGACGATATGCCTGGAGAGCATTTCGGTTACTTGCTGGAGAAGATATTAGATGCCGGAGCGCTGGATGGGTTTTTAACACCGGTGCAGATGAAAAAGTCGCGTCCCGGAACTCTCATCAGTGTTCTTGTAGATGATGAATACCTGTCAAAAGTTGAGAAGATAATATTCGAACAATCTACGACATTTGGTATCAGAAAGTACAAAGTAAGCCGTAAAAAATTAAAAAGAGAATTCGTTGACGTGAAAACCGAATACGGCATGATTAAAGTAAAGATAGGCATGCTGAACGGGTGCGTAAAGAATATTACTCCGGAGCACGAAAATTGCAGGAAAGTTGCTGACGCAAAGGAGCTTCCGTTGAAACTGGTATATAATGCAGCAATAAACGCTGCCCAGTTAATTAAAGATAAAACCTGAATAATTGAAGGAGCTAAACCCTCATGAAACACGTAATATCTGTCTTGGTTGAGAATAAGGTCGGCGTACTGTCTCGAATCACCGGACTGTTCAGTGGAAGAGGTTTTAATATTGAAAGTCTGGCAGTTGGTGAAACTGAAAGCAAGGCAATATCCAGAATGACCATAGTAGTTAGTGGTGACGAGTCAATACTGGAGCAGGTTCGCAAACAATTGGGTAAGGTCATCGACACAATTAAAGTGATAGATTTTGCTGACACAGATTATGTTGAACGCAACCTGATGCTCATTAAGGTTAGCGCTGTTCCGGGGAAAAGAGGTGATATCATTGAGTTGGTTGATGTCTTTAGAGGAAAGATAATTGACGTTGGACTAAAGGATATGGTCATAGAAATTTCAGGCCCTGAAGACCGACTTGAAGCAGTGCTGGATCTAATAAGACCATACGGCATAAAGGAAGTTGCACGTACCGGCAGGATCGCCATGAACCGTGGGCCAAAATAAGATTCTTATACGAAGTTTCAGTAATGACTAATTACAAAAAAATTTTAATAAAAAACGGCACTGTCTATAATGTTCCAAACAAAAAAACAGGCGTTTTTGATGTTTTGATCAGTAACTCCAAGATTGAAAGAATCAGTAAAAATATTAAAGATAAAGAGGCTTTAGTCGTAGATGCTAAAGGTAAAATAGTGGTTCCCGGACTTGTAGATGTACATGTTCATTTCAGGCAGCCGGGGCAAGAGCATAAGGAAGATCTTCGTTCCGGTTCGAGGGCGGCGGCTGCGGGTGGTTTTACTACTGTGATAGCAGAACCAAATACGAACCCTCCGATTGATACTCCGTCACGACTTGTCCAGCTTTTGAAAACTGCTAAAAAAGAGAGTATAATTAATTATTATTCAAAATCAGCTACTACAGTTGGGCTGAATGGAAACAGATTAGTAGATATTGGAAGACTAAAAACTGCAGGTGCGAAGGCGATCTCTGATGACGGACATCCTGTCGCTGGAGAAAAGATGATGCTTAACGCACTAAAGAAGAGTAAAGAATGTAATATTTTGGTAACTCCTCATTGTGAGGAATCACCTTTATATCGCAAAAGGCAAAAGAGAAAAAGAGAGAACCTGAGAAACTTTCCTGATTCTGTTACGAACAAACCGTACATGGCTGAAGCTGATTTTATTATGCGTGATATTGGCCTGGCAGAAAAGACAGGTGCAAGGATTCATATTTCCCATATCAGTCTTGCTAAATCTGTATCAGAAATTGCTAAAGCTAAAAAACGAGGTGTGAAGATAACTGCGGAAGCTGCACCACATCATCTTCTGTTAAATGAAGATGCGGTTAAGAACCTTGGTACCAACGCAAAAGTCAATCCTCCTTTGAGGACAAAAGCAGATGTCAAGGCAGTTCAAGAGGGATTAGCTGACGGGACTATTGATATTATTGCCAGTGATCACGCACCTCATTCGGCAAAAGACAAAAAGCTGCCTTTTAATAAGGCCGCTTTTGGACTTATCGGTTTAGAAACAACTTTAGGCCTGGTGTTAACACATCTGGTTCGTCCCGGTATTTTAACGCTGAAACAGGCAATAGAACAGATGACTATTTTACCTGCTAAAATCTTTGGCCTGGACAAATCCGGAATTGGCAGCTTGACACCGGGAACTAAAGCAAACATAGTTGTTATTGATTTGAAGAAGAGATGGCAAGTAGATGTTAACAAGTTTTTTTCGAAAGCACGAAATTGTCCTTTTGACGGTTGGAAGCTTCAGGGAAAAGCGATAATGACAATAGTTGGAAACAGGGTTATCATGAAGGACGGAAAAATAATAGAGAATATTTAATTTACACATTAACGGTAGTGAAAAAACCTTTCCTCCCGACGGATTGTCTGGAAGGCAGGTTTCCACATACATTAATACTTCAATTATAGAAAGGAATGACATGACAAAGCTTTATTCAGATAAAGACGCTAATATTAAACCGCTGAAAGGCAAAACGATAGCAATAATCGGCTATGGCAGCCAGGGACATGCCCATGCGCAAAACCTGCGCGAAAGCGGCCTTAAAGTCATAGTTGGACAGAGGAAGGGTTCTCCTAATCACAAGCTGGCAGTTAAACATGGCTTTAAGCCGGTAACTGCAGCCCAGGCTACTCAAAAAGGTGACTTGGTAGCGATATTAATGCCTGACGAAGTACAGGGAGATGTATACAAAGCAGAGGTTGAACCTCATTTGAAAAAAGGCAAAACACTTCTATTCTCACATGGATTCAACATCCATTTCGGTCAGGTAGTTCCTCCGAAAGAGGTTGACGTAATCATGGTAGCGCCAAAGGGTCCCGGACATCTGGTAAGAAGTGAGTATGAGAAAGGCGGCGGTGTACCGTGTTTAATGGCCATACACCAAAACCCTTCAAAGAAAGCAGATAAGACCGCCCTGGCATATGCCGGAGGTATTGGAGGCGGAAGAGGTGGGATTCTAACAACAACTTTTGCAGAAGAGACAGAAACAGATCTTTTTGGTGAGCAGGCAGTTCTGTGCGGCGGTGCTTCTGCTCTTGTTAAGGCCGGGTTCGAAACGCTTGTCGAAGCAGGATATCAACCGGAGCTGGCATATTTTGAATGCATGCATGAACTGAAACTCATCGTTGACCTCTTTTACCAAGGAGGCCTGACATACATGAGACACTCTATCAGTAATACTGCAGAGTTTGGAGACGTAACAAGAGGGCCGAGAATAGTTACTGATGAGACAAAGAAAGAGATGAAGAAGATACTCTCTGAGATACAGGACGGCAAATTTGCTAAAGAGTGGATTCTGGAAAACAAAGCCGGTCGTCCAATGTTTAATGCGCTTGTCGCAAAAGACAAGGATCACCAGATAGAAAAGGTTGGTGCAAAACTGCGCAAACTTATGAAATGGATAGATTCAAAATAAATTGCAATTGTAGGAGCGTACTGCGTACCTTATTTTTGTAAAAGGTAAAAACCGTTATGTCTAAAATCAAAATATTCGATACTACATTAAGAGATGGAGAGCAGTCTCCGGGCGCAAGCCTGGACAACAAGGAGAAGCTACAGATAGCGAGACAACTCTCTACTCTGAATATTGACGTAATGGAAGCCGGTTTCCCGATTACATCAGAGGGCGATTTCAAGTCTGTAAGTGCTATTGCAAAGGAGATAAAGGATGTCACTGTATGTGCACTCGCACGTGCAGTTGACAAAGATATAGACTGTGCAGCAAAGGCTCTGAAATCTGCTAAATCTCCCAGGATCCATGTCTTTCTCGCAACATCTGAAATTCATCGAAAATTCAAGCTGATTAAGGTAAAAGAAGAGATTATCAGGACTGCAGTAAAAGGTGTAAAGCGTGCCAGGAAGTATGTTGACGATGTTGAGTTCTCTCCGGAAGATGCGTCAAGGACTGAACCTGATTTTCTGGTAGATGTTGTAGAGGCCGTAATCACCGCCGGAGCAACAACCGTAAATATTCCTGACACGGTAGGATATGCAGTACCGGAACATTACGCAGCGATAATAAAAAATCTTAGAGATAATGTAAAAAACATCAATGATGCTGTTATAAGTGTTCACTGCCACAATGACCTCGGACTTGCGGTTGCCAATTCACTTGCAGCCGTAAAAGCTGGCGCCACACAGGTGGAGTGCACGATAAACGGAATTGGAGAGAGAGCTGGCAATGCATCCCTCGAAGAGATTGTTATGGCGCTTAAGACACGAAAGGATTTCTTCAAACACACTACCGGAATTAAGACAAAAGAGATTATGGCAACGAGCAAAATTGTCAGCGGTCTGACAGGATTACGCGTACAGAGAAATAAAGCAATAGTAGGAGAAAATGCATTTGCACACGAATCAGGCGTACATCAGGATGGAGTTTTAAAGGAGAGTACTACATATGAAATCATAAAGCCGGAAGAGGTCGGTCTGCCCAAGACCAATATCGTCCTTGGCAAACTATCAGGCAGGCACGCATTCAAGAAACGTGTTAAAGCCCTGGGTTATGAGCTGCCTGATGAGGAATTCGAACACACATTCAGCCAGTTTAAACTTCTGGCTGACAAGAAAAAGGAAATTTATGACCAGGATATTGAAGCTCTAATACGAGACGAAAAATCAGAAGTACCGCATATTTATGAGCTTGAAAGTCTAAGCATAAATTGTGGCCCGGTACCGACAGCCGGTATCAGCCTTCGTGTCGGAAAGGGCAAAGATAAGATTATAGCTGATTCAGCCAAAGGAGATGGTTCAATTGATGCTATCTTCAAAACAATTGATCTATTAACAGGAATCAAAGGAACACTTCTCGATTACAGTGTCAGATCGGTAACCAGTGGAAAAGATGCACTGGGTGAAGCAAGCGTAGATGTGGAGGTTGAAGACAATACCTATAAAGGTCGCGCCGTAAGCACAGACACGATAGAAGCAAGCGCGAAAGCATATTTAAACGCTATAAACAAAGTTGCAATAAAACATCGTAGAAAAAAATCTACATGAACAATAATACTAAAACAGAGTTCTTCGTAGAACTGATCAAACCCTCCCATTATGACGATGATGGCTATGTTATCCAATGGCGCAAGTCGTGGATTCCGTCTAACACACTTGCCTGCGTAAATGCATTGACGAAAGATGCAGCGGATCGAAATGCCCTTGGTGACCATGTAGAGTTCGTCATTAACGCTTATGATGAGATGAATATCGTCATACCAGTTGCTGACATTATTCGCAGGTTTAAGAATAACAGCGGACGTGGAATTGTCTTTTTCGTAGGAGTACAGTCAAATCAATTTCCTCGTGCCATGGATATTATCAAGCAGTTCCGTGATGAAAATATTCAGGTTGCAATAGGCGGATTCCATGTAAGCGGCAGTATTTCCATGTTACCTCAGCTTCCTAACGAACTGAAAGAAGCGACGGAGTCCGGCATTGCATTATTTGCAGGCGAGGCTGAGGAGGGACGTCTCGTAGAGGTTTTTAAAGATGCTTACCAAGCGACATTGAAACCGATCTACAATCACCTGGACAACCTTCCCGGTCTGGAAGGAGAGCCAATGCCGATAATGCCGACAAGTGTTTCCGAAAGATTTGTCAGTAAGATTGGCTCCTTCGACGCCGGCCGTGGATGCTCTTTTCTATGCAGTTTCTGTACCGTCATCAATGTGCAGGGACGTAAATCACGTTACCGTAATCCTGACGATGTGGAAAAAATGATCCGTTCCAATATATCTAATGGTATAAACGATTTTTTTCTTACTGATGACAACTTCGCCCGTAACAAAAACTGGGAGGCAATCTTTGACCGCTTAATCAATCTTCGCGAGAACCAGGGGTTTAAACATGTAAAGTTTACTATGCAAATCGACTCGCTTGCCCATAAAATTAAAGGTTTTGTCTCCATGGCTGCCAGGGCCGGATGTAGAAGAGTATTCATTGGCCTGGAAAGTATTAATCCAGATAACCTGCAGGCTGTAAATAAGCGACAAAACAAAATCACAGAATATAGAAAGATGTTTCAAGCATGGCGTGACGCTAGAGTTGTTACTGTAGCCGGTTATATACTCGGCTTTCCTGCCGATACTCCAGAAAAGATTGAACAGAGCATTAAGACAATACAACAGGAACTGCCAGTTGATCTCCTGGAGTTTTTCTGTCTAACACCATTGCCCGGCTCTGAGGACCACAAAAATAACCACCTGAAGGGAGTATGGATGGACCCGGACCTGAACAAGTATGATCTTGAACATATCACCGTGTCACACTCACAAATGTCCAGCGAAGAGTGGGAACAGATTTACCGAAGAGCATGGGATCTATATTACTCACCTGAGCACATTAAAACTTTGATTCGGCGTGCGGCTGCAGGTGGTCCGAACCCCAGCAGAGTCATGCTGCACATTCATCAATTTCATGGTACTATTAAATATCAAAACGTGCATCCACTTCAGGGAGGCTTCTTGAGACGCAAGATACGTACACAGCGCCGTCCAGGCATGCCTGAGGAAAATCCGATTACTTTTTACCCACGCAGGGTCTGGGAAACAGTTAGAGGTCTAGTACCCTTCGCCCTCTATTACTTTAAACTACGATCAATACGCAAGAAAATCAAGCGAGAGCCGGAAAGACGCTCCTACACGGATAAAGCATTGATCCCGGTGAAAGATACTGAAGATATACTTCTTGAAAATGAGAGCGTAATATCACAATGACAATAATTGATTAAAAAAAAGCATACTTATCAGGAACAGGATACGATATAAATATGTATAAAGCTACTGTTCACCAGTATGTCTAACTCTAATAATTTTTACAAACTATTTCAAATAGAGGGAACTTAAATGAGAGAAAGAGTTTTAGAAGCAACAAAATCATTAATGAACATTAGACTAGTGTTGTCTTTACTAGCGGGAATAATCCTGATTAATGGATATTCTGCCATGGCCGGTGTTAACGAAACAGGCGGTAGAAAGATAATCGTAAAGAAAGGTGATAAGGTAAAAATCCAATATAAAGCCAGCCTTAGGAATGGTACTGTATTTAAAGAATCGAAACCGGGGAAACCACTGGAATTTACTGTCGGAGACGGTAAGATGCCACATGGACTTAACCAGGCTGTATTAGGAATGGAATTAAGAGAGGAAAAGAGTGTTACAGTTGGCCCAAAAGATGCATACGGAAAGAGAAACCATGAATTGGTAATGAAATTTGTCAAAGACAGCCTACCCAGAAGCTTTGAACCAGAGATAGGTGATGTAGTAAAAATACGAAACGTACCGGGAACAATCGTTAAAATAGACGAAGAAAACGTATACCTTGACGGCAACCATCCCCTGGCAGGTAAAGATGTCGTGTTCTACATAAGGATTATTGGAATAGAGTAATATGACAAGAAAACAATTTGGCTGGGTCAGGACCAAGTATATGTTCTGTCTTAGTCAGATTGTTGAATGAGTACCCACGGTGCTATTAAGCTTTTTTTCTGCCATTCATATATTTCCGGTAACGTTCCGGGCCGACACACTCGCTTCCTACGGGACACTTTTCGATACAGCTTTCAGCTAATTCACGCTCTATTATTTCACCACAACTCTCACAGGCAAATTCATTTTCGAATCCTGCAGCCGAAGCTGTACCCTTTTTATGACAGTGGGGACATGTTACGTCTATAATTTCTACCCTCTTTATTTTCTCCGCGCCGGGGCATTCAAAGACAAGTGGTTTTTTAAATGTTCCTGTAGAAGTTTGAGGATTAGTTTTTATCTTTGAAAGGGTCTGCATAGCTACAATGCGGAGAGACATTCTCTTCTCTTTTCTCAAGAAGTCCTGAACAGCCTTCATGGCTTCAAGATTGCCTTTTCCTACCCTACATATTTCGTCAAGTGCCTGCTCTACTTTGCTAGCATCATCGTCATGCAATTCCTGGAATAGCGATTTAGTATCCGTAAAACATCTCCTCTCTCCATTCGCAGAGTCCTAAGAAAGCTTTGTCTGCCCTTTCAGTCTAATCCTTCCAATTACAAAAAGCGCAACTACCGCTATAAGAACTAATATACTGACATTTTGTGAAATTGTCATGCCGTCAAAAAGCAGCGGATTATCATCCCTGAATATCTCTACTGTAAAACGCATTATAGAATAGAGACAGCAGAACATCAGCGTCACTTCCCCATCCCTCCTACGGTGTTTAAAGAAGGCTCTAATGATAAAGAATATTGAAATATTACCTAACATGGAATATATCTGTGTAGGGTGAACAGGAAGAGAGTGAGTATCAGACACACCCACCAGGCCCTTCCCAAGATGATGCAGAAATACGGGACTGCCGTCAATCATAAGGTTTACGTCAACGGACTTGGGAAAACTAACCGCCCACGGTAAACCTGAGCTGCAGACATCACCCCAACAGCACCCATTAAGAAAACATCCTATGCGCCCACATGCCACTCCAAGCGCAAAAGCAAAAGCAATAATATCGATTGTTTTAAGTACTGGAAATTTCCTGATCCTTGAGTAAACAACTATGGCTGCTATAGAGGCCATTAAGCCACCATAAAACACCAGCCCCCCCTCATAGATTTTGAATGCATCCAGAATATTGTGTTTATATGAATCGAAATTCTGGATAACATAAAATGTTCTCCCTCCTAGAATACCGGCAAATATCGTGTATAGTCCCAGGTTTGATATATCTTCAGGGTTTAAACCTTCCGATTTTCCCTTATTACGTGCCACGTACATGACTACCAGGAAACCCACCATAAGCATGAAACCGTATGCGTAAATGGGGATTGACATGCCAGTGAAAGGAATTGGTATTTCAAAGAGAGTTCTAATCATTGAGGTCAGGAATTGGGTTCGGAGATAATCTCCTTAATCTTATTTTTTTCATCCAGTAAGACTATTTTCGGTTTCCAGCTTCGTGCCTTCGCATCATCAATAAGGCAATAGGCGATTATGATAACCTTGTCTCCGGGAACTGCCCACCTTGCGGCTGCACCGTTAAGGCATATAATTCCTGAATCAGGCTCACCCTCAATTACGTATGTTTCCATTCGAGCACCATTATTAATGTTCAGCACCTGCACGCGTTCGTAATGCAGAATGTCCAACTCCTCTAACAATGACTTATCGATTGTTATACTGCCGGTATAGTTAAGATCTGCTTCTGTAACTGTTGCCTGGTGAATCTTCGCTTTGCACATTTCTCTAAGCATATTTTTTATTCCAGAATAGTATTATCTATTAATCTTGTATTTCCGATCCATACCGCAACAGCGGCTAAAGCCTTTCCATTTATTAACGAAAGGTCTTCAAGTGTGTCAGCGTTAACTATGGATATATAATCTATCTTTGTATATTCTGCATCCTTAATAACGGATGTCATCTCACCTATAATCTCTTTTGCATCCCTTATATTGGAAGCAAACATCTCCCTGGCTTTTAATAAAGATCCATGAATACAGAGTGCGTCCTGACGCTCCTCAGGGCTTAATCTCCCATTTCTTGAACTGAGTGCAAGTCCATCTTCTTCACGAACTGTGGGGCAGACCCGAATATCTATTTCCATATTCATGTCTGTAACCAGCCTTTTTATAATTGCACTTTGCTGATAATCCTTTTGGCCAAAATACGCCAAATCAGGCTGAATGATATTGAACAATTTTGTTACAATTGTAGACACACCATTGAAATGTCCGGGCCTTACCCTGCCGCACATAGTATCCGAAAGTCTATCATCTGTCACATTAGTACAAAATCCTTCCGGGTACATCTCTTCAGTACAGGGTGCAAAAACTACATCCGCATTCTCTTTTCGTATGACATCGATATCCTTATTCAACTGGCGTGGATATTTATCGAAATCGTCATTATTGTCAAACTGTGTGGGATTCAGATATATGCTTACAACAACTTCATCATTCTCTTTCCTTGCACTTCGTATCAAGCTTATATGGCCGTCATGAAGCACTCCCATTGTCGGTACTAATCCAATAGACCTTTTCCTGTCCTTGGCAGAAAGTACCCTTGCACGCATCTCATTAATCTCTGTTATAACTTCCATTCAATGATCTCAGCTTTTCACCAATCAACTTTGCTCCTCTTAAGCCGAAAAACAATGGTAACAATATCACATTTTTTTGTCAAGTTCATGGTTCAGAAATAATTCTTCTCGATTCCTACAATAGCCCCCTATCGAAATTTCCTATAGTTGAATTTTTCACTCTCTTTGCACTTTGAATTCCGAAAAGTACGTCACGAATCATCTCAGCTGTATAATCTTTATAGCATAAATCAATCCGGTAATCCCTGTGCCCGGCCTCAAGAAATGCCTGAATGAGGTGAATAATTGAGAAAGGCCTTTCGTTAATAATCACTGTTCTGCACGCCTCATTTATTGCGATAAACCTGTCGCCGTACTCGTTTGCAAGCACCTTCTTTTCAAAGCCGCATCGGTCGATCCCGGGACACGCACTTTTCATATTTGCCCAGACGCACACCTCGGATGTAAAGAGAGGTGTATCCTGGTAAAGAATCAAGTCAGTATTGTCAGAAAGCAGTCTCTTCAGATTCTCCATTCCATCCTCAGGAGACAGGGTTTGTCGTTCAAATCCCAATTTACGTAGCTTTATTACAGAAAGATGATTCAAAGAGTATAATGGGTAGTCTGCATACAAAATAACGTCTGCATCATCAAACAGATCCATTGCCCCCAGGTTACCGATTTGAAACTGCCTGAAGCCTTTCTTTATCAATACGCGAACAGATTCTTCAAAATAGTTATATGTATCAAGCCCGTTCCCTATATCCCGCATTATTACAGGCAAAGAGAATACGATCTTCTCCTTTTCCTTCAATAAGATATCTACAATGTCATCGTTTTTCTGTAAGTAAGATATTGATTTATCTGTTAACACAATATAAAGTTTGTATATTTTTTCTGTAAGGACAGAGTCCAGACAATTTAGCCTGTCAATTTTCAGAGACAACCGGATTTCGTTTTTGATGTTCGCATTATGTAGTTGATCTTCTTCGTTTTTAGAATTACCGAACATAACAGATTCCCCCTCTAGCCATCTCTTTACCTCTTCACACTTGAACGCCCTCTCATCCTGCCATGCAGCTGATAACTCGTTAAAATATTCCCGCCTGATATTATTTAACACACTCAATGGAATAAATAATCCTTCTGATATATCGACACGTATATTCTCCAGGTCAAAGGTTGTTTTTCCCAAACGCGAGAAACAGCCCTTTATATCCTCCTCATTTGTTATCCGGCTAATACTTTTCTCAATCATCAGGGGATAGTCCTTCTTAAACATGAAATGCATTATCTCGCCACTTACAGTAACACTATCTGGCTCTATTTTAACATCCAGCTTCACCGGCATCTTAGTAGATATAAGTTTTTTAGGAATCTTTTGGACAAATGTCTCTTTGGTCTTCTGGGAAGAGACGATATAGAGCTTTGCACCAAGCTTAATCTTCTGCTCGGAATTGATAACCGCAATATCACCGCACTCAACATTAAACACTCTTTTCCCGTTTACCTTAATCGTCTTCACGTGAAGCAGTGCAGGTTTTGCAGACACAGTATCAAATACCTGTAATAAATCTCTTACGCCAATATTGGCCTCTGCCCTCACATCTATATAATTCCTCTCCGACTTTATCACCTCTCCTGCATAAAGTCCCATATTTGCAGGATAAGAAGGATTAACTATATCTGCAGATTTGATCTGACTAATATCAAAATCCTTTTTAACCGACAGATTGTTCTTCCCCGTTACGTGTGCAGAGGTCGTCTCACGACTGAATACTGTTTTTATACGATTGGCAATCTCACCCTGATCTGACAGCTCTCCGTCTATTGCCTTTCGATAAGCATCTGTTACGACAGCTACGTAGTCAGGTGATTTCATGCGCCCCTCGATTTTCAATGAACTAACTCCGGCATCTACTAAATCTCCTATCTCGGAAAGAGTAAGCAAGTCTTTCATGGAAAAGAGATATCCCCCTTCACCTGACGTGGAATGATAAGGTTTCCTGCAGGGTTGCGCACACCTTCCTCGATTTCCACTTCTGCCCCCTATCATACTGCTGAAGAAACATAGACCTGAATAGGAGTAGCACAAAGCGCCGTGAATAAATGTCTCTATCTCTATTGAAGAGTTTTCTACAATATTTTTTATCTCAGCAACTGACAATTCCCTTGCCAGAACAACCCGTTTAAATCCAAGCTGCTCCATTTGCTTAGCTCCGGCAAGATTATGGATGGTCATTTGTGTACTGGCGTGAACATTCAATCCGGAAAATTGAGATTGGATCAAATAGAGAAGCCCCAGATCCTGGATGATAATTGCATCAGGCTGCATCTCTTCCAGTGCTATTAAAAGGTCAACAGCCATTTCAAATTCTGAAGTCTTTACCAGCGTATTAAGAGCGATATAGGCCTTAATTGACTTACAGTGTGCAAAGGCAATGGCCTTGCTGGCATCGTCCAGGGAGAAGTTCTGTGCACTTGCACGGGCGCTGAAATCCTTTAAGCCAAAATAGACCGCATCTGCTCCATTTTCAACAGCGGCAAAGAAACTCTCCATATTGCCGGCAGGTGAGAGTAGTTCCGGCTTTCTGCTTTGATAACATGAAATAGGCATGGGAATATATAATTTTTGTTTTACTTTCGTAAAGAAACCTTATAAATTGGTTATATATTATCATAAAACCTGACAAATTCAGTTATCAATAATACTTTTTTAACGGGAGAAGAAAATTGAAGTTATTTATTATTTCCATTGCAGTCTCTCTGGCTTTGATCGGATGTGCTAATACTAAGCCGGAAACTATCGTTTCTGAAAAGAAACCTGTAGTTACTGAAAAACAGGCTGAAGTTACTATCTTCGATGGTGAAAAACATTTAAAAAATGTCAAACAACTTACTTTCGGTGGAGAGAACGCCGAGGCTTACTTTTCATATAATGCAGATAAGCTGGTTTTCCAGTCGAAACGTGATGATCTCCAATGCGATGCAATCTTTACCATGGATGCAGATGGCAGCAACGTAAAGATGGTATCGTCAAGTAAAGGCGCTACCACATGTTCTTTCATTGCTCCTGACTATAAATCTATAATTTATGCGTCTACTCATTTGGGAGGAGAAGCATGTCCACCCAAGCCGGACATGTCTAAGGGTTATGTCTGGGCGTTATATAAGAGCTTTGATATTTTCTCGGCTGACCCGGACGGATCAAATCTTGTCCGTCTGACTGACACACCCGGATATGACGCCGAAGGGGTTTATTCACCAAAAGGAGACAGGATAATTTTCACATCTGTACGTACCGGAGATCTGGAACTGTTTTTGATGGATCCTGACGGTTCTAACATAGAACAGCTGACTGATGCTCCCGGCTATGATGGAGGTGCTTTCTTCTCGCTCGACGGAGAGTGGATATGCTGGCGTGCGTCAAGGCCGCAGAAAGAAGAACTTGCAGATTATGTAGATCTTCTCAAAAACGGTTTAATACGCCCAAGCAAACTTGAAATATATGTAATGAACCTGAAAGATCGCAAGCCTATCCAGTTGACATCTAACGGTGCCGCTAATTTTGGCCCATATTTCCACCCGAACGGTAAAAAAGTGATCTTTGTCTCCAACATGGATGATCCCCAACATCGGAACTTTGAGATGTATATGGTTGACGTAAAAAGCAAAGAGATCGAACGTATATCGTATAACCCGACATTCGACGGTTTCCCCATGTTCAGTCATGACGGCAAGAAACTGGTCTTTGCTTCAAATCGTAACAACAGCAGACCGCACGAAACGAATATATTTATTGCCGACTGGGTAGATTGAGCATAAATAATTTCAGCTCAGAGTTGCAAAAATGGTAAAACCAAAAGGGGGATTGCATGAAAGAAAGTAGTCTGGAAAAAACCTATCAGAATGGAGATGTGATTATACGTCAAGGTGAGAATGGTGAACATATGCACGTTATCCAGTCAGGACAGGTAGAGGTAATTCATGAGAAGGGTGACAATACCGACAATCCTTTTCGTATAACAGTATTGGGTGAAGGAGATTTTTTTGGAACGGTACCTCTCTTTGGACGTGCAAAAAGCATGGGGAAAGTACGCTCTACTATAAAAGCGCTGGGAGATGTTCAAATAATCACTGTAGGCAGAAAGACACTTTATCAAAAAATAAATGAAGACCCATCTCTCGCTTACCGGATTCTGGAAACTGTATCTCGCCGTGCCTCTGAGATGGAATACATTATCTCTCGACAACCTTCGGAGTAACAGTGTGTTCTGTGCCATCACGCATAAAAACAAGCATAATCTCATTACCTGCCTGTAACGTCTTTAATACATCGGAAAAAGATTCCAGATCTTCAATTTCTGTTTCTCCTATACGCACAATGATGTCACCCTTCTGAAGCCCGACTTTCTCTGCCGGTGAACCGGTTGTAACACCGTCAAGCCGAACACCTTTACCTGTAAAATCATAGGCAGGGACAGTACCCAGAACAACACGCCTTTTCTTGTGTGGCTGTTTAGCCTGTGGAGCAGACCTCCCTTTCGGCACAGTCAGTGTTGAGACCAGAGGCTCTGGCCTTGCAGCAAGGTACTCAACTGCTTCCTTCAAGACTGCCGCTGTTTTTACAAGGCCTGCCGTATCTATTCTATCAGCAGTATCAGATGGACGGTGATAGTTGTCACGCGCACCGCTAAAGAGATGCACCGATGGCACACCTGCATCAATAAAACTCTTTTCGTCTCCATTGCCGGTATCAAGGGTCGACTGTTTGATAGGAACTCCCGTTACATATCCTGCTCCACGAAAGATATGTACCCATTCGCGCGCTGAGTAATTACCGAATATGGTCAGTGAATCCTTCCCTAACTGGCCTACGGTATCAAGATTGATCATTGCAATCATTTTAGAGACAGGATACTTTTCTGCATGATTTACATAATGTAACGAACCGAGCTTGCCAGCTTCTTCAGCACTAAATGCAACAAATATTATTGTACGTTTAGGTTGCCATTTCTTGCCAACCAACCTTGCAAATTCCAGCAAGACGGCGACCCCGCTGGCATTGTCATCGGCGCCGTGATGAATTTTACCTTTGTTGCCTTTAAGAACGTCAGGCCATCCAAGTCCATGTGAATCATAATGTGCCCCAATAACCACACTCTGCCCTTTAAATTCCGGATTCCTGCCCGGTATGATCCCTATAACGTTCTTAATCGTAACAACATCACGACCAGGCATATCTATATCTTCCGTCCAGGTTTGGAAATAACCGTCAGGACCATCTCCGCAGGGTTTTATACCGGCATTAGTTAACTGGTTAGCAATATATTCAGCAGCCCTGTCCAGCCCTTCACTACCAAGCCCCCTTCCGGCCAGCTCGTCAGAAGCAAGGTATTCAATATCCTTTAACATTCTCGCTTCAGAGAAAACAGGAGGCAACTGCGCAAGGGCAGAACGTGGCGCCAGCTTAGCTGTTGTTTGTTCAACTTCTTTACCATCTTCCTGAGAAATTGCAATCGACATTGGTGAATTGACCACAGGCCATTGGCCTTTAAAAACATTGGAAGGTTCATCACCAGTAAATCCAAGATAGCTGTATTTGTTGTAGTGTGGCAGCTTCCTTCCAAGCCCGGGCATCGCGGCCACATTATCCGTAGCCACCCAAGCCAGAGCATGAGCGCTGTTAGACGGATGCCGCGCCATCACCACAGTTGAATGTTGAGTGCGTTTCATTTCAGTACCCTCGATAGATACACCACTCTCCTTATCGACAAAATCGTAGTCTGAAAGTGCTTTATTAATAACAGGAAGAAAACGGTTTTCCCATCCGAACAACCATACCGCTCGGTCATCCGGTAATTCATCCAGTTCGCTATCAAGCTTTATCTCCATGTTCACAGAACGGCCTTGCCACCAGCCATCTGCCAGATCTTGATAGCCCAGACGAATCGGTTCAGAGGCACTCGCGGGCAACACAATCAATACACGTTTGGCTCCGAACACCTGGCTTAACGCAGGCGGGCTCTCATTGTGATCCAATGTACGGAAGACATCGAATTCAGGATCGACGTCCAGTTGTAGCGGACGCATAGGAAAATTGAGTTCCAGTTTGTACTGTTTAGCATCAATATCCACGCTGGTTTGGTATGCCTTAGCAACCCCTTCCATACGGACGGCAATTGGCAACTTTAATCGATATGGATCTTCTTCCTGGGTCTGTTCAATAATAGCTGACAACACATAACCATCTCCTTTTGGCTTTGCAACCGCCTGGCTTACTTTCAGTGAAGGAGAACCGGTTCTCTTCACCCACTGTTCAAACAGAGGTCCCAGAGATTCATCATTCACATTATTGAAGACCGTTTTAACATCAACAAAGGAAGCAACCTTGAACTTATACTTTCGATAAAACTTATGAAGAGCCTTGACAAAATTCTGATCACCCAGCTGCTGCCTAACCATATGAAAAAGCATCATGGTCTTACCATAGCCGACCGCCTCAGTGACTGCACTGTGCCGGGAACGGAATTGGGTCAGCGGAAAATCCTTCTCCTTATTTGCGGTTACATAGTTAGTATATTTCTGTAGAACTGAACGACGGTACTCTACGCCCGCACCACGCTGTTCTTTAATGAGATGGTCGGCGAGGTACGTTGTCAAACCTTCCGCCCAGTTGCCTTTTTCGTAATCAGTGTATACCCCGTTACCCCACCAGTTGTGAAGGATCTCGTGAGGATAAGAGGAGTGAAGGATAAATGGAAAGCGAATCACCCTGGGACCAAGCAGAGTGAATGACGGCATACCGTAACCGGTCTCCCAGAAATTCTCAACAAGTGCAAACTTGGTGTATGGATACGGGCCGAGAAGCTTCCGATACATCTCAAGGTACTGTGCGGTTGTATCCAGGTATTTCTGCGCAAGCTGTGAATCCGGGTTTCGTAAGAAAGCCATTGCTTCAACAGCACCCGCAGCCTGGCTGTATTCTGTAAATTCAGAAGATATCAGGTATATCTCTTCCTGTGGAGTGTCTGCCACCCATACATCACGTCTGGAATCTATACCGGTCTCGGTACTAGCACGAGTACCCTGGCTCACTGACGACCACCCTGCCGGCAATTCAACATCCAGATCGAACGTTACCAGTTCGTCTACAAAATGAGGATACCAGATAGTTGATCCACTCAGGAAGATACCTTCCGGTGAAATAATACCGGGCGACACACTGAAACTGCGTGCGTACTCTTCTCCATATTCCTGAACAGGATGATAGATCTCTCCTGCATATTTGAGTGTAAACCGATCGGTTCCCTCCGGCAGACTGACTTCAAAAAGTTCCATTTTCATACTACTCTGTTGTAGAGATGGACTATCAGCGAAAAATCTACCTGCTTCCGCACCGGAAGTTTTTCTCAGTATTATATCTTTATCTAAAACTTCAGGTTCGAACCCATGATGAATCGTGAAATAGAGTGGTTCTGATTTCAACAACTCCTGTGACAAGACAATTCCATCTACCACCTCTATCAAATGTCTTTCCGGCTCCAGCTTGACCTTAATGTCGTGTGCAACCTGCCCGAATGCTGCTGACGAAACGATCAGGACAAAAAAGGTGATCAGTAAGGAACGACAGAATAATCTGTAATTCATTTATTTTCTCCGCTAATTATGGTAATTCTTACCGTTTTTCTTATTAATTACCTTTCTATTATAATCATACTATTTCCACAATCTACTAAATTGTCGTTTCATTAAATTGATCAAAGTAAAATATTTGACTGAGGGTTATGGGCTATGTTACTATTTTTAGAATATGGAGAAACAGAGAGGTTTTTTTGACATAGATGAGGTAAATAGTTCGGCAGGTACTGACGGTCGAATCGGTTTTTTATCTATAAACGTGCCTGAGGAGTTAATTATCGCGGCAGGAAGGACGCCTTTTCGTGTCTGCGGTAGTGAAAAACCGGCAAAACTGGCTAATGCTTACCTTCCCAAGACATTTGATCCATATGTGCTTGATAGTCTTGAAGGGGCACTGGATGGAACCTACTCTTTTCTGGACGGAGTTATTATAGCAAATATCAGCGACGGACATCGCAGGCTCTATGACGCCTGGCGGACAGGTGCTCCTTCTGCGAAGGTATTTTTCCTTGATATACCCAAGAGCTCAGATGCACTCGGTTTAAAAGCATTTAACCTCTTCCTGTCTCACCTGAAGCGTGATCTGGAGAAGACTTTTGGAGTGGAGATAACAGACGAGAAATTAAAAGAAGCCATTCATATCTGTAACACAACGCGAACACTCCTTACAAAACTGAGTGAGAAAAGAAAAAGCAATTCTATTCCATTTACAGGTAAAGAGTTTTTTGAGATGACCAAATGGTGTCAGTCTAATGATAAACAGACGGTAAACCGTGCTCTCAAAGGATTCCTTGAGAAATGTGAAAAAGTTGAATCAAACGGTTCTCAAGTAACTACAGACGGCCCTCGAATAATGATTATGGGCAGCTTTATGGGATCGTCAAGTTTTATCGGCCTTATAGAGTCTTTAGGAGCAAATGTGGTATGCGAGGATCTCTGCCTGGGAATGCAGTACCTTTCTACTGAGGTTGATGAAAAACCGGACAATCCCGTTGAAGCACTGGCACAGAGATACCTTACCATACCAACTGCGCGAATGGTGGATACGGAAGCGAGATGGAACTATCTCCTCAATATGACAGAAGAGTACTCTATTGACGGCATTGTCTATTTTGCCCTTAAATTTGATGATACTCATCTTTTCGAGTACCCTTATATAAAAAACAAATTCCAGAAAGAGGGATATCCACTACTATTCATTGAAGCAGAGAATTTTGTAACAAATCTTGGACAGATAGAGACAAGAGTACAGGCCTTTACTGAAATGCTTGTATAACTAAAAAACAATCACACTAAGACACTAAGGCACAGAGAATAAATTATGACAGTAACAGAGACAAAAAGGCAGCAGCAGAAACGGTACTTCAGTGATCAATTTCAGAACAGAATGAAACGGCCACGTTTCTACTCTCCACTGAAAGGTTCACAGGCAAGAGAGAGGGCCATGTATAAACTGTTTATGGAGAGCTTCCGCGACACCTCTACGGTTGTCTGGAAGAGTACATTTGTACCGTCAGAAATTATATACGCAATTGGAGGAGTGCCATTATATATTGAAACCTTCAGTGCCATGGCAGCTGGGGTTGACATGTGTACCGATATGCTTACCGCTTCGGAAAATCAGGGATTTTCACGGGACTCTTGTACATTTTTGAGAGGTGTCCTTGGTGCGTCCCGTAAAGATATTCTACCCAAACCTGATGCGCTTATATCCAGTTCATACTATTGCGACGGAGATCCGATGATCTTTGATATCTTCGCGGAAGAGTACAAAAGTCTGCACCACTACCTTCACATTCCTTTCTTCTCGGAAGGAGAAGACGCCTGCGATTTAGTAGCGGATCAATTGGAAGAGATAACTCTTTCGATAGCCCGTGAAACAGGCAGTGAATTCAGTCGTGATAAATTATCAGAAACCATTGCAATCTCTAATGAAGCCTGCAACTATTTTAAGAAGGCAATGGACCTGAGGAAGCACAAACCCAGCCCTATGCTCGGTTGTGAAGCTATTGACCACATCGGATCTATCTCGCAGTTGTGGGGTTCGAAATCGTTTGTAAGGATTTCAAAGCTTTTGTGTGAAGAGTTGGAAGAGAGAATTGAAAAAGGGATATCCGCTGTTGAAGACGAGCAGCATAGGTTACTATGGTGCCACTTAAGGCCCTATTATAATGATGAGATCTTCCAGTACCTTGAGATTGAACACAACGCTGTTGTCGCATTCGAAATGGTAAATCTGATTACGTGGGATGAGATGGACCCGCAAAAGCCGTTTCAATCGCTTGCTAAAAAACTTCTGGCTAACCAGTCCATCGGCCCCTACGAAAGAATGTCCAGATGGATTTCAACAATGATTAAAGAGTACTCAATAGATGGTATCATATGGATGGCGCCATGGGGCTGTAGACACTTCAACAGCCTTTCCCAGATGGTAAAGGAAAGCCTTCGTAAGGAAGGAGATATTCCATTTTATATATTAGACCTTGAATGTGTGGATAAGAGAAACTATTCAAAAGAACAGGTAAGAACACGTCTAGATGCGTTTCTGGAAGTTCTGGAAGATAAATAGGAAGGATAAAAGCAGAGATGATAACAGCAGGTATTGATATCGGTTCCGTATCAACTGAAGTTGTATTGGCAGGAGAGGAGAATGAGATATTAAGTTACGTCGTACTCCCCTCTCAGATAGATATGGAGAAAACGGCGAATGAGGCCCTTGATGCAGCCCTGGAAAGGGCAAATCTTACCAAAGAAAATATTGACTATACAGTCGCGACCGGTTATGGTCGCAATAATGTTCCGTTCGCGGACAAATCTGTCACTGAGATTACATGCCATGCTCAGGGCGCACATCATTTCTTCCCAAATACGAGAACGATAATAGATATCGGCGGACAGGATTCCAAAGCGATCGCGATAATGACCCGGAAAAATAACAAAGCCAAGGTAGTTGATTTTATGATGAATGATAAATGTGCCGCAGGCACAGGAAGGTTTCTGGAAGTTATGGCAGGAGTGCTGGATGTCGATATAAATGATATGGGAACGCTGTCTCAGAAGTCATCAAAGGAAACATCAATCAGCAGTATGTGTACCGTATTCGCTGAATCTGAAGTAATCTCCCTGATCCATCAGAAGCTTCCTAAGGAGGACATTATCAGCGGTCTTCACTCCGCAATTGCAAGGAAGGTATTAAGCCTCGTGCAACGAGTCCCTATCGAAGAGGAGATAACGCTCACCGGAGGCGTAATGAAGAACATCGGTGTTTGTGAGAAGCTGAAGGAAGAACTAGCACCCAAAAAAGTCAACCTTCCGGACGAACCTCAAATAGCGGGAGCACTTGGTGCAGCAATAATTGCAAAAAAACATGTTGCTGTGCAGACGAATTAGATTTTGACAATGACCTAAGCATTAAAGTATAATGCGCATTAATAATCACGTTGAGTACGTCCCACCAATTCTATGTTTAGTGTTATAGTAAACGCAGTCAAAGTAAGGCTTTACCTCTTCTATCACGATAATTAGTGTGCTTTTATAACTTGTAGTGAAGCAAAGTCATGAAGAAAGTATTGTTGGTATACCCTGAATTCCCTATATCATTTTGGGGGCTTCAGCATGCTATAGAGTTTATCGGAAAAAAGGCTAACATGCCGCCGCTCGGACTGCTTACTATTGCCGGCATGCTTCCAAAAGACCGCTACGAGTTAAAGCTTGTCGATATGAATGTCACTTCTCTCAGGAGTGAACATATCTCATGGGCAGATTTTGTTCTAACCTCATCCCAGATTGCCCAGCAAAAATCACTGCGATCTGTAATTGCAGAATGCAACCTGTCAGGTGTACCTGTAGTGGTTGGAGGGCCGCTTGCCACATCATACCATGATGATATTGAAGGCGTGGATCATTTTGTCTTAGGTGAGGGAGAAGAAATTTTCCCTGAATTTCTTGCGGATTTTGAAAATGGCAATGCGAAGAAAATCTATCGTGCCTCAAGACTGCCTGAAATGTCGAAAGCAGTATCACCTCGTTTTGACCTTCTGGACCTAAACGCATACAGGTCTATGGCTGCACAGTTTTCCAGAGGGTGTCCTTTTGATTGTGAATTCTGTGAAATTACGAATCTCTTTGGCAAAATACCCCGGACCAAATCGAATGAGCAGATGCTGGATGATTTTGAAATTCTTTTTGACATCGGATGGCGCGGACCTATCTTTCTCGTCGACGACAATTTCATCGGAAATAAAGCTAATGCGTTACGCCTCTTAAGTGCAATTGCGGATTGGCAGAAAGAGAAAAACTACCCATTCTCCTTTTACACTGAGGCCAGCATGACACTCGCTGAGCTGGAACCATTACTGGATTCTATGGTAGAGGCCAGGCTTACTTCAGTATTCCTGGGAATTGAGAGCCCAAATCCGGATACGCTTAAGAAATTGAATAAGAACCAAAACACCAAGAAAAATGAGGACGATTACCTGCACAATGCAGTCAAGACTATTCAGAAAAAGGGTATTATGGTTGCGGGTGGATTTATCCTGGGATTAGATGGAGATGGGCCGGAAATCTTTGACACACAAATTAACTTTATCAAGGATACCGGAATTGCAATTGCCGTAGTCGGGTTATTGACAGTAGTACGGGGAACAGACCTTTATAACCGGCTTGAACGGGAAGGACGGCTCATCAGAGAGTCCATTTGTGACAATATGGATGCCAATTTAAACTATATTCCAGAGTTGGACAAACAGAATCTTATCAAAGGATATAAGCACGTCCTTAAAGAGCTTTACGATCCAACACTGTCTAACTATTTTAAACGTTGTCTGGCACAGTTTAAAAATATGGAATCTGTCAAGTACGACAGTATACACATAGGAAAAACTGAAGTGCTCGCAATTATGATATCTTTCAAGCGGCAGATATTATCAAAGCAGGGATATGCATATTTGAAGTTCCTTTTAAGAACAATTCTCCAATATCCCAAGATGTTAAAATATGCGTTTGAAATGGCAATAGTAGGCTATCACCTGCAGAAGCATGCAGAACACATCCTGCTGAATTGTAAAGATATTCAGAATGATAAATAGTACTGCTTTGCCTGTCTTCAGAGATCATCCTCTTCTCTTTTCTCAATTACCTTAATACAGCTTTTATCTACCAAACTCATTATAGTTCAACAAAAACTACAATCATTTTTCAGGTTTTATTGAAGAAGATCAAGAACTATCCCAATAATATCATTTATGAAAGCGGTTGATTTAAACCAATTAATTATTATCATTTTAATAATTATTTAACAAGATTACGCTTATACATATATTGCATATAAACCATATAAGAGACATAGTTTTAAACGTTACAAAACAGTTGAACAACGGCTGATATAAGACATTTTCTAATATAATTATTAGTGCTGAATTAATATACAAAGCGTCTAAATTTCAGAATAGTTGGAAGGCAAATAAACCTTACCCAAAGCTATAAGAGATTAAACTTTTTTCAAAAAAACCTACTTCTAAGGCGTTACATATACAATAGTTATAAAGTAAAGCCCTTTCTACCAGAAGCAGGGTTATTGATTTTTGAAGTAGGTAAAGTTAAAAGCAGATTTAATAATAGATAACAAGATTTATTATTGGCAGGTCTTTTGCGTGATTTAATGGCACGCCGTTAAATTACCTCTACCACATTAACGTATTACCAATACCTTAATGTGGTAGAGGTAATATTTTTTTGATCTTTTATAAAGGAGGATTGAAAGATGGATGTAAAACTGGAATGCGGTACATATGGTAAGACAGAAGAACCAGCAAGAATTGGAGATACTGTAACACTTGAGATATGCGACGATAACGAAAACAATGTTGAAGTGACTGGAGTAGTTACAGAAAGGTACTATCGCGGACAGCTTTTGCCGCAGTAATCAAACCGGTACAACTTTGTGACCAGATATTTTATGAAGGGGCGTAGGTAGTCAAATACCAGTGCCCCTTTTTTTATTTCTGTCAACAGATCGGGTTTGACCCCAAGCCACTTCTCACCTGTTTTCTCAACACCCGTATATTTGCCCTTCCTCGTAAACTGCAACTCGCAACACCCCTTAATTCTTCCCTTTGCGCTCTTTGCGCCTTTGTGTGAGTTTTTTTATTTTCATATATGTCTGTCCTTGTGGATCTCTGCAATAAATCCTTGTAATCAAACCCGTTAAATGTACAATATTTACTGATAATTTAGCAAATATAGATACAAATATTGCTTATATATAGGAACAAATGAGATGAAACGAGTCGGGGCTCATGTAAGTGCAGGTGGCGGCGTTGAGAACGCTCCATTGAACGCTAAAGCAATAGGTGCAAAGGCGCTTGCCCTCTTTACGAAGAATCAGAGACAGTGGAAGGCAAAGCCGTTTACCAGCGATAATATTGATAAATTCAAGGAAAACTGTAAAGAGTGCGGGTATCTGCCGGAATATGTACTCCCGCATGACAGTTACCTGATAAACCTTGGACATCCGGAAAAAGAGGGGTTGGAGAAATCGAGAGATGCTTTTCTTGATGAGATGCAACGATGTGAACAGCTGGGCTTGACATTGCTGAATTTTCACCCGGGCAGCCATCTTAAGAAGATCGAAGAGGATGCCTGCCTGAAGAGAATCGCAGAGTCGATTAACATCGCCCTGGACAGGACTAAAGGTGTTACAGCAGTCATAGAGAATACTGCCGGTCAGGGGACCAATATGGGCTTCCGGTTTGAACATTTAGCCGCTATCATAGATGACGTTGAGGATAAAACGAGAGTAGGTGTCTGCCTGGATACCTGCCACACTTTTACTGCCGGTTACGATCTTCGAACAAAGAAGACCTTTAAGGCGACAATGGATGAGTTCGAGAAAATCGTCGGGTTTAAATATCTGAGCGGAATGCACTTGAATGATTCAAAGCCTGATCTCGGCGCCCGTGTGGACAGGCATCAGAGTATCGGTAAGGGAAAGTTGGGAGTTGAACCGTTCCGTTTTATTATGAACGACAAACGCTTTGATGAGATCCCCATGGTGCTGGAGACGATAGATGATACGATCTGGGCAGAGGAGATAAAGCTGTTGTATAGTCTTGAGAAATGATCTTTTCACCGCACCCGCCAAACAACACGTCGGGCAGGAAGGCGCAGAGAGCGCAAAGAAAAAATTAATATAATGAAAAAAAATATCATAAACATATTTGTAATACATATTTTGCTTATAGGAATAAGCTGTTTTGCGTGCAAGGCTGATGAGTTGCAGGATCAGGCGTTGTCCATGTTTGGTGAGATGCAGAACGCTTCGGTCTTCTATCTTGATAACGGGATGGAGGTCATTCTTATTGAAAACCATGCCAGTCCGATGATCACTGCATTTACAATCGTTAAGACAGGGAGCCGCAATGAGGATGCAGCAACAAACGGGTCTGCGCATTTTCTTGAACATCTGCTCTTCAACGGTACGAAAACACGTACTCAGAAGAAACTCTATGAAGATATGGATTATTACGGTGGTTATAACAATGCCCATACCGGACCTGATTACACCAACTTTATGATCCTGATGCCGAGGGAGTATATTGAGCAGGGAATGGATATACAGGCGGACATGCTTTTCAACTCTACTCTGCCTCCGGGAAAGTTTGAAAAGGAACGAGGAATCGTAATTGAAGAGATTGGCAAGGGTGCAGACCGGCCATCGACCCAGGTAAACAACCACTTCTCAAAAACTCTGTTCTCCGGCACACCTTATGAGTGTCCGGTGCTCGGAACTGTCTCCACTATTACTCATCTGAAACGTGATGATGTACTGGAGTACTATCATAACTGGTATGTGCCTAACAATATGACATTGATGGTTATCGGAGATTTCACAACAACTGATATGGTAGAGCTGGTGAAGAAGAAGTACGGCCCTTACGCTGCAGGACATCTTCCTGAACATAAACAGGTCTTGCTGACACCTCCGGAGACTCTGAAGATCACCCGTGCGAACGGTATGGGACAGTTCCCTGACGACCGTCACTATCTTAATATGGGTTATATATTACCTGCACCTTCGTCAGAGAACTTCTTTTCCCTACAGATGGTTGCAGATTTTCTTGGAGGCAAGAAGGACTCGATTCTGGACGTACTGTTTGAGCAGGATTCCAATCAAGGCCTGGTTAATTCAGTCGATACTAGCGTAACATTTAACAGCGATTTCTCCACACTGCAGATCTCCGCAAATCTACCCTTAAACAGTGATGTTGACCGTGTTGTTGATCTGATTACACATGCTGTACAAGGCATGGCAAACAACCCTGTACCGATGGACGAGATTCAACCTATCCTTATATCAAGGGCAACTCAGGAGGTGTATTTGCAGGAGAAGCTGCACTATTATGCAATGATGAAGTCGAGCTATCTTGCCGCAGGCGGATACACTTTCCTCAGTGGATACATGGACAGCATAATGCAGGTTACTCCCGAATCAATTCAGAACGCTGCGTTACAGTACCTGAGTACCCAGTTACCTGTGGTTACATTAATGTCGCCTCCGTTTAAGCATGCTGGGCCAGCCGGAGTCCACTATCAAAACCGATACCATATGGAGACACTTGAGAATGGTATGACGGTTGTAGTAAAAGAGAACCATGACAGCCGTGTTGTCGGTGTACATCTGGCAGCAAAAGGCAGAAGTCTGTCTGAAGGAAAAGAAAAATGGGGAATGGCAGAGGTTTTACAGCGAATGCTGCTTGAAGGAGGAACGGTAAACCATCCTGAAGGAAAACTGTACGATACGCTTGTATCAATCGGTGCAGAACTGAAACTTCACGACAACCCGAGTATCCCTTACGACGATTACTACAATTCGTCCCGTTTTGCATATATGAGATTGAAGGTGGTAGATTTCTTTTTTGATGAAGGTATCAAATTGCTGGCAGAGATGGTTTCACAACCTCTATTTACTTCGGACGCATTTGAACAGGCGCAGAAGAGTGTCGTCTCGTTATCTACAACAACGGCTTCAAGTACACCTAAAGTTGCCAACAGGATGCTGTATGATAATCTGTTTGTTACAAACCCGGGAATCGGGTGGACACTTGGTAATGCCGCGGACATAGAGCAATTTAATCTTGAAGAGGTAAAGGCATTTCATGGCAAACTGTACAATCCCTCAAACCTGGTATTGACAGTCTCAGGCAATCTGCCAATTGATGAGGTTATGACACTTGTAAAAACATGTTTTAGAGGGAAATGGGGAGAGGCCGAATGGAAACCACCGGAATTTAAACTGCAACTCGGTAAGACCGGCAGAACAGTGCGCCAGAAGACAGGCAAGTCACAATCATATATTATCGTGGCTAATACCTGTGAAGTTGAAGAGAAAGATCAAGCGGCACTGCACATTCTCAGTAATATATTCTCTGACCGGCTTGCCTTCAATCTTAGAGAAAAACAGGGACTCGCCTATTCCATAGGCACACATTTCCCAAAATTCGAGGATGCACATTGGTACCGTATTACTATGGGTACCAGGCCTGAAAATATCGAAAAAGCCGTTTCCGGTATTAAAGCTGAGATCAGGTCTATACGTGAGGCGTCTTTCGATGCAGAGGAAGTACAGCAGACAATCAACGCAGCTTTAGGACGCCGTGGCATGCGCCGTATGGATCGTGTCAGCCAAGCGTATTACATAAGCATGGAGATACTGGAAGGTAATTCACCCGAAGCAGATGAGCAGTACGGCGAAAAACTGAAAGCGGTTACTCCACAGGATCTGGAACGACTCGCTCCAGTGGTATTCCAGAATGATGATCATTTGATAGTAATAGCAGAATAGTTCTCTGTAATAATAAAATTTTCTAGATATCAAACATCTGAATGTTTGACTACTGTTAACAAGGTAAAGGAGGTTAGAATGAAGATACATGTAGGTAATTTATCTGACGAGATTAGTGAAGATGATATAAAACAGGCTTTCGAAAAGAGCGGAGCAGTCGAATCAGTTCTAATTACAAAAAGCAAATATAATGGCCAATCGAAAATATTTGCATTTGTTGTGATGAATTCTGACGAGGAGGGTAAATCTGCAATCGATAGCCTGGACGGTAAGGAGCTGAAAGGAAGTACTCTTAAAGTGGGCGAAGCTCTTGCTGATAGTGAAGGTCACGGTGGTAAGGGTGGACCCGGAGGCAAAGGCGGATTTGGCGGCAAGAAGGGACATGGTGGTGCAAAAGGCGGGTTCGGAAGCAGCAAAGGTTTTAACAGTGGTAAAGGCGGATTTGGAGGTAAAAAAAGTTTTGGTGGCGGCAGAGGCGGACGAGGACGCTGACAAATGCCTTGACAGAATGATTATACCATACTGAAGGGGCTAACTTGCAATGGGGGTGTAGCCCCCCCGAGAACGCTTTCTTACCTCTTCTCAGGATTACGCGCTCAGGTTAAGTTCGCCGTCGGAATTAAATATTCCCGGAGAGTCTTTTTCTTCTTTCGTAAAGGCTTCCTTCATACTGTCTATTCCGTAAAGAACTTTTAACTCTGCAACAATTTCTTCCGTAATCTCTTGGTCCAGATAGTGATCATCAATCCCGAATGCAAGCGCATGGGCTATGCATTTAGGGCATTCACACGTTCCAATAGTAGTATACGCAAACTGGTTATAATCACCGGTACCATGAGTTTCGGGTGAATAGTGGCTATTAAAGTATCCATCGTTATGTAAGTGTTGCATTTTTTCAACTATATCTTTGTATTTCATTTTCCTGCTTTCTAAATGATGATTTGGTTATCGTCTGTCTCAATAACAAAAAGTTTTATATCAATTGAATAATTATACACATATGTTGTTGAGTAGCCATATTAAAATATCCATTAAAATATATCAATTTATTCGCTAATTCCTTTAAAACTGTCACTTCTTAATATTATATTCTCATTGACACAACGGTCAATAATTCATATAGTTATATAATAGTTTTGCAGGTAACCGTTTTATGGAAAAAGGCGTTAGAATACAGTAATACGCGGGCAGGAAGATTAAGGTTTTGCATGATATTTCTATTCCAGTAATAGTCATCTATTATTAAACCCCTCCCTTTGCTTACCCATAATTGAATACCGAAGCGCTTTAATCTTGTTAGTTGTGGAGAAGTTTTTTTGAAAAACACCAATATTTCCTATTTAAAACAACTCGAATCAGAATCAATCCATATTATACGTGAAGTGGCTGCTGAGTTTGCAAACCCCGTCATGCTATATTCCATTGGGAAAGATTCAAGCGTAATGGTACGTCTTGCTCAAAAAGCCTTTTATCCAGGTAAGATACCATTTCCGCTCATGCATATTGATACCGGCTTTAAATTTCCGGAGATGATTGAATTTCGAGATAGGTATGTTAAGGAGATTGGATGCAGGCTTATAGTAGAAAAGAACGATGAGGCGATCTCCGAAGGCACACATCCACAAAAGATAGGAGTAGATAAATGTTGTGCCAAGTTAAAGACTCAAGGATTGCTTGGCGGAATAAAGAGACATAAATTTGATGCAGCATTTGGCGGGTCACGACGAGACGAAGAAAAATCAAGGGCAAAGGAACGCATATTCTCTTTCAGAGATAAGTTCGGGCAGTGGGATCCAAAGTATCAGAGACCTGAACTCTGGAATCTATATAATTGCCGTATTAACGAGGAAGAGTCAATTCGGGTTTTTCCAATAAGTAACTGGACAGAAATGGATGTCTGGTACTATTTAAAAAAGGAAGAGATACCCATTGTCCCTATATACTACGCACAGGAGAGAGAAGTAGTCGACAGAGGCGGTGTACTGATTCCATACGATGACATGGTCAAACTCAGACCGGGTGAGAAGGTGGAAAAACTCATGTGCAGGTTCAGGAGCCTGGGATGCAGCCCATGTACTGGAGCCGTCAGGTCAGAAGCAAGGTCAATCGATGACATAATAAAAGAGGTTGAAGAGGCCAGTAAATCTGAGAGGGAAAATCGTGTCATTGATTTGACTTCCGATAGTTCTATGGAGGATAAGAAGAAGGAGGGATATTTCTAAACATGGATTCACCTACATCATCAGATCATGCTAATTTGCTTAGATTCACCACTGTAGGCAGTGTAGATGACGGAAAGTCCACGCTCATTGGCAGGCTCCTTATGGACACCGAGAACATATTCGATGATCAGCTTGAAGCAGTCAAAAAGGTCGCAAAACGTAAGGGTGAAGATGAAATAGATTTATCTCTATTAACGGACGGGCTTGCTGCTGAAAGAGAGCAGGGAATAACTATAGATGTGGCTTATCGTTATTTCCAGACTCCTAAACGAAAGTTTATCATTGCCGATACTCCCGGACACGTACAGTACACACGAAATATGGTTACCGGCGCTTCTACTGCCAATCTTGCTATTATACTTATTGATGCACGTAGAGGTGTCCTTGAGCAATCAAGGCGTCATGGTTTCATCGCAAGTCTTTTACAGGTATCTCATATGATAGTTGCTGTCAATAAGATTGACCTGGTTGATTATTCTAAAGATGTATACGATTCAATAGTTGAAGAATATGATGAGTATTCCCGCAAGCTTGATATTAAGGATATTACTTACGTTCCGGTTTCGGCACTAAAAGGGGACAATGTCGTTGTCAAAAGCGAGTTAACTCCCTGGTATGACGGCCCTACAGTATTGCATACGCTTGAAAATGTCCACATAGGCTCAGACTTTAATATTCGCGACTTCAGATTCCCAGTGCAATATGTTATACGGCCGGATCTCAATTTCAGAGGTTATGCAGGAAGGGTTGTCGCGGGTTCAGTCAGCCCGGGTGAAGAGATCGCTGTACTCCCCTCTGGACTGGTTTCCAAAGTTAAAACTATCACAACAATGGACGGAGACCTTGAAGAAGCACACGCTCCACAATCTGTTGTTATAACACTTGAAGATGAAATAGATATCAGTCGTGGAGATATGATTGTCAGACGGCATAACCTTCCTCAAGTTGAAACCAATATCGATGTCATCTTATGCTGGATGGGAAATGATCAGCTTGAGATAGGCAAAAATTACTTCATTAAGCACACTACAAGAACGATTAATGCCAGTATCAGCAAGTTAATTTATATGTTCGACGTAAACACCCTGCACCGTACAGATGCGACAGAGCATAATCTTTTCTGTGAGTTAATAAAAGATACGCATCATACCGATGTCAACACTTTGCTGCTGAATGAAATTGGACGCGCCGAGATAAAACTTACTCAACCAATAATGCTGGATCAATATAATAAGAACCGGGAAACAGGTAGTTTTATAGTAATAGATCCTGATACCAATTTTACTGTTGGAGCCGGGATGATTCGTGGCGCTGTCAGAAGCATCGAAGAGACTATCCATGCTGAAGGAAGAACAGATGCAGAAGAGGAACTGCCTGTCAAAGTTGAGATAGAGAGAGATCCGGTGTCTCTAAAAGAGAGAGAAGAACGATACAAACACAAAACCGCAGTTATATGGTTTACAGGCTTATCAGGAGCAGGTAAATCAACAATAGCGAAAAGCCTTGAACGCATTCTCTTCAGCACAGGAATCCATACCGCACTATTAGACTGGGACAAACTTCGCCATGGTCTGTGCAATGATCTCAGCTTCTCTGATCAGGATAGAATAGAGAATACCAGAAGAGCCGGAGAGGTAGCCAGGGTTTTCTATGAACACGGCTCTCTTGTCTTATGTACCTTTGTCTCCCCACTAAGATGCCAGAGGGACCAAGTCAAAGCCTTGATTCCTGAAGGAAGATTTTTTGAGGTCTTTGTTCGTTGCAGTCTACAAACCTGCATTCAAAGAGATCCCACAGGGCTTTACAAAAAGGCTATTGACAGAGAAATCCCTCAATTCACCGGCATAAACTCACCATACGAAGAGCCTCTTAATCCCGATGTCATCCTGGATTCAGAACATAAATCCATTGAAGAAAACCTCAGAGCCCTTCTGGATATGTTAAAGAGAAAAGGAATTATAAGGAAATAGTTTATTCCTGACCGGGCAGAACCATAATTGAACAGGAAGTTCAAAATCACAAAACTATTTGTTATGAAAAGACGCACCATTATTTTCCTGACAAAGTTAAACCTCTTTCTTGTTGTCTGTGTCCTTCAGGTCTCCACACATGCGAATCCACCACAACCATCTCACCTAAGTAGTAATATACAGAAAAAGGCACCTGTAATGCTTGCACATAGCTGGGACCAGGAAATTAATATCAATGGATGGTGGATGAGCGAGAAACTCGATGGTGTACGTGGATATTGGACAGGCAAAGAGTAGATTTCTCGCCAGGGGAATCACTTTCACGCTCCGGAATGGTTTACCAGGAATCTCCCTCCGACTCCCCTGGACGGCGAGCTCTGGACAGAAAGAGATCAATTCCAGGAACTTGTAAGTATTGTTCGCCGGGAGAGCGCTGATACCGATTGGAAAAAGGTTCATTATTTTGTATTTGACGCACCTGGAATAGAAGGAGGTTTTGAGAAACGTCTTGATTTTGTGCGTCGGTGGTTCATGGAACACCCAAACCTGTTTGCTGAAGTACTGGAACATCTAATCTGTGAAAGCAGCGAGGAGCACCTTCGAAAAAAACTTAAAGAGATTGAGTCTCTAGGAGGAGAAGGGGTGATGTTAAGAAAGACCGGTTCCTATCGGAAGTATCGTCACATTTAAATACTACGGGTTTTACAAATCAGGCATTCCTAAATTTGCCTCTTTTCTTCGTATTCGTCAAGAATACTGAAAAGCAAACATACAATCTTTTCTAGGATTCCCTGTGCTTCTTCAACCACACTATTTGATACGGCTCCAACGCCAAATCCTGGATATTAATTTTTGTATGTGTAATTATATCGACCAAATGACCAGTATACTCATCTTGAAGAACGATTTTAACACTCTCTCCCGTAAAATTAAATAGCGCGAGTATAGACTCATTATCATCACTGGCATATCGTTTAATAGCAAATACCTTACTTCCCAGATCCAGAAACTCATATTTACCAAAGGGATTGAATGCGTCCTCGTTAACTCTTATTGATAAAAGTTGTTTATATCTTTTGAAGAGAATTTTTTGCAAACTACCTTCTTCTTCAAGCAGTTCTTTTAGATTATCATAATTTAATTTATCTCTATTAATGGACCTGTTGATCCTGGTTTTCCTTACCGCTTCATGATAATTCCTGGAGCCGACAAGTGAATGAAAGTAGATACCAGGCACTCCGGGCATTGCCAGGACAACTGCCTGTGAGAGTATCATCCTTTTAACCCTTATATTGTCATCCTCTTCCGGATGTGTCAACAAATCAATATAGCTGCAATTTAGCTCATATGGAGATTCATCCTCATCTCCGATCGCCCTGTATGAAGCATACCCCCCATGCCCTATAGAGGTTCTCACTAAAAAGTTCATCTCCTTTTCATCCAGGATTCCATTTACTGCTCTGACGCCAATACCATCATGACTTGCTGTAAAATTAAAGAAACATACCCCATCACCCGGAATATCTAGCTCTTTTGCCCAATTTGTAAGTTTTTCTGTATTAGATTTTAAAACAGAAAATGCCAGAAGCGGAGGAAGCGCAAAATTATAGACCATCTGTGCCTCATCATCCCCCCCTCCAAAATATGAAATGTTTTCACCGTGAGGCACATTTGTTTCTGTAATAATTATAACCTCAGGTGCAACCGCATGCATTACTTCACGCATGAGCTGTATCAACTCGTGTGTTTTTGGAAGATGAACACAAGGGGTCCCATACTCTTTCCATATATAAGCAATTGCATCCAGCCTTATAAGCGAAGCACCTTTAGCGATATAGAAAAGCAATACATCTAAAACTTTTAACAACACTTTATAATTAGCATAATTCAAGTCTACCTGATCGCTGCCGAATGTTGTCCATATATTTCTGATTTTTCCCTCATCATCAACAAATTCCGTGAGTAGTGGAGATGTTCTCGGCCTTACTACGTTTGACAAATCTGTGCTCGGATCGACATTTATGAAAAAATCGTCAAACGCTGGAATATCTGCTAAATAATTGTTAAACCATCTACTCAATTGTGACATGTGATTAATAACACCATCAAACATGATTCTATGATTTTTCTTTATACTTTCTATGTCTTTCCACGAGCCTTTGAGCGGACAGACGCCCTTGTAGTTAACGATAGAAAAACCATCGTCTGATGAATGCGGGTAAAATGGCAGTATGTGAACTGTGTTGATAATGTGCCTTACATACTCATTCAAAAATCTAGCTAAAGTTGCCAGTGCCGTTTCACCAGAATGAAAAACCTGGTCCCCATATGTTATGAGTATAATATCTTTTTGTGTTAAATAATATGGAGCACTTTCTACCTTCCGTTTATACTTGTCGATTAGAGCAACAGTCTTCTTATAGGCATTGGCAGAGTCCTCTTTGGAATAAATAGAATCCAATGACTCCTCTATCAGTTTCAATCTATTTTCTTTTGTAAGCCGTGTATAGTGTTCTTTGTGTGTCATAACATTAGTCCTGAAGTGTTTCCAACGTTTCCCACCGTTTATAGGCGCTATCCAGTTCAGAGTGCAGAGCTAGCAATCTTGTCCTTATTTCAGCGGCCTCATCATTTCCACTCTTATACAACATGGGATCATTCACCGCCTGGTTCAATTGATCCTGCTCTTCTTCCAGTTTCTCTATTTTCTGTGGCAGGGCTGCAAGTTCACGTTGTTCCTTATAATTAAGCCTGCGAGGCCGCTCAGTACGCACCTCCACCCTATCACTCTTTAATTGAGTACGTTTCTTCGTGTCAGGTTCAACTTGTTTTCTCTGTCGGAGCCAGTCATCATAACCACCAACATATTCATTAACCTTGCCATCGCCTTCAAACACGATAGTACTGGTTACTACATTATTTAGAAAAGCACGGTCGTGACTTACCAGAAGGAGTGAACCCTTATAGTCCATCAACAACTCCTCCAGAAGTTCCAGCGTCTCCACATCCAGATCATTTGTTGGTTCATCCATAACTATAACATTTGCCGGCCTGGTAAACAACCGTGCAAGAAGAAGGCGATTGCGTTCTCCACCGGAAAGGACGTTGACACTGGTTTGTGTTCGTTCCGGTGAAAATAGAAATTTCTGTAAATATCCTATCACATGCTGCTGCTTGCCGTTTAACGAAATATAATCATTCCCATCTCCTATATTGTAAAATACGGACTTGTCCTCCTGCAGTTGTTCGCGAAGCTGGTCAAAATAGGCAATATGAAGCTGAGTGCCGTGCTGTACAATTCCCTGCTGAGGAGTTAGTTCGCCAAGCAGAAGACGTAAAAGCGTAGACTTGCCAGCACCGTTAGGGCCTATAATACCAACTTTATCACCCCTCAAAATCGTTGTAGAAAAACATCTTATTACCGGCGTATCATCATACCCATATCCCAGATCTTCTACATTTATTACCTTCATCCCGGAACGTTCTGCCTCTTGTGCCTGCATTCGTACTGTTCCATTCAGAGTACGTCTCTCTCTACGGAGAGTACGCATCTTTTCCAGGCCCCTTACCCTCCCCTCATTTCGAGTACGACGTGCCTTAATGCCCTGCCGTAACCACACTTCTTCCTTTGCCAGTTTCTTGTCAAAAACAGACCATTGTTTCTCCTCTGCGTCGAGTACTGCCTGCTTGCGCAAGATAAATGTTTCATAATCGCACTCCCAATCAACAAGATTTCCCCTATCAATCTCAACGATACGCCTGGCGATATTTTCCAAGAACACGCGGTCATGGGTAACAAAAAAAATAGTTCCTTCATAACGTAATAAGAACTCCTCCAACCAATCGATTGATGCAATATCCAGATGGTTAGTTGGCTCATCAAGTAGCAATATTTCAGGTTTACTAACCAAACCCTTTGCGAGTAATACCCTTCGTTTTAAACCTGAGGAAAGAACTTTGAATTCAGCATTGGCATCCAATTCCATAAGCGAGATCACTTTTTCAACCTGATGCCGTTCCTCCCAATCATCGCCATCACTCTGTTTTGCATGATTGCGGCCAGCCTTCTCCAAGCCATTACTCACGATCTCAAATACTGTACCTTTTAATTCTTTTGGGATTTCCTGGGAGAGATAAGCGGTACAAAGCCCTTTTTGCCGGGCAACGTCTCCTGAGTCAGGCAGCAGTTCTCCATTGATCAACTTAAGCAGAGTAGATTTCCCCTCACCGTTACGACCAATAAGACAGACTCTTTCGCCACGTTCCAACTGTAAATCTGCCTTATCTAATAATAGCGGACCCCCAAAGCTGATACTTACTTTTTGCAGACTTAAAAGCGCCATGAATATATTCTGAAGACAAAAGCTTTATCTATTTTTTAGAAATTTAAAGGAATAATCTGGATTAATAAAAAAGGACACATACCATTTACTTTCAATTGGAATGTGTCCTTTTTTATTAATCCTACGTGCCTTACGATAGTGCAATCGAAGTATTTGGTATTTTGATAAATTTCCTGAATTACATCACGTAAAGAAAATCTTTAATTATCACTTGCTCTTGTATGTCTTGACACTAGCCTTCTTTTCAACTTTCTTCATTAAGCTCTCAATATCTCCTTTTTTTGGCTCATTATATGTTTCACCAACTTGATATTGAAAAATTGTCTTAATACTTTCGTTATACATATCCTCCGTCAAACTGGTAAAATCCAACAGCTTTATGTCCGTATTACTCAATAAGTAGGTTATTGAATCAAAAAGGGAGCTTGTAGAGACTCCGGAGTGAACAAACGAATGCTGGCCAAGAAACCCTTTAACTGTCTCAATAAATTCTAATAATTGAGAAACTTGATATTGTGCACTAATAATTGTTTTTTCCAGGTTCTTCTTATCAAGTATAGAGCTCTTTGAGTAATCAATAGAAAGTTCAGATTCTTTATTAATCGTATTATTATCACTTCTTTTCCTAGACGTTATACGATCCGCGATGTCATTCACTTTTACAATCAATTTATCAAACTCTTTTTCTGTTTTTTCTACATTAGATTGCTTACCGTAATAGGTTGTAACTTTCAATTTTTTATTAAGTTCAATTAACTCGTCCAGGAATCCATCAAGCTCCTTCAGGCTAAAGGAGAGAAATTCTCTCTCTTTCTTGAATGTACTAATCCCCCTGATTTCATTTTTCTTTTCAATGATATTTTGAACTCCGATTTTAATATTGAGTAATTTTTCGAATGTTTTATTCTGATTCATCTCCTGAGCAAGTGACAGAGTTGCATCGGCCTGTTTCATGGAAGAAGCATCCTTGCTATTTACAAAATCTTCCAAATTGTTAACGTTATCTAAGAAACTTTCATAATTATCTGCTATAAAAGGCTTATCATGAAGGAGCTTCTGTAAAGTAGCCAAAATCCCACGAATCTTTTTCTCTTCCTGTTTAGACTTAAATTTAACTATTTTGCACAGTTTATTGGAAAGAATTACAAATTTATTCTTCCTGCTGAAGAGATCCTTAAACTGCGCTTGTACATCCTTGCCTTTATTAATGTCTTTGATTAATTCCTTCAGTTGATCTAATGCATCAGACAAATTTGTGAGGAAAGGCACAGTCTTTCTTGCTTCCAGATGAGCATCCATACCTGAATCTGTTTTCAATTTAGATATTTTACGAAACCCATCTTTAACTTGTAATAGAAGAGTTCGCACTTCACCTTCCTGTTCAGCAGTTAAGGTTTTTTCATTATGTGAAACCGATCCTTGAGACGACTCTTCTATGGCAGACAACAAATCTCTTGTGCGCTTTTTTAGTTTTGCAACTAAGCCTCCGGATGGTTTTTCAGGCATACGTGATCCCTTCTGAGATATTTCCTGTTTAGTAGCGTCTGATACTGACATAGAATCCATATACGCCAATAATTTTCTGAAAGCACCCAGCAACTCAAGATAATCATTTTTCAATAATGAATGATTTGAAATTGAACTGAATTGTTTCAACTCCTTGTAACCGGAACTTAAATCGTCTTGCTCGCTTTGAGAAGGCAAACTGTGACTTGATAAATTTCCATCTAGTTTTTCCAGTAGCAATTCAACTGACCCCGCACAATCCTGCACAAGACTATATTCTTCAAGAAATTTAAAGTGCGCATCAAGTCTGTCTGCCGCTGAATGGACATAGCTATCATATGCAGGGAGAACCTTCCAGTTATCTTTTTCTACAATATGTTCAAGCTTCAAAACATCCAGGAACAGTTCATTGTTATACAGCAACGGATTACCTTCATTGGTAAGGTGCTCAAATAGCTCCGTAAAGAACCCAAGATTATCTATATTTTCTTCAACCATTTTAAGATCTTCTTCCTGTTCCTTAAATATCCTGTATTGAAAATAGTGTTGTTCAGAATCCAGCATAATAACCAGAGTTATAAAATGCAGATTCAAGAAAACTTCCTTCAAACCGGTGCTTGTAAATACTTTATTCGACGTTACAATTTCGTTTAATCTTAATTCACTTCCCAGGACTTTAGATGTTAATGGCAAACCGTTGTAAATTAAATAGCCGTCCAACCTGCCTGTATATTCTTCCCTGGTTTCAGCAGTCGTAACGTAATTACAGCAAATATCATCCGGTACGAAGTCATTTAACCGCTTTTTCTCATCTTCATTGACAATCAACATGTTACTTGAGCCTTTGGGAAGTCCTGTCTTACAATGCAGTACTAAATGACGTTTCATGAGAAGTTTAATCAGTTCCTCAACTTCGGTTTGTGTTGCTGTTATATTTGCTTCCACAACACCACTATCTTCATCGGTCCTGTAATTATCAATCTTACCTTTACGAAAAAAGTGCTTAGATATAATCTTAAGAGTTTTCTCAAAGGTGGTTCCAATAACCTCCCCTTTAAAGGTAACGAAAAGAGATTTCAAAGGCTCTTCAATTACTGTGTCCTTGGCCTTCTCTTTGATTTCAGCAATTTGCGAACGCACAGTGTCAGAACTATGAAACTTCTTCTCCAATAGTTTATAATAATGGTTAGTAGTATCTGATGACTTTGCAATTGCCTTAGCTTTTATTTTAGCTTTTGTCTTTGCTTTCATTTTTTCCTCTCTGGTTATTTCTTCTCAACTTCTTGAAGCTGGTAACAAACAAAAATTTTACTATATATTATAATTTTACTTTATGGCTGTATGTAATCAATAATAATAATTAATAATAGCAGTAAATATTATATTCAGTAATTATTCTGGCTAATCATAACATACTTACACACTTAGGCTAACAAATCCATGTTTATGTTTTTTATTATTACACACTAACAAATTTTAATTAATTTAATTGCTATTACACTATAACATAATCAAAAATAATCCGTCTTCTTAATCAATCTACACATACTATTTCAATACAAGCCTGAAGAAAACTTATGCAAACTACTTACAAACAACCCGGCAATTTCACAGTATACATCATTTGATTTCTATCCCTTCTTAAATATCATATTCCCTTTGACATAACAACCGATTTTTCTTATTTTACAGTACTCCAGAAACAGCAATTAAGTGGATTTTTAAAAGGAAATAGTTGGAATTAAATCTTTATCAAATTGACGCTTTCACAGACACGCCTTTTAAGGGAAATCCGGCTGCAGTTATCCCACTTGAAACGTGGCTCCCAGATAATGTCATGCAATCTATTGCAGAAGAGAACAACCTCTCAGAAACAGCTTTTTTTGTACCGAAAGGCAATGGATTCCATCTCCGCTGGTTTACACCAAAAACCGAAGTTGACCTATGTGGCCACGCAACCCTGGCAGCAGCTTATGTCCTGTTTAATATCCTGGGATACGATCAAGAGAGTATTGAGTTTGAAACTAAATCAGGCGTCCTGTCCGTTTTAAATAAAGACGACTGGCTTGCCATGGACCTTCCTACACAAACACCTGCTCCCTGTAACGTGCCGTATGAAATAGTAAGGGCATTTGACAGGGCACCGATTGAGTGTTTTCGGTCGGAGGACTACATTGTAGTTTTTGAAACAGAATGTGATATTTTATCAATTAAGCCAGATCTAGCATATCTGAGGAAGCTCGATCTGCGCGGAGTTATCATTACAGCAAAATCAAAACAATATGATTTCGTATCCCGCTTCTTTGCACCAAAGTATGGAATAGATGAAGATCCTGTAACCGGCTCCGCTCACACCCAACTAGTACCGTACTGGGCAAAAAAACTGGACAAAACAAAAATGAGGGCGAAACAGGTGTCAAGCCGTGGTGGAGAGCTTGCATGTGAGTTGTGCGATAATCGTGTGTTGATTTCAGGAAAGGCAGTAAAATTCTTAGAGGGTAGAATAGAACTCAAAATCTGACAACGGCGTGGGCATTATAGATACATAGCCAACGATCCCGGGAAAAGTCACCATGAAAAACTACGATGTTGTAATCATTGGCGCCGGTGCGGCAGGGTTAATGTGCGCGCTGACGGCTGGGCAGAGAGGACGTAAAGTCCTGGTTCTGGATCATGCTGAACGCATGGGAAATAAAATATTGGTTTCAGGTGGTGGAAGCTGTAATTTTACCAATCTTTTCCTGGAATCAGAACATTATATATCTGACAACCCACACTTCTGCAAATCGGCATTGAGTTGATTCAGTCAGCACGATTTTCTTTCGCTCGTTGAAAAGTATAATATCTCTTATGAACAGAGGTAATCAGGATAACTCTTTTGCAATGGAAACTCCGTTGAGATCTTGAATCTTTTACTGGAAGAGTGTCGGCTTGCCGACGTGAAGATCCAGAATAGATCCACGATTAAGAAAATAGAAAAAGAGAGCAGTTTTACTGTTACTACTGATTCTGAAACCTATGCAACCGAATCTCTTGTTATAGCAACCGGTGGTTTGTCTATGCCAACAATAGGAGCCTCCGGTTTTGGATACGAAGTTGCTGAACAGTTTGGGCTCAAAGTTTTATCTCGTCAACCAGGCCTGGTCCCTCTAACCTTCAGCAGAGATGATCTGGATGATTTCAGTGATCTTTCCGGTATATCCGCAGATGCTGAGGTTTCCTGTAACGGACAATCATTCAGAGAAGCCATTCTTTTTACCCACAGAGGCCTGAGTGGCCCTGCAATACTGCAGATATCAAACTATTGGCAACCTGGGAATGAAATTGTTATTAATCTACTTCCGGATATCGACCTGACCGAAACTATTAAACAGTGGCAGGAGGAACGGCCGAAAATGGAGCTGAAGAACCTGATTGGAGAACTGCTAACCAGACGGCGTTGCTCATCGGTGGTTGGAACTGTGGTACCACAACAAGCCTGTTAACCAATACAATGAAAGAGAAATCAATGAGATTGCTGAAATTTTTCATGCATGGCTTATCAGGCCTTCCGATACCGAGGGCTATAGGACAGCAGAAGTAACACGTGGAGGCATTGACACTGATGAACTCTCATCCAAAACCTTTGAAGCAAGGAAAGTGAAGGGCCTCTACTTTATCGGTGAAGTTGTAGATGTAACCGGCTGGCTGGGTAGTTACAATCTCCAATGGGCATGGTCATCCGGCTATTGTGCCGGACAATTTGTATAAATTGTTAATTACTTTAGTTTACCGCACAGGCAGAAGCTATTCTTAATGAAAGGATGCTCATTGACATTTAGAACTATTTTAATAGAATCGACATCATGAACAGCAACAAAGCACTACTGATTATTGCAGACAGCGAACGGGATTCGAATATGTATTACGCTACCGGTTTTCCGGCACCGGACCCCTTTGTATTTATCCGGAATGGTGATGAGAAAATTATGATAACCAGTGATCTTGAGCTGGACCGTGCAAAATCAGAATCTAATGCCGACAAGGTTCTTTCACTCACCAGATTTGAAAGAATTGCCAGGAAGAGAAATAACAGTTCCGCCTGTTTAATTGAAACAGTTGCCACTGCTCTTGGAGAGATGAACATAAAACAGCTCCAGATTCCTGCAAATTTCAGTGTGGAATATGCCGATTTTTTAAGAAAAAACGGCTTCAGACTGGAAGTTAAGAAAGAACCTTTATTCGATTCCAGAGAGATAAAGAACAAGGATGAGATAGGACACATTATTAAGACACTGCGTAATACAGAAAGGGCCCTTGAAAAAGCAATTGATTACATAAGAAAATCAAGGGTCAAGGATGGTTTTTTGTTCTCAACACGTAATAGCCAGATTACTTCTGGATCGATAAGGCAAATGATAAATGTAGAGTTGATGAAGAGAGGATGTGCGGCGAAGCATACAATCGTTTCCTGTGGTGAACAATCCTGCGTACCTCACAACAGTGGAAGCGGTCCGTTAAGGGCAAATGAATCTATCATTTTTGATGTCTTCCCAAAAGATGAGCAGTCAGGATATTTTGCAGATATAAGCAGAACTATTGTTAAAGGTAAGGCTTCGAGGCCGTTAAAGAAAATGTACAAAGCAGTGGCATCTGCGCAAGAGCTGGTTTTCGAGTCCGCCGGGAATGACACCAGGGGAGACGTCATACACAGGAAGGTCGTGAAGCATTTAACATCCCTGGGATTTAAGACCGGCAAGATGAATGGAAAGATGCAGGGATTCTTTCATGGAACCGGCCATGGTGTCGGGCTGGACGTTCACGAACCGCCACGAATATCCAAGGTGAAGTGCACGTTAAAGACAGGACATATAGTGACCGTTGAGCCGGGGCTCTATTATCCGGGTATTGGCGGAGTGAGACTTGAGGACATGATACTTATTACTGATGAAGGATGTACAAACCTGACAAGGTCCCCAAAGATACTTGAGGTGTAGGCACTAATTTCACAAATTTACGCTAAACTAAACTTCAAAAAATGAAACAATTAATACTACTAATAATCATATGCGCAGCATTTTCCGGACTTACCTCCTGCAAGAAGGTAGAAGAGGTAAAAGTGGAAAAGACGTCCACTTCACATGCGAGAGATGATACTTTAGAAAAGGCAATGAAAAGTGCATCCAGAGACTTGAGGAGATTATCAGGCGCTATAGAAGGCAGAGACTGGGTTGAAATAGAGATGTGGACTAAAGAGCTTAAGGAAGGCATTGGTTACAGCTGTGTAGAATTATATATGGCAGAACATCGTGGCATTTCGAGCGAATTCGTTATAAAGGGCAGCCAATTTTACGATGCCGTCAGGAAGCTGACAGCATCGTGCAAAGAACACGATGTTGAGGCTATAGATTCTGAATTTAATCGATTGCTAAAAACCTGCGATGATTGCCATGATATATATAGAGAGAAAGAAGAGCTCCCATTAATACTACAGAACTAAAGAGACATGAAAATGTTATGATTCTTTTTCTATTTATGTCGATCACACTAACTGGCATAATCTCCTGTAAAGAGGCAGTGGAAGTGGCAGTCGATGATGAGGAAATACAAGCATACATGTCAGATGAAGAAACTTTGAAACTGGCAATGAAAAGGACCTCAAGGGATACCAGAAGACTGGCAAACGCTTTAGAATCCAGAGATTGGATAGAGATAGAGATGTGGGCAAATGAGCTGAAACAGGGTATTGGTGTCAGCTGTGTAAATTTATATATAAAAAACCATCCAGGTGTGTCAGGCGAGTTTCTTATATTAAGTGACAGGTTTTATAATGCATCAAACAGATTAATTCTATCTTGTAAAAAACGCGATACAGAAATTGCTGACGCGCAGTTTGGTAAGATGATAAAATCCTGCGAATCATGTCACGAAGGATACAAAAAGAAGGATAATAACAGCGGTAACAAATGATACCTTCTTTAATACAAATATTCCTAATCTCACTGCACTAAAGAAGGCTATTTAAACAATCAGAGATTATTCATCATAATCGTCTTCATCTTCGTAATCTTCTTCCACTTCTTCGTCTACATCTTCATCTTCAGATACGTCCTCACCATCTTCAGCACCTTCTTCGTCAGTAGCCTCCACAGCAACAGCTGGCCCCTTCATCGTACTCAAAACACTCTTTGCACCAACAATGAAACCTGCCCCTACCAGGATGACTGCAATCAAACACACTACACCTCCAACCTTCCGTACTAAGTCACCAGTCATAAATTCATCTAGTTTTTTGAATAAGTCACCCATGAGGATATCTCCTAAATTATTTTCTCAAATACTATTAATCTTAGAAATTATACAAAATTAGCAGCAAAGTTCAAGGAATAATTCTCCTAAATATCACTTGGAGATATATTGAGAGCATCACTGAATTTCAAAGCTACACCTAATTTATTACCGCGATTTGTTACTTCTTTTATGTCACTCCTGACAATGCATCCGTTACCGTTAAGCTTTATCTTCCTCTCCTCAAATCCAAGTGTGGAAGTGACAGCGGATATCTTAACTGGAAGTGCTGTATCGATGGCAAACGCATCTACGTCATCTGTTATTACTTCGAAATAAACCCCACTCGCTCTTATATTTATCGTCTTACCATTTTTATCAGGAAGCGATATTTCTAATGAGAGATCTAACCTCGTATTATCTCTTTTATCAAAGTCTAATTCTTCTACCTTCATACTAACCCCTAACGTACGTACATAACCATACCCCAAAATCCACCAGGAATTCACGATTTCCCATGAAAAAGGAACACAGATTATCTTACTTTGTGGGTAATATATAAAACTAGATACTGTTGTAACTCGGATAATATTATCATCAAATTGATTTCATATCCATGAAATCATAAAAAAAACCTGAAAAGCACCGTTAAACACTTTAATACATTGCCATTAAAGCGGTTATATGATTATATTTTGTACAATTTACATTATTTCTAAAAAAACTCTAATGTTACTGGTTTTCAGTTTAGGAAGCCTTTGATTTGCCGGCTTACGCCGACTCTTTAATCTATTTTACGCAACGAAACCCCACACTCATATTCCCAATATTTGGACGCATTGCCTTTCGTGCTGTAGATCGCAGTGAAAGCCCATCGGGGATAAATCGTGATCCACCTCTAATAATTTTCTTTTCACCTTTTTCAGGTCCCTTAGGATTCCCCTTGGGACTCTTTTCATAATACTTCATATTGGCCCAATCAGCACACCACTCTGCAACGCTGCCAGCCATGTCATAACATCCATAGGGGCTCTTACCATCTTCATGTGAACCGACCGGTTCGGGATCTCCAAAATTATATTTTGAAGGATCCCACTCACTGCCCCAGGGCCATTTTCTCTCATCCGTTCCTCTGGCTGCCTTTTCCCACTCTGCCTCCGTTGGCAACCTCTTTCCGGCCCAAGCCGCATAGGCATTGGCATCAAACCAATCTATTCGCACAACTGGAAATTCCGGATGATTATAATAATCCTTTTCCCAATTATGAGGCTGATGGTCTTTATTTATTGGTTCATCTTCCCTGCATTTACTATGATCTTTTGTTTTGTTTATATAACCCAGGAATTCATAGTACTCAGCATTTGTTACTTCGTATTTATCAATATAAAATGAATCGAGATAAACATTGTGACTGGGACGTTGCTCTCTTTTTATACTATTATTTCCCATCACGAAAGACCCTGCAGGTACTAAAACCATACCCCTTTTTTCTTTAATACCCCGCAATGCTTTCGTCATAATTTCATTTCGTTTTTCATGTTTTTTTATCAGTCTGTTTTTTTTATCTACAATACCCTGTAATATTGCAATCTTGGTTATTATCCCGTCCATATCTTCTGCATCCGGTGACAATTTACAATAATTCCTGAGATGCTTAATTGCCTCTTTATGTTTTCCGATCTTTCCGTAAAGCAAACCTATGTTATATTGGAGCCTCGGTATATTCTCATATAATTCAACTGCTTTTTTGTATTCCTCCAGTGCTTTACCATAATCTTCACTATCCAGAAATGTATTGCCTTCTTTAAAATGTTCTACCGCCTTCTGCCTGTCTGCCAACAGCTTTTGTTCGTTCTCTTTTACCTCCTCAACGGTTACAAGTTTTTCACCATCTGCCCTGCAGAATACTTCTCCCGGAACACCCTTTTGTTTGCATTTGGGACATATCGAACTTTTTTGCGTTTCTACTAATTTATCCCCATCCTTTCCACAAAATTTAATATCAAATGAATATTTTGTTCCACATGTTGGACATTCATTATGCAGCTCTGCCATTGATGGTTCTGTCTCCGCAAATGACGTTGCCGCAACAAATAGCAAACAGAGTATCAGATACTTATTCAGGAATTTTAACATTAATATTTTCTCCAAAGGTTGATCTCCGCCTAGATGATATTGTCTTCTGAAGGAGGAACCAAAAATCTAATTTAATCGTCTTTTTCTAAATCTTCCAGTATATCCTTTATCTTAATAATTTGTCCCAGAAGCTCTGCCTCTTTATCTCTTTCCGCATTAACAATATTCGCAGGAGCATTCTTAACAAAATTCTCGTTAAAGAGTTTTTTTCGTACAATTTCCAGATGTGAGTTAGTCTTGCTCAGATGTTCTTTCTGTTTTTCCTTCTCTGCATCTTTATTTATAAGTCCCTTTAAGGGAACAAAAATCTGTATATCGTTTACAACTTCGCTTGCAGATGATTCCGGCTTTTCCAGATCAACACCTATTTCTATACCATCAAGATTTGCCATCTGGACGATAAAACCGTGATGGCTATCAAGCCTTGTCTTAATCTCATTATCATGTACTGAAATAATGGCCTTCAGTGCTGTTTTGTTCGGTATATTCATATTACTCCTGATATTCCTTACCGCTCTGACCAGGTCTTGAAGTAATGGCATTGTATCCATTACCTTTTTATCAATCTTTGCAGAATCTATTTCAGGCCATGGGCAGATCATCAGGCTTTCATTTTCCATCGAGTCAACGGCAATCGACCTGTTTTGTGAAACCATACTTTTTAAATGCTGCCATATCTCTTCAGTCATAAACGGAGCAAAAGGGTGCAACAGATGAAGCGTATTATTGAGCACATATACCAACGCCTTTTGCGCCACCATCCTGCTCTCGTTCTCATCCGTATTGTAAAGTCTCGGCTTGATTATCTCAAGATACCAATCACAGAAATCATTCCAGATAAATTCATAAAGTGCTCTTATCGCCTCATTAAACCTGTACTTCTCCAGGGAGTTCGTACATAGTTCTGTAACTGAATTAAGTCGGCTGAATATCCAGACATCTTCAAAACAGTAGTCATCATCTGAGATTTGTACATCAGAGGATTCATCTGATTCCAGATTCATCATCGCAAACCTGGCAGCATTCCACACCTTGTTAATGAAATTCCTCCCCATTTCAAACCTGTTTTCATTTAGTTTTACGTCCTGCCCCTCGACAGTCAGCATTATTATTGATGTTCTTACTGCATCAGCCCCATACTGATCAATCATCAACAGCGGGTCGATCCCATTACCCAGAGACTTGCTCATTTTTCTGCCCAGATCATCGAGGATGGTACCATGCACATATACATTTGAAAAAGGCACTTCGTCCCTGATTTCCAGGCCCATCATCACCATCCTTGCCACCCAGAAATATATAATACCACGGTCAGTAACGAGTGTAGATGTTGGGTAGTAATATTTTAATTCCTCAGTCTCGTCAGGCCATCCCATTGTAGAAAATGGCCATAGTGCGGAACTGAACCATGTATCCAGGACGTCTGTCTCTTCAATCAACGTATCGTGACCACATTTTGAACATTTCTCAGGGGCTTCACATGCAATATTTATCTCATCACAACTTTCACATTGCCAGGCCGGAATCCTGTGCCCCCACCATATCTGCCTTGAGATACACCAATCCCTCACATTTTCAAGCCAGCTCAAATATACCTTGGTCCATCGTTCAGGATGGAAAGTAACATTTCCGCTCTTTTGTGCAGCAATCGCAGCTTCTGCCAAAGGTTTCATTTTGACAAACCACTGTTCAGAAAGATAAGGCTCTATAACCGTTCTGCAGCGATAGCAATGCCCTACTGAGTGAGAATGTGGCTGGACCTTCGCCATATTCTTCTCTTCTTTAAGCTCCTCAACCAACGCCTCACGACATTCATACCTGTCCATTCCGATATAGTTTTCCGCGTCTCCCCTTATGGTTCCATCACTGTTCATAATCACGACGTGATCCAGATTATGCCTCTTACCAATTTCGAAATCGTTTGAATCGTGTGCGGGAGTAACCTTAACAGCGCCTGTACCAAATTCTGGATCTACCGCTTCATCCGCAATTATGGGTATTTCGCGTCCTACAACGGGAAGAACGAGCATCTCGCCTATCATATCCTTATATCTTTCATCCTCCGGATTTACCGCGACGGCAACGTCACCCAGCATGGTTTCCGGACGGGTTGTCGCAATAGTAACAAACAAGTGTGATGCATCCCGGAAAGGATATCTGATATGCCAGAGATGCCCTTCATGGTCTTCATGTTCTACTTCATCATCTGAAATTGCAGTAAGGCATCTTGGGCACCAGTTAACAATGTATTTACCTTTGTAAATGAATCCTTTTTCATACAATTTAACAAATGCCTCTTTTACGGCTTCTGACAAACCTTCATCCATCGTAAATCGTTCTCTCTCCCAATCGCAGGAAGATCCCAGCTTTCTAAGTTGTTTCAAAATTTCTGAACCGTACTCTTTCTTCCATTTCCACACCTCTTCGATAAACTTTTCCCGTCCAAGCTCATGCCGATTTGTGCCTTTCTTAACCATTTTTCTTTCAACAACATTCTGTGTTGCTATGCCAGCGTGATCTGTCCCCGGCATCCACAGCGTGTTGTACCCCTGCATCCTTCTCCATCTTATCAGTATATCCTGCAATATATTATTGAGCGCATGCCCCATATGCAGAACGCCTGTAACATTTGGAGGAGGGATTACTATAGTGTAAGGTTTTTTGGCAGGATCCGGTTTGCAATGAAAGAAGTTGCCCTCTTCCCAGAAACTATACCATTTATCCTCAATCTCCTTCGGATTGTATTTTGTTTGTAAATCAGTCTCCATCTTCATCCTTTAAAAGTTTATACTCAATACTTTCGACAAGGGCCTTCCAGCTCGCTTCTATCAGGTTTCCAGACACACCGACAGTACCCCAGGTATCTTTGTGGTCGTGAGATTCGATTATGACCCTTACTTTTGCGGCAGATGCCTCTTTAGGATTAATAACACGTACCTTAAAATCTATAAGATGCATATCCGCAAGAGATGGATAGAATTTCTCAAGTGCTTTCCGCAATGCACCGTCCAGGGCATTAACAGGACCGTCCCCATCACTAACCGTCAGCTCCTTTTCACCATTAACATTTATTTGGACAGTTGCACGGGTAATGGATTTCCCATCTTTTCCTCTTTCTACAATTACCCTGAAATCTTCAAGATCAAAGAACCCTTTGTGCTTTCCTATCACCTTCTTAACCAGGAGGTCGAATGAACCTTCCGCAGATTCAAAGTGATACCCCTCGTTCTCCATATCCTGAACTTTCTTCAGGATTTTTTTCATTGTTTTCTGATCATGTGCGATTTTATATTTTTCAACCTTTTTGAGAATATTTGAACTTCCGGAGAGTTCGGATATTAAAATCCTTCTCTCGTTACCGACCGTTTCCGGTTCTATATGTTCATAAGTACTCCTGTTCTTTTGTATCGCGTTAACGTGCAAACCTCCTTTATGTGCAAAAGCACTTGAACCAACAAAAGGCTGATTAGCCATGGGAACAAAATTTGCCACTTCATTGACATATCTTGATATTTCTGTAAGTTTTTTTAGTTCCGAATTTCCAAGGCACTTAAATTTATTCTTCAATACCAGGTTCGGTATTACCGAGCAGAGATTCGCATTTCCACATCTCTCCCCTAGCCCGTTTATTGTCCCCTGTACATGCCTCGCACCCGAATTGACAGCAGCAATTGTATTAGCCACCGCCAGTTCACAGTCGTTGTGAGTATGTATGCCCAAAGGCACTTTTATCTTACTTGCAACGCTTTCTGTGATCTTTTCCACTTCTTGTGACAGACAGCCTCCATTAGTATCACAAAGAACAATTGTATCCACTCCTGAATTCTGTGCGGCCTTCAACACTTTTAACGAATATCTGGCATTTTTCTTGTGTCCGTCAAAGAAATGCTCTGCATCAAGGATTACTTCTCTTCCTTTTGATTTCAAGTATTCGACTGTTTCGGATACCATTTTCAGATTTTCATCCAATGACACTTTAAGAACGTCGGTTACGTGAAAGTCCCAACCCTTGGCTACGATTGTTACGACAGGCATCTCCGTTAAAAGCAGTGCTTTTATTCCGGGATCTTCCGATGCCTTTTTATTCGTCCGCTTCGTACTGCCAAATGCCGCAACTTTTGCATTCTTTAATGAATTCTTTCTGATCTCTTTGAAAAAACTCTTATCTTTGGGATTAGATAATGGATAACCTCCCTCAATATAATCTACACCGAGATCGTCAAGTTTAAGCGCTATACCGATCTTATCCTGCAGAGAAAACGAGATACCTTCCGTCTGGCTGCCGTCTCGCAGTGTTGTATCATATATTGTGATTTTCTCTCTTGTTTTCATGACATCTAAGTTTGTGATTAATTAGATATTTTTGTATTTGAATTTATGCGAAATAAGGGTAAAATCGACGTAATTATGCAAAATTTTAATATTACAGTGCTAAATTGTCTTGTCAAGGACAAACAATTTAACGCATTTTATCAATAATGTAGAAAGAATACTGGGGGCAACAATGAAGGATGATCACGGTAAGGGTTCAGGTTCTCATGGCATGCCGGATGGCATGCTGGAGGGTACCATAAAGGAAGTTTACTCACAAATAAAGGGACACGGAGACGGCAAGGTTTCCAGTCAATATATGAAGAACATGAAGAACCAGCTTCGTCTCGTATTCTGGGAAACGACTGCTGGCTGCAATCTGGAGTGTATCCATTGTAGAAGGCTAGACGTAAGCACCCAGCTGATGAATGATGATTTGACCACAGAAGAATCCTTTGAACTCGTCGATGCAATCGCCGAAGCTGGCAATCCTATTCTCGTCTTAAGCGGTGGAGAACCTCTGTTTCGTCCGGACATATTCGACATAGCGAGACACGCAGTTGACAAAGGTTTAACAGTGGCGCTGGCTACCAATGGTACATTGGTGGATGAGGAGATGGCTAAGAAAATAGTAGCCTCAGGGGTATCCAGAGTTTCCATAAGCCTTGACGGTGCAGATGCAGAGACTCATGACAAATTCCGCAAGCTAAAGGGATCATTCGACCAGGCAGTCAGAGGATTCAATCATTTGAAGGACCAGGGCATGGACATGCAGATTAACTGCACTATTGCAAAACATAATCAAGAGCAGCTTCGCGACTTGTACGACCTTGCCGTTAACATGGGTGCCGAGGCGATTCACATATTTATGCTTGTTCCGGTAGGTTGCGGTGTTGAAATTGCCGACGACCAGATGCTGCCGGCTGACAAGTATGAGGAACTCCTTAATCTTTTCTATGACTTATCCAAAGAGGCAGTGATCCAGACAAAAGCAACCTGTTCGCCTCACTATTTCAGGATAATGCGCGAGCGGGCAAAAGAGGAAGGCGTCAAAATCACACCAAAAACTCACGGAATGGCCGCAATGACAAAAGGTTGTCTGGCCGGGACCGGAGTCTGCTTTGTCTCACACAAAGGAGAGGTTTTCCCATGCGGATATCTACCTGTTGAAGCCGGACACATCAAGAAGCAGAAATTTGTAGATATCTGGAAAAATTCTCCTGTCTTTGAAAAACTAAGACAACCTGATTTGCTTGGAGGCAAATGCGGTGAATGTGAATACAAAAAAGTCTGCGAAGGTTGCAGAGCGCGTGCGTTCTACGAAACAGGAGACTATATGGCAGAGGAACCGTACTGTATTTACACACCTAAGATGTCTAAGAAAGAGTAGCCAGGTAATGGGTAGCTTACAGGGACTGTTCACTTTAAAGAATCCTTACTATACTACTTTTGCTAATTGCATATTAGATAATGGAATCAATTGAAAAAGAGCAGGTTACAAGAAAAGCAAATCATATAAGGAGACTCTATGATTGGACTATACAGTGGGCAGAAAAACCTCACAGTACATGGGCGCTCTTTACACTTGCATTTTGTGAATCGTCTTTTTTTCCTATACCACCTGACGTCCTTTTGATAGCATTAGCAGTCTCAAAACCAGCCAAAGCTTTTAAGTACGCATTGGTATGCTCCATCGGGTCAATAATAGGTGGATGTTTTGGTTATTTTATTGGTTATCAGCTTTTTGAGTATGTTGGCAGTCCAATCATCAGCTTTTACAATATTACCGACTTATTTAATGCGGTGAGTACACAATATCAAAATAACGCATTTTCGGCAATTGCAGTGGCTGGATTTACCCCCATACCCTACAAAGTATTTACTATTGCGGCCGGAGTCTGTAAAATAAACATATTTACCCTGATTCTTGCGTCAGCTTTAAGCAGAAGTGCAAGGTTCTTTCTGGTTGCAGGATTGTTTTATGTTTTCGGCCCAAAGATCAAAACGTTTATAGAGAAATATTTTAACATCCTTTCCATCGTATTTGTTATATTATTAATCAGTGGTTTTGTTGCCATAAAATACCTCAAATAGTTAACCACCTTCCCTGTGGTAAGCTGAGTTTTCACACAAGGAGAATTATCATGCGTAAATGCCTCTTATTATTTTCTTTATTCACTTTATACACACTTCTTCCTTCGATAAATTACGCGGAAGATTACATGTATGGTGACCTGCCGGGTGAAGGACAAAATGTACGTGAACCTGCCGTAGCGGGACGTTTTTATCCGGATTCTAAAGCTGAACTCTCAAAGAAAATAAACAAATATCTGGACAAAGCGTTAATAGAAGGATTACCGGGTAAACCCGTTGCCATAATATCACCACATGCCGGATATCAGTATTCGGGCGCGGTTGCAGCTTACGGTTACAAAGCCATAAAGGACCACGGATATAAAAGAGTGATAGTACTTGCACCCAGCCACTATTCCAGATACAGAGGAGCATCAATACTTGATGTCGAGGCTTATAAGACACCGTTGGGGCTGGTAAGACTCAATCAGGGTATCTGTAACAACCTTATAAATAATCCTCCTTTTATTGGCACATTCAAGAACGCACATAAAAGAGAGCACTCCCTGGAGACGCAATTACCTTTTCTGCAAACGGTTCTTGGAGACGACTTTGAACTCATTCCCGTGCTCATCAGCAGGCTTAATAACGAAGAGTTTGATTTTATTGCTGACAAGTTAAAACCAATAATTGATGAAAATACGCTGATAGTGGCAAGTTCTGATTTCACGCACTATGGTTACGGATATGATTATGTTCCTTTTAGAAAGGATGTAGAGGCTAATTTAAGAAGGCTTGACTATGGAGCATTCGAACGTATCCTCGCCTTGGATTTTAACGGATTCTACCAATACAAAAGAGCAACCGGAATAACAGCCTGCGGGTTTATGCCTATTGCGTTGTTGATGAAGCTTTTACCTTCTGACGCTCAGGGGAAGATTTTACAGTACGACACATCAGGCAGCATACTGGGAAATTTTGACAGTTCCGTGAGTTACGCTTCAATAGTGTTTACGAGAGACAATGAACCGCCGGATATTATTGGTGACAACAATGGATTAACCAGTGATGAAAAGTTGACACTACTTCAAACTGCAAGGAAGACACTGGAATATTGCGTAAAGGAGGGAAAGAGACCTGACTTAAACTCCGGTGAATATGCATTAAGCCACACGCTGAAGGAAAAAAGAGGTGTATTTGTAACACTTAATAAAAACGGAAATCTTCGCGGTTGCATTGGCTACATCCAACCCAGAGAACAACTCTTTAAAGCTGTCGTAGACAATACCATTAATTCCTCTATGAACGATGGGCGCTTCAGGCCTGTCAGTGAAGATGAACTGTCAGATATAGAGATAGATATTTCGGTACTTAGTCCTATAAAGAAAATAAGCGGTGCTGAAAAATTCATAATCGGAAAGCACGGAATTATCATACACCTGGAAGGCATGAGAGCAGTGTTCCTTCCACAAGTAGCAACTGAGCAAGGATGGGACAGAGAAGAGACCCTTGCCCACTTGTGCAACAAGGCCGGTTTGCCATCATACGCATGGAAGGATGATGAGATGGAGTTTTTTGTTTTTACTGCGGAAGTATTCCATGAAGACAAAAGCTTAGCCATGAAATAACTCAGAAAATCTATTCTCCAATAATGGATGAAAAAGATAAAAAAACCTTACTCTCTATTGCAAGAGAGAGTATAAAATCTGCAATAGCAGACACTCCCAGCGACCAAACAGAGACTGAAGTAATCAGCCCGGAACTTAAAGAGAAAAGCGGCGCCTTTGTAACATTAAGGACACACGGAAAATTACGAGGATGCATAGGACGAATGACCTCTGATATTCCTCTGTACGAACTTGTTTCTGAGATGGCAGTGTCAGCAGCAAAAGAAGATCCGAGGTTTAGTCAAATTAAACCTTCCGACCTTGAAGATTTGAAAATAGATATCTCGGCCCTATCACCTTTACAAATAATTGATGATCCTCTTGATTTCGAACTTGGCATACATGGAATCTATATTAAGAAAGGATCTTCAAACGGATGCTTTCTACCTCAAGTTGCTACTGAAACCGGATGGACGAAAGAAGAATTTCTATCGAAATGCTGCAGTATGAAGGCAGGCCTGTCGTCAGATGCATGGAAAAAGAGGGGTATAGACGTTTACATATTCACTTCAGAAATTATATCTGATTAGACCAATAGATACAGTTAATACCCCACTATCTTGAGAAATATCTAACACTCCTCATGAAGGTATCTCTCTAGCTCCTCAATCTTGAATTTCTGATCTACTATATGCTGCTTGACAACATCTCCCACTGTAACTATTCCGACCAGTTTTTTATTTTCCATAACAGGCAGATGTCGGACACATTTATCAATCATCAGCGCCATACAATCCTCAACCGAAGTACCGGGATCAACAAAGAGTACTTTCTTAGTCATCAGTTCACTGACAGGAGTAGTCTTGGATGACTTCCCTTTTAGAATCACTTTACGAGCGTAATCACGTTCCGTAAATATACCAACAATTTTCCCCTTCTGGTCAATAACCAATAAACTCCCAAAATTTTTTTCAGCCAGCAATTGCAATGCTTTATAAGCAGTATCGCCTGGGGCAATAGAACATACCTTGTCTCCCTTATTTTTCAAAATATGACGGACGAAATTCATTGATATACACTCCTTTCTTTAATAGCAATCGGGCAATACTTACCCTAACTTAATGAATAATTAAGAAATCACAGTACTTATCCCGAATGATTAAAATCATGTTAACATTTTAGTTATTCGAGTCAATGAAAATTTCAGCAAATTAGAACTCACATCCTTGTCAACGAGGTGTTTTGTGTACATAAACAGAGGGAAAAACAGATTGTATTTTTATGCAATAAACAGTATACTCCGGCTGTATAAAAGAATCGAAAACAGGCGATAGTATTATACAACTCGCTTTTCGTTAAATCTCGGTTTTCCGGTAAAAACAACCGGATGAAATCTCAAAAAAACAGTCAAATACCAGATATTATTAATCTTGTATATTATACTTTCTTAAGGAGAATGAAGATGTCTAACACAAAAAGATCTCTACTAATTGTATGCATCTTGTCTTTAGCGCTACTATCAATATTTACGGCAAGGACCGCTAATTCAGACACATTTAAAATCTTTAGAGAAGGTATTGTAAGAGATTTAAAAGGTATTGCAGAGAAGCAAGCTGGTGTTATCAGGGAGTACGTGGAGAACGAGAAGCAGAACATCAAGGTTGCTGCCTATGATTTGCACAATTACTATGCTAAATCTGACTACTCGAAAGCTCTTGAATATCTTGTCTCAGTACAGAATATTTATCACTACAAAGAAATTTTTGTTGCAAATACCGCGGGTAATATAGTTCTCTCCACAGATATTGATCATAATAGTACAGACATGTTCTCCTCAGATGCCGGAGCAACTATATTTTCAAGACCATATTTTAAAAAGGCAATAGATGGAGAAACATTTGTTTCTGATATTGCCGGTTCGGTAATCCCAATCAAAAACGAAGATGGTCAGTTGGAGTTAGGAATGCCAACTATGCTTATATCAACTCCAATCCTTAGCGCAGATGCTCAGGTCCTGGGAGTCCTGGTTTTTCGTATCGACATTGAGCAGATTAATGCATTGATGTTCCATATGACTGCAACAAAAAGTGGGGATGTTTATTTAATCAATCAAGACGGTTATATGTTAACAGAATCCAGATTTACCGATGCCCTCGAACTGGTAGGTCATATTGAAAAGAGAACAGCCCTTGAACTGCGGGTGGAAAATCCCGAGACAAACAGCTTAACCCTGGCAGCAAAAAGATGTATCACCAGGGGTGGAGCTAAAAACAGCGGGTATGGGTATCCGGACTATCGAAACAGGAGAGTGCTTGGTTATTGGGTTTGGATGGAGGAATATAATTGGGGAGTTATTGTGGAGATTGATCTGGCTGAAGCCTGTCAAGACATACGAGAATATTTCCAGTTTACCTCCATTAAAAACCTACGCGGATTTATGCGTCAGCAGATCGGTTTTATAAAGGACCGCATGAACAAGTACAAGAATAACGCATTGTCAATCGCTCATAAACCACAAACTTTTCAGTATACAAAGGGAGTAACATCAATAGATGAATATGTAACGGCCTCCGGCTATTTGGAGTTTCTCAGGGATGAGTATAATTACAAGGATATCTTTATATGCAATGCTGAAGGCGTTGTAAAACTATCAACTGAGAAAAAAATGCTGGGTAAGGATGTCTCCACTGAAGACTATTTCGTCAAGGCAAAAGACGACAATGTCTTTACTACAGATATAAGACCGGCAAAAGCATTTACAGAGAACGAAGCTATCAAAGCAAAACGTGAAGTGCCGACAATGCTCGTTTCTGCTAAAATTAAAAATAGCGCTGTGGATTTTGCTGGCGTGGTGGTTCTCCGGATAAACATGGAGGAGTTTAACGAGTTTATGCATGGCTCTGAAATCGGTAAAAGCGGAGAAGTATATCTTGTAAACAAAGATGGGGTTTTACTCACAGAATCACGATTTGCGTTTTGGTTAAAAAGGAAGGGAATGATAAAGGAGAGAACTGCTTTGGAACTAAGAGGTATTGTTCCCGAGACAGGCGAATTAACAAAATCAATTGAATCGTGTAAGAGTGGCGAGGGATATTGCAAGGCGGAATATAAGGACTACAGAGGGGTGCTTGTATTAGGCACATGGGATTGGATGCCAGAGTATGAATGGGGAATAATTGTAGAGATTGACCTTGAAGAGTCGTTCCAGAAGAGTTCATCCTTTTGGGGAATCAAGCAATATTATTAAGGCGTCTCTGTTTTGATATCTGTTGTGTTAATATTGGCGTAAACGAAGAATAATTTAATAATTACGTAGAAAAGAGGGACAGATGTCCCTCTTTTCTATTTCTATCAGATTCCGTATTATTCAAACCCCAGAGAAACTTAAGTCCCTGAGCACACCCTGATTAATAGCATTTTCAAATTCTCAGTCCATAATGTAAGTGACCATATTCTATCCCATCAAATTCTACCACACGCGGCATATGCCCCCATTTTTCAAAACCATATTTCTCCAGAAGCCTGATGCTGTTCCGGTTGCTGTCGACAACGACAGCAAATAATGCCTTTATCTGAAGAGAAGGACACATATCGATAGCGTATTCCAGAAGACGTGAAGCAATTCCTTTGTTATGGTACTCAAAATGAATAAAGAAGCTTACTTCAGCCGTATGTTGAACAGCCATGCGTCCGGGACGATATGCACTGATAGCCAAGTATCCAACGACCGACTCAGCTTCTTCAGCAACCAGTATCGGATATTTATCCGGGGTATGGCCGCTAAACCAACTCTTACGATCATCAAGAGAAAAGGGTGTGATATCCGCAGTTTTTTCACCGGCAACTATTGCCTGATTATATATCTCAACAACGGCTTCGAGGTCTTCTGATTCAGCAATTCTGATATTCATTTTTTTGGCAAGAGCTGGTAATAATAGTGTCACCTACTGAGATCTTTTTTTGAATATAATCAGGTACTGGTCATAAAGATTAGTTGGTTCAGTCATTAACTCAAAACCCGCTTCTGTCATCTCTATGATGACCTGTTGCGCAGAAACAGTGTGGCGTGGCTGGCCTTGAACAGGAGACATGTCTGCAATTGCAACAACTGTCTTATCCTGTATATAGGGATAAACTTTTTCACGAAAATATGTTACCGGATCCTCAAAATGAAAATAGGTATAGCCGACGAAGAGCAGATCAATCCCATCGTTTAGCTGATCAAGTCCAGGATCACTTTCTGTTATCTTACGAATGGATACATTGTCCAGGCAATCCCTCTTTTTCCGCTCCTCCATCCACGTAGTCAGTGATGATTCAGGGTCAAGTGCAATAATTTTCCCTTCAGGCAATTGCCGTGAAAACAGATCTGCAAAATACCCTGTACCGGCTCCAATATCTACTACTGTCATGTCGGGTCGAGTGATCAGACTGCTGACAATATCCGGCCTTTGCCAGCTATCTCTATTTGTATCCATTACCGCAGCACAGAAGCCCGCATCACCATAAGAAGGAATACACCCCTTGTATCGCCCTGTATTAGTATTTGATTCCATTGGCATTCTTTATGAGATCTTAAAAATATAAAAAATATTTAAGCCTTAACCACCCAAATACCCCTCCTTCGTAAGGAGGGGATTAAAAGGTTTTTGCTATATCTTTATTCAACTGCATTTGCTGTAACTTCGCTACATTTACCAATATACTTCTCTATTATGAAATAATAGAGAAGTGTACCTAGGAACGCACCCAGTACATTTGCAAGCATATCTAAAACATCGAACATTCTGTCAGGTATGAAATATTGAATACATTCTAGAATAAATGAATAGCTGCAACATATTATTACACAAGTTAAATAATTAAATCTTATATGTACCTTTTTTACAATCATAACTAAAAATAGATAGGATATAAAATGTGCAGCTTTATCCCATATACTTTCAGAGATATTATGTTCTATTGGTGTGAGTGAAAAATAAGTAATAATTAATACATAAAGGATGTAGAAACTGATTATCAATTTTCTCATGCGTGTGATCTTATTCAAAATCAATATTCTTCAGGAAATCTACTCCATCCATTAAATCTTTTTCAGTCTCTCTTGGATGAATCTCCAGTATCTTTACAGTATCTTTCTTCATATATTTTTTTAACAGTTCGAAATCTACTTCACCTATTCCCGGTACATGATGATCTGAATAACCTCTTACATCATGAAGGTGAAAACCGACAAGGAAATTACCACAAATATTTAGCAAATCTTTGACCGTTACAAAACCTAGATTCTCCTGTACCTGCGCATGCCCAGCATCATGCCAGTACCCGATTCGACCGCCTCCGAATTTCTCGAAAATCACACCCATCTCTTCAAAGTTCGGACACTCTTCGAAGAAGTATCGATTTTCTATACCAATGTTAACATTGTACTTCTCTGCTGCTTTCTGTATCTCGTCCATACTCAACAGCATCATATCAAGAGTTTTTCCCTTCTTCCGGTCTCTCAATATTCTGAGCTCATCACGTTTACTTGTATACTCGGTGGAACCTGACAAACCGTTATCAAGCAAGCTGAAAAGCTCCAGGCTTAGAGTATCCATATGTACCCTGCCCAGATGCAAAACAACAGCCCTGGCACCAAGCTCTGAAGCAATTTGAATGGTCTTAATTGCATACTTAATAGCCAGAGATCTCTCATCAGCGTCTTCTGCAGAGAAATGATATATGTCTGCACCTCCTGCTTCATGAACATCAGGAATCGGGAAAAAGTTGTGTATACTGGCTATCTTCACATCCTTTGTCTTTTTCAGAAATTGTTTAATTCCGTTGAATGTATCTTGAGAGATTCGATACTCCAGTTCTATTTCTCTAAATCCAAGCCTGACAAGACTCTCCATGAGCACTTGCCCATCTTTAAATTCTCCCGACTTCCATACAGTTGAAATTCCCAACATGAGGTTTATTTTCCCTTATGTTAATTTAGTTAGAATCAGCAAGATTAACTATGACGAAGATATAACTAATTATTGTAAGAATATTCAGATGATATCACATAACTCTGAAAATCAGAAGTTCTGTAATTATTGGATTGCAGAAAGGTGTGATTTATAGAGACTGTACGCCTGTGTATTCAAGGTGCTCAGGAATAGTTCATTGAGCCAGCCCATTTAGTCTTGACTTCTTCAACTATCTCTTTAGTTATCTCGCTACGGCCTTTTGTTCTGGCATAGTTTTCAACTTCATCAACAACCATTGGCCTTACAAAAGCAGGAACCTTTGAGATTAACGAGTTTGCGTCATCAGTCCAGGAAACCGCTACCGCTGAGGCGGCCTCTTCCTCTGCCTGTTCTCTCATTATTTCCTTCTTTACAATTTCCTCATCTTCATAAAATGGATTTGTTTCCACTTTCTGCCTGCTCTTTGTTATGAGGACATTACATTTAGCGTTGCGTAATATATTTTCTGTTGCGCTTCCCAGATCCAACCCGTCTATAGCATGTATGCCGGTACGACCCAAAACCAGAAGGGTTGGTTCAACCTTTTCTATATACTTTAATATCTGATCGTACGGTTTACCTTCAAGGAGTGTAGTTTTTAATTTTATACCTGACTCCATTACCTTTTTTAGCGCACTTTCAAGGTGTCCCTGATAAATCTTTTCAAGCCCCTTGTCTATAACATCCTCATGCAGTTTTTCCTGCTCGTCAGATTTGAAAACCTCACCCATCTCACCGGATAGAATCTTGGCTATTCCATTAAAAGCGATGTGATGATAATGCGGGTCGTAGACTGACACAGCCTCTAACTCAAGATTATATTTCACGGCTAAATCAGATGCCATCTCAACCGCTCTGAAAGATTGCTCGCTACCATCAACTGTTACTATCACCCTGCCTTCGAGCGGCCTTTCGTTCTTTACTATTAATACATCTGTATTAATCCGCCTGACAACTCTTTCACAAACGCTGCCTATTGCATTTTCTTGTACCTCTCCAAGACCTCTGACACCAATAATCACAAGATCATAATCATTTTTGTTGATATCCTTTACCAACTGAATATAGTTCTTGCCTTCCTGGATGTTTCTTGCAAAAGGAATATTTTGTTCTTTGCTCTTTTTTTCGAGGCTATCTAGATATGAATCTGAAATCATTCGAAGTCCGCGACCTATCAGAGAGTTGTGATATTCTCTCTGTTTCTTGAGTTCGCTTTCTTCTTTATATTTCTCCGGTAGCCCAACCTCCATCTCTTTGAATCGTTTGTGATGCAGGCTGGCAGCATACACATGCCCTCCTACCAGTTCAGAATTGGATTTCTTTGCGATGGATACCGCTAGTTCTTCACAATAATTGGAATATTTTGAATTATCCAGAGGAATGAATATTTTCTTATACAACTTCAACTCCCAGCATTAATGGTTACTTTTTTTCTGAAGACCCTTCTTTAGTCAGCTTCTGCCATTCCCTCTTTGCACCGAAAGCAAAGAAAGCACACAAAAGGACTAAAACACTCCATATAACCGCCTGCGGGGTTTCTTTTCCTTTTTCACCTACTACACTTGCAGCATCAGCCTCATCCTTGCCTGAAGCGTCCCCACCTTCCTTTGATTTTGCTATAGTCAGGCTTCTCAGATAACCTACAATGCCCTTTATCATGTCTTCGTCAAGGGTTTGTCCCCACGGAGGACACAGCTTAGATTTTTCCATCGCTGCGGAACCATTTGTAACAAAGTTCACTAGATACTCATCAGTCAGCACTGCCATATATTCTATATTCGTCAAATCTGTTGGACTAGGCTTAAGATCAATCGTGAAGTAGATGCCCTTTCCGTTCGCTGACGTACCGTGGCATGGGCTGCAATAATAGAGAAATGCTTCTTTCGGAGAAGTCAGATAGTCCTTTGTTTTCTCAATCAGTTCATATTTCTTCTCAGGCTCTGCAGATTCAGCTTGAGCACCTTCCTTCGGTTGTTCTGCTGTTCCTTCAGATCCATTTACATAACTGATAGATGTTCCTACAACAACAAAGAAACAAATAAGTACGATTATATAATTCTTTATTAGAATCTTCATGTCTTTCAATTTATTTTCCGTCTTTACAAGACATCAGGTAATGTGTCAAGGCAGTTGCCTCTTCGTCAGTAAGGTTATAATTTGGCTCAACTGCATCAGGAGTTTCATGGTGAGGATCTTTCAAGTGGAAAAAGATAAAGCCACTCTCCATTCTGTCACCAACTCTTTTCAGATTAGGTCCAACAATACCACCCTCCTTAATAGTATGGCATGTCTTACAACCCTTAGCATCATATATCTCTTTGCCAAGGTTAATCTCATTATTCGAAGGCTCTACATTGGCAAAGGTATCTAAATCAATTTCGCCGTTTACAAAATACTCTTCTACAAAGTCTGCCCCTGTCTGGGCCTCTTCTGAAGTAAGATTAAATTTAGGCATCTGTTTAAGTAGCGGACGGATTATGTCTGGCTTTTCTATAAAACCTTTTATCCATTCGCCTTTCAGTTTGCTACCTTCGTGTGTAAGCTCCGGCGCGAAAGAGCCCCCGTGCCCCTGTATGTTATGACAAGTCATACATCTGACATCATTTAATAATTTCTCAAACTCATTTGTTATTTCGCTCTCACTCTTTTGCTTCTTTACAGGCAATAGCTCCGAAACGCCTTCAATCTCATGACACACGAAGCATCGGTTGAATTCAATAATCTTTTTTCCCTTTTCAGCTAATGTACCTTCATGAACAATCAATGCCGCTTCAGCTTCTACTGTCTCTGCTGCATCATCAGTTACAACCTCTTCCACAGCAGCCGTTTCTTCTTCTCCATTTTCATCTTCCTCATCCTCGTCATCGTCTTCATCCGGTTTGAAATCCCAGTCCTGCATTAAGTACTCTACAAGCTTTCTTAATTCATCATCATTAAATCTATACCTTGACATCTGAGTTTCATGGAAATAGCCCCTTGGCTCTTTAATCCATTGGTATAACCAGTCCCGATTTATCTTCTCCGCCACGGCACCAAGATCCGGCCCTACACCAACAGCTCCACCCTTTCCTTTTACAGGATGACAAATATTACATCTTGCACGACCCCAGATAGCTTTTCCTCCTGAAACTAATGTATCCATCTTATCATATTCATCATCGGTCATGTCGTCTTCTGCTTTCAGCAAGCCCGCATCCCACTCTTGTTTGGGGAAGCTACTGTCAGCAATACTTTCCAGATAAGCGATGACAGCATCAATATCATCAGAACTAAGCATAAGCCTGGGCATTCTCGCATTTGGTATCATTGCACTTGGATTATCTATCCACTTCTTAATCCACTCTTTGTTAGCCTTGTGTACAACATTCTTGAGAGTTGGTCCGTTCTTCGACCTTTCATACGGATCCTCAGAATCGAAAGGTAATTTCTTATAATCCTTATCGCCTCTATAGATAGATTCTATTTCAAGAAAGAGTGGATCAGGTTCCAGAGATTGCGCGTGTATCATGCTCTTACAAGTTAGAACGTAGCCAATGATTACGCACATTATAATGAAAATTGAAATATGATTTAATTTCTTCGTATTAATCATTTTATTTTAACGTTTAAATTTTAGACTAAAAAGCCATTACATCATTTAGAAGGAATTTCCGTTGGAAATCTTCTTATCCTTGCTACAACCCAGAACTGAATACAAACAGCCATGAAAACAGCTACCAGCGCATAAACATAAACAGTTTTAGGTGTTGTCATTTCCAGAGTCAAATAATACCAGGATGATATTGCTTTCTGGCCTTTAATCTCTGAATTTGATCCATCCCACACTGCTAATGCATAGGGTATTAGTTTACCCTTCTCAAATTGAACATCTAATTTTTTGTCAGCGGTAAAAATAGGCCTTGTAATCATAACCTGCCATTTACCATTTTTCCAGTGACCTTTACCTAGAGAGTTCTGGCTATTGTCAGGCTGCACTGAAAGTCTCTTGAATCCCTTTGCATTCATCTCTTTTATCTTGAAAAAGCCTTTAAATTCCTCTTTGGCTGCTTCCGCTACAACCACTTCTTCTTGCTCTGCTTCGGTTGCAACTTCATCGTCACCCGCATCATCATCATATGTTTCTTCCTCTTCAAGATCCTCACCACCATCTGTTTCTGTCTCAATATCATCAGCACCTTGAGCCGTCAGAATGGATTCATCAAAAGCTTTCCAATGCAGAAGTTCTACGCCATTCCCAGAATCTCCCATAGCAAAGTATGGCTTTTTCAAGCCTTCAGGGATCTTCGTTGGGAATTGTATGGCAACAGCATCACTGTATGTTTCAGCCTGCTCGTTGGTCCTATCATCCCACTCTATCAGGAATGCTATATTCTCTTTGTTATAAAACGACTTAATCCTGACAGAATTTGCAGACGGAGTCCAGAATCTTGGACTTGCAACGATTTGACCAGCTAACGGCAATTCTACAGCTTCTATTGTACCCCATGCATCATCTTCAGGTCCTGAAGGCAGATTACCATCTACAAGTCTAGATTTTAATACGACATCTGTTTGCATATCATGAGAGATTGACTTCACATAATGTGATAGATGCCATCTGTCTTCATCTGTAAGATAATCAGCATAGGATCCCATAGGAGTTTCATTCAGACCCGTAGTAACAGTTCTGTAAACATCCTCTTCTGTGTTACCACCTTTAAACATCCAGCTATGTGTAAGATCTCTTGCTTTAAATGGAAGATCCCATTGTTTCTTTAGAGTAGTTGTAAGTGCACCATCTCCCCTGCCGTCTTCACCATGACATAAGACACACCTAGCCTCTTTGAATAATTTCTTACCACGTTTTATAGAATCAGCACTGGAAGCGCTTCCACCTCCTAATGAGACTTCGGATCGCTCACCCTTTTCTTTAAATTCTGAGTTGAAAGTTTTGATATAATAGATAACCTGCCATCTCTCTTCCGGAGTCAATGTATTCCAGAAAGGCATGGCAGAACCCTCAACACCACTTGATATTATTCTAAAGAGATCCTCGTCTGTAGGAAGAACACCCTGTCCTGTAGAACGGATCTTATATTCATCTCTCGTAAAGTTTCTTGGTTTCGGATCCAGACGCGGAGCATCAGATCCGTTTCCGTCCCCTTTAATACCGTGGCAATAGTAGCATTTTATCTCGTAAAGTTTCTTTCCGGCAGCTATCGCATCAGAAGTTTCCGGTATCTTTCCGCTAACATCTTTCTTATACACTCTAAATAGCTGTGCAGCGTGAGCAGAATCTTCACACAGACTCATAACTGCGAATACTGCAGCCATTAAGCATATAAAGAAACTCCTGAAAATTAAATTGTATTTTATTTTGCTCATATTTAAATCCAAATATTATTCGTGTTCCATCTCTTCTCTTTGACGTGCCTGAACTCCAGCAGTCGCATATTCACCCATTATTATCTTCCAGATCTGTGTATCAGTCAAAACGTCTTTCCAGGCAGGCATTGCAGAATCCCAAGGTGTAGATGTAGCTGGAAGTCCGGGTCCACCCTCTTTAATCCTCCAAAAAGCAAAAGCTTCTACTACCGTCGCGATCGTACCTGGATCAGTAAAATTAATAGGTCTTAAACGAAAGGCATTGGCAAAAGGCCCGTTCCCGTCTGCCTTTGATCCGTGACAGGGACGACAGTTCTGCTGATAAAGATGTTTGCCCTCTTCAATACACCTTCTTTTTGTTGCTTCGTCAGCATTCGCGAAAGGATTTTCCATCTTCTCAAACTCCTGCAACAATGTAGGATGCTGAATCCTCAACTCTACAGGAGAAGCTGTTCCAGGTACTGTCCCCGAATATACAAACCAGCCGACTAATAAGGGAATAGAGATAACTAACATCTTCTGAAATAGCAATTTAAGTTTATCATTACCTGCAGGCAAGATGAAACTCAGAAAATTTGCCCACTTTAGATCGCTAGTCGATACATAAACAAGTGATGCGGAGATCGCCAATACCATATACCAGAGCAGCAGTGTACTTGGCGTAGGCATAGTGTGATCTTTCGCCAGTAAAATCATGAAAACGTATGGCGCTATCACCTTGATAATGGCAAATACAATTAACACTGAAACTACCACCATCATCATTGAATATGAGTTTTTTTTCTTTGCCATCTTGTTACCTTTTATACTAGTTACCAGTCTATTACTTTTATAATTTTATTTCTGACTTAAAAGAAACATTATAACACCATAGAATTCTTTAGTTGTCAGCATATCCCTGAAATTACCAGGCATAATAGAGACGTCCTGTTTCTGCATCTGAGCTATCTCTTCAGGGTAGAAAACATACTCCTCCATCACCCCGTCTTCATCAACCATTAATACAATCTCTTCCTCATCCTGACTTACAAGGAGTCCGTTATAGGCCATTCCTTCAGTCGTCATCAGATACATGGTTTCAAAGCCCTTTACAATTATTTCGCTCGGCTTTAGTACGGATTCTATAAGATACTGAGGAGTCTGCACCGCACCAATGCCTGTAAGATCAGGTCCTACCTGTGAACCCTTTCCGTTTAGGACATGGCATTTTGAGCAAGTAACGCCTCTTGATTCATCGAAAAAGACCAACTCTCCCTCTTTTATATCAACGTCTATAGGAGGAACCCAAGGAGCGACTTCCTCTCCAGATGCCTCAGGAATTCTTTCAGCAAATTTCGCAACTGCCTCTATGTCTGGCTCACCACCCAACGTCTGCAAGTAAGATATAACTGCAAGAATCTGCTCACGACTTAACATGATGGGTGCATCATAAACCTTCGGCATGATATTGTCATATCCCTCAACTACAAAAGCTGCTGGATTTACTATTGACTCTACGAGATATTCCAGACTGGAAGCCAAACCTGCTGCTTTAGCTCTTTCTGCTGCTCGTGACGCAAGCCCCTCCTGGTTAGGCCCTCTTGTTGCACTTCCGGAAGTACCTATACTATGACATGTATGACACTGACCATCTCCCCAGTATATCTTCTCACCAGCCTCAGGACTCACCCCGGTAGCACCACCACCGCCACCTCCACCGGAAAGACCCGTTACGTAGATACACACGAAAGCAAAAAAACCAATGATAGACAGCGAAAACGCTACTGCTTTTAAAAAACTTTTCATTACCTAATATTTCCTCAACTATATATAGCCGCTAATTTGTTTCATACTTCCCTGCTACTATAATACTTTACGCATGCTTCTTTTTCTTATCACCGAGAGTTGCAAGCCAGAAAACAATCGCCACCATCGCCAGAAAAAGAAAGACAATTAAAGAGACTACCCAACCCATATACGCAATACTGGGAGTGAACGCACCCGGAGACTTATCCTGCATAAACCCATAAATATGCCAGTTCATCCTCAGTCCGGAACGTATAAAGCCCATCAACCCCATAAGTGTCACGATAGCCACACAGAGAAGCAGTAGAGCATATTGTGCTCTGTTCGGTATTTTACCCCATTGTATACCTCCAACCTCTTTTGCATTCTTAAAGAGAAAGACATCTATTACCGTATTAACAATCAAGGTAGAAATAACTATTGAAACCTGAGTTACAGACAGGAATCTCAAAACCATGTTCGCCTTTTCCATAAGCACAAATCCGTAGTACCAGAAATATATAACAGATATAGAAACTGTCACAACAAACAGCAATGTCTGCGCAAGCTTACCTCTATTTGAAAACGTGAGAAACAGCGCCGCGATAATTGCCGCAATCTGTATCTTGATACACGTAAGGAGCGGATTTATGTACGGCCTTATTGCCTCGTTCAGGTCCTGCCCCTTGAGCCCCATAGAATACCATAGCAGATACATTATCGTAAGACCCACTGTAATTATCATGGTAATTCTTGCAGCATTACCATGGCTCTTGAATGGCATAGTTTCGCCCTTATTAGCCCTTTTATATAATAGAAAGCTGAAGAATGTAGCCAGGATCAGGAGGTTTACGACCGCGTTCTTTGCGGCCATAACTCCGAAGAATTTTGAAAATGGATGATATTGTTCACCGATAAGGGCTCTCTCTTCTCCACTTAGTGGAAGATTATGAGGTGTGAGCCAAACGGCAAAGCAGAAGAAAATAACGATATTTATGTATTTAACATAGGGAGTATACCGTTCTGAGCCTTTTATCCTTCCCAGACCATTCCATAAATAATAGTTTCCACCGACAAAAAGCATTCCAATAAGGATTGCCTGTATTATAAATGTCCAGGAGAAGGCCCCACCCATCATGATATTACCCATGACAGGACTGGCACTGTAAATTTCCCTTCCAAGATAGTATCCTGCAAAAGGCAGAGGAATGAATGCAGCCAGGCCTATAAAATTCCCTATGTAACCCATCCAATCATAATGCGCTCTATCTTCTTCTGTTTTTGCTCCCATGAATTTAACGGCAGCATAAGCACCAACCACAAAACCACCAAATGCCACGTTGGCTATAATACGATGGATATTTACCGGCATCCAGAGGAAGTTGAAGAAAGCCGCTGAGCGATCTAACACTGCACCGGTTTTCATATCAATACCTGAAGGTGCCATCATAAAAGTAGCCCATGAATTAGCCAGCATCATCAGGGTGGTACCAAATACATTCAGCATTACACCCAGAAAAACATGAAGCCATTTACCCGGACCTGTCTTCAATAGATCCCACGAGTAGTAGTATGCATAGAGAAAGAACACCTCACCAAAGAAACAGAGCGCATACACGTACATGTACGGATGAAAGACACCCGTCATATAACGCATAAATCCTGGATATAAGCCATAAAGTGCAAAAGACAGAAGTCCACCCAACGCAGCCGTTGTCGCAAACGCTGTCGATAACAACTTTGTAAATTCACGCGCCAGATTATCAAACTGCAGGTTGTTAGTTTTTGCTCCAATCGCTTCGATGATAACCACAAAGAGCGGCACCGCCAACACAAAGGCGGCAAACATGAGGTGTAACTGAGATATGATCCATACAATAAGCCTGCCATCAATCCCAAAGAAATTTCTATACTCATCCTCTACATATGGGACCGATTCTTCTTCTACAGCTTCCTCCGCAGACCCCTCTGCATCTCCGGTAACTTCAGCAGCCACTGTTTCTTCAGCATGCTCCTCAGCTATCCCAGTGTTAACTGCAAGCGCAACGAGGAACAGTGCAAGAAAGAGTGTAAAAACTATTTTTAGATTTAATTTTTTTACGTTCATTCTTTGTTATATTATATAAGACAAGCCTTATGGCTTGAGCTAAACATATCCAGAAGAATCATTCAACTAACTTAATGTTTTTTTCTTTTTCTTTTCTTCTTAGCCTTCTTTTCCAATCCAAAGTCAGCTTTAGCCTCTCCACCGGCAGCAACAGTAACTTCCTGTGTTGTCTTACCGAGCGATTCCTGCCATGCCTGAACTGTATAAGTACCGGCAGGCACTCCTTCGAGCTTGTAGTTTCCATTTGCGTCTGTTAATACGTAATATGGATTCGCCTGCACAATCAGCCATGAAGTCATCCATTTGTGCACATCACATGTAACCTTAACAGTTTCCGGAAATTCAAAAGTTTTGGAAATATTACCGTGAGCCGCAACGCCTTCGTTAAATGCCGTATTCTTCATTGACCATGAATGTAGGTTGTGCATTACATCATCACTGTTTAGCAACTTGATAGAGGTTCCCTGAGGAATCATTGCAACATGAGGAATAAAAACGCACCCTTTCTGATCTATAGCAGGGGTTCCGCCTTCGAATTTTTTCCCTTTTGAGATGTTGGTAATAGAGACTACAGCATTCTGTATAGAATCACCTGAAAGCATTAAGGCCTCTGATGGAAGGTCGTCATGTCCGCATGTAGCCTGGTCTTTATCTACCTTTAACACTTTTGCTGCTGGTACATCACCAACAAGCTTAACCGTACCTGTTATTGTTCCACCGTTAGATACATCACCACCTTCGTATGCGAACAAGTTACCTACTGACAATACCAGCGAAAGCATCGCTATCGCCAAGAAACATACAAAACTCTTTGTAAACTTACTCATATTAAAACCTCCAAGAAACATAATTAACGTATTTTTATATGTATGTAATTAAGTTATCAACAAAACGTGTCATAAACCAGACTTTAACAGAGCAAAATAATTTCTACACTACAAAACATTATCTTCTCTCTGGAATCAGCTTTCAGAATCAATTCACGTCCAAAATGCCAAAGTCATAACTTATATCAGAAAAACTTTAACATTTCAAATATAAATTACTTCAATTTTAAAAAAAATTTATGATACCAACTTATCCTGTCAATCTATCAAAGGACCTCCCGATTCAGCTGCCTTTTGCATGAGCATCTCCTCGGGAAGGTTCATCAGTAAATCCTTTAAAGCAACAGCCTGCTCTTCCGGTGTTCCGGGAAAAATCTCCTGAAATACGCCTTCCCTGAAAAATTTAGGCATCTTTG
>JASMMK010000038.1 GCA_030748215.1 Candidatus Scalindua sp.
CCGGAGAAGGTTTATCCGGGGACATTGGATGATTCTGCCAGTGTAAGTGACTCGGCAGAAATAGGCTCTAACGTAACAGCTTACCCGTTTGTCTTCATAGGTGAAAATGTAAAGGTGGCTGATAATGTGGTTTTACATCCCGGAGTTTATGTAGGTGATGAGTGTCAGATAGGGGAGGATACAATAATCCACCCGAATACTGTACTCCACAAAGGAACAGTAATTGGAGAGCGTGTGGTGATCCATAGTAATTCAGTCATTGGTTGCAGTGGTTATGGATATGCTCCAGATGGCAAAACATACTATAAAATACCTCAGGTTGGGATAACCGTGATTGAAGATGATGTTGATATAGGTGCCAATACCACAATAAACCGTGGTGTGCTGGGCGAGACAAGGATCAAGAGAGGTACAAAGATAGACAGCGAGGTAATGATTGCGCATAATGTCGAAATTGGCGAAGACACACTGGTGACATCACAGGTAGGCATTGCCGGTAGCGTAGAAATTGGCAATAACGTTATCCTGGCAGGAGGTGCGGGTGTTGCAGGCCATATCAAGGTAGGAGACAATGTGAAAGTGGGTGGCTGGTCAGGGGTTATAAAAGACCTGCCTGCAGGCGGCACATTTCTGGGTACACCGGCAGTAGAGATTGAAAGAATGAGAAAGTGTTTTGTCATAATACAGAAATTGCCTGAAATGAAAGATACGATAAAGGACTTACAGAATAGAATAAAACAGCTGGAAGAGCGGTTGGAATCAGATCAAAAATAGACTGATCTTCTATTGAACTCTGAGAAAAATGGAAAGATTAGGACTGATAGCAGGTAATGGAAGATTTCCGATACTCTTTGCGCAGAGCGCAAAGGCGAAGGGGATAGAGATAATAGCTGTTGCTATTGAGGGAGAGGCGTCCCCTGAGATTGATCAATATGTTGATAAGCTATACTGGGTCGGTGTTGCCAAGATGGGCAAGATGATACGGACATTGAAGGGCGAACATATAGAGAAGGCTGTTATGGCAGGGGGGCTGACAAAGTCACACATCCATTCAAGATTCAAGCATTTAAAGTTAAGGCCTGACATGAGGGCTATCAACATGTGGTACAAAAAACTCAGGAGCAAACACGACCACTCTATCCTTGAAGCAGTTGCAAACGAACTGGCCATAGACGGTATAGAACTTATCAGTTCAATAGATTATGTGCAAGACCTTCTGGCAGATAAAGGTTGCCTGACTAAGAGGGAACCATCCGAGAATGAGACAGCCGATATAGAGTTCGGCTGGAAGATCGCGAAGGAAGTTGCTGGGATGGAGATAGGTCAATGCATAGTGGTGAAAGATAAAATAGTCCTGGCGGTTGAAGCGATTGAAGGTACAAATGAAACCATCAAACGTGGAGGTGAACTTGGCCGCGGTAAAGTTGTGGTGATTAAGTTAAGCAAGAAAGGACAGGATCCGCGTTTCGATGTGCCAACCATTGGTACAGAAACTATCGAGTACTTAAAAGAAGCCGGCGTTTCCACAATAGCGATAGAGGCGAAAAAGACTTTGATTCTTGATAAAGAAGACACGATTAAACTGGCAGACAAGTATAAAATCGCAGTAATTGCGATTTAGGTATACTGAGTTTTGTGTTTTTGAGGTATATCCCTGTGAAATATTTAATAACCGGAGCCTTCCTTTTATCAGTATCCTTCTTCAGCATTTTCCACATACCACACACAAATATCTGTTTCAGCGCCAACCCGTCATCAACTATAGTCAGTAATGTTTACTCTTCGGTTGTGCTGATTTCTCACAAAAAGATAAAGACTTCTGTTTGGGATGCTTTAAGGTTTACTGCTTTTGTTGCCGGTCAGGTAACAGGTACCGGTTCTTTTGGAGTAGGAAGCCTTACGCCTGTACATACTGAAAAAAGTATTGGAACCGGCTTCCAGACTAAATGGGGAGTAGTAACAAATTCACATGTAATAGAAAACAGATCTAAAGCGGTATTAACCACATTTCACAAATCATCTTATCGCCTGAAAAATATGGATAGGGTGACACGTAAAGACAAGCATATCCTTTTGAATAATGCCAGAATAGTACAGGCGACGACTAAAGATGCAACTGTATACGATTGGGGTGATATGGGGATAGATCTGGCATTAATTCATGTGAAGATACCGGGTGCTTTTATTCTGCCTCTTGCAAAAAATGTGGAAGCAGGTGAAAAGGTTTTTACTTTAGGTCATCCTGAGGAGAGAAAGTTTACCCCGGCAATTGGCAGTATTAATCGTATGTATGAGCGTGATGGAATCAAATACATAGAGCTGTTTATTGAAAATGCTCCCGGCAGTAGTGGCAGCCCAATTTTGAATATGAATGGAGAAGTGGTTGGAATAATACGAGGTGGCTTTCAGGAATTAGATGCGGCAGAAGCGATACATGTGGAGGAGTTACGTGAGATACTTGGTTTACCAAATGATATGTCCGGAAATAAATATTCGTCTGCTCAAGAACCCTGGAGTGGTGCGGTCTATTCAACAAGTTATTCTCGTCTATTTCACCGTTCGGATTGTAACGAACTTATAATCAGCCCTGATGATTTAATAGTGCTTCCATCTAAAGAGGAGGCAAAAACAGATGGGGGAGTTGCCTGCCCAAAATGTAATCCTTAGGGGCAGAAAATGAATAACATTTATTTTTCTGATAAGAGTGCCAGTATCTCTTTTGCATATTTGTTGTACGCGTTGTCTGCCTCTTCTGTTAAACCTAGAATACGGTTACACAATTTCCGTGCATCGTCATATTTTTCGAGCTTAAAGTTGGCCATTATTGCATACTTATGCGCTTCTAAATCTCCTCGATCGATTTGAATTGTCTTTATTGATTGGTCCAGGACTTTTTCCCATTTTGTTGTCTTGGCGTAAATGAAACTTAAAAGCCTGTAAATATCTAATATTTCATTGTCAGGATTTTTTTTAATGAATTCAAGAAGGACTGCTTCAGCTTCCTCATATCGTTCCCTGTCATTTATGAATACCTTGGCGAGATTTAAGTAAGCTGCCTGGTTGGAGGGTGCAATGCTCTTTGCCTTTTTTAATTCGTGGATGGCAGCTTCGTGTTGTTCTTTTTCAGCAAAAAGCTGCGCCAGTTTATTACGATACTCAAATTTAAATGGATGTAGCGTTGTCGCGATGCTATAGTTTTTAAATGCCTCCTTACTCACATCTTCGTCTCTTCCTGATAATCGAGCAGGTGATACTTTGTCAAGAATATAGTAGGCCTGGCCAAGCATAAACGCTGAATGGTAATCTCTGGGATAAAGTTTTTGTACTTTATCTGCACCGTCAATCGCTTTTGTAAACCATATTGTTGTTTGTTCACATGAAAAAATGTTCGGTAGCCCCTCAGCAATTTCTTTGCTGTCTTTATTTGCGCCTGTTTCTGCAATTTTCAGATAAATGCCGTTGAGCACGTTATTATAATTCAATGATAAAGGATTATATTGTACTGCCTTCTCGTGCTCTGGATTGCTTCCTTGATCTCGTATTTGTTTAGTGTCCTTCTTCCGTGTTCGAAGTAGATGTCTGCTTTGTATCGAAACAGACTAAATGTGATAAGCAGGATCATTAAGCATATAATAAAGCCGCAGAAAATATATTTTGCAGATCTTCCGATAGCGAGATTATCACTCCACCGGGTTAAGCCCTGTTTGTGCGTTACTGCATTTTCCCCATCAGGTATGGAAGTTATGACGGGAGATGCAACAACTGACATGGCAATAAGAAACCAAAAAAGCGTAAGTATCGGAACATGCCCGAAGCTAAACTGGTTTTGTATAAAATAAGCCAGGCAGCTGGCACAAAGGCCGATTATGAGCGTTTTGTCAGAACTGCAGGCTCTCTTGCATCCCTTCCACACCATCCTTGCATAAGCAAATATAAACCACAAATATACTCCCAGTCCTAATAAACCCCTAGAGACAGCCATGTCTAAGAAATCACTATGAATCCTGTTCTGATTTTCAAAACCCCTGTATTCTTTTTTTTCTCTGTAAACCTCTGCAAGATATTGAGGATATATCATGCCTAATGTTTCAGGGCCAATTCCTAAAACAGGATAGTCATGAATAATCTTAAGGCCGGTCATATATTGAAATGCCCTCGAAAACGCTGAACCTTTCAATTTACTTGCAATGCCGACCTCTTTATAGGAGTTTTCCAGAAAGGGAGAGGATTCTGTACTATCTAAAAGGGCCGGTTCAACATCGTCAATGAACCTTCCTACCACTGAAGTTCTGTCACTCACATTAAAGAAAATGGAGATACCTATTATGATGGTTATGGTAACAATCGCTTTTGTCTTATTTGCTACGAGGTTATTTTTCCCTATGAGAGAAAAGAAAAATATATTTGAGATAAGAAGGCCCAGAAACGAGGCACGTGTCTTTGTGTAATAAAATGCGACTATAAGCAATGCCAGGATTCCCAGATAGAGAAATGTTGAACATCTGAAATTTGGACTTGCTCCAGTCTTTTCCGGTATTGAAGGGTGGCAAGACTTTACTGGCTGGCCTGAGAAGATTTTAATCAGAATGAGTGGTATAACCATAATAAGAAAGGCGGAAAAAAAAGCGGGGTGTCCAAAAGTAGCAGCAACTCTGATCCCATAACTAAAGGATGTACTCCATTGGTATAAGTCCATGCCAAAATGTTGTAATATCCCATATATAGATGCGAGGCAGGCTGTTAAGATAATTATGTTAATGAGGGAGCGTAACCTCTTTTTATCTATGAATTGTACAATTATGAAAAAGAGTGAGATGTATACAATAGTTGATATAAAACCGCCGTACCGTTTGTAAGTGCCTACTAAACTTAAATAAGGATTTATGGAGAAGACCGTGGCGAATCCACTGACAAATAGAAATGCTAAAATTGGCAGAATTAATGGTTGTTTTAAATGCTGTTGAATACTGATGCCTTGGTCATTGAAAGTGGGTTCAGTTCGATTCTGTCGGTCCGGCCGGCTGTGTCGTTCGGACGGGCAATTCATTATAGTCTTTATGGACCAGACCGCCAGTATGGCAAAGGTCAAAACATAAAGGATTGTAATCTTGCTCAGATCGAATACGCTGTGAAGATGGATATCAAAATAGAGTGGAACAGCGATTATGATGACTAAAAGCACTCACAAATCAGA
>JASMMK010000039.1 GCA_030748215.1 Candidatus Scalindua sp.
CCTCCTTTTTTGGTTACACAATAGGATGTGAAATCCTTCCAGACACCTTCTTTTTCAAGCTTTTCTACCAGTTTCTTTCTGTCAGCTTGATCCACATAGATATCCTTAACCTTAGTGCCTTCCATCTCTTCAGGCGATTCAAAGCCAAACATTTCTGCGCAAGCTTGATTAACCCACGTAAACACCCCTTCCACTCCCGGCTCACACTGGTAAATGCCGGCCTGAAGAGCATTAAACAGGCTTCTATAGGACTCCTCTGACTCTTCAATCTCTTTTGTCTTTTTGTCGATGGTCTCTGCCATTGTATTAAAGGATGTTGCCAGAACGCCAAGCTCATCTCCTCTATCTATATGTACACGCTGAGTAAGATCCCCCGCTGACATTTTTTCAGTAGCCTCAGTCAGTTCGATTATTGGGTTAGATAATTTTTGGCCAACGACGTACGCAAAAAACACAATCGGAAATGCGATTCCAAACAGTAATATCCAACCAAGGGTATTGAGATTAGAAGCCACTCCAAAAACTTCAGCCTTATCTATTTCTGTAATAACACCCCAACCAAGCTCGGGCAACCAGCGCCACACTCCCACTACGGACATACCGGTAAAGTCTTTATAGCCTCTTGAACTGGAACCGTTTTTACCCTTAAGGCACTGGTTAACAGAATAGATAAGCTTTCCGTTGTCTGGATTAACCACTTTCAACTCCAAAGCGGTTCTTACCTTGATCGTACCGTCCTTCTTTAAATCTGGGCTAAATCTGGATTCTGTAAGCATGTACCCATCTCTACCGACAATGAACGATTCACCTGTCTTTCCAAACTTTTGATCTTGAAGCAAATTACTTAAAGTAGCAATATGAAGCCTGAAAGCAACTATTCCAATCACCGTATCACCGTTCCTTAAGGGCGCAGATACGAACATTGTAGGCAAGCCTATTTCCTTCTCACCAAACTCATTCGTAAGGGCAATTTTAGAAGGCATAATGCTTGAAGCGAATGCGTTTCCCTTTATAGCTTGTTTAAAAACATCCTGTCCAGATATATCCCTTCCTACATCTTCTTCTGATGTAGCGAGTGTGACTATTCCGTCTTCGTCACATACAAACGCGCCCTTGTAACCATATTCATTAACAATCAACTCCAAATATTCTGTAGCCCCACTATCACCACTTTTCAGGCTATCAGAAATGTATGGATTGTCAGCAACAACTATAATATCCGTCTTTCTTTCCTTCATCCATGATGAGACGATGCGCGCCTGCTTGTTACCTACCGTTTCGAGATTATCCATGATTACAGTCTTAAGGTCAGACTGAACCTTCGGGTATGCAATAATCCTAAGTAAAGCAAAAGGTAGCAGAGTGAAGAAAATCAGCATCAATATAATGTAACTTTTAAGCGATATTTTCATTATTCCCCTCCAGTAAAATGCATACTTATAATTTTCCCTTGAGTATTATATTAAAAACGTACTGCCGGTCTGCACAGCAAGACATAATAAGCCTTGTTTGACACACTCCCCTTTACAAAATCAGAACGTATTAAAGAACTAAATAGTTTATAGCATGAAATGCACATTCGCTTACCAAGCAAAGCGACTAATCCCTCACCGCTATCCGGTACACGGAATAGAAATTTACAGATAACGTTGCCAGGTATATCACCACCAGGCTACGGGATAATCCCTTTTGCCCATCCTGTTAATTACAATGGCAGTCGCTACCAGGATGAAGGCCCCAAGAAGTACAGGGTTTAAAATATACCAGTAATCCATACCCAAGCCACCGGTCTGAATTGCCACATATGCTGTTGCGCCAGCGGGGGGATGAACTGAATAAGTCACAGTCATGAAAATGAGTGCCAGAGTGACACCAAGTGCAAGAGACCACCATGATAGACCAAAAAAATCATATATGGCGACGCCCATTAATGCACCAAGAAAATGCCCTAACAGAACATTCCTCGGTTGTGCCAGTGGAGCCTTATAAGCGCCATAAACCAAAACTGCCGTCGCACCAAAGGGTCCCAACAGCAGAGGGCATTTAAACTTAAAAGCCATGAGCGCCGTAATCGCTATACCAACCATGGAACCAACAAAAGTAATCCACAGCACTTTCCACGCAACCGGCGGTTGCGGTGCCCTAGGCAATTCACTAATCTTGTTTAATAACGACATAGCTCTATTCTCCCCATGAAGATATTATTATAAAATACGGGTTAAAAACGCCATACTTAGCTAAAGCCGACTCTGAAGCATTATTTTGCTAAATATCTATACCAAGCACTGCCTACATCACATAGAATACGCTCTTCTTTACAAAACCACACTTGCGACTGTCTGCCAAGCTTAAGGTTATCTGTACTTTTAAGCTTAAACTTGAAGGAAAGTCGCAGAACATTGACACGATCGAGCGTTTGCTCAACCGCGCCAATGCACCTGCATATAATTTGGCTGTGCGTGAAACGCAGAAAATCTGATCCCACACTCAGTCCTGAAAACTAACCCTGTCGAGATGAACTTGGAAGCACCTCAACAATCGTGTTGTCATTTTCATCTATACCTACAATCTCACCTCCTGGTACAGCACCTTGAGTAGGATCTACAAGGCTTCTAGATCTTCCCCCATCACCACCAGGTACTAGTTGCTCATCAGGCGCCCATGTAGCAAAGAAATATGCCGCACCAATCAAACAACCACCTATGATATTACCAGCAGTAGCCGCTGCCATATTCCAACCAAAACCTCCGAGGGTAACATTTGCAGGATGAGTAGTGAACAGAGCCGCACCAAATATAGTCATATTAGCAATACAATGCTCAAAACCGCATGCTATAAACGCGTAGAGACACCAGAATATCAGGAATATCCTCGCAGCCTCATTTTTCGCTTTTGCAGACATCCAGACAGCCAGGCATACGAGCATATTACAGAGAATACCACGACAAAACAGAAACCAAAACGGCCCGTTCATCTTGGCACCGGCAACCTTACAAATAAACTTACCGGTAGTATTGCCATCTGCCAGCCCTGTATTAGCATAAATGACAGCTAACAACAAAGCACCTGCGAGGTTTGCGATCCAGCAAATGAACCAGAGCCAAACCATCCAACCCCAACCAGTTTTTCCCTTAAGGCAACCAATTAACATCACCATATTGTTGCCCGTAAACAATTCTGAACCTGCAAAGATGACGAGCGTCAGAGCGATACCAAATGAACATCCCATAATCATCTTAACGGCTGATGACTTGACGGCAGCAAACTGTGCTCCGACCGTAAATATGAGAAGAATTCCAAACCCGATGTACATACCTGCCAGCATTGAGAGAATCCAATACTGCCCGAATTTGTTCCTAATCATATCTTCTTTCGCAATAGCCGCCCCAGTAAACGTATCAACTGTTGCTTTCATAAATCTATTCCCCCCTTCATAAAGTTAGGAAAGTAAAAAAAATAAAATTGCGTAGCATAA
>JASMMK010000040.1 GCA_030748215.1 Candidatus Scalindua sp.
ATACTGCAAGGCACGACTTGTCTGAAGAGTGACATTTAAATATGTCAAAGCAGTTGGATTCATTCTCTCTGATTTCTTCCATCAAATAGCCGGCAATGCGTTCGCAGGCAGGATTGAACAATACTATTTTTCTATCTCTATTAAACATAAAGACACCATCATCCAGATGTCGTAATGCAATTTCCTGTAAACTCTCTCTGTTTTCGATAATTCCTGTCATGTTAAGCTCGTTTGAAAGTTATGTTGCTTTTTTATCTATCATGTAAATATAAATTTTCTATAAACTGTAATAATGTAAAACAATGTATCAAGTTGAATTTGCAGTCTCCATTTCACCGTTTTTTACCGAATTGGGATTCGACTTTATGTAATCATACCGGGCAATTAATGCACTCGCGTATTCTACATGAGACCACATAAGTGGTACCGCAAAATGGATAACATCTTTCTTGTTCTCAGTAATATCACTCCTGATCTGATCATAGCTTTTCTTCATGAAGAAAAGCTCCTCAACAATGAAATCGTAGGACAGTTCTGGTATCAAGATGTCAGGATGAAATTCCTTCTTCGCATCAAGCCCGACTTCCCACTCCAATCGGATAAATTCTTCAAATCTTCTTTTCGTACTTAAATGTTCGGGAATATACCCTTCGTCGGTTCTATACTTGTCAATTTGATCAAGTATGACATCTCCCCTCTCTATTGTACCCTCTTTATAGTGGTATTGAGCCAGCATTGCAGTGTATTGAATCCATGGTCCGTTTCCGGCATGAATATGGGTTTCGATATCTTCTGTAAAGGGAAGATATCTCTGCAACATACCAAGCTCAGGATCCCACAGGTTGTCTACCATGAAGTTGATAGACTTCGTGATAATGTCAGGGTTTTCATTCAGTACGCAGGTATCACAATGGTCCTCTTTACATTGAAAGTAAACAGGACTCATCAATGTTACATCAGGTCTCAAGTCAAAAGTGCCGTCTTTAGTTATGCGCCTGACAAACCGTTCATTAAGGATAAAACGACGATGTACGGATTGGCAGAAACGGCATTTAAACGAGAGCTCTTCAGCAAAAAAATCTTTCAAATCAAATTTATGCGTCAGCTGAGAGATGAGATTAAAGAAGAGTATGTAAGTGTGATTTACCCATATGCTGTATCCCTTCTCAATCGCTGATTCGTGTATGCCTGTTGTTGAAAAAAAAAGAAAGATCTCTTCTCTGTAAAAATGCTTAATAGCAAATTGAATTGCCTTCTTTATTTTTTTAAGATACTCTTCTAATTCAGCAGGCTCCTTCTGGCAGCTGTAACAGGCCAGTAAGTAATTCGCCAGGATAATACCTCCGTAAGCAGTATTGTCCTCCTGTATATAAATATCTTTTTTCTGTCCGTTCAATCCGTAACGCTGTACCCACTCACCGCTCTCATCCTGAACAGAAGAGATAAACTGAGCCAATCCCTTCAGAAGGTTAAAGGCGGTTCCATCAGGATCAAGGTCTTTCTCTGCCATTTGTCTGAACAAAATCGAGGCACAAGCACTGTCTCTCGGGTATACATATGGATAACGCGATTCCAATATGGTTGCCAGCAGTACGGTCCCCTGTTCAGTAGGAATAGAACATTTAGTAATTACATCCAGGTGTTTAGATAGTTTTTCGCAAAGGCTATTTTTGTCCATAACATAAATAAATTCCAATCGGCAGTATCACTTCTGCTTCTGTGCTATAAGTGCCTCATAGCACCAGGTACATAGAATGCGTGGAAGTGGTTTTGGCAGAGTCACCTCTTCTTCCCCCAACCCCCATTTGTATGTCTCTTTTACCGGCACCTGTTCACGAATCTGGTGTTCTTCACAAACAGCTATTCCGCAGACAATGCATATAGCTACCGCATCAGCCTTTTTGCCTGCCTTGTTACAAATATAACATCTCATCGCATCGCCTCCTTGTCTAGCAATTTTGCAAGAATTTTAGTAATTTAAAACTGCCAAATTTGTAATAAAAACTACAATTTTTTACTTCATATTCGGGTGTTATTCCTTCCCCGGAGAATATAAAACGATAGTCTGCTTTAGCATATGAATCCTCATGCGTCTGTTATGTTAGTGCAATCTTTATGCCTATGAATAATAATTTTACAAAAATACATTATTGTTGTTACATAAGTGTCTTAATTCCCAAGCCTTACAGTGTTAAGGTATAATTATAGCGAGTAGATACATAGTTTGGCTACACAAGCACAATGCGTAAAAATTTCGGTATATACCTTTTATTACACCTTGCCATCCGTAATAATTTCGCAACTATAAATATAATTGAATAGCAATGAAACTTCATTCTATTTGCCCAAAACCATAAGGCATTGCAAATAAGATACTTATACATTGTCATATTCTTTTGCATACGAAAAAATATTATTGGTATAAGGATTGCTTATTTACTAAAGGAATAGAGAGTTTAACAAAAATAATTAACTATTGATTATGAATACTCCGCTGATAGATGTTTTCTGGGTCTTAGTATGTGCCGGCCTGATTTTTCTAATGCAAGCGGGATTTACTTGCATGGAATCAGGCCTGACGCGATCAAAGAATAGCATAAACGTTGCCATTAAGAATATTACCGACTTTGGAATCTCTACAATTTTATTCTGGTTTTTTGGTTTTGCTCTGATGTTTGGAGTAACCGGTGGTGGGTGGATCGGATCAACCGAATTCTTTTTCTCTCTAGATAACGGATCACAGCAGATTTCATTCTTCCTATTTGAAATTATGTTCTGTGCCACAGCAGTTACTATTGTTTCAGGTGCAACCGCTGAAAGATTGCGGTTCAGGAGCTACATTATTATATCAATTATACTTGCCGGCCTGATATATCCTGTCTTTGGGCATTGGGTCTGGAACGGTATTCAAATTGGAAGCACCTCTGGTTGGTTAGGGAAGATGGGTTTTGTAGATTTTGCCGGTTCTACCGTGGTTCACAGTGTAGGCGGTTGGGTTGCCCTTGCGGCACTAATGGTTATCGGCTCCCGTACAGGTCGCTTTCCTCCGGTTGGAGCACACATGAAGATCCATGGTAGTAATCTCCCTTTATCAGTACTCGGGGTATTACTTTTGTGGATTGGTTGGTTTGGATTTAATGGTGGCAGCACTCTCGCCCTGAATGACCAGGTTGCTGCCATCATCACAAATACATTCCTGGCTGGCGCCGCAGGTACTATGGTAACACTTATTATAGGATGGATAATAAGAAAACAAGCGGATGCGGAACTCGTAATTTTTGGATCAATCGCGGGCCTTGTATCCATAACCGCCTCCGCGCATGCTGTAAGTACAGCATACGCCCTGATTATTGGCGGAATTGGAGGAGCTGTGATGTTAGGGGTAGACTCTCTTTTAGAATATTTTCACGTTGATGATGCAGTAGGTGCGATTCCAGTTCACCTGGGTGCTGGCGTATGGGGTACACTTGCAGTAGCGATTTTTGGGGAAGAAAAGCTGTTGAACACAGGCTTGAATCGTGGGGAACAACTTTTGATTCAAGCATCAGGTATAGGTGTATGTTTTTTGTGGACATTTGGCACCTCTTATGGATTATTTCTATTAATCAACCGATACTTTCCTCTAAGGGTTTCACTGGAAGACGAGCGCGTTGGCCTTAATGTCTCAGAACATGGAGCGACGACAGAACTTCTAGATATGTTCAGGACTATGGATAGTCAGGCCAGGACCGGAGACATGAGTCTCCGTGTACCGGTAGAACCGTTCACAGAAGTCGGTCAGATAGCCGAGCGTTACAATTGGGTGATGGATTCGCTTCAAAGGGAATCGGCCAAGACGGAATCTTCTCTACAGGAGAAGGAGCTGCTTCTTCGTGAAATTCACCATCGGGTAAAAAATAATTTACAAATCATTTCCAGTCTGATCAGTCTCCAATCCAGATCTAGTGAGGATGAGCAGGCGATAGAGATGGCGCAGGAAAGCAAGAATAGAATAAAGGTAATGGCGCTTATTCACGAAAAACTCTACCGGTCTAAAGATTTTGCCAATGTTGAATTCAATGAATATATCAAGAACCTGGTAAATGATCTGTTTGTCTCTTATAAAGTAAGCAGTTCCAGAATTTCATTGAAGATGGATATTGAAGATCTTTCCCTGGGTATTGATACCGCAATACCCACAGGATTAATCGTCAATGAGCTGGTCACGAATTGCCTGAAATACGCGTTTAAACCGGAAAAAGACGGTGAAATCAGGATATCTCTTCGTTTACTGGATAGTGGTGAGAAAGAATTAATAGTCAGCGATAATGGTATAGGATTGCCTGATGGCCTTGATATTAATAAGGCGGAATCGTTGGGCTTGAGAATGATAACCAATTTAACAGAACGATCCCTTTATGGTAAGGTTAATATAAACAAGGACAGTGGAACTGAATTCCGGATTGTTTTTAAAGAGAAAGAATACAAAGATAGAGTTAATACTTAAACAATATAACTTTTGGCAGAAAAGGAACATACTATGAAAAATACAAGAATAGCAATTGTTGAAGATGAGTGGACTGTTGCTGAGGAGATGAAAATGGTTTTACAGAGTATGCAATACGATGTAACATCCATGGACTTATCAGGAGAGGAGGCAATCAGAAATGTGGAAAAAGATAAGCCTGATTTAGTACTGATGGATATCGTGTTGGAAGGTGAAATGGACGGTATAGAAACGGCTAATGAAATTCGTTCCCGTTTTAATATTCCAATTATATATCTAACGGCTTATACTGACGAGAAGATACTGGAACGGGCAAGTGTAACCGGACCGTTCGGATATATAGTCAAGCCTTTCGTAAATGAAGACTTGAAAATATCAATTGAAATCGCCATGTACAAATATAGAATAGAGCTAGAGAGAAAGAGGTTTATCGAGGAACTTTATGGCGCACTTCCGAATATAACTTCACTGTCAGGTCTTCTTCCTGTTTGCCCTTCCTGCAAAAAGGTACGAGACGCTGAGGGTAATTGGAAGTAAATAAAATAGAAAGGAGAAAACTAACATTGGATATATATAAATACGCAATGCAAATGGAATTAGACGGCAGGCATTTTTACCTTGATCTGGCGAAGAAAACAAATAATACAGGTATTAAGAGTATACTGGATTTGATGGCTGAATCTGAGGCCAAGCACTACAATATAATATTGGATATGCAGAGAGGTGACAAAACGCAATATTCAACAGATACTGAGGTATTATCAAAAATAAAAAATGTTTTCGAAGCAATGAAAGAAGAAAAAGAAGAAATTGATGTTGATGTATCACAGATAGAGTTTTACAAAAAGGCTTTGGAAGTTGAGACAAAAAGTGAAAAATTTTATCTGGATAGAGCAGAAGAGGAGAAAGATCCGCATATAAAAGAAATATTTTTAGTGTTAGCAAAGGAAGAGAAAAGTCATTGTGTGCTACTGGAAAATTTAGTCGATCTTGTGTCACAACCTGATACCTGGGTAGAAAATCCTGAATGGTACCATATAGATGAAAATTGAAATATAGAATGCCTCTTCCTGGCGAAGTAGCAATTTATATAAAGAGGTAACTCAAAATGCCTTTTCTAAAATCGGTCTTAAAACAATACGATCTTGTTGCTGGCGAGCTGGAACTGCCTGGCAATGTTCTGGAGAGGCTACGATATCCCAAACGATCATTGTTAGTCTCTATTCCTATTGAGATGGATAGCGGGGCAGTTAAGGTATTTAAAGGATTTAGGGTTCAGCACGATATTACATTGGGGCCGTCAAAGGGAGGTATACGCTATCACCCCAACGTGAACCTTGAAGAGGTTACTGCTCTGGCCATGTTGATGAGCTGGAAATGTGCATTGATGCAGCTCCCATACGGTGGTGCAAAGGGAGGGATTTGTTGCACCCCTGCAGTTATGTCACTAAAAGAGAAAGAGCGGCTTACCAGGAGGTTTACATCTGAAATTATCTGGGCTATCGGCCCGGAGGAAGATATACCCGCACCTGATATGAATACTAACATGCAGACAATGGCATGGATGATGGACACGTACAGTATGTTGAAAGGCCATACCACCTTAGGAGTTGTTACAGGTAAACCGTTGGTATTAGGAGGTTCTTTAGGTAGAGAGGAAGGGACTGGAAGAGGAGTTTATTACATGGTAGAAGAGTCAGCAAAGATAAAGGGAAAAGATCTCAAAGGACTCAGAGTTGCCATACAGGGGTTTGGAAATGTAGGCTCTGCAGCTGCCAAATTACTTTCCAGTCAGGGAAGTAAAATAATCGCTGTTAGCAATAGTAAAGGAGGAATTTGTAACGAAAATGGAATCGACATTGAAGGCCTGATTAGACACGTAAAGGAGGGCAAGGCAATTGAGGATTTTCCGGGCGTTGAGATAATTACAAATGAAGAGCTCCTTACCCTGGATTGTGATGTGTTGATTCCTGCGTCGATAGAGGGGCAGATCACCAGGTATAATGCGGACAGTGTTAAGGCTGGAATAATAGTTGAGGGTGCAAACGGACCGACTACACCTGAAGCAGACAGAATTCTGTCCGGGCGTGGTGTTTGTGTGATACCTGATATACTCGCAAACTCGGGTGGTGTAGTCATATCATATTTTGAGTGGGTGCAGGACCTTCAGTTTTATTTTTGGAAAGAGAAGGAGATACATCAGCGTTTAAAAGAGATAATGTCAAAAGTATTTAATAGTGTTTTGGCGATGTCACAAGAGAAGAAAATTGATATGAGAATGGCAGCATGGATGATTGGTATCAGCCGCATTGCGGAGGCACAGAAAATCAGAGGATTATATCCATGATAGATTACTTTTTTACATATGAAAAAGTATAATGTTTTTAATGTTATTTTAAGAAAGGAATATTGAGATGAGCGTTTTAGTTACTAAAGAAGCACCGGATTTTACGGCTGCTGCCGTGCTGGCTGACGGCAGTATCAAGGAAGACTTTAAGTTGTCAGATTTGAGAGGAAAGTATGTAGTGCTGTTCTTCTATCCGCTGGACTTTACATTTGTCTGCCCTACAGAAATAATTGCACACGACAAACGATTAGATGAATTTAAAAAACGAAAGGTGGAAGTTGTAGCTGTCTCCATCGATTCACAATTCAGTCATCACGCCTGGAGAAATACGCCTGTTAATAAAGGTGGTATTGGTGAGGTGCAGTTTCCGATAGTGGCAGATGTTAACCATGAAATTACCCGGGCGTATGGGGTTGAGCATCCTGCAAGTATCGCTCTTCGTGCATCATTCTTAATCGACAAGGACGGTAATGTTCGACACCAGACAGTCAACGACCTTCCTCTCGGACGTAATGTAGATGAGATGCTTCGTGTTGTTGATGCTTTACAGTTTCATGAGAAGCATGGCGAAGTATGTCCAGCAGGCTGGCAGAAGGGCGAGGATGGTATGACACCAACAGCTGATGGTGTTGCAGACTATCTATCTTACCATTCTGAGGAACTATAAGCAAAGTCAGGTTTGAAGTGAGCTGAAGTTGTGGTAAGAAGCAAGTCTCTTATTTTTAACTTTAGTTCACTTTAGACACTTCAAACTTCCCGTCTAACAGACTGGCGGACAGGTAGGCACTTTTAACCTGAGGTAATAGCATGATTACAACCGAAACAGACGCTCCGGATTTTTGCTTAGAAAATCAGGACGACAAAGAGGTATCTCTGAAAGATAATAAGGGTAAATGGATAGTATTATACTTCTACCCGAAAGATAATACATCCGGGTGCACAAAGGAGGCCTGCGATTTCACCGAGTCACTCAAAGATTACAAAAAACTGAATGCGGTCATAATTGGTGTTAGCCCAGATAGCACAGAGTTGCATAGACGCTTCATTGAAAAACAGAACCTGGGTATTACGCTGCTGAGCGATCCGGACAAGAAAGTGCACAAAGCATACGGCGCCTGGGGAATGAAGAAAAATTATGGCAAAGAGTATGAAGGGGTAATCCGGTCAACCTTTATCATTTCTCCGGATGGTAAGATTGCTGAAACATGGAGCAAAGTAAAAGTCCGTGTTAAACGCAAAGACGGAGAAACACGACATGTAGACGTTGTTAAGGAGCGTCTTAAAGAGCTTCAGAATGAGTAGAGTGTTTTACATATCTGCTATAGCATATGTTTTCCAAAGTATTTCTGTGTTAATAAACAAAAAATAACCTTTCCTTCGATCCACTGCCTTTTAATTAGCGGTACTTCGCTAAGTCAAATCTTCCCATCTGGTTGACTATATACGACCTTACGAAACAGAGTATTGTGATCTAAATCGACTGAATCAAATGACAAAGTAGTGAGATTTTTTTTATATTTATGTTATAATGCTGCATCGGAATATAATCCTTTTTGTACTCTATCTCAGACAAATTATTTCGATTATACAATAGTGTGGAGGAAATATGAATCTAGAGAACGCAATCAAGATAGTAAGAGAATATGGAAATATTCTGAATGAACAACCTGCTAAGAATGTTCAGGGCCGCGTTATATCGCTATTGCCACATGACAAAGAGACAATAAAAGAGGCAATTAAGGTTGAGTTGATGTATGTCGGCACTGCAGAGCCGAGAGATGATGAGATGTTCGGGACTCTTCAGTTAAGTTTCCTGCAGCTCGCCAGTTTTCTTCCTGATGATGAGGTAGTGTCTGCGTTTGATGTTGGAAGTGCACTTGAATCAGGCGATGTCTGTCACAACTATTTCCAATACCTTAACAGAAGCGAAAAGGTAAGCAGCCATATCCTGGAACAGACGAGTATATTGGTAAGTGAACTTGACAAGTTTTGTCAAGATAATGGATTATAGTAGAAGGTAGAAATTTTGTACTCTTTTATGTTAATACAGATTAGTTATGGATATTGAAAAGACATGGGAAAGAGCTCTCAAACATACAGAAATAATAAGGCCACGGGTAAAGCCTCTTGATGCTCTCAAGACCACCCATTTGCCATACATCTTCTTGGCTGAATCCTCAGTCAACCTGGGAGATTGTGTGGTTCGTAAGGGAGAGATATTGGTGGAGAAGCCCTCGCTCTTTCTTCCACCGGGTTCGGCTCAGCTTGATGGGTTTGATTTCAGAGATGGTTCAGAGAAACAGCAGGAGATGATTACCAATTTTTTTCTTGTTCGTGGTATCGAGTTTCCATCATTTAAATATAATAATAAAACATACTCACTTGATGTCTTTGAAGGACGGCTGAGCCTGGCAATTGATAAATACACTCAGGAACTGCAAAAAGAGGAAAATGTTACTTGCGGCCTTATCATTGGCCCGGAAGATTGCTGGCAATTTTCTGTTTTCATCTTTATCTGCACGCAGATCCTACGCTCTGCAGATAATGACATTAAGAGCTTCATGAATAGATGGGACAGATAGGAATATAGGAAAAGTTAGAAGTGCCTACCTGTCCGCCAGCTTATTAGGCGGGAAGTGTGGAGTGATCTAAAGTTGCAAAAAATATTTTGTTAACTTTATGCATTTAAGCTACTTCACACTTATTGTTTGCCCGACCGGTTGATATTATCCTTCAATAATGAGAAGTAGCCCGCAGTCAGGACACTCCTTTGCATCCTTACCAACATCGTGGCCGCATGCCGGGCATTTGTCCTGATCAGCCCACTCCTGCGATTCCCTGAGTTCCGGGTGCACGGTCATGTAGTATTCTTCAATATAGTCATGTGCCGCCTGGACATCCTTTTCGGCAACCAGGATAATGAATCGGCAACCACACGTTCCCGCGCTGCATCCCGGTGCGAGTGTCATACCGGCAGGTATACCTTTCCCGGTAAGCATGTCAACCAACTCCTTCATCCAGTCCTGATCACCTTCCTTGACTGCCACCCATTCTTCATAGCCCTCTTCGGGATTTGGTGTTTCCATATTTCAATACCTCTTTATAATCCAGACAAAATTCTGTTTTCAACCAATAACATATAAATTATTTTGATTCATAAAGCAATATTTAATTTTTGCCGTCAATCATGTCAATAGTTTCTTTATAACCTGCATAGCTAGCATGAGCAAATGGCCGTCATGGTTTTTGATAGATTCTATTAAAGCGTCATCACCGCCCTTGCTTCCTGCTATTGTTTCCAGTCCTTTTTTTATCTCCTCATCAGATTCTTTTCTCTTAATTTTATCCAGTATGTCACATATTTCTGATAAATCTGTGCCATCCAGAGAGTCCCATAGCTTTGATATTAAAATATGAATGTTATCTTCTGCTACGGTGCCCATGCGCTTGGCAAGGTTCCTGTCCACCAGTTTTCTATTAATCATTTCGTCTACCTCTTCAAGTTTGTCAAAGTGGATCCCTGCCTCTTTCTCCCATGACTCAAGTTGTTCTGCTGATAAAGCCATCTCTATTTATTCCGTCCTTTCGTTTTATTATATTTTATAAATGCGTCAGGTAAGTATTCAATGATGTCGGATGCAATCATTGAGAGTTCTCCTTTTTTATTTGCCGCAATATCTCCTGCCAGTCCATGGATGTACACGCCAAGTTGTGAAGCGTCAAATACATCATATCCCTGGCCTATTAATGATGCGATGATTCCAGTAAGGACGTCACCTGTACCGGCCGTTGCCATTCCGGGATTACCCGTGCGATTTACGTATACTTTACCACTGTCTGCAACTAGTGTTTTATCACCCTTTAATACGAGGATGAGTTTTCTTTCGTTATTTAATTTTTTCTGGATTGATTGGACAAACTGCGTGGCAGTGTTCAACCTCTCTTTTTGCACATCCTTTGCCGAACCAAGACCTGCCAGGCGTGACATCTCTCCGGGATGGGGCGTTAATACTGCTTGTCTTTTTATCTTATGCAGTACATTCACTTTATCCGAAAGTGCATTAAGCCCATCAGCATCGATTACCATGTTGCGATCTATATTCTGTATTAACCAGAGGATGAGTTCTCTTGTCTCCGGTTGTTGAGAAAGGCCCGGTCCCAAAGCAACGACATCGTGCGATTCACACAACTTCATGATCTCCTTTTTTCCCTTATTAGATAATGTAGACGCCTTTGTTTCCGGTAGTGGGCGTGTCATCACGCAGGTCAGTTTTGCCTCCATTACAGGATTAAGACTCTCAGGTATTCCCAGGGTGACTATGCCCGACCCACTCCTCAATGCTGCTTTTGAGCAGAGGTATGCAGCTCCTGTCAAACCGGGTGAACCGGCAAGCACTAATACACGCCCATAGTTGCCCTTGTGTGTGTCGTCTTTCCTGGAATTCAATTTGGGCAGTTTTTTTATCTTTACCATATCATTTTTGTAAAATGGAATTACCTGACAACTAAATTGATCGAATTTATTTTGTACTATTTATAAGAGATGCAACGTAAGCAGCGCCAAAGCCGTTATCAATATTAACAACAGTAACATTTGCGGCACAGCTGTTTAGCATTGCCAGAAGCGGAGTGACACCACCGAAACTGGTACCATATCCAACACTTGTGGGAACTCCTATAACAGGTCGTGCTACCATTCCTCCCACCACGCTGGCAAGCGCCCCCTCCATGCCCGCCACTACTATGAGCACTTTGGCCGCATCAATATCCTCCTTCTTGCTGAGCAGGCGATGTATGCCGGCGACTCCAACATCGTAAAGTACCTTTACATTGTTCCCCATTATTTCGGCGGTTTCTTTAGCTTCTTCAGCGACAGGAATATCTGAGGTTCCGGCAGTTACAATCAGTATCAAGCCCTTCTTCTTTTTTGAGCGGGAGTTCTTGATAACTATCGTCCGGGCTTTGTCGTTATATCTGGCGTTCTTATATTGTTGAGAAACACATTTGTATATCTCTTCGTTAGCGCGTGTTGCCAATAGATCCGCTCCGTGTTTAATGATCTGGCCGGCAATTTTGAGGACCTGTTCAGGAGTCTTTCCTTCGCAAAATATCACTTCGGGAAAACCGCAACGTATAGTTCTGTGATTATCAACCTTGGCAAACCCCAGATCTTTATATGGTAATTCTTTAAAACTCTGCAAGGCATTTTCTATTGTAAGGTTGCCTTTTTTTACATTTGTTAATAGTTTCTTGATTGTGTTGTCGTCCATTTTTAGTACCTTTTTTCTATTCTCAACTCGTTTCCAAACTTGAGTTCGGAAACGAAAATAAATTACGGAATTGCTTCAACTTCAAGATTGGAGAATTCCTTTTCCCCATACTTATGGAATGCCAGCCCCGCTACCATAGCCGCATTATCCATGCATAATTTTTTCGATGGATAATACAGTGGTATATTACACCGCTTTGCCGCATCTGCAAGTTTCTGCCTTAATCTTGAGTTGCAGGCGACACCACCACCAATGATTATACTTTTGGAATAATACTTAGTCGCTGCAAAAATAGTTTTGTCTACCAAGACATCAATAACCGCTTCCTGAAAACTTGCGGCAATGTCTGCAATTTCCTTATCCGTTAGTGTTGGTATTTCACTGGTGTTCTTTGAGTTCTGTCCCATACAGTGATACAAGACTGCTGTTTTTATACCGCTGAAACTAAAATCAAGAGAACCTTTTTTCAGATAAGACCGGGGAAATTGTATTGCTTTCTCATTTCCTTTTTGCGAAATAGCATCGATCTCAGGGCCGGCAGGGTAACCCAAACCTAAAATTTTACCAACTTTGTCAAACGCTTCTCCTGCTGCATCATCTATGGTTCCGCCAATCGGTTCGTAATCGGTTTCACTATGTGACAGGAACAGAGATGTATGCCCTCCTGATACTACAAGGCTGATAGCCGGGTAATCAATATTTTCATTTTCTATTTTACTCGCATAAATATGCGCATGTAGATGGTTGACAGTTATGAACGGTTTTTTCAGTATCCAGCTTAACGTCTTGGCTGCCGTAAGTCCAATTAATAGCGCACCAATAAGCCCCGGTGTATTTGCTATCGATATTGCGTCTATTTCACTCATCTTTATGTTAGCTTCTGCCACCGCTTTGTCTATTACCGTTATAATTGTTTCTGTGTGCGCACGACAAGCTATTTCGGGTACTACACCACCGAATTTTGAGTGAAGGTCTTGTTGAGATGCAACTATGTTTGAATGGACTTTAGTACCATCTTCCACTAGAGCAGCGGATGTTTCGTCACAAGAGGTTTCGATGCCAAGAATTATCATATGTATTGAGGTGGGTTTTAGGCGTTGAAAGCAGCTT
>JASMMK010000041.1 GCA_030748215.1 Candidatus Scalindua sp.
TTCAGGTCCTGCACCTGACTCTTTATCCTGACCAGACGCCAAATCAGCGCCTCCTGACTCCTGAGTATCTCCCTGACCTTCCTGACCCTTTTGACCTGCTTGCTCAGATCCATCAGATCCGACACCTGACTCTTTATCCTGACCGGATGCAAGTTCATCTCCTCCCGACTCTTGAGTTCCCCCCTGACCTTCCTGACCCTTTTGATCTGCCTGTTCGGATCCTTCCGTTCCTGCACCTGACTCTTTATCTTGACCGGTTTCCTGCATCTTCTCTCCACCAGAGGTTGAAGCAGTTGATTGCTCACCACTCGTCGGCTTGCTATCCTGTTGTCCTGAATCTGAACTCTCTTCCTGTCCTCCCTGTGTTACGTCATCCCTGCTATCCCTGCCAGAATCTTGTTTTTGAGATGCTGACTTCTGCACTTCTCCAGCTCCGGAAGAAGATGATTCTCCTCCGGTTCCTTTTTCTCCACTTGCAGTTTGTGTATCTGATTTCTCAGGTTGCTTGCCTTGCCCACTATCTGAAGAGCCTGTGTCCTGTTGCTTTTGACTCTGGCTTGTTTTTGAATCGTCGCTTCCTTCACCGGATTCAGTATCTTTGCCGGATGCCCTATCAGCCTCTCTCTTTTCTGAATCTCCCTTGCCACCCTGACCTTCTCGGGTTGTTTGTCCACCACTTGATGATTTATTATCTGTTTCCCCTGTATCAGGAGCATCCTTCTGTTGTCCGGTTCCATGTCCACCACTTGCGTTTTGTGTATCGGGCTTACCCTCTTGTTTTCCTTGACCACTACCTGACGATCCAGATTGCTGTTCATTTGAACTCTGGTTCATTTCTGTTTCATCCTTCCCTGCCCCTGACTCTGTATCATTGCCGGAATCAACCTTAGAACCAGCTGATTTTTGTGAATCTTTTTGACCTCCCTGGCCTTCCTGTGACTTTTGTTCAGCACCAGTCAATGAATTTTCACCTTCATCGCCTGTGTCAGAAGTATCTCCCTTCTGTTGTTGTTCCTGCTGCTGTCCTTGTTGAGATGTATCATTGGAGTCCTGGCTGGAATCTTGTTTTTGAGTCTCTGATGAATCCTTTTGATCAGGACTGGAAGAGGCAGATTCGGAGCTGCCAGTTTGAGAAGATTCATTTCCGGACTCGCCCTGCTTCTGTTCCTGCTGAGATGAGGACGAGGAGCTCTCTGAAGCGGAAGAATCTTTCTGTTCACTTTCACTTGATTCGCTCTGTGAAGAGTCTGACTGATCTTGAGCTTCCCCATCCATTGGAATACTTGGTGAAGGCATATTATCATTTTGTGGTGGCATAAAGAGCTTCATGAGCTTTTGCAATAGCTTTGACTTGGGCAACTTAGATTCTTTTTCCTTTTCTTCCTTTTCCTCTTGTTTCTCTTCAGGAGTCTTTTTCTCAGTCTCTGGCTTCGTATCTTCCTCTTTTTCCTCTTCCTTCTGCTCCTTGTTTTCACTTTCTAACTGCTCAGATTTGTCTTCTTTTTTGTTGTTCTCCTCTCCTTCCGTGTCAGCAGAGTCTGGTTTTTGTTCAGTATCTTTAGTCTCTGTAGATTTTGCCGGTTCATTTTCTTTGCTATCTGCTTGATCTTTATCTACTCCGGATTCCTGTTCCTGCTTTTCTTCTTCACCTGTCTCCGATTCTTTTTTTTTCGTAGGTTCAGGCTTCTGACTCTCCGTTTTATCACCCTGCTCTGGTTTGCCTTCGAGTTGATCCAGCCTGGAGTTTATGTTACTTAATACCTCCGATATTTTGCTCTGTAATGAATCCGGTTTTTTCTGTGGCTGTTGTTCCTTTTTATCCTCTACTTCTGGTGTCTTTGCAGGTATTTTCTTTTCCTCTTCTTCCTGACCTTTTTCAGGTTGTTCTGTTTTTACCTCTGAAGGTTTATCCTCTTCTTGTCCTTGCTTAGTTTCCTCTGTTTCTTCTTCTTTCTTTGTTTCGTCTTCTTTCTCTGCAACATCACCTTCTTCTTTAATCGTATCAATTCCTGATTCACTTACGTCTGTAGCAATTGATTCAGGTTCTACAGGCTTTCCGTATGGCAGAAATAAGAAGATCAGGAATAATATTGTTACCGCTATTAAATACTTTGTTGACCAAGCAAATTTATGTGGAATTGATTCTTTTATACTCTTATCATCGAGTTTCCTGTTGATTTCATCAACAAGCAAGGCGAGGAATTTATTGTTTTCATCCTGTTCAGCGTACTCCAGACCTGTAACGAGACGTTCCTTAAAACCCATCTTCTTGTCTAATATGCTCGCTGCATCAGATTTGCCCATCCATCGAAAAACTACATTGTATAGATTTACAAGGAAGTAGAACGAGAACAGAGAGATGATAATAGTGTAAATATATGGTGGAACTTCAACAAATCTACGGGTAATTAATGTGACAAGGGCGACAGTCAACCCAATAGTCAAAACAGCAAGAAAGGTCCTTTCGCATCTGAAGAGATTATACCTGAAACGTGCTTTCTCCAGCTTTTCCTCTATCTGGTTTTTATAAGAAGCCTTTTCTTTATTGTCTACTGTTTCATCAGCTGACATGACTACTGTCCTTAAAAAACAATGACTTAATGACACTTAACCGTCATTACTATAAGTCTTTATGAACTTTCTTAATTGTTTCACAAAATCTGCAATATTGCCAGTTAAAAAGTTATCCGAGCCAGGCATTACCTCCTGATTCATGGGAAAACAATATCTACTTTGGATTGTTGATTATAACGCGAAGTGGCTAACAATTTTTTACAGCAAAATTATTAGGTCATTCAGACAAATGGTGGGTCTACAGCTGTGATGTTCACATGTACTAAATCAAATCTTTAATACAAAAGCATGTTTAAGATCCCATCTCTACCCTTAGAGGGCAAAAGATGGGATTGATTAAATAATTACAAAAATTATTAATATTTCATTCGTAGTGTTCGGGAATCCAAACTTTTTCTTCGTATTCCTGCCAGTAACCGGAAGGAACATTTCTATCTTCATAGTGTCCCTCAATCCTTCGATCGCCTTCAATACGCTCTTCAACCCAGACTCTCTCAGTTGTAGATGTATCCACCCATTTTCTCTTCTTTACATACTCATAATGGGCGTCTACTTTGTTTTGTCCCTGACCGGAACCTGATTGTCTTTCCAGTTCAAGCTGCCTCTGCAAGTCCGCCTTTTCAGCAGCTTCTCTTTTCTTATTCATATGGTCACCGGTCAGCCCTCCACCCACAGCACCTACACCTGCACCTATTGCCGCACCCATACCAGCATTGCCGGTCAATGCACCAATACCAGCTCCAAGACCAGCTCCAAGACCAGCTCCTACAGCTGTCCCTTTTTGTGTTCCAGTCATCTGGCAACCAGTAGACAATATTGCAATTGAAGCAACACACACTACGGCAATAATAATTTTTCTATACATTCGCTTCTCTCCTATCAGGGATTTAACGGACTCTTAATATGATGTACACTGTTAATACATTTTCTACCATTTATTTGTTCCAAAGCGATACTATCAAAAGGCTATAATATTGTCAATGTATTTTACAACTACTGTTTCCATTGGGGGTTAGTGCTTAAATCTACAATAATTTACACATCAATTGACAGCCCATCATATGCCAGATTTATTCCAGCTGGTAACGTTGCATCTGTCTCATCATGTTCTACTTCATGTGCTATATGCGTAAAGTATGTCTGTTTTGGCTTTAACGTTGATACCATTTCTATGGATTGTTCAATACTGAAATGTTTTTCATGAGGGACATTTCTGAGAGCTGCAATTATTAGCAAATCAAGTCCCATCAGCTTTTCCACTGAATCCTGAGGTATTTGACTGACATCAGTTACATAGGCAAATTTTTTAAACCTGTATGCGGTAACCATTTCCTGCCCATGCATTACGTCAACCGGGGTAATTTCCATACCGGATAGATTGAGGCTTCCGCCAATTGGCATTAGAGTAACTTTTGGCTTGCTGCCATTTGAAGTTACTTCTTTGGATGCATAAGAGAACATTCTAGATACATTTTTTACTGTCTCCTCTGATCCATACACCGGAATATTGGTTTTCCGCTTTCTACTAAAGTGCCTCAGATCATCGAACCCCAAGACATGATCTGCATGGGAATGTGTTAACAGTACAGCATCCAATCTTTTTACGTTGTTTTTCAAGCACTGAATACGCAACTCCGTTGCTGCATCTATAAGTATATTATATTCCCCTTCCGAGATAAAAATCGAGGAACGTGTTCTGGAATTTTTAGGATTGTCGGAAGTACAGACACGAAACTCACACCCAACCATTGGCACACCGTATGACGTTCCTGTACCGAGAAAAGTAATCTTCATACCTTTATTGTTCTCCACCTTCCTTTTCTGAAGAGTATGTATACGGCAATAGCACGTATTATCCAATCAAGCGCCGCACCGAACCAAATTCCTGCAAGCCCCCATTCTAGCACAATTCCAAAGAGATAAGCAACCGGCAAGTGAATGCACAATGTTCCCACTATCGTAACAATCATTGGGCTGAAAGTGTCACCTGCTCCACGTAAACCGCCGGCATATACTATGTAAATTGCCAGTGCCGGTTGTTCTAACGCAGCAATCATTACACAATAGGCACTGAGAGCCAGGACGTCCTGCTCGGGATGAAAAATGCTTGCCATCGGTTTAGCAAATACCAGGAATATAAACGCGAAGAATCCCATCAATGCCAGTGCGATCTGGCAATTTTTCCGCATGCTCAACCTTGCAAGATCGGGTTTATTCGCACCAAGACTTTGTCCCACAATCGTTGTGGTTGCCACTCCTAATGCAAAACCAGGCATAAACGAAAGAGCCTCAATCCTGATGGCAATCTGGTGTGCGGCAAGGGAAACTGTACCAAGCATGGTAACTATCTTAATAAAAAAGAGGTAGCCCATCTGGGTCAAAGATGCATCTAGTGTTGCAGGAAGTGAGATTCTCAAAACCCTTTTAATAATAGACATATTGACATCAACAATATGTTTAAGTCTTATTGTTAAAATACTCTTCCTGCTGAAAAGCCGATAAAAAATCAGGAATGCTCCTATTGTATAAGCGATTGATGTTGCCCACGCGGCCCCGGCTACCTCCATACGCGGAAAAATCCAAATACCGAAGATAAGAAGCCAGTTGAATAATATATTTACACAATTCATTACCAGCGTAATCAGCATAGGGGTTTTTGTATCTCCGGCGCCCCTGAAGATTGAGGCCCCGGTCAGGATAATCAACCGGAAAATAAAGAAACTCAAGACTATCTTGAGATATTGTGACCCCAGTGAAACCACATTCTCCTCAGCGCTCATCAAGACGAGTATATTATCGGCAAAGTAAAATATAAAAGGGCTGACAGATAAGCCAAAAACGAGCGTAATTAACAGAGACTGTCCTGCCACTTTCCTGGCCTCATCTTTCTGTCTGGCACCAAAATTCCTTGCCACAAGTGCCGTGGTCCCAACATTAAGGGCCGTGAAAATCATGGCGATAATAAAGCCTAACGCACCTGCCAATCCGACCGCAGCAACAGGAACTGTACCTAGCCTGCCAACCATGATTAGATCCACTATGAAAACCGCCATGTGCAAAACGTTCTCCAATGCGACAGGAAGCGCTAATCTTATTATATTTCTATTTAAATTCTTTTTTGTTAACTCCATAAAGCCTTTTTCAAACTGAAATTATGGTTGACAACAACCTACACAACCATTAAAATTTTTTACTTAATTTGTACCTTGAATTGTCAGATAATATGAGAATCTAAATACTTATGCAAAGTAATTTTATAAACGTTCCTGCCCTACTCTCTTTTTCTGAATATACCATCCTTTGAGTACTATAGAACACACGATTTTTTTGTTTTTAATTATAATTTTCTCATATTAAAAGATTGTAAATGTATACAGGCATAGATATTATAGAAATTAACAGGATAGAAAAAGTCTTCGGCTCACACAAGAACTTTATAAGCAGAGTTTACACTTCAGATGAAATGGATTATTGCCAGGCCAAAAAGAACTGTTATCAACATTATGCAGTTCGTTTTGCCTCAAAAGAAGCCGTACTCAAGGCGTTTGGAACCGGTTTGAGAGACAGGATGAAGTGGACAGATATAGAGACACTGAATGATGAACTGGGAAAGCCCTATGTAAATCTATATGGCAGAGCGAAAGAGCTTGCAACGGAGAAAAAGATTGGAGAGATTTCGGTTTCACTGTCTCATTGTAAGGAGTACGCTGTAGCACATGTATTACTAATACCTGATGAATCTCGGGAATAAGAGAATAAAATGAAAAAATTAATTCTTATAAATCCTCATCCAATAGGTAACGTTGGTGAGGAGAACGTTTCAGTACTAAATCAGATGCCAGTGAATCTAGGATATTTGAAAGCATTAACGCCTGACAACTGGGAAGTAGACATAATAGATGAAACTCAGGAACTGGCAGTAGATGAAAATGGTGAAAATGTCTGTTTCGATAAGACTAATGTTGCCCTGGTTGGAATAACGTCAGTAAGTTATCAGGCAAACAGAGCATACCAGATCGCCACTGCATGCAAAAACAATGGGATCCCTGTCATAATGGGTGGAGTACACGCAACAAGCTATCCGGAAGAGGCAGCCAAATACGTTGACTCTGTAGTAATAAGAGAAGCTGTTCCGATATGGGATCAGATAATTTCTGATTTTGAGAAAAACGAACTCAAGCCGACATATGATGGTGGCCTGACCCCTATGGAAACATATAAGGACCTTCTGCCTGATAGAAAGTTTTTGACGGACAAGTACAAATACAGATACTCCGGAATCATTACAACAGCAGGCTGCCCGTTCAGTTGTGAGTTCTGTTCGGTTCCACAGTTCCAGGGAAGAAAGTACAGAGAGAGACCTATAGATGATGTCCTTAACGAGCTGGATGCAATAAAGGGACAGTATAGAGGCCTCATCCTGACAGATGAAAATTTCTACGGACATAGCAAAAAATCATACGAAAGGGTCCGAAATCTCTTTAAGGGAATGGTAGATAGAGGTATTTACCAGAACTGGTTCGGATTTACTTCATTGAACATTTATGAGGATGACGAAACGCTGGACTATATGGCAAAAAGCGGATGCGTTGGAGTACTCATTGGTATTGAATCTATAAATGAAGATGCATTAAAATCAATGAATAAGGGTGTTAACCTCCGCATAACAATTGATAAATACAAAGAGGCAATAAAAAACATAAGGAAACACGGACTTACAGTCTGGGGAACAATGGTTTTTGGAAATGACAATGACACACCGGACACATTTAAAGATGTCGTTGATTTTATATTAGATGCAAAGATCGACATTATGACCTGTGGCTTACTGTGTCCATTTATCAATACACCGTTACAAAAGAGACTTGATGGTGACAACCGATTATTCAGAACAAACTTCCCTGAAGACTGGATCTATTACACGTCACATCATTTAACATATGTTTTGTCCAAACTCACACTTCAGGAATTTATTGATGGCATAGAGTATGTCTATAACAGTATATACTCAACAGAAATAATAAGGAAAAAGTTCAGAGCGGCAAAAGATGAGATGAACAATCTCAATGCCGCAATGTTTGCCTTCAGGGTTAATCTTGACTGGCAGGAGGTCTACAAACACCTCTTAAAAAACCTGAGAGATCTGCAAGCTTCAGGAGATTATGAAAGAGCTCTGGAGCGTTACGAGGCGTTGAAAGACCAGAAAAATCCGGACATGGCAAATACCTAAGATCCAGGCTGTTTATTAGACTCTTTCTCTATATTCGAAAACCAAAAAGCAAATCCCCTCTACTTCCCTTTTGTTAAGTGAGAATAAGGGGGATTTGCTTTTTGTAAAATGTGTCCGAAGTACTTAGAGCACTGAAAAACTCTGTATTACCATTTTTCCAAAGGATAGAACATGCCAAGAGTTGTTGTTACCGGTTTAGGATTAGTAATCGCCAATGGTATTGGAGTTACAAATGCGTGGAATGCCCTCATGAATGGCAAAGATGGCACTGCAGAGTTAAAGTCCTTTGACTCATCACAATATAAAGTACATCGTGCGTGTGAAGTAAAAGATTTCAAAATTGATACTGTTTTTGAAAACGAGACTACGGCAAACACGATACATAAGTATACATATACTGCTGCAAAAGAGGCATTGAGAGATAGCGGACTGGGTGATATTGCGAGATCCAATAGAGAAAGAGCTGGGATTGCGATCGGTACTCTTGCCGGCGAACTACCTCCATTTGAATACCTGTTACGTAACACACCGGAAGACAAGGCCAACGGATTAGACATGGGTGTTGCCCTGACATATCCACCATCTTCTATCACCACACTACTCTCTGAAGATTTTGGCTTTGAAGGACCTAACATGGTATCACTAAATGCCTGCTCTTCAGGCAACCATGCTATCGCATGGGCATTAGACCTTTTACATGAAGGAACGGTTGATGTAATGCTGGTAGGTGGTGGTGAACTTATCCCTCAAACAGAGTTTACGCACTTTCACAATCTGAAGGCACTGGCACCTGATAAGTGTCAGCCATTTGACAAAGAGAGAAAGGGCCTGGTGATTGGAGAAGGCGCGGGAATAATGGTACTGGAGACACTGGATTCCGCTAAAAAAAGAGATGCTGAAATTTATGCCGAATTAAAAGGCTATGGCATGAGCTGCGACGGACACCATATGACAGCCCCTCATCCCGAAGGAGCAGGTGCAATAGTAGCCATGTCAAACGCACTTTCCATGGCTAATTTGTCTTACGAGGACGTAGACTACATCAATGCACACGGAACGGGAACCCCATTAAATGACAGGATGGAAACATTAGCGATAAAGTCTATTTTTAAAGAGAGGGCAAATGAAATACCTGTGAGCTCTATAAAATCTATGATTGGTCATACAATGGGTGCGGCAAGTGCAATTGAGTCTGTCGTTAGCTGCCTGGCAATTAATAATAACGCGATCCCACCAACCATACACTACGAAACACCTGATCCAGAGTGCGACCTGGATTATGTGCCGAATGAAGGACGAGAAACAGAAGTCAACTGCGTTATAAACAACTCCTTTGCTTTTGGAGGAAATAATGTCACAAATATTTTCAGTAAATTATAGATGAAAAAAAAAGTCGTAATTACAGGTATTGGAGTTGTATCCCCGTTAGGAATCGGGCACCAGGATTTCTGGAATAATCTTGTTTCTGGTAATTCCGCTATAGCGCCTATGGAAGGCCTTGATCTATCAAAATATGAAAGTAAAAACGGAGCAGAAGTTAAGGATCTTAACACGGAAGATTTTTTAGGACGTAAAGGTTTAAGGTATCTTAACAATGGAACTAAATTTCTGGGTTCCAGTGCAAAGATGGCAGTAGATGACGCAAACCTTGAAATTGATGATGAGCTGTCAAACCATACCGGTATTCTCATTGGCTCTTCCCTCGGTAATTTCGCACAGACAACAGATTATTTCCATGACATCATCAGGGAGGGCCCTTCAGAAGTATCACCTATGAAGAGCTACGATGTCGCCCTGAATTCATCAGTAAACTACGTATCAGTCTTCTTCAAGATGAAGAGCTTCGCCAGGACAATTTCTTCCGGCTTTACATCAGGTACAGATGCGATTGGCAATGCAGTAAAACTTATACAGAATGGTAAAGCAAAAGTAATCATAGCAGGTGGAGTCGAGCAGATCTCACTGGACCTATACATGATCTTTTATCTGCAGAAGATGCTTGCTACCGGAAATGAGATCAGCATGCCTTTCGACAAAAGAAGAGATGGTTTTATAATGAGTGAAGGCAGTTATATTTTTGTAATGGAAGAGGCTGAACACGCCCAAAGTCGCGGGGCAAAAATATATGGTGAGATCTCCGGCTATGGAAGCCTCTTCTCAGGTAACAGGAAAAGTGATATTGAAAAAAGAGTTGAGAAAGCCTGTAACGCAATGAAATTATGTATTGATGATGCAGGAACATCCCAGGACAATATAGACTTGATTAGCGCCAACGGAAATTCAGGTAAGTTGTCAGATCTGATAGAAGCAAATGCAGTCAAAGAGTTATTTGGGGAAAAAAGTGAAGAGATTCCAGTTCACGCCATTAAATCTACCTTAGGGGAAAGCTACGGTGCATCGGGAGCCGCACAGACAGCGTCTGCTTTACTTTCCATAAACAACGGTCTAGTACCTCCTACCATTAATTACGATGAAAAAGATCCCGAGTGCAACCTGAATATTGTTAATGAAAAACACGAAAGGAACACCAACACAGTACTCATTAATTCGTTTGATCTGTCCGGAAATAACTCTTGCCTGATTATTAAAAAACATGAGTAAATTATTTGAACCAATAAGAATCGGTAGTTTAGAAATCAATAACCGGTTGGCCATGTCAGCAATGGACCTTGGTTTTACCTCAGACGGTTCTATAAACAAGCGTTTTATTGATTTCTATATAGAAAGGGCTCGTGGCGGTGTTGGGTTAATTGTAGTAGGTGGATGCTATCCGGAGATGACCGGTAAGGTATGGAAAAGCATTATTGGCCTGGACAAGGATGAATATATACCGGGTTTAAAAAAATTAACCGATTCGATTCACAAATATGATGTTAAGGTTGCCGCTCAAATTCTTCATGGAGGCAGAAGCGCTTCTTCATTTTTTTCGAAAACACATCCTGTATCACCTTCAAGTCTGTCTCACATTAATATAAAACAGAAACCGCACGCACTGACCATACCCGAAATAAAGAAGGTAATAGATGGATATGTTGCCGCCACACTGAGAGTAAAGAAAGGTGGTTTTGATGCAGTTGAGATACACGGAGGTATGGGCTATCTTATAAACCAGTTCCTTTCAAAAGCAACGAACAAGAGAAAAGACAGATATGGCGGCAGTCTCAAAAACAGGATAAATTTTGCGAAAGAGATAGTTGTAGCCATAAAGGAAAAAGTTGGAAAAAGATATCCAGTAATCTTCCGTATGTCTGGTGAAGATTTTGTAGATGAAGGCCTCAAAATAGATGAAAGCGTTGAGATTGCGAAAGAGCTTGAGAAAGCGGGTGTGGATGCCTTTAATGTATCTCCCGGCTGGCATGAAAGCCGTATTCCTATCATGCTTATGGCCATCCCGAGAATGTCTTATATCTTTATGTCTGAAAGAATTAAAGATAGCGTTAGTGTACCTGTAATCGGATCTGTAAGAATAAACGATCTGGCTCTGGCTGAAGAGGTTGTAGACAATAATCAGTCAGACATTGTATCAATCGGTCGACCCTTAATAGCAGACCCTGAATTACCAAAGAAGTATAAAAAGGGACAATTAGACGATATCAGAAGATGTATTGCCTGTAATCAGGGCTGTTTTGATTCTCTGCTGAATTTCAAATCTGTCGGCTGTTTATATAATGTCAGGGCCGGCAAAGAGAGTGAATTAAGGATCAGGAGAGCAAAAAAGAAAAAGAAGGTAATGGTTATTGGAGGAGGACCGGGAGGTATGGAGGCAGCAAGAGTCGCCGCACTGAGAGGACATGACGTACATTTGTTTGAAAAAATGGATGCACTTGGCGGTCAATTAAGATATGCTTATATACCTCCTGGAAGGGAAGAGATATTCAATGTAATTAGTTTCCTGGAAAACCAGATTAAAAAGTTAAATGTAAAAATAGAGCTTTCAAAAAAAGTCGATACTGCAACGATAAATAAATTGAAGCCTGATGTAGTAATTGCGGCTACAGGGGGAAGCCCACTTATTCCAAAGATTCCAGGCATTAATGAAAAAAACGTTGTTGTGGCTGAAGACGTTTTCGACAATAAGGTAAAGATCGGCAAAGACGTCGTAATTATAGGCGGAGGCACTATCGGTTGCGAAATAGCGCTTCACACTGCAAAGATGGGAGCTATGGAACCGGAGGTTGCCTGCTTTCTTTTAAAGAATAAAGTCATTGATGGGGATAAAGCCGTAGAACTCACGTCAAAGGGTAAACGAAATATCACTATCCTTGAGATGAAAAATAAAATAGGAGGACGTTTCGGTATCTCAACCAGATGGGTTATCCTGAAGCAGGTACAGGATGCCGGTATCAACAGCATAACCGGGATCAGAGTAAAAAAGATATCTACTAAATCAATAAAGAAAAAGGATAAAGTCTGCGTAACGTACGAAGAGAATAAAAAAAATATTAAAATCTTTGCGGATACTGTTATCATTGCCGCTGGATACAAATCCAATCAGAGCCTTACCAAAAAGTTAAATGGTAAGATTGACGAATTATATAAAATAGGCGATTGTGTTGAGGTCAGAACTGCACTTGAAGCGATCCATGAAGGATTTGAAGTAGGATTGAGGATTTAAGATTATGAAAGATATTAGAATGAATCGCGGTGATAACTCCGGCTATGACCATATAGAATTTGAAGAGATAGAGGCTGATAATGGCAAGACGATCGGAATCATCTACTTAAATAAGCCTGATAGAAACTCTTTGGGTTCCTGGCTACTGGACGCCATATATGAGAAGATGGACCAGTACGAAAACGATGAGAAGGTTGGAGCCATTATTATTGCAAGTAAGCTAAGAGGGGTATTTTGTGACGGTGTAGACCGCGAAGAACTATTTGGATCATGGATTTCAGATCTGGTAGCAAAGAAAGACTACGAACGGTTCCATCGTTCCTATGAGATGCTGGTTGAAATGGAAAATTGCCAGAAACCGGTTATTGCCGCAATTAATGGTATTGCAATTGGCGCAGGGATTGAACTTGCTATGCTATGCGACCTGCGTATTGCATCAGAGCTCGCTTTTTTCAATCTACCGGAAGCCAAACCGGAATTAGCCATTATTCCGGCACTGGGCACAACCCAACGATTGCCTCGGCTGATTGGTCATGCACGCGCAAAAGAGATGCTGTTTCTTGGCAAGATGATACGTGCAAAAACCGCATTGGAATGGGGCTTAGTCAATCAGGTTGTTCCACACAAAGAGGTTTTAGCCCACGCCATAGAAATGGCAAAGGTGCTGTTAGAAAGAGACACAGGAGTTCTCATAGAAATGAAAAAATGTGTCAACTTTGCAGTAGAAAATGATATTACGAAGGGTCTGGAATATGAGGTCAGCACATTTGCTAAAATGATGCGAATAAAGCTGTCTGAAAATAAGGCCACTGTAAAGACATAAAATTTATAAAACAAAGCATAATAATTTTTTTTCAATAATAATTCCAGGAGGTAATCGTATGAGCAATAAAACGGCAATAGTAACCGGTGGTACAAGAGGCATAGGCAAAGCGATAGTACTTGAGCTGGCAAAAAGCGGATGCAATGTTGCCTTCAACTATAGCAAGAGTGATGATCTGGCAAATGAGCTTGTAAAGGAGATAGAAGCACTAGGAGTCAAAGCAGTGGCAAAAAAGGCGGATGTATCCGATTTTGAGAGCGCTAAAGATATGATTAAAGAAGTTAAAGATGAATTTGGTCAGATAGATTACCTGGTCAATAATGCAGGAATAACAAGGGACAAACTCCTTGCCATGATGAAAGAAGATGACTGGGATGATGTGATCAATATAAACCTGAAGAGTGTTTATAACTTTTCCAAGGCTGTAATCATGACTATGATTAAACAGAAAAATGGAAAGATACTCAACATAACCTCTGTAAGCGGTATTGCAGGTGTTGCAGGCCAGACCAACTACTCTGCTTCCAAAGCTGGAATGATAGGCTTCACAAAAGCCCTTGCAAAGGAGATAGGCAAGGCAAAAATTAATGTTAACGCTATTGCATGTGGATTTATTGAGACAGACATGACCTCAGAGCTACCTGATGTATACAAGCAGAAGATGACAGACATGACCGCCCTGAAACGATTCGGCACAACTGACGATGTGGCGAAAGTTGCAAAGTTCCTGCTATCAGATGATGCAAATTATATAACCGGCCAGGTATTGTCACTTGATGGTGGGTTGGCGTTATAGATACATATAATTGTTGCGAGTTTCGTGTTACGGGCTACGGGTTAAAATTATTTTTTTTAAAACTTGCAACGTGTAACTCGTAACACGAAACTCAAAAACTAAACCTATTTTTAAGACTCTGTACTTTTAGGTTCATAAGAATAGAAAGGAAATTGTTAACAATGCTCTTCTTATTAAAAGTTCAAATAAAAAAAATACCTGATATGCCGGTGAAGGATTTCCTGGGATTTGTTGTAAAGGAGTGGGAATATTTTATCAGGATGAGAAAAAGAGGCAGGATCCTTGCCGGAGGAAAACTGGCCGGCAGCAGAGGTGCCGCTGCTATTATTGAAGTAGATTCAAATGAAGACCTCGACCAACTCGTAACGAATCTGCCACTATTTCCATTCTTTACTGACATAGAAATAACCCCACTAGTTCCCACAGATAAAGCGTTACTTGATGTTAAGCGTATCCATTCTCTTATGAAGTAGAAATTGCTATCTCAGACTAAAATCGTGCCGAATGAAACCTGCCTACGACGGCAGCAATATACAATTAATACGAGATGAAACGTACATTTGACTATAAAATAGGAGTAATTTCTGACACACATGGACTTGTCAGAAAAAGTGTAATCAGATCTTTTAAAGATGTTGATTTGATTGTGCATGCAGGAGACGTTGGAAACCGAGAGGTGCTTGAAACTCTACTAACCATAGCAAAGGTGCACCCTGTCCGTGGAAATGTTGATGGCGGTAAATGGACTGACAGTCTTCCTTTCACTGATGTAGTACAAGTGGGACAGACATATTTATATGTCCTTCACGATTTGAACTCACTTGACCTTGATCCTGTAGCAGCGGGATTTAACGCTGTTATCAGCGGACATTCACACATACCAAATATTGAGAATAGCGACGGCGTCTTATTTCTCAACCCCGGAAGCGCAGGTCCGAGACGGTTTAACTACCCGATTTCCATTGCCTTCATGTATATAAATGGAACTTCTATAGAAACAGAGATAGTAGAGTTAAAGGGATGAATCTCTTGTCAAATAGAAAGTGTATCATCTCTGCTCAAACATTTGGCAGGCAGACGATCACAGGTAAGAACGAGGAAATGTACCTCTCGAAAGAGAGGGCTGTTGTCACATTGTTTCTTCGCTAATTATGTTATAATCTTTTTCCAGAAACATCTTTGCTTCTTCTTTCGCTTTGACAAGAGAATTAGGAAAATGATCCATCAGTTTATGATAATATTGGTTCATATGTTCAAAATCCTTTGCTACTTCATCCTCTGTAAACATGAGTATTCTTTCATAATAATCAATTGCAATGTTAAACTCTTTTTTTCGATCATGCATTTCACCCAACGCAAGGTAAAGCAGAGGATTATTTGGTGCAAACCCAAGTCCTTTATTTAACAGCCTGTCCGCCTTATCATATTCCTTCTCTTCCCCATAGAGGAAACTAAGGACACCAAGGGCATAAATATCTCTGTTATTTAACTCCAGCGCCTTCATGTAACTATCTTTAGCTCTATTTATTGAGACGGCAGCAGATGACTTCATGAAAATACCTACTAAATGCTGCATCATCGCATTTTTCAGATAAGCATCTCCTCTAATTATTTGGTTCCTATAATCATCAGGGTAATATTCAACAAGCTGGTCGATTAGATTAAGATTACCACTGTTAAATATTATATCTATAATCTCTTCATGATGAGTTTCATAATCAATACTTTCAATACAACTAATTACTTCTGATTTATGGTGACCATGATCGTGATCATATTCAGTCTCATCCAAAATCAGTTCCTCCAGTTTACTCAAAGCTCTTGTTTGCGCACATCCCATTAAAAAAACGATAACAGTGATAATACCCGCTGCAGTCTTGTATTTTGATAAATCGCTTCTCATTGTTAATTGTTTTTTCGAAATGTTACCAGAAAAGAGCTGAAATTATATCAATCGTCTGTAGCATCCATTAAGAAATCGTAACAGTTATCTCTGATCTCAGGGTTAGCTCGATGCTTCATAGCGTCGCGCGGATGCTGATTAAGGTGGCCACTGATTCCATAAATATCATTAAATCCCCACTCAATTTCCTTCCGTAGCGGTACCAGGGTTTCCTGTATTGCCTTGTATATCGGTCTTACATCAAACTTTGGATTCTTCAGGAAGTTAAGCAGAAGTTCGAGATTACAGTTACCGGCTCCACGGCCTATACCGTTTATGGTTGCATCAAGCAGATTGACACCGTCGATAATAACCTGCTGGGTATTTGAAAAAGCCAGTTGTTGGTTATTGTGAGCATGAAAACCTAACTCCTTGCTTGGAGCGTGCTTTTTGTACAGTTGTAGATAGCTGGTTATCTGTTCTGAATAGAATGCTCCAAAGCTATCCACCAGGTAGAGATAGTCCACCTCGTCTGCTTTATCAATCTGCTGAAGGGTTTCGATCAACTCTGTTTCGATTGCTGCAGAACACGCCATAATATTGATAGTGGTTTGATAACCCAGATCCTTGCTGCGCTTTACCAGATCAAGACCCTTGTCTATATCTGCAACATAACAGGCCGTACGTACCATTCCAACAACACTCTGGTCCGCAGAAGGCAGCACGGATACGTCTACTCTGTCCACGTCATACATTACTGCCAGCATCGGCGGATTTTCGCACTCATAGGAATCAACGATAGATTTGATATCATCCTCATCACAAAAATTCCATTTACCATATTTTTCACGTGTATATTCATCACTCACACAAAGCTTTTTACCAATTTCCATGATATCGATGCCGCTATCACAGGTTGCACGATAAACTGCTTTAACAAAATCGTCCGTGAAGTGGTAATTATTGATAAGACCTCCATCTCTGACAGTGCAATCTAAAACCTTTATTTTTTCTCTATACATCTTCTCTGCTCCCGTAAAATATCCTTAATCTGCCTCATAAAATTTTAAACTTTACATATTAACGTAAACAGGCATTAAAAAACAAGTGAGAAATACCTGTATTAGAAATACAGCCATTTTCTATTCAATAATATTTATTGTATTTTACAGAACTCATGATAGTATCATGAGTCAAATTCAGAGGAATTTATTGATAAGAAAGGTGTCGATTGTAACCATGAATAGCTCAGAATCAGGTAAAAACTCTCATAAAAGAAAGCAAAAGAAACCATGGTATAAAGATGGCTTAAGGTTTGAATGCCAAAGATGCGGTGGTTGCTGCAGAGGAGAGCCTGGTGTTGTCTGGATGACTAAGAAGGAGATTAAAAGTACCTCTATTTCCCTGGGTATTTCAACTGATCTATTTATTAAGAACCATGCGAGGTTGATTAATGGAAGGGTCAGTCTGCTGGAATATGATAACGGAGACTGCGTTATGTATGACAATGGGTGCAAAATATATGAAACCAGGCCGCGCCAATGTAAAACATTCCCGTATTGGAGTTCGAACTTGAAGAACAAAACTGAGTGGGAAGAGCAGAAAAGAACGTGTCCCGGAATTGATAAAGGAAATTTGCATACTCCGGAAGAAATTGAAAACAGCTTAAGGCCTGAATTGAACGATTTATGAGTAACGGAAACAGTAGTGATCAACACCGGAAAAGAATTGGAATACTCGGAGGCACTTTCAACCCAATACACCTGGGGCATTTGATTTTAGCAGAAGAGGTTTGCAAGAATCACCATTTATCAAAACTCCTTTTTATGCCAGCATATATCCCTCCGCATAAATATGTAAATGATTTAGCAGATCCACATCATCGCTTTCAAATGATTAAAGCAGCTATTAGTGGAATCAGTAAGTTTGAAGTTTCCGATCTCGAAATCATACGCAAAGGCAAATCTTATACAATAGATACTATACAGGAAATTCTGAGTCACTACGGCGAAGATGACAAAATATTTTTGATCATGGGAGCTGACTCATTGAATGAACTGGAATTATGGAAGAACATCAAAAGGCTTTCTCAACTCTGCCACTTTGTAATTGTAAACAGACCAGGTTTTAAAACAGAAGCTTCAACCAGACTCGTAGAGATTATTGGTAGTGATAATATATTGGACATAGAGAGATTGAGAGTTGAGATATCCCCAGTTGATATTTCATCTACAAATATAAGAGAAAGAGTAAACGATGGTATACAAATCAAAGGCCTTGTACCGGAATGTGTAGAAGCATATATAAAAAAACATAATCTGTATTCATCTGCATAAAATATAACAATCTATGAATCGTCTATTCCGTTTCTGGTGGTTCCCCCTCTTGTTACAGGTGATAACGCTTGTTGTGTTCGTGCTGTTGATTGTTGATGGTTTCGCGGCAGACACGAATAACATGGCATTTGCGAAGATTCTCCGTAACACAAACCTTGCAAACCTGATTGTCTGGTCGTACTGGTGGCCAGTGATTATCATCTCGGCAATCTTCTTAGGCCGAATCTGGTGCATGGTCTGCCCGATGGAGTTACTCACTTCACTTGCTGCACGTGTTGGACTGAAATACAAACCGAACGGATTTGTAAGATCCGGGTGGATTATTACTCTATTCTATATTGTAATCCTGTTTGTTGGTATACACACCCTTTCCATCCATCGTGTACCATTTCGTATGTCTATCTACCTGTTGGCGCTACTGACCTCTACCGTTATAGTCGGCCTGATATTCCGCAGAAATACTTTCTGCGCCTATATCTGCCCTGTAGGACATCTACTGGGACTGTATGCCCGCCTTGCACCTTTTGGCTGGTCTACAGGCAACATGTTAATATGCAGGAGATGCAAAGACCATTCCTGTACTGCAAGTGCGAATGCATATGTTTTTCAAGGACGTAGTTGCGGAGTTGATCTGGATCCTGCGCATATTGACGACAACACGAACTGCCTCTTGTGTGGGCAGTGTATTAAGTCGTGCGATCACAATAATCCCGGTATAGAAGGGAGGCCCAACCCGGGTTGGTTTGTACGACCCTGGTTCAAAGATATCTTTGCACTCAAACCGATGACTGCCGCCCAGACAGTATTCTGTCTGGTTGTGTCAGGTTTCGTGGTATACGAACTCTTTACCGAATGGAATGTTACTAAAGGGCTACTACTTTGGCTGCCTGACAATATTAACATGCTTCTTGGCACAGAAAACACCTGGTCACATGGGCTGATCAAATCATTGACACTATTCGTGATTCTGCCGATTCTGGTCTGGCTGCTTCCCTATGGCCTATTCAGATCGGTAGGAGGAAAACTGTCTATTGAAGAATTTTTCTCTGTTTTCGGAATAGCATTCATCCCGATCATGGCTGCAGCGCACTTGGTCAAAGCGTTGCTCAAAACAACTTCTCGTATTCCCTACTGGGAAAATGCCTTTACTGATCCGGTTGGTGTTGAATCTGCAAGGGGCATCCTTGATAAATCTCTGCAACTGGCACCGTTACCTGCCTGGCGAGATCCTGCTGTAACGGTAATGTCTCTGGTTTTAGTATTCTGTGGCATAGCAGTCAGCACTGTGGTCATTCGCAAACTTACGATGACTCAGTTACGTTCACCCGAATGTCGCGCATGGGCACTATATCTCATCCCGGGTTTATATGGTGGTGCATTTGCTGTCGTGATCTGCCTGTGGCGTCTTTTCTGAGGGAATTTAAGAGGAAAGAATTTAAAATCTATCCAGGAACTCTTTACCTTTTTTAATACCTTCAACGGGATACTGCATTGTTTTAGAATTGATAACATAGAACCCGTGATATCCTGTTGATTCGAGGGTAGAGACAAATTCTTCGACCGGTATAATACCATCTCCAATGGGGACTTCTATCTGCCGGCCTTCTTCCGTCTGTCTGGTATCCCACAGATTTGTATGGACTATATATTCGTGTAATTCATATATACCCTTTATCGGATCCAGATTGGTTGTCATTTGCGATGCAGGATCATAGATCACCTTAATACCTTCGGTGTCCAATGATTTTAGAAAATCTTTCAGCGTAGAATAATCATCATACGATGCCTTGATGGCGAGCCTGCATCCGTAATTTTCAGCATGTTGTCCGATCTCGCTAAGGGCGGCATTTACGGCATGCCAATGTGTAGAACTATTATCCGTTGGTATGCTGCCTGTTTGTACAGTTACAATATTGGTCTGTAAATCCAGTGCAAGGTTTATAATCTCTTTTGTTCTCTTAATAATAAGATCAAATTCATTATGATTGATAAAACCTACACCAAGCTCTCCGCTCAGGGCGCAGAGACTTAATCTGCTTAAATCTATAATACGCTTTAATTCGCGTCTGCCAGTCTGTGATAGATTTTCGGGGGATATGTCTCTTTGAGTTGCATTGATCTGAATACCTTTAAAACCAAGGTTAGCAGCGGCCGCAATACCATCCTTAATCCTTAATCGAAGTGATTCAAGCACAACACCTGTTTTTTGTCTTATCATGGCACCAGTACAATTTTCCCAAACTGTTTCCTATCCAACATCTTCGTTTGGGCTGCCACCGCATCTGCAAGAGGAAATACAGAATCCACGACAGGTTTAAGCCTGCCGGATTCCATAAGTTCCATGATCTTCATCAACTCACTCCTGCTCCCCAGATAACAACCTGAAATGGATAGCTGTTTGGCAAACAGAAATCTAAGATCAAAGCTTACTGATGGACCGCTTGTTGCACCACAGGTAACTATTCGACCGCCCCGCTTAAGGCACGACATACTCTATTCCCATGTTTCAGGACCTATATGTTCAAATACCAGATCGACACCTTTACCATCCGTAAGCTCATTTACCTTGTCCGCAAAATCCGCCTTTGAATGGTTTATTACATGGTCGGCGCCAAGTGCTTTTGCTTTTTTCCGTTTCCCAGCACTACCGACAGTTGTAATAACATTTGCTCCACTGAGCCTGGTAATCTGTATTGCAGCACTACCAATACCGCTACCGGCAGCATGGATGAGAACAGTTTCTCCTGTTGCAAGATTTCCACGCGTCTTCAACATATTCCACGCAGTCAGGAACACAAGAGGTACTGCCGCCCATTCCTCAAATGACAATTTATCAGATATCGGTATTATATTTCCTGCAGAAGCCTTTGCATACTCCGCATAGCCACCATTTATCTGGAAGCCCATAACCATGAGGCTGTCGTTTGAGGACAGACAAAATTCACACTTGCCGCAACTTATACCCGGAGAGATAAGAACACGCTGGCCTATGCTTAAACCTTTAACTTTAATCCTACTACCAATCCCAGCTATTTCTCCGGCCACTTCACAACCGAGTATGTGTGGCAGTGGTATCGTAACGCCCGGCAATCCTTCTCTTACCCATATATCAAGGTGATTTATCCCACACGCTTTTACTTTAACGAGGACTTCAGAAGGAGAAATCTCCGGTTCCGCAAAATCGGTATATACTAATTTATCAACACTGCCGTGTTCTTTAAAGACTGCTGCCTTCATTATTCTATTTTCTCAAATGCTTCTTTGCCGGCGCCACATGCCGGGCAAACCCAATCATCCGGTAAGTCCTCAAAAGGAGTACCGGGATCAATCCCATTAATACCGTCTCCCTTTTCAGGATCATATATATAAGCACAAACAGAACATTCCCACTTCGCCATTTTTCAATTTCCCTGATATAAATCAAATTTCAATTGCATTAATAAAAATAATTAAGAGACATTACTGACAGAAGAAGCACATACCTCATTGTCTTCACAATATTCTCTTACTCCGGATATTACATTTCCAATAGCCGTGTCAATAGGTTCATTTATTGATGCTCCGGCAGCACGCACATGACCGCCTCCTCCAAAATCTGAAGCCAGTTCAGCAACATCTACCGTGTGCTTTGACCGAAAACTTACCTTTGTTTTCCTATAACCAATTTCTCTGAAAAGAATTACGACCTCTACCTCTTTTACCGCACGAACAAGATCGATAATAACATCAGTATCCACAAATGGCACACCAGATGATTTAATCATATCTTTTGTTAATTTGGTCCACACCACTTTCCCGTCACATTCCGGACGCAGTATACCAAGCGCAAGGTTCAACAACTTCAAATAGCTCATTTGTTTGGTCTGAAAAAGTTGTTCATATATAATCTCAGATTTAACACCAACCTTAATCAAGTCAGAGCAGGCTTTTAAAGCCTTTGCACTTGTGTTACTGAATTTAAACCATCCGGTATCAGTTGCGATTGAAAGATATAAAGGAGTTGCGGTTTCCAGAGTAATCTTTCCATTCATAAAGGTAATTAAGTCGAATATCAATTCTCCGGCAGAAGATGCATCTTTGTCTACAATGTTTATATCAGCATACCCGGGGTTGGACGCATGGTGGTCTATGCATACCTTGGTAATTGAACTAGCCTTTATCATATCCGCAAAATCACCCAACTGGCCCCAGTCAGCGACATCAACAATGAATATAGCATCAAAATCGTTAAGGTTTATATTAACATCCTTATTTCTTAAAAACTTAACATCTCCATCTGTATCAAAGCAACTGTAAACAGCAGGCAATGCTTCATTGTTTACAATTACTGCATCTTTATTTATTCCACACAAAAATCGTTTAAGCGCAAGTTCAGACCCGATTGCATCCCCTTCTGAAAAGAGATGGGTAGTTATAATAAACCTATTGCCCTCATTTATAATATCTACAATTTCCTGCCACATATTTAATACTTAAACTCCTTTCAGTTGTTAAATCTGATCATTACATTTACACCTCCAGCATCCATGGAATCTCTTCGTCAGCAAACCGAAGTGACGGTTCTGTTATTATGCGAAATTCATCCTTGAATTGCTTAACGTGAGCACTTTCCATCTTGATAAGCGTTTCAAACAGTTTCTTCGCGCCTTCATCTTTTGTTCTCTTTGCAGCGTTTTCATAAAATTTACAGGCTTTTTCTTCGGTCTCTATTATTCTTTTAATTACATCCTCATAATTTGCTTCCTTTTCAGGCCTCTCTATTTTAACGGCTTTAAACGTTTTTAACTTTATGTCTTTAGGAATTCCACCGAAACTGTCCTCATACCACTTTTTTAATCGTTCATAATGTTTTTGTTCTGCTTCCGACATTATGTCGAACTTAAGCTTTGCCGCCTTGTCTTCAAGCTGTGCTGATATTTTCTTGTACAATGCACTTGCTTTAAGCTCTTCTGCCATTGCAGTTTCCACAATACTTAATGTTATATCTTCTTTTCCTTCAACATTTTTTTTCTTCTGCAATGGTTAATCTCCTAATAACTTTTGAAATTACTTGCAAAGATATATTATAAACATGGATTCTCATTATCAAAAGGAAAAGTTTGCTTTATGGTGTGATTATATATGGATGGGCAAGCTACATATCATGGTATTTCTGCACTTTAATTCCACTTCATTGCATTAGATAGCGGATGCAAACTTATTACCAAAGTCTTCACATCCGTTCAATGCCTCTTCAGTGGGCGTCATCCTTAGTTTACAACCTTCAACGACTATATTGAAACGTAAACTTTTTAAGATATCTTCAATTATCTGTACAGCTTCTCCACTCCACCCGTAACATCCAAATACCGCTGCCGCCTTACCCCTGATATTCAGCGTTACCATATTTGAAATAATGTCAAATATTGGTTTTGGGGCCTTCGCATTTAACGTAGGAGTCCCGAGGATAATGCCATCTGAGGCATCAATTTCGTCAAGTAAGGACTCCATATCAATTTCTGCAGCATCTAAGAGTGAAACATCTGTGTCGGGAAGGCATGCACCTCTATAAATAGACTCTGCCATTTTTTTTGTACTGCCGTATGATGAAACATATATAACCGATATCTTTTTTTTGTCAGGATATTTCTTTGTCTTTCCTGCCCATTCTCTATAAGCATTAATATACTTGTCTAAATCTTCCCTTAGTATAGGTCCATGAGATGGAGCAATAATATCTATATCTATATCCTTTATATTCTCCAAGGCATCAAGAACGTGTTTCTTAAAAGGCCTTAATATGGTGCCGTAGTAGAATTCATAAGCAGCAAATGCATCTTCCTTAGAACCCAATTCATCGTTAAACCTTTTATCACTGCAATAATGTGAACCAAACGCGTCACAGGGAAATAGTATTTTGTCGGTTTCAAGATACGTAAACATAGTGTCTGGCCAATGGAGGAATGGTGCGGATATGAACTTCAGTACCTTACCGCCAAGATCGATACTGTCACCCGCTTTCACCTCTTTGTAATCAAACTCTTTGTGCAGAATATTCTTCACAAATATCCTGGCACCTCTGGAAAATACAGGAATTGCATTGGGTGCCAACTCCATCAACCTGATCAAACCACCTGAATGGTCCGGCTCTGTGTGATTAATAATAATATAATCGATATCTTCCGGCCTGACTAACGATCTTATTTTCGAAATAAAGCCATCGACACAATATGATTTTACCGTCTCGATGACAGCTATCTTCTCGCCTTTGACCAGATATGAATTGTAGGTTGTTCCGTGCTTTGTAGGTATAACAATGTCAAATACAACAAGTCCCGGATCCAGTGCACCTATCCAATAAACGCCATCCTTAATCATAACCGGTTGATCCATTATTCCTCCTCCATTTGAAGATGTTTGATTTCTAATCTGCGTGGAGAACTGCCGGTACTTACCGACCAATTCTTCGGGGGTCTGATGTCGTCCATATAATTCATCATTTGCTGCTTGTCAAGTTGGACGTATATCTGATTCCATACACATGGTACATCATCTGCCACTTCACAATAACCGCCCATAGACCCTCCACATGGACCGTTAAGCAAACTTTTTGAACATCTGCTTACAGGACAGAAACCGCCTGTTTTATCAAGTACACAATCACCACAACCGGCGCATCTCTCCAGAAACAATCCGGGCTCTACCGGTGCACCCATAAAAGTAGTATTTAATCCCGGCAATACCCTTGCCGGTGTATATTTCTCTGCTAATGTTTGAACTCCCACACCACACGCTATAGAAACTACTGCATCGTAATCATTAATATAATTTCCTATTGGCGCTACATACTCCTGCTCACACTGCCTTAAAACCGTCTCCTCTTTTACCTCAAGATTTCGACCGTCTCTCTTCGCCGCTATGCGTAATTTTAATGCAAGTTCTTCTACCTGTTTTTGACCACCGGTATGACATACCGTCACACAGTCTCCACAACCAATTACACAAATCCTACTGAAGTCTTTAACCAATTCATATATTTCTTTAAACGGTTTTGACTCAGCCACTATCATGATTTTTCCTCCCGGTAATATTTAGTATTCGTGTAAGTTAAGTACTTCGGATGATAACATAAAATCACTGAAAATGAAGCAAAAAACCATGGCCCCGTACAATGCACCTGTTAATTTTCTTAACAGATTCGAATACTTAGGACTCGATTTAGAAGAAAATATCAAATTTATAAGTTGAACAAAACCAACATTTATGCTTAAAATAATTATCCTAATTTTTTCAGCTTTTTAAGAGAACACTTTAATGATAATCAAGAATGTTGTAGTAGGTCCCTTAGAAGTAAATTGTTACATAATTGGGTGCGAAGAGACAAAAGAAGCCGCCATTATCGACCCGGGTGATAATGCAGATGAAATTATAAGAATCGTTGAAACAGACGGACTCAAACCAAAGTTTATAATTAATACGCACGCACATTTTGATCATATAGGAGGCGTGAAAGAAATACAGGATCATTTCAAAATAGATTTCATTCTACATGAAGGTGATTTGTTTCTTGTAGATAATGCGAGTGAGCAGGCTACAGCGTTTGGGCTGAAACCTATCTCAAAACCAGAGGTTAATAAATATGTTAATGACGATGAAAAAATTAATTTAGGCAACAAGTCTATTACAGTCATTCATACCCCCGGACACTCACCCGGTTGTGTTTGCTATTACTCGGATAACAATGTTTTCGTTGGTGATACTCTGTTTGCAGGCTCTATCGGAAGGACAGATTTACCCGGTGGTTCTTACGAAACATTAATCAATTCAGTAAAAGAAAAACTTTTCCCTCTGAACAATAACACTATCGTACATCCGGGACATGGCCCTTCTACTACAATTGAAAATGAGAAAAAACATAACCCATTCCTAAAATAAAATGGAGGAAGCATCTTTATGAAAAAAATTGGTATTTTAACTGGGGGCGGAGATTGTCCGGGACTAAATGCAACAATACGCGCAGTAGTCAGGAAAGGCATGACCGAATACGATTATGAAATGTGCGGAATACTGGCGGGATGGAAGGGCATGATAGAAGGAAAAATTAAAGTATTCGACATGAAGAATGTTTCCGGAATACTTAACAAAGGAGGTACGATACTTGGTACGAGCAGAACGAATCCTTTTCGGGAAGATAACAATGGAGATCCGGAACGAATTCTTGAAAATATTAAGAAATTTAATATACATGCAATTGTCGCTATAGGGGGCGAAGACACTCAGGGAGTAGCATTCAAACTGTCTGAAATGGGAGTCAATGTTGTCGGTATACCAAAAACTATTGATAATGATTTACCGGGCACCGATTATACATTCGGCTTTGACACAGCCGTAAACATCGCAGTAGAGGCTATCGACAGAATCCACACGACAGCCGAGTCACACAATAGAGTGATGGTGGTAGAGGTTATGGGAAGGCACACAGGATGGATAGCTACGTTTGCCGGCATTGCCGGCGGTGCGGATGTTATTCTGATACCGGAAAAACAGATAGACATGGAAGAGGTTTATGCAATAATCAAAAAGCGACATAAACGCGGGAAGAACTTCAGTATTGTAGTTGTGTCTGAAGGCATAAAACTGCCTGTTGAGGACAGTAAAGATGGAGAACATATTCTACAGAGTACCAAAACAGATGCATTTGGTCATGTAATGCTCGGAGGAGTTGGTTCGGTCCTGGCTAGCATGATTGAAAAAGGAACTGGTTTTGAGTCTAGATGTACAGTATTAGGGCATATACAGAGGGGCGGCACACCTACCGCGTTTGACCGCATATTGGGTACCCGCTTTGGCGAAGCAGCAATAGACCTGATACATAAGGAGGAATTCGGTAAGATTGTTGTACTGAAGGGGAATGAAATCAAATCCATAGAACTGAAGGAAGTTATGGGTCATTATAAAACGGTTGATGACTATTGGTATGATCTCGCCAAGGTATTCTTTGGATAATAATTATAACTAATTTCTCAATAAACAGAGGAAAACATTAATATATTTAACCACCCCATTTCCCCTCCTTCGCAAGGAGGGGATTAAGGGGTGGGTTTCCCTACACTACTTCTTGAGTCTGTAAATTATAAATATGTAGAAAGCATTAACTATTATTTTAGTTAATTGATAAATCTTTTTCGTTCAAAGGTAAACTATATGAATGCCGTAATACTGGTCGGTGGCAAGAGTAGTAGAATGGGTTCTAACAAGGCTTTTCTCGAACTAAAAGGCAAAACGTTCATTGAGCTGCAAATTGAATTACTTAGAGAAATGTTTGACGAAATTTTCATATCTGCCAATACATCATCAGAGTATGAGTATTTGAATTTACCTATCGTCAAAGATGTCTTCCCCGGTAAAGGGCCATTAGGAGGAATATACACCAGCCTTATTAATTCCAGCAGTTTGCATACATTCATGCTTGCCTGTGACATGCCTTTTGTTGGACTAGAGTTGATAAAACATCTTAAAGATCTTACAAAAGAATACGATGTTGTGATCCCAAAGAGTGAAAAGGGGTTGGAACCGTTACATGCGTTTTATTCAAAAAATTGTATTGATCCAATCAAGAGAGCTCTTGACGAGAATAATCTGCGTATAATCAGTTTCTTTCCGCATGTAAGAGTTAAGATAGTAGAGTTGGACAGCCTGGCATCATCAGATAGTTTTAAGAACTCAATTATAAATCTGAATACCATGGATGACTACGAAGACGTAGCAAAAAACAGTTGTTAATATCAAGGAATACCTGGAGGTAACCATTCCCATTTGAAGCTTACCAGATTTGTCGTGTAACTGGTGTGGAATGTTTATCGGAATGATATATTCACTAGCTTTGTCTATGCTTCAACACATGAACCAACTCCTCATATGAAGATTTGGCCAGAAAGCTATAAATTTGACTACGGTAATTATGAACCAGACTTACTCCTTGATAAATCAAATCACAGATCTGCCATCTACCATCTTTTTTGATTAAACGAAAATCTGCGGACACTTCTTCCACTTGTCTTTTTAAAAGACCAATATGCACTCTGGCATATCTATTATTCTGTTTCTCACTTAGGGAAATGATCTCTTCTCCGAAACGAGGGCCTGTTTTTCTCATGCAAGTGCCTTTAACGTTACTGATAAATAATTCTACAAATTCCTTTTTTTCTTCAGGGGAACGCTCCTTCCAGTACTTACCCAATACTCTTCTCGCGATCTCTTCAAAATCAATAGAATTAGAAATTTCTCCCCAGAGTTCTTGCTTGCGTTCCTCCAGACCTTCTCCTTCCTTCAAAGAGATGTCCTTCAGTACAATATTCTTAACAAGATCTCCCGGCTCCCCAGACCAGAGGAAAGTAGAAGTGGACATAAGTAAAAAAACACCAAGGAATAATACCAAAACTATTTTTCTGTATTTCATATCTTACCGGCTTACAAAACAAAATTTTACAGGTTTTAAATAAGTTAAGGAGAATCGCTTCTTAATCTTTCCCTATGTCCCTACACATACATACAAATAGAAAGGAAGTAGTGACAACAGTAATTTCCTCTATATATTAAAATTTAGCGCATTTTACCAACATTTTCTAAAAATTATCTATGATAGCTAATTTCCACTGTACCACTTGTCACACAAGTGCGCCGTAACACTATTGTGCCATGGCACACTTTGTGGCCAATCTTTAGTTTCATTTTATACATAGTTCAACCCACAAACGACATCGCTCTGTTTGTATATCACTACTATCCAATAACTTACACTATTATAGTATTGCTGGAATATGGAATACAAAATATTACAGAACCATGGCACATGCTTTGTAATATAAACATTCTACTAATTTGCATTATTATATAAGTATATTGGGTAGAGGAGGTAGGAGATGATTGATCAGAAAGATAGATACCATATGTATGCATCGTTAATCAATGAAGACCAGAAGAAGATCATTGGTACTGTTGATAAAGCTATTGATGCAAAGCAACATCAGGAGAACCCCAATGAATTAGAAAGGGTATTATCACATATTATCAAGGATACTGTTCGGCATTTTACAACTGAAGAATCCTACATGAAGAATCTTAAATATCCTGGATATCACTACCACAAAGAAGAACATCAGGATTTTTCCACCAAAGCGCATGCCTATCGTAAACTAATACTTGAAAGTGATTCCAAAACTGCAAATGAAATTCTCGAATATTTAAAGAAGTGGCTGGTAAAGCACTTCCAGGAGGCCGATAAAGAATATACTGAATATTGCAGCAAAAGCGAACTTAAATAATTACATTAAAATGTATATAAGCTACAACCTACTAAAATATCCTAGGGGGCCACAATGACTAATCTTGCCTTTAGCAAGCGGTGTCCTTATTGTAAAAGCAAGTCATTCGATAGAACCAATCGCAAAGCTTGGATGCGTATGATACCAAAAACTAAATACTATACCTGTAATAAGTGCTATCGTCGCTTTATAGCATTATTTGGAATTTCCGATATTTTTGAACAAAGAAAGCATATGCACTACAAAACCCTTGATAATGTTTTAGTCAAACTATCTCCAGTTGTATCAGAAGCTTTTCAGGTAGTAGACATAAGCAGAGGAGGTCTTTCATTTTGTTACACTACTGGCAAGGAACCTCCAGCTGTGACAAATGAATTAGAAATAACGTATAGTGACGCTTTAAGATACCATCAATCTCAATATTAGATCATGAATCAGAGAATAGATTATCTGATAGCAACAGAAGAGCCAGAATATTCGGTGGAAGATTTACTAATCTTACGAGAAGACACAAAATCTTATTACTAAATAATCTACCAAAACTCACGAAACCCAGTAAGACTAACTACCAATTCAGCTCAATGTTGATATATGGGATTTAACTGCCAACATCATGGAGTAGTTTAAATAGACGTAAGTCGATGCAGTTCTTCCTGGCAACAGCTAGATACTCACTCTTTGGGTCAGCTGGCATCCACTGTCAAAATCATGTAATATTCGTAACCCAAATCTCTTTTTTGATTACAGTCTCGTATTTTACACTATATAGAACACAATTGTGAGATATTAATATTACAAAACGTTACTGACGGTCTAGTTGTTGACTACCCACCCATAATAGCCATCTGTTAACTTACAAAATATATCACTAATGAAGTATGGGTACTCTGATAGGATAAAGGGCGAGTCGAGATACTATAAATTTATTGCATATACCATACTTTGTTTATGAACATTCGAAACAAATTAAGCATAATTTTGTTACAATCTCAGTTAAAACACTTTTCGGTTTAACCTTCAATTACCAGTTGTGAAATAGCTTAAGGCATATATCCTCTTTTAACAAGTTCCTGTCTTACAACCCTCAGTTTTTCTTCAAGCTTTCTTATCTTCTGGCTATCACTGTTACTATAACCGCTTCCCGTACTACCGGAGACACCTGGATAGCTTGATGGATTTGATTTTGAAGCAGAACGTTTCACCATATAAATTTGAAGATCTATTTTGTCATACCTATCTGCCAACTCATCATCAGTCAGCTTCTCCACAGGTTTTAATGTTGTACAGGCGAAAAGCAATACCGGTATTAAAAATAATAACATGTTTCTTATCTTCATTGTCGGGATGGTACATTATTGGCTAAAGGTTTTCAAGCCGGAAAAGAAATTTGAAGCGAACTAAAGTGTGAAGTGACTAAAGTGTGAAGTGACTAAAGTTGAGGAATACTATAATGTAAATTAAATTGAGCGATTCTATTCCTTATGCTAAGTAGCCGCATCCTTTAGCCTGCGTTTCTCACCATCCGATGGGTGTATGTGAGTTCCTCGTAAGCTACGCAACCTAAAGGATGCGGCTACTCAAATCGCTCAATTTAGTTATTTCAATCCAACCATAACAGTTTTCGTAGAACCGACGTTTTTCTAGCTTCTGACTTCAACTCACGTACTGCCAATTCTATTTTTTCTTCTAAATTATCGACTCTACTGCTGAGATCATTTATCTTAGATACCAAGTCTTTATGTTTATCAGCAACCATTGCCTCAATTTGAGCGGTCATTTTTACTATTTTAGTCCCTGTTTTTTCTTCTAATTTCTTAATAGTTTCATCATGTTCCTTTACTGACGAGACGACCGTGTTTGTCGTTATTTCCACATCTTTGAAATGCCTGATTTCATCTTCTATCCGGTGTATGTCTTTCACTAATGCAGCAGACTGGATCGTGTCTATTTTCTCTTCTAGACGCTTCAACTGACAATCCAGACTCCCCACCAATTCATCACTATCATGTAATAGTTCCATTCCAAATACCTCCTTGATTATTGGAAGAAAAAGTAAAGCTTATGTTTACAATTAAGCAAGAAATGTGCCATGATTCAGGCCATACCGAATGTCGTCCTAAGCTCTTATTACAGAACCAGATAGACATACATTTTAGATGTCTAATACGAATGGTATTATTCAATGTATTTACGCGCATCTGACAATTTGTCCATATTCCTGATTGGAACAATTTTTCCGGTAGACATTATGTCAGGACAAACAGCATTTCAATACATTTTTGAAGATTATTGATGTACTAACCATCCGAATCACTTTTTACACTATACCAGAACCCTGATTCAGTATACTAAATCAGGCAAAAGCAAAAACTTTCTTTATCCACATTCCAAAATCATCAATTAACGAATAGATTGTAGGCATAATTATCAGAGTCAATATTGTAGAAGTAATCAAACCGGAGATTACAACCAATCCTACCGGCGCCCAGATACTCCCCCTGCCTTCAAATGGCCCAAAAAGAAAGGGCAAAAAAAGTGGAAGTACCATTGGCAAAAGCCCCAGAATGGTTGTAAAGGAGGTCATAAGGATAGGCCTCATTCTATCTTTACCTCCCTTGACAATTGCATCATGTTTCTCCATACCCCCTCTTCGTAAACGGTTAACATAATCCACAAGAACGATCGCATTATTCACTACCAGACCACATAATAGCAATAATCCCAGACGGGAAACGCTGTCAAGAGCTACTCCCAAAACATAAAAGGCAACTGCTACACCAGTAAATGCAAATGGTATTGTCAACAGAATTGCCAGCGGATGAATGTATGATTCAAACAGTGACGCCATTATCAGATAAATCAGTATTATGGCCAGGATTAGTCCAAATCTGGTTTCTGCCTCCTCACGTTCAAATCTTCTAAATTCCTCTCCAAGATTCCACTCATAACCGGCAGGAAGATTAAAGCCGGCCATCTTCTCCATTATACCATCTCTGATTTTCTTGAGCCCTCTACTGCTATATTGTGCTGTAATTATAACTATTGGTTTACGGTCTTTTCTTTCAATAGCTTCAGGACCTCTCCTTCGTTCAAAATCAACTACTCTCCCCAGCACCACACTTTTTTCTTCACTATTTTCTGACTCAAGATTTTTTAATTGATCCAGGCGCTGTCGATCTTCCTCCTTGAGTTGAAGAACAATGTCAATTTCCTCATCTTCGACCTTAAACTTACTTACCGCCCTGTTTCCCAGAGAACCTGCAATACCAAAGGCGACCCTCTCAGAGGTTAATCCATACCTCTTTGCTTTTTCTCTATCAATAGATACAACTATTTCATCTTTACCCTTTTCCAGATTAGTTTGAATGTCTGACAAGGTCGTCATAGAAGCCAACCGATCCTTTATATCGTCTGACAATCTGGTTAGTGTATTAATATTTCTCCCTTTAATTTCAATACTGATCTCTCTACCACTATTACTCCGACCGTGCCTGAACCTCTTCCTGTATTTAACACCCGGAATTACCGGGAACAAGGACTTCATCTCTTTCTCTAAAACAAATACCGACCTTTTTGCCACTTCCTGTTTTACAAAGTAGACTGACAGAGTACCCTCACTTCTGTCAAAATCACTGGAAACAGTTTCTATTTCCAGTTCCTCTCTGTTTTTCCACAGAACCCCCTCCAACTGCTCAAATAGTATTTTTGTGTCGTCTAAGCTGTAACTTCTTGGCACATCCACCTGTAAACGCGATTCTCTATAAATACCCCGTCTGACGACTTCCGTCTCCAGCTTCCCATACAGATAGATAGCTAAAACTACTATTAATATTGCAACCACAACAGTGAACCACCTGAACTTCAATGTCAACTCTACAAATCTTGTATAATGGATCGTCATCTTTTTTATTATAGAGGACTCAGGCTTCCTGATAGTCTTATTATGTTCTCCCACCGAGTTAGATGACTCAGAATAGTGTAGAAACCGAGACGCAACCAATGGTATCAAGGTCAATGCCACAAATAATGATGATACTAATGCAGCACATATTGATATGCCAAAGTCATGCATAAAAACACCCATCCTGGATTTTGAAAGAAATACCAGCGGGATAAAGACACATATGGTTGTAGCCGTTGCAGCAGTAACTGCCACACCTACCTCCTTACTTCCCAGAACTGCTGCCTCCCTTAATCCCAGATTCTTCTCCTGCTTATGTCTGAAGATATTCTCAAGTACCACAACCGCCGGGTCAACCATCATCCCTATTGCCAGCATCAATCCAGTAAGTGAAATAATATTCAGAGTCACCTCTGAACCTGCAAATTTCCTCATCAGAAACATCAGACCAAACGTACATAAGACCGAAATCGGAATTGCCGCTGTTATTATCAACGCACTTCTAACATTACGCAGAAAAAAGAAAAGAATGATTACAACCAGCACTCCTCCTAATAAGCCGGCATTTCTCAAATTCTTCAGCCTTTCCAGTATTGCTTGAGATCTGTCTCGATAGACATGTATTTCCAACCTTTTCATCCTGGAATCCGACTTAATTCCGTTAACAGTATCTATGATTTCCCTGGCCACAGCCACCATGTTAGCATCAGACGATTTCATTACCCTCACCTTAACTGCATTCCGGCCATTGAGTCTCTGATAACTATCCTTATCAGAATAGTCATATCTGATATCAGCGACATCAGAGAGCTTTATGCCCTTCCTGTTAACCGGCAATGACGCAACTTCATTCACATTCTGAAACTCTCCTATTATCCGAACTATATACTTTGTCGACCCCTCTATTAAATCACCAGCTGATACGTTTATATTATTTGTTCTCAAATATTTTCTAAGAGAGTACGTATCAATGTTGTGAGCCTTGAGCCTGTCAATATCCAGCTCTACCAATAACTGCTTCTTCTCAATACCACGAACATCTACACTCGCAACACCATCTATCCTCTGGACCTTCGGCTTTATAACATCCTCAACAGTATCAAACAACTCACTGATCTCACCATGTAAAGACACACTGAACTCTACAACCGGCAGGTCCCCGGACTTGAATCGAAAGATGCGGATATTTTCAACATCATCTGGAAGGTTATTCCTTATCTGCTCTATCTTGTCCCTCACCTCCAGAGTGGCAAGATCCATATCCGTACCCATCTTAAACTCCAAAGACACCTCCGAATTCACATCTGTTGAGGTCGATTCAATTGTTTCAACATGCTTAACTGTGCCAAGGGCGTCCTCTACATGTAGCGTAATCAAATCCTCAACCTCCTGAGGCGAAGACGACTTATAAGATACGTTTACTCTAAGAGAATGGCCTGTAATTTCAGGAATGTATAAGAGGGGAATTCTGTATAATGATATCCAACCAATTACTAAAACACTCAGGATTATCATTAATGTCGTTATTGGGCGTTTGACTGCAAACTCAGGTATATTCATGATAGTTGATTTTATAGATAATCATGCTTTTACTCTATTCGTAGCTGAACGGTTTTGGCCTTCTACAACTTAATAAATTCTACATCTAAAAACTTTGGATAGCTACGGGTTTTTTCCTCTGAAAAATACCTGAATGAAGGAAGTAAGACCATGTGCACATAAACCTAACCCTGCCTCTAATCCAAACTTTCCCTTGATTTTCTTGATACAATTTATTAAAAGAACTTCATAAATATTTATTAAACTCGTTTTAGAATTTTAGCACCTGATTAAGAGGAACAACAATATGACTAAAGATTCTTTGGAATATACTGCTAAGGTAAGTTTGTTGCGTAAAAAGAAACGACGATTCTGGTTCGGCACTCCTATCTGCTTTGCCATCTTCTGCCTCCTTTTTACAATTTGCCTGTATCTGGAAGTTCCACATCTGGAGTTTATATTGGTGATACCATTTCTTATATCCTCCGTCTACTGTCTGTGGGGTGTAATCAACGGTCGATGTCCGAAATGCAGTAGACAGTTGCCCGCATGGTGGCACTGGACAACCAAACCAAAATGCAGGGTGTGCGGCCCTATTTCATTTGCAGACGAGAAATGACTGCGGTGGTTGTGACCAAGCAGTGTACTCCCTTATGAATTTACAAATGCGGAGATTGATGATTGTGGAATTCCATAAACTTTAACTGGCGCCTTTCTACCTTCTATAGAAACATCTCCATGGCTGACAGCTTCAAACTTTTCCGAAAGTTGATTATAGGTATTTTCGCTCAGAATAATCTTTGTTTCATACTTCTTCGATAGCTTTTCAAGACGTGCCGCAATATTGACACCATCTCCAATTACTGTATAATCCATGCGCTGGTCTGTACCCACGTTTCCCGCGATAACTGATGCAGTATTAAGTCCTATGCCAATCTGCAAAGGCTCGTCCAGTCCTTTATTAAACTCTTCAAGCCGTGACATCATTTCAACTGCCGCCCTCAAAGCCCGGTCGGCATCATCCGGGTTGGTCAACGGTGCACCAAAGAGTGCCATCAGAGCATCTCCAATATACTTGTCCAATGTCCCTTTATGCTTGAATATTACATCCGTAGCCACACGGAAATAATCATTAAGATGTTGACAACCTCCTCTGGTGTGTGTAACTCTGCTATCACACTAAACTTACGAATATCAACAAACATCATAGTTACCGACTGCCTTTTTCCACCAAGCTGTAATAGAGCAGGATCCTTGGCAGCCTGTTCTGCAATTTCAGGTGACAAGAAACGTGCCAACCGCTCCTTCCTGGAGACATTTACCAGCAGCTTCGACAGCGTCCCCATGACCCATAAGCTGAGAATGCCCGTAATCAGAAGTACCACAAATGGTGCAATTCCCCAATAGAGCGGTATCCCTGTTCTCAGCTTGACAATGATAAGACTGATCCCGACAAGAGTTGTCACATAAACTATCGACAGCTTTGACAATCTTAAAGATGATGCCACTACAAAAAAGCACCCCATCAGCGCCATAAAATTGTAAGCCATCATCGGCGTAAACATCTTCCCTGTAACGGGGTCTCTACCGGGCCCGCCAGAGTCTGCGAAGAGCATGTACATCACAATTACTACGTCCGTAGTCATGACTACGTAACGCCACCAGCATGTTCTTGCCCAGAACTGTGTAGCAAACCATGCGGCAATAATATATAAGACACATATCAAATCTATCCAGATATAAAGCTTCGGCAAGACATTAACAACGAAGAGATCAGGAATAATAATCAGAAGGAATGCACATCGCAACCAGGCAATAACCTTCTCATTCCTGGAAGACTGCTCTCTAATTTGACTCTGAATAAATGGATCCATTAATTTATCACCCTTCATACCAAATACCGTGTGTTTACCCAGCCTGAGTGCTACTTTTTCAAAAGGGAACATGGTAAGACAATAACTGATAAAATGCAACTGGTTTTTATAAATCTGCAAACTGATAATAAGAGCAGGCACTCATTAAATAAATTAATGTCTGAGGAATGGGATAATGGAAGAATATTCCAGGATTTTACGTGTAAAGGTACCATGTTGAGTTAGAAAAAGGCTAGACAACCGGAGTCATAAGGTGAAAATTCTCATTAAGATAAAAGAAATATAGTATGCTAGATATGTTGTCCTCAGCCCTATAGAAATTTAATCTTAGTATGAGGAGAAGAGCTATGTATGTTTCGATAAAAACTCATGTCATCGTATTACTAATCTTCGCTGCATTAATTCCATTCATTTTACTCAGGACTGTTGCATACCCAATAATACAGTCGGATCTCAAGACTGTGATTATGGACAACCTCGAAATTGTTGGTCACAAGCAGGGAAAGCTGGTGTCTACATGGATGCATGAAAGAATGAAGGACGTCATTGTGGTTGCAAGCAATCCTAATGTAGTCAATAGCGTTAAAATTACAGCAAAGGCAAAGGAACATAAAGGCACTATCAGGTATCTGGAAATATTTGTGGCTGAATATGGTTACAAAGGAGCATTTATAAGTGACAATAATGGGTTGATCACACTTGCTACAAGGGAAGGACTTGTTGGTGAGGATATTTCAAAAATGGATATTTTTAAACATGCAGCTCAGGGAAAAATATCCGCTTCCAGTATAATACCATCTAAAATCCCTCTTATGAATGAATTTGATGAAAATGAAAAAGGGTTGCCAACGATGTTTGTCGCATCACCTCTGAAGGATGATGATGAAGCCATAATAGGGGTAGTTATTTTAAGGCTTAATGTAGCCATACTGAGTAATTTAATGCATAGTCTCGCATATGGAAAGACAGGCGAATCGTATCTTGTTAATAAGGACGCCTACATGCTTACAGAATCGAGATTCACAAATCACCTGAAAGAAATAGGGCTAGTAGAAAAAAGAAGCGCTCTGGAACTGAAATTAATTGAACCGGGGACCGGTAAACTAACCTATGGTGTTAAGCAGTGCCTGGCGGGTAAGGTGGGTTCTGACGCAAAAGGATATAATGATTATGCAGGTATATCTGTCTTGGGAGTATGGGACTGGATACCTGAGTTTAATTGGGGTGTAATTACGGAAATAGATAGAGCTGAAGCCTATGGGCCTGTTTATAACCTTAGATACATTGTCCTTGCTTTGATGCTGGCAATCGCGTTTCCATTCTTGCTGGCAGCCTATTTTATTGGCAGAAGATTTTCCAGTCCTATCATCCGGCTTAAAGAAGTAGCTGAAGAGATAACCTCAGGTGACTTAACCAAAAAGGCGGACATAAGGAGCGATAATGAGATAGGTGAGTTGGCAACCGCTTTCAATACTATGACAATGGCCCTGCATGAGAAGACAGAAGAGACTGCAAAATCTGAGGAGCGCTACAGAGAAATGTTTGAATCACTCAAGGAAGGTGTATATCAGTGTGAACCCGGAGTTGAAGGAATGTTTACATGGGTAAATGAGGCCTGTGCAGAAATGTTTGGTTACAATTCACCGGAAGAGATGATGGGTACAAAGGTTAAGGATATTTACGTCGACCCTGAAGATAGATGGCGGCTTCTGGAGATACTGAAAAAACATGGAATACGGAGAAATTTTGTGTCTGATTGTAAGAAAATAGACGGAGGACATCTTTATACCGAACGTACTACAAATATGATTAGAAACGAAAAAAATGAACCTGTTCTTGTTGAAGGAATAATCAGGGATATTACCGAGCGAAAGAGGATGGAGGATGAGTTACAGGAGTCTGTGGATCGCGACAGAGAGCTGTTTAATTCTCTCAGGGATAGTATATATCAATGTGAGCCTGGAGCTGAAGGGGTATTTACATGGGTAAATCAAGCGTGTGCGGAGATGTTTGGTTACAAGTCTCCTGAAGAGATGGTGGGTACAAAGTCTAAGGATATTTACGCGAATCCTGAAGATAGTTGGAAACATCTGGAAAAACTGGAACAATTTGGATTCTTGAGAAACTTTGTGTCTAATTGCAAAAAGAAAAATCGCGAATGTTTTTCTACCGAACGCACTGCCAATTTAATCAGAAACAAGGATGGCGATCCTGTCACTATTGAAGGAATATTCAAGGATATTACTGAGCAGAGAAATCTGAAAACAAAACTAAAAAAACCTGAAAAAAAACAAAAGAGTAAAGGTTGATGTCTCTCTTATTTACTGTTAAAAACAGTACACATTGCACTTTATGACTTAACCAAGTAACCTACACTCTCGTATAACACCCTCAGATAGACTTTGTATAATCTATACTTGAACATGAAAAAATGTGAAACTGCTTTTGTGTTACCTCTATTTTCTATTGACTTTGAGGGTTAATTTACTAGAATCCAAGCATTGGCATGTTTATATTGTTTAACTTTTTTGAAAGGATGTGAACGTGAAGCGAATTACAAATCTTTCCGTAGTTGTTGTTTTTGCTTGCTTGATGATTGCGTTTTGTGCAGGTAGTGTAACTACCTTTGCTGCTGATGAACATGATGCCGGTTTGTGTGCACAATGTGGCAAATCAAATGACGGTCATGTAGGCGCGGTAACTGTTGAACATGACGGCGAGCATCATACTTTCTGCTGTCCGAGTTGTGCCACTAAGTATGCGAATGCACATCAAGAAGGAGCTGCTCATCACGAAGAAGCAGGCCATCACGAACACGAAGGCCACGATGAGCACGAGGGCCATGACGAACACGCTGGCCATGATCATTAAAACGAATTAGCCATATTATAACATAAAATTAAGAGGCATTCTTGCTTTGGAGAAAAGCAGGAATGTCTTTTTTTTGTAAAGTAATAGGATAAGATGATCCACAAATCTGCTATTATTGACCCGGGTGCTGAACTGGGAAACAATGTTGAAATAGGCCCGTTTACAGTCATCGAATCAGATGTAACTATTGGTAATGGAACTGTCATTGGCCCCAATGTCAGCATTAGACCATATACCTCTATTGGGCCACATTGTAACGTTCATGCCGGGGCTGTACTGGGTGGAACTCCTCAGGATGTAAACTTTGAAGGAGGAAAATCATTTGTCACTATCGGAGCAAATTGCCAGATACGTGAATGTGTAACGATTAATCGTGGAACTCAGACCGATTCCGTAACGGAAGTTGGCGACGATTGTTTTCTAATGGCTTTATCGCACTTAGGACACAATGTTAAACTTGGCCGCAATGTTATTGTCGCGAACGGTGCATTGCTGGCAGGTTATGTAGACGTAGGTGATAATGTTTTCATTAGCGGAAATTGCGTCGTTCATCAGTTTGTAACGATAGGACGACTTGCGATGCTTGGTGGCACCTGCGGTGTCTCCAAAGATATACCTCCATTCTGCCTGGTAAAACCGTTAGAGGGCAATAAGATTCTGGGTCTTAACTCGGTCGGACTGCGGAGATCAACTTTATCGAAAGAAGAACGGCAGGAAATAAAAGAAGCATTTAAATTGCTTTACCTGTCAGGCCTGAATATAAGCCACGCTCTTGAAAAAATTAAATCTGCCTACCCATCAGGCCCTGCTTCAGAGTTCTCAGCTTTTATAGAGAAATCTGAACGTGGTATTTGCTCGATGTAGGGCCATGTGCCTCGCAATTCTCATCACTCTCAAACAGTGCACTTTTCGAAATCCAAAGCAATAAACACACAATTACTCATTTCGATTCAGGAATAAGTTTTCTGTTTGATGAGGTTTCTTATTTTTTTTGAATTGAGAGATACATCCCCAATACGAGGCGGCCCGTTCTCTTCCTGATGCCGCATTATTCCATTTAATAAACCCGGAGCATGCCCTCCCCTATCCAGCACATACTTACCAATATCAAAAAGGCTCCACCTCCTGACCCCTCCCAGATGGAACAGCCCTCTCAACCCAAGTGCGAGAGCGGAAATAGCCATACTGCCAATTTCTTCACAATCAACACAGCTTCTGTATTCATCATAAAATAGTGTTACCGGCAGACTCCGTCTGAACCGGTTCTCAATCCAATCAACCGCACCCTTTGTACCACCAATAGAATCTCCAAGTGGCAGCCCTAGCCTGATAATGCAATAATCTCTGCATGTCTGAATATAAGTTTCCGCAATGGTAAAGGTCTCTCCTACAACGTTAATTGGATTTGGTTCGTCATCTTCCATATAGCCTCCAGCGGGAGTATTAAAACCGGAAAAGACAAGATCAGTGCTCATATACAGAACTGGTATATCATTACCAAAAGTATCTACTACTGCCCTTGTACCGTTGACATTTAGTGAAAGAGCCCATTCCGGCCGTTCTTCACACACATCCAGATCACAAACTCCCGCGCAATGGATTACATGAGTGGGCTTGAACTCATCTTTGATCTCTTCCAGTCTCTTCCGTTCAGTAATACAGAATGATGAAACATTATCACCTTTAGGGATATTGGATTTAGGCGGCCTCAAACCATATAAAGAAGTTTCCGGCAATAATCTGCATAGCTGCGTGAAAATAGGCCACCCATGTATCGATGTGACCCCTGTTACCAATACTCTCCACGAATCTGGAATCTCCATTTGGTAAATATCCAATAAAAATTACTATAAAGATACCTGAAGTTATAATAGTAGAGACCTGCATCCGTGTCAAAATAAAGTCTGAAGTTAAAAGTGCCTACCTGTCCGCCAGTCTGCCAGGCATGGTTTGTCAGGCGGGAAGTGAGCTAAAGTTAGGAAACGGGTTGCGGGTTGCGCGTTGCAGGTTACGAGTTAAGATGCTTGTAGTTACGTGTTGCAGCGGGTTAAGATTGAATTTGTTTGGTTCATTTGATCTTCAGGCATTGATTTGACATTTGAGCTTTAGCATTTAGGTTTCTATTATTATGCCTATTTGCACGTGCCAAAACGCTAATATCTTAGAGATATGTTTTTTGCATTAAAAAGTGGTGTTTAAGGCCATAAATTACCTCATTTTAGAAGCTTTCTTCTTTTACATCAACAACTTAGCTTGGTCCGACCCCAGTGCTGCTACTTAAATTAAATAGGTATTGTGTCCCCCGATTGTCAATAGGTGACCCCTTTGACTTTGACAGCTTGCTTTCTCATTCAATCGTCTCTCTCTCATCTAATTCTTTTAAGGTTCCAAAACCATCAATCACAATTTGTCTATTTATATCCGTGTCTTTAAATCGAATAGACGAAATCATTGTTTCTATATCGTCATTACTAATTCCCAGCCTGGATGATAGTAACATCTCGACAACCTCCCCATGCTCTTCATTTATAAATGTATATACACGAAAGCCTCGATCATTTATGTGTTGGATGCAATAAGTATTATCTATAACAAACACATTGTGATACATGCGTGGCCCTTTACCCAAAAAACACTTGCGAATACCATTCTCTTTTCTGAGAATCAACCTATACGGATAACGAATTGTCGTTGGATTATCTATTGCTATTTTATCAATGTTATTATGTGATTTTTCATTTGATAATATATGCATGTACGTCCGATTTATTATATTATCTTTATTGGAAGAAATCATTATGCCATCTTCATTGGAACTCATTATTTTGTCTAAATCAATCTCTGGAGGAAGGTAGATCGAAAATATCTTGTTTTCTAACAAAGAAAATCCTTGCTGTTTACAGTAACCGGATTCTTTATAATTCAGGATTATAGATTTTCTGCCAGCATATGAACATCCATAACTTGAGATAACGCCTATAACCGCTAGTATGACTAAAATTATTTTCATTTTATAACATTCCACAGTTAGTAACTATACCCAACTGCAATTTATGTGCTCATAGTCTTTCAGGCTAGTACTTGCAATAACACAATGAAATTGTATTGTAACCTATGAGTCTCCCTTCTGGTTAAGGTAGATATGGATTTATGGCATATCGGCCAGCCCTTGCACCATCAATCGAGACCTTTATGTTGTGTATTGAATCTAAAAGACCTCCCTTATCATAACTTAATTTATATGGCTGAAAGTCTCCGAGTTTACCATAAGCAATACGGCTGAATACATCTTGAGCGGTGTACTTAAAGAACTGACCAACCTCTATCAAAGATCTTGCAGTTCCTGCTAGTACAGGACTACCAACATACTGACCAAATTCAAATGCAGATCTTTCATGAGCATCCATATTAAGAGACTCATAAGCCCTTTTTCCAAGTGCCCAACCTTTCTTTATATTAAAAGTTCTTCCAATACTTGATACACCCACCTTTAGGGCTTGCAGTGCAGATGCCATAAGTGTACCACTGGTAAAATCGCCACCAGCTAATTTAGAGGTTCCACCTCCAGCTACTTCATAGGCAGCAATGCGGGCTAAGCTGCCAGCCTTTGTAAAAGCAGCTGCTGTTCCGTAAGTAGCACCACTAAAAGCCCCAACTAAGGTGACCTGCTCCCCAAAAACTGATCCAGTTGTAAAGTTAGTATAAAGCTATATAATTGGATTAAGAAAGGGGGAAAACATGTCACAAAAGCGATACAAGTCTGAAGAAATAATCCATAAGCTTCGAGTTGCAGAAGTA
>JASMMK010000042.1 GCA_030748215.1 Candidatus Scalindua sp.
GAACAGATAAAGAATAACAGGCTTTTGTTAGTCAAAAAGGTGAACGAACTCTATGTCGAAAACATTGCAAACCTCGCATTTATCGTTGAACATGATAGATGAAACACTTGTAGAATCATTTCTGAATTACCTCATCGTCGAATGCGGCCTTTCCGACAACACCATAAAGGGATATAAGGGAGATCTGCGTAATTTTTCTAACTATCTGCATGGTACAGGTATTAATCGTTTTCAGGATTTACGTCCGAAGATGATAGTAGGTTTTATAGAAAGCGAAAAACAGAGAGAACTTTCCGAGAATTCAATATCCAGATGTCTCGTTACAGTAAAAATGTTCTATAAATACATGGTAATGGAAGGAAAGATTTCTGTGAATCCAATGTCATCTGTTAATACGCTTAAACTCCAGAAACATTTACCGGAAGTTCTAAATTATAATGCAATAGAGGAGATGCTACGGGCACCGGACTGCAATAATAAGCTTGGGATACGAGATAAGGCCATGTTAGAGCTTATGTATGCGACAGGGGCAAGGGTCTCTGAAGTTGCATCAATTAAAGTAAGCTGGATAAACTTTGATTATGGTTTTATCAGATGCCAGGGAAAAGGTTCTAAACAGCGTATAGTACCGATGGGCTCAGAAGCAGCTAAAGCGATTAAAAGATACTTACAGGAGGTTCGTCCTCTGCTCTTGAAGATAGAAGACGAGGAGCCTTTGTTGTTTTTGTCCAGAACAGGTAAAAAGTTAAGGCGTGAGAACATATGGAGCCTGGTGAAGAAATATGCTTTGAAGGCAGGGATTCGATCTAACATATCTCCCCATACGTTGAGGCATTCATTTGCAACACATCTGCTGGAAGGGGGTGCGGATTTGCGTTCAGTTCAAGAGATGCTCGGGCATTCCAATATTTCTACTACACAGGTTTACACACACGTAGACAGAAAATATCTTAAAGCTACACATCAGAAGTTTCACCCGAGAGCATGATTACATTTGTTGACACTTGCGCTTTTATTTCTCCTTAATAATGTCTACTACTTGTTTCTTCCTCTGTTTCATTATCTCTTTTGTATTTCCTTCCAGATTTAATCTGAGTAACGGTTCAGTATTGGATTTTCTTACATTAAACCACCAATCTTCATACTCAATAGTAACTCCGTCCAGATAATCAATCCTGCCGTCCTTAAAGTGTTCGGCAATCTGTTCAATCTTTTTATCTTTGTCTGCAACCTTAAAATTTATTTCACCGGTTGAGCAATATTTACTTAGAGGTGCAACAAGTTTAGACATTGGTACATTTTTATTGCTTAGGATATTCAGAACCTCTATCAGTGCAATCATTGCAGAGTCTGCAAAGTAGTTTTCTCTGAAATAATAGTGTCCGGATAGTTCACCTCCGAAAATGGCATTCTTTTCTTTCATAGTCGCTTTTATGTGGGAGTGTCCGACTCTTTCCTGGTAAGGATTGCCACCGGCTTTTTTGATCTCTTCAGGCAATATCCGGCTGGATCTCAAGTCGTATAAAATTGTAGCTCCTCTTTCCTTCTGCAGATATTTTTTTGCTATGATAGCCGTAATTATGTCACATCCTATTTCGCGGCCGTTTTCATCAACAAAGACACATCTATCCGCATCACCGTCGAATGCGACACCAAGATGGCTTTCAGTTTTGCGTACTTTATCCTGCAACTTTCGTAAATTATTACTCTCTAAAGGGTTAGGTTCGTGATTTGGAAAGTTTCCGTCAGGTTCGAAGAATAGTGGTATGATTTTGCAGGGAAGGTCTTCGAAGATTATAGGTATCATCGTTCCCGCCATCCCGTTTCCCGCATCAATTACTATTTTTAATGGACTTAGGTTGGCAGCAAAACTAAGGACATGCTTTTTGTAGCACTTACTTATACTTTTTTTAATAATTCTGCCACATTGTTCAGGTTCAGGTAGGTCTGCCTCTCGTGCTATCTCTGATATCGTAGATAAACCGGTATCAAAGCTGATTGGTGCCGCTTGTTCGTGGCATAACTTGAATCCATTATAATTTGACGGATTATGTGATGCAGTGACCATAATACCCGCATCGTAACTATAATTACCTACGGCAAAATATACAGCATCTGTAGATACCTTTCCGATATCAATGACATTTGCTCCTGCTTTGGTAATACCTTTCATTAAGGCGTTGGTTAGAGAGCGAGAAGAGAGCCTGATGTCTCTTGCGACCACGATGTTCTTAACGTCTTTTATACTCTTTAAAAAAAGAACTATTGCCATTCCTATTTTTTCGGAAGTATATTCGTTCAATTGTTCCGGGTATACACCTCGTATGTCATAGCTTTTAAATATTTGTTGGTTAATTGCCTCGTCCTGATTTGTAGACAATTGCAAAATCTTCCTTGTGCCGGTTACCATAGGCGTATATTCTGTTTCCTCCTCTGTTGGTGTACCGGTAGCATCATCCTTATGGGGGCAAACAGGGCATTTTGGATAAAGTACCCTCTGTCTGCCTTTACAGACTGATACGCTGATCTCATAACCGTCTCCAGGGCATTGACGTTTTAGCTTTAAAAGATATTTTGCCATAACTTTGTACAAATTTATGCAGTGGGAAATAGTAATTTGATGATAATGGTAAAGAAACTGTTCAAATATGTAAAGTAAAAACGAGTAACAAAATTATTATTTATGTGCGATATAGGTTTTCCACAATAGACAAAATTTGGACGTGTCAGTAGGATTATTAATACAAAATAATACCGTCGTTTTTTAGACCAATTTATGACTACTTTTTACATAAAATCGTTATGGGATTTTTAGTCAGAATTGCAAATATCTTCACTCTGGAGTCGAATTATCAAATTGAATATTATTATTGAATTAGTCGAACCGTCTAGATGTTGAATCAATGCATTTATTTAGATACACAAGTTGTCCACAAGTTATCCACAAGCTGAAAATAAGGAAATTGTAATCTAAAACAGTGGCAGGTATGGAGGTCTATTCGCATAAGTATAATTGTGTTAAAGTGTTATGGTGTGGGTGCGTGGTGTCTTAATAATTTGCTAGAATGAAAAAGTTTTTCTTATGCATAATATACTTTCATAGTAAAAAAAATTAAAAAAAATAAGAATGTATTTTTTTGTCTTTGAAACCTTAATCTTATTGCTATCAATAGTCTTATGGACTTCAAAATTATGTGCCAAAAAAATTAAAAAAAATTTATCTTTTTAAGTTTGACACAAAACTTTATTTTGATAATATTTCGTCTCATTAAAGCGTCAGGAAAATTAGAAAATCTCTTTTTTAATTTGTCGTTTTTTTCATTAGAAATCTGTACCGTTCCATCACTACCCACTTTCTTATGAACCGTTCTACAACAAAAAAGTCTACTGATATTTGGGAAGATGCACTTAGTGCCATCGAGACAAAAGTTGGAATACGACAATTTAATTTATGGTTCAAAAACACCCACCTGATTGCCTTCGACAATGAATCTTTAAGCATAGGAGTGCCAAATCAATTTGTCCAGGCAAAGATTCATGAAAGCTACGAACCACTGATAAAAGGTTTGATAAAAGATATAACCAAAATTAATCCTTCGATAAACCTTTTAGTAGAAAATAATGGCCATTCTCAGAGTAGTAGCAAAGCAGTTACTGGTAATATTAGATTTGAGAAGCCATTAGCTAAAGACAATGATTTCATAAATAGCAGGAAGTTGTTGTTAGAAAACTATGTTGTTGGTGGTTGTAACAGGCTAGCTTATGCTACTGCACTTGAGATTTCAAAACCAGGGTCTGTAGCGTTTAATACACTTTTTATACATGGGTCAATTGGAGTAGGCAAGACTCACCTCCTTCAGGGTATTTGGAACCGATTGAAATCGGAGTCAGGCTCCGTAAGTGCCGTTTACATGCCTGCTGAAAATTGGACGAATGAATTTGTTTATGCTCTTAAGGGTGGCAGACTTGAGTCATTTAGAAAAAAATACCGAAGTGTAGATATATTTCTTGTAGATGACGTCCATTTTCTTGCCAATAAAAATGGAGTTCAGGAAGAATTCCTTCATACTTTTAATACATTGCATAGTTTGTCCAAGAGAATTGTATTTGCCAGTGATGCACATCCAAGATTTATGAATCAACTTAAGGAGAGCCTTGTCAGCAGGTTTATGTCAGGTATGATCGCAAAAATTGAACCACCTGGCTTCAATACCTCTATGCAGATCTTACGATCTAAGACTGAAGACTCTCAAAAGAAGATTCCTGATAACGTTCTTGAATTTATTTCTGAAAAGTTCAATGATAGTGTCAGATCAATGGAAAGCGCGGTAACTACGGTGATGGCCTATGCGAACATGAGCAAGGTAAAGATAGATTTGAAATTAGCTACTGAAACCCTCAGCGAATTGTACAATAACAAGAAGAGTATTACTTTAAAGGATATAGAAGGAGTAGTAATCAGTCGTTATAATGTATCCCGCAGCGATATCCATTCCGGTAGTAAATCAAAGAATATTGCTCTTGCCCGTCAAATATGTATGTATCTTGCAAAAATACTTACAGAATCCTCGTATCAGGAAATAGGTAGATACTTTGGAAACAAAAGACATACGACAGTTATCTTTGCCATTAAGAAGATAAAGGAAAAAAGTAAGAGTAGCGCGGAATTTCAATCACACATAGAAAATCTGATTAGAATGGCAAAGAAACAATAATTTTTTGTAAACCTTCGTTTTTCCTCACTTTTAGCCAACATACATTATCTTAGACCAACAATTGGTCTGTTAAGTCTAAGAGGTCTTTCAGGACAAGATTTACAGGTGTACATCTCTTTTTCTACAACACTTCAGTTTTCCTGAAATTTATAAGTTGACAATAAATATACATAATTGTACCATCTCTAACTCTTGCTTGTGGAAATGTTTACACGTATGAGCGCTGCCGGGGATCTTATATCTCAGTGTATCTCGCTTGTGATTTTGAGAATGTAATTATTAAAATTAAAGGGACAAATAAAAGCTATGAAGATTAGTTGTATAGGTTGTGGTTATGTAGGGCTTGTTGCAGGGACTTGTTTAGCTGATATGGGTAATGAAGTAACCTGTTGTGATATCGATAAAGGTAAAATAAACAAGCTTAAAAGGGGAGTTATACCTATTTACGAGCCCGGCTTAAATGATATGTTAGAAAGAAATATTAAGGGAAAACGCTTGCGCTTCAGTAGTGACATGAAAACTACTATTAAGAACTCAGACGTAATCTTTGTGACCGTTGGTACTCCTCCAGGGAAAAACCATGAGGCCGATCTCTGCGCCGTTGAATCGGTTGCAGAACAAATTGGCAAAAACATGAAATCTTATAAATTAATTGTAAATAAAAGTACTGTGCCTGTGGGTACTGCGGAGTTGGTAAAGAAAATTGTAAGAAAAAACCAGAAGGTTAAATGTGAGTTTGATGTAGTATCAAATCCGGAGTTCCTGCGTGAGGGTGAGGCTATTAAGGATTTTACTAATCCTGATAGAATAGTCATTGGTACAGACAGTGAAAAAGCAGAAAAGATAATGATGTCAATATACAGGGGTATTGCCAGAGCAGACAAGCCGGTATTTATTACAGATATAAAGAGTGCTGAGATGATCAAATATGCCAGTAATGCAATGTTGGCCACAAGGATATCATTCATGAATGAAATTGCACAACTATGTGAGAAGGTCGGCGCTGACGTTAAGAGTGTTGCAAAGGGTGTTGGGCTTGATAATAGAATTGGGCCCAGGTTTTTGCAGGCAGGTATGGGTTATGGCGGTTCGTGCTTTCCAAAAGATGTTAAGGCTCTGTCGGAATTGATGAAACAGAATAATGTTAAAGATAAATTATTGTCTGCTGTAAATACAATAAATGAGGATCAAAGGAAGTTTATTTTCCGGAAGATAAAAAAAATGGTTTCGCCATTAAAAGGAAAGAACATTGCTGTTTGGGGGCTGGCTTTTAAACCGAAGACAGATGACATACGCGAGGCACCTTCTATTGACATAATCAGAGAACTTCAAAAGTCAGGCGCTAAAATACGCGCGTTTGATCCTGTGGCAAAGATAAACGCAAAAAAGGTTTTAAATGGTGTTACTTTCTGTGGCGACCCTTATTCAACGGTAAAGGGTTGTGATGCTTTATTGGTTGCTACTGAATGGAACGAATTCAGGGTTCTGGATTTTGAACATGTTAAAAGGTTGTTGAAACACCCTAATATAATAGACGGTAGAAATATCTATGAGCCGGACGAAATGAGAAAAGCCGGCTTTAACTATATAGGCGTTGGAAGATAAGATATCTGCCTTCTGAAAAATGGATATTCTATTCGTCCTCTAATGTAGATAAATCCCCTGTTGGCAGTCCTAGTTCCCTTGCCTTTAACAATCTCCTCATTATTTTGCCACTTCTTGTTTTAGGTACATCTTTTGTAAATTCTATCTCTCGTGGGTATGCGTGGGCAGCTAATCGTTCTTTTATAAACCCTTGTATCTCCTTCTTAAGTTTCGGTGAAGGTTTGTATCCCTTATTGAGAACAATAAATGCCTTTATTATTTCACTTCTTTCAGTATCAGGTATTCCAATAACACCTGCTTCAGCAACCGTTTTATGTTCAACTAACGCGCTTTCCACTTCAAACGGTCCTACACGGTGACCGGCAGTGTTGATGACATCATCAGCTCTACCCACAAACCAGAAATAACCATCGTCATCTACATAAGCCGTATCTCCAGTAGTATACCACCCAGAGATTTTAAAGTATTCATTATACTTCTTTTTGTTGGCCCATACCTTTCTCAGCATTGATGGCCATCCACTCTTTAATCCTAAAAGACCCTGTTTTCCCTTGGCTAGTTCTTTGCCTTTTGAATTAATAATCTTTGCGCAGATACCCGGAAACGGCTTACCCATTGATCCGGGTTTTATCGGTAAGCTGGGGTAATTGGATATCATGATTGAACCGGTTTCAGTCTGCCACCAGTTGTCATGAATAGGCAGGTTATAGACCTGTAGACCCCACTTTATAACTTCAGGATTGAGGGGTTCTCCTACGCTACATATATATCTCAAACTGCTTAGATCGTACTTTTTAGTGATTTCGTTACCAGCCTTCATGAGCATCCTCAATGCAGTTGGTGCTGTGTACCATACGGTCACTCTGTATTTCTCTATAATTGAGTACCATTTTTCCGCATCATACCTTCCGTTGTATACGACTTGTGAAATATTGTTTAACCATGGTCCCCATATACCGTAAACGGTTCCAGTTACCCATCCTGGGTCTGCCGTACACCAATATACATCATCTTCCCTTAAATCCAGAGCCCACTTGGTAGTAATATAATGGGAGATCATATCGTTATGAACGTGGGTTACTCCCTTGGGTTTTCCGGTGGTCCCTGATGTGTATAGGATAAATAGATCATCTTCAGGATCTACCCATCTTATGCTAAATGACTCTGATGCCTTATTTGTCTCTGATTCGTAACTGACTTCATCTTCATTGAGATCTTGTCCGGCATTGACTAACATGATGTGTTTAAGTGCAGGCAAATCTTCTTTTATCTCATGTACTCTCTGGCTCAATTCAGGTGTAGTTATGAGTACTTTTGCTTCACTATCATGAAGGCGGTCCATTACAGCTTCCGGCCCAAATGCTGAAAACATGGGCCCGGCTATTGCTCCAAGCTTTGCTATTGCAATAATACTTACATAAAGTTCATGTGTCCTTGGTAAGAATAGAAAAACCCGATCACCTTTATCTACACCCAGGTCACTTAATGCGTTGGCTAATTTAGAAGACTGCCTTTTTATGTCTGAAAATGTAAGTTGCTTTCTGGCATTGTCTTCATCTTCCCAGTACATGGCAATCTTGTCCTTACAACCGTTATCAGCATGTCTGTCTATTGCTTCATGCGCAATATTAACTCCATCATCAGAAAAGTGATCAAAGTTGCTTCTGACACCTTCCCAGTTAAAATTCTTATAGGTATTTTCGTAATTTATTAATCCGAACTTGTCGGGAGTTTTGTGTATAATCTCTTTATATTCCATAGTGTAATCTCCAAAAGTTTTTAGTGAGCAACAGCCCTTCCGTCTGAATGATTCAGTCGAGAAGGTTGCTAGTTATAACAGAGCGTAAAATCTATGTCAATATTAAGATAAAAGATGCATAATATACCCTGATAAATGAATTGATACTTACTAATCAATGGGTTATGATTCTCTGATATTTACTGATCAACTGCAACAAAATCAATCATAAGGCATTTTTCGTAAGTGCTATTATACTAATGTTATATGAAATATATTCAAGAGTCACTCAAGTATTAAAATTAGATTTATATGAATTCTACAGATATAGTTAATGTCGGTATGTCATTCCCAATGTCGTATCGTATTTCGGTTGAAAAAGCAATCGGGATTACTACAACCGTACCAATTGAAATTGTTTATGCTGCGGGTTATGTGCCTATTGATTTGAACAATATCTTCATTTGTAATGATGACTCGGATGCATTCGTTGATTATGCTGAAATTAAAGGGTTGCCCAGGAATACGTGTGCATGGATAAAAGGTATTTATTCGGCAACAAAAAAAACGGGAATAAAGAAAATCATAGGTGTCGTCCAGGGAGATTGTAGTAACAATCACGCCTTAATCGAAGTACTGCGGAATGAAGATATTGAGACTATTCCGTTTTCGTATCCTCATGATAGAGATAGAAAATCACTCTCTGATCAGTTAAATCTTCTGTCCAATACTTTGGGAACGGATCTTGAGAAGGTACATCAGATGAAACTTGTTTTGGATAACGTAAGAAAGAGTGTGCATGAGATTGATCGTCTTGCGTGGGAGGAAAACAGGGTTACGGGTGAGGAAAATCATATCTGGAATGTGTCTACAAGCGATCTAATGGGAGACTATAAACTTTTTGAGCAGAAGGCATTAGATTTTCTTGAGGAGGCCGGGAAACGACCGGCATTGGAACCTGATGTAAGATTAGGGTACATCGGTGTACCTCCAATCTGTAGTGACCTGTACTCTTTTCTGGGAGGGTTGAATGTGCATGTCGTTTTTAACGAAGTACAGAGACAGTTCAGCATGCCGTACAAAACGGATACATTAATGGATCAATATATTTGTTACACATACCCATATGAAATGCGATATCACATCGATGACATAAAGAAGCAGATTACTGAAAGGAAAATTGACGGAATTATTCACTACGTTCAAAACTTCTGTCATAGACATATATATGACAGTCTTGTCCGCAGGAATATTGACATTCCGGTACTAACGCTTGATTGTGACCGTCCCGGACGATTAAGCGGTTCTATGAGGACGAGGATAGAAGCGTTTGTAGAAATGCTTAAGAATACCACAAATTCTCAATAACGAATAAAAGGACTTCCTGATTCAGACAAAATACTTTGAGAGTACAAACCCCCTCCTTACTAAGGAGGGGCGATGGGGTGGATTATAATTAAAAGTCTTTCTCAATTTATTTAGAATTTACAATATTTTAAATGTCAAAAACCATAAAGGTGCATGTCAAACATCTACTCCAGTTCGGATTCGCTATCATTTTTTCCTATTGCTTTTAGTATGTAACCTGACTAATATAATCCTGATATTTAGGTTACCTGTTAAATTTTGGTGAAGCCTTGATGAAGGATGGAATAGATAGAATTATAGATGGAGAACTTAAATAAAGTTAAACTTTGTGGCTTCGTGTCTTTGTGTGAGGATTAGTATTTCAACATGGATGTGAAATATTATGACAGAAAAGTCTGAAGGTAAGGTTTATGAGGACTCAATAACCAATTGGCCGGAAGAAGAGAGGCCAAGAGAGAGGTTGTTAAAGTCTGGCGCGCATACCTTAACAAATGCCGAGTTGCTTGCAATATTACTGAGAGTTGGAGTTAAAGGGAAAAGCGCGGTTGATTTAGCCCGGCAGATAATCAGGGAGGCGAAGGGCCTGAGGGGCTTGGACAAGCTGGATGCTAAAGATCTGTATAGCATTAACGGTTTGAGTCATGCAAAAATTGCACAAATAAAAGCTTCAGTGGAGTTGGGAAAAAGGATTCTTGAGGAAGAGAGAAGGATAGAAGGTGTCGCCTCATCATCCAGAAAAGTATACGATCTGCTTTTTCCAAGGATGAGGGATCTGAAAAAAGAAGTCTTTAAGGTAGTATTCCTTAACAGCCAGAATCATGTCATAGATATCGTTACGGCTCATGAGGGCACGGTAACAATGAGTAGTGTGTATGTAAGAGAGATTATCAAT
>JASMMK010000043.1 GCA_030748215.1 Candidatus Scalindua sp.
TATAACGGCATGGAACCGGTAAATCTCCAATTATAAATCCGGCATAAGCTGCCTGAATAAGAAACTGTGAATCAAAGACAAAATCATTTGAATTTTTATGATAGGGAATTGTCTCCAACACTTTTCTTGGAAAAGCCCTTAGGCCGGTATGCCACTCAGACAGGTTTTGGCCTGTTACTATATTCTCTAAAATTGTCAGAAACCTGTTTGATAAATACTTGTAAAATGGCATGCCTGAGTTGAGAGCTTCTTTACGAGTCCTCACCCTCGACCCCAGCACACAATCACATATCCCTTTTTCTATTATTTCTGTGAATATGGAAGTAAGGCGGCTGTCATACTGATAGTCAGGATGGATCATAACAACTATGTCAGCCCCACGCTTAAGTGCGGTGTCATAGCATGTCTTCTGATTAGCACCATAACCCATATTTTTATTATGTACAATGACGATTAGGCCCAACCTTCTTGCAATCTCAACAGTATTGTCTTTACTTGCATCATCAACAAGTATTATTTCATCAACAATCCCCTCTGGAATATCATTAACTGTCTTCTCTAAAGTGCTCTCCGCATTATATGCCGGCATTACCACCACTACCTTATTTTTTCCCATGAATTTCTTTCCTAAAGTACTTCAGGAGTGAAAAAATTGCGTTCTTTTTATAATGTGATATTTCAAGTCTGATTTAATTCCCTAAGGAAAAAAGGGGTGTTTCAGATAAGAAGAATAATTCTTTGTCCTCTCGCAAATGTGGTAAGGTAAAATGATTTATACTGTTAATAACCAGTCATTATAAAAGCGGGGGGTTGTTTTGCAATATAAATCCTTGCGGTTAAAGCCTGATATTTCATTGGTAATCGCTCTTGTTCATAAAAGCGATATCAAAGAGTTCTATTGTCCATTTTCGTGAAGCATTAAGGATAAATCCTGGCCATATAGACGTAAAAGACAATCTTGCAGAGCATTAATGATACAACAAAAACAGATGATTAAGCCGTTTGTCATAACGATGTACAGACCATTATGGCCAGCCCTTTACTTGACAATAAATAGGGACGCACAAAAAAAATTATTTAAAAAGTGTAGTAAAAAATAATTAACAGCAAATTTTGATTGTAAATAAGGGAAAAATATATAATATTTAAATCCCCTTATTATAGTAAAATCGTTTGGTTTTCAGGAAAGGAAGTATTAACGATGAAAGGTAAGCAGAATTCGCAGCGATATCAGAGCCGACGAGAGTTTCTCAAGAATGGACTCTACGCAGGACTAAATGCAAGTCTGGTAGGAAGTCTTCTTCTGAGCAGTTGTGGAAAGAAACAAACTGTCCGAAAAGCAACTAATGTCATACTGATTTCGATTGACACCTTATGCGCTGATCATCTGGGCTGCTACGGTTATAAAAGGCCCACGACACCCACACTCGATAAATTCGCATCTGAAGGCATGCTCTTTGAGGACGTTTCATCACCCTCTCCCTGGACACTACCGGCCCACGCCTCCCTGCTGACCGGATTGTACCCAAATCGGAACGGCATGAAATCACATTACAACTCCTTGCCCGACGACATAGTAACCTGGGCGGAAATTCTCAGGGAACACGGCTATTTAACAGCAGCCATAGTCAATGCACACAATCTCAGCAAGAGGTACGGCCTTGACCGAGGATTCGATGACTTTACCTACGTGAAGGAATCCCTCAAACTGGCTGAACCAACCAAGGTAGAGGCCAAGGCCCACGATTGGTTATCAAAACACAATGGTAAACCTTTTTTCCTATTCCTCCACTATTACGATGTTCATAGCGATTATCATTCGCTGCCACAGTATGAGGAACAATTCGTCCAACCCTACCAGGGAATAATTGATGGCTCCACCGATCAACTGCTGCGCTTTCGCAAAGGCATGTTTTCTTTGAATGACAACGATGCCAAACATCTTATCGACCTGTATGACGCAGGTATTCGGCAAATGGACGATGGAATGGCAAGGTTATTTGCACTCCTTGAAAAAAAGGACATGCTTGACAACACCCTGATAATTGTCACATCGGATCACGGTGAGGAGTTTCTGGAGCACGGCGGTGTTCTGCACGGACGGACCCAATTCCAGGAGGTCATCCATGTCCCGCTACTCATACGTGGGCCGGGAATTCCACATTCGAAACGACTCAGACATATCACTTCACTTGTGGATGTTATGCCCACCATTCTGACTTTGCAGGGAATTAGACCTCCCTCCTCGCTTGATGGTATAGACCTGTGTTCCTTATGGGAAAAGAGTAATGCCCAATTACCTCAACGCTATATTTTTGCCGAGGCCGACCACAACAACAGAATTAACGACATCAAACGAGCCATTCGTCATCTGCAGTACAAACTCCATTATGACCGCTTATCGAAGGAGACACAGCTCTACGACCTGTCCAATGATCCGGGGGAGAAAATCGATATCGCTCACAAGCACACTCAACTGGTTGATTCAATGCATTCAAGCCTAAAAGATTTTATGAATATCCGCAAAACAGGACGAACTCTTGGGCCCCTGTCTCCCGAAGAGATAAAGAGCCTTAAAAGTCTCGGTTACCTGCAGTAACCTAGCAGGACTGCCAGTTATAAATAATGAGGTGAAACCAACTTTCATCCTGTTCAACAGAATTATAATGGCAAAACAAACTGCAAAAATGATATAATGAAAAGTCTATAAATGTCAATAAGGGAGCTAATGTAACCGCTCCTGTAAGTGTAAAATAAAGACGAAAATACCAGGTATGAAACATAAACAAAAGTCGGCAAACTGCTTGAGTCGGCGTGAGTTGTTGAAATATGGACTCTACGGCGGTCTGGCGGCAGGCTTGTCACCGAGCCTTTTGCTTAGCGGTTGTGGAAAACAACATAGCGCTAAAAAACCAAATATTATCCTCATAACGCTGGATACCACACGGGCTGATCGTCTGGGGTGCTATGGATACCAGAGACGGACAAGTCCGAACATAGATAAACTAGCCGAAGAATCAGTCCTTTATACACGTGCAATCGCACCATCAAGCTGGACACTTCCCTCGCATGCATCCCTATTCACTGGAAAATTCACTTCGAGTCACGGGGCACGCTATGATCCCGATGGTCCGTTGCTTTTGACCAATGCAATCAAAGGGCCGAAAGCGTGGGACGCATACAGGGCGCGCGGGTTGGCTCAGGACGAAGTTACTTTAGCAGAGATGCTTAGGAATACTGGGTACACAACTGCTGCGGAAGTGGCCGGTCCTTGGCTGAAGCGGATTTTTGGCCTGAATAAAGGTTTCGAGTATTACAACGACTCCCAGATAAGTACCGTGAACGGTCGGCTGGCCAATCAGGTTACAAACAGTGCACTCAACTGGCTCAAAAGAGCTCGTGAGAAAGCGTTTTTTCTTTTCCTGAACTATTTTGACCCGCATGGACCATACAACCCCCCGGAAGAGTTTGCATTAAGATTTCTTCCCAAGGACATGTACTTTGCCAAAAGAAAACCGACGCCAACAGAAATCAGTGCGCTTTATGACGCCGAAATTTTATATATGGACCATTATATCGGCCAGCTCTTACAAAAACTCAAGGCGGAAAATCTGTATGATAATATGCTTATTATCGTTACGTCTGACCATGGTGAATTGTTTGGAGAGCATGGCAAATTTGGCCACGGTCATTATCTCTATCAGGAGGAGCTTCACGTTCCGTTATTAATAAAATATCCTGTCGGTGAAGTGTCGCCAAGGCGAACGGATTTACAGTTGCAACTAACAGACATTCTACCGATGATTTGCGAAAGGGTTGGAATAGCCATACCGGAAAATATTCAAGGCTCCTCGCCGTCTCAAATCAAGCATCCAATCATAGCGGAGACGTATCCTCTAACGCCTTTCAGTAAGGATGGCAGCTGGCAGTCTATTTTCAAGGGTGACTTCAAATTCATCTGGAACAGCAAGGGCCAACACATGCTGTTCAACCTGAAGGATGACCCGGAAGAAAATGTTAATATAATCGGCCAGGACTCCAAAAGAACTGAGGGAATGATGACACAGCTGAAGCAATACCTAGCTAAGCTTCCAAAACCGGGAACGGCTGTGCCGTCAGGAGAGCCGGACGACCAAACCAAGGAAGCACTTAAGAGTCTCGGGTATGTGAATTAATTACTAATTATTCTAAACAGTTTATTTGCCAATACAGGGTCGAGGCTTTTAAGTATTTTATACTGTTCTAAGGCGGAATTTCTATCGTTTAAACTAAGATAGGCAATACCGAGACTTAAATGAGCATCTGCATCATCAGGATTGATACTTATTGCATGCTTGAATGAATCAGTCGC
>JASMMK010000044.1 GCA_030748215.1 Candidatus Scalindua sp.
AAATAATGAATACAAGGTAATAGACTACAATCCATATCCACGAAGGTGTTGATGTATAAAAGAAGGTCTGGACATTTTTTACGAAAAGGAGGATCAGATTTTCCAGCGCTACGCCTGAATATGAAACCAGCCACGCAAATGGTGTCACCAGTATTGGAGATACCACTCCTGTTATTAAGACGACAAAACCACCAACCAGAATAAGCCATACCAACGGAAATATTATAATATTCAGGAAAACGGTGAGAGGGGTTACTATATGAAAATAGTACGCAATGAGTGGCATCACCGCGATCCATGCGCTCAGGGATACACAAAATGTTTTTCTGCAATAGATTTTGAATAGAAGCCATATTTCGCTTCTCTCTTCTTTATCCTGTAGTTTCTCTACCAGAAGAGTTGATTTCCAGAAGAAATTCTCTAACCTGCTTGAAGTGTATATTATCCCGAGCACAGCAAGCACTGAGAGCTGAAAGCCAACGTTGAACAGATCGGAGGGGTTTATCAGAAGAATAGTGAATACTGCTGCCGCAATGCTATTCTGAAGGTCCCAACGCCTGTTAATTATAAATGCTCCATAATACATAGCCACCATAATGCCTGCCCGTAGAATTGGAGGTTTCATTCCTGTAATGGCAGCATATAAGAACACAATTAGTATGATAACCATTGCCAGGTATCTTGTATTAAGCCTGAACAGCCTTAGTAAACAGTGTAAAGAGATGACAAGAATACCGACATGTAAACCGCTGATAGCCAGGAAATGTATTGTCCCCGTCTTCAAAAAACCGTCCATCAGGTTTCTAGGCACTTTCTCCCGATCTCCGAGTAGAATACTACTGACGAGAGGAACGCTCTCTTCTTTTACATTGTTTTTGATAACCGTATTTAATTTTCTCTTCAGGCCATAGACAAATGTGTAGAAAGAGTTGCCATTACCTTTTGATAGAATTTTTATGTTATTTAAGCTTACGACGCTTGCCGTGGCCTCTACACGTGGGTTTTGCCTTTTAAGGTAATATTTATAGTCAAACTGGCCGGGATTTCGGGATATTGAAGGTACCGACAAATTGCCGATAAGTTCTATTTTGTCTCCATAGTTTAACTCTTCTGAAAGATAATTCCTTTTGATTGCAAGCGTGCTCTCTTCCTGATGAGCCTGGTAAATGTTTACTTTGATTGTGCCTGAAATATTCCTCCATTTTTGCAGCAATGCTCCACTTATGACACTAACAGAAGTGCTCTCAATAGCCTCAGCTCTCAGTAGAAAGGTAGACATTTCCTTACGATATTTTATTGGATTAAACAGGGGCGCTGTTACAGATTTAGAAATTGGAGGTGAGACGACTGCGCCTTGTAAACGAACAGGAATTTTGTCGGTATTAATGAAGTTTGAAATATTATCGTCTGCATGAGAAGAAAACCGAAGATGATGATATGAAATACCCGTAAAAAAGATAAGAATAAGAAGCGCTGCGGTGCTCGCTTTTGCTCGTCTTGAAATTCCGGTCTGACAAGCGTCATTCGGACGAGAGTAAAATATAAACAAGAAAACATACGCAATAACGAATGCAATCGCAGCAGAAAAAACAGGAATAAATGGAATGTTTACTAGACGATTAGTGAATATTCCAATTGCAAAAGATATTACGATGCCGACAAGAGGACGATGTGCCATATTTCGCTGAAATTTTACAAAAGTTATGTAAGTTCCTGCTTAGGGAGGATTATGACTTTTTTAGAAAAGATTCACTTGTAAAATAATTTACAAATAGTATAATGCTAACGACTTAAAAGGATTTTGCAGGAGCGGTGTCGGAAGATTTAGCCTGTCAAGTCCCGTTAGTTAAAATGGTATCATAGTATCGAGATACATACAAAACGTATTTTTTTATTTAATTTATTGGATTTCGGGGAAGATTTTTATGGCGAATGGTTTTGAAGGAAAGAAAAAACACAGGCTTAACAGGAAAAAATATATCTTAAAAAGACGTGCAAGAAGAAGGAAAAAATAGAAGTTTCACTATAAGACTTTAATAGCATACTTCTCGTTGCCACAAAAGTGCCTACCTGTTGAACAGGTGGGGCAGACAGTTCACACATATCAGGTGAATGACGAGGGCAGCGAACAACATAAGCGCATATTATATAAAGGGTTGAGATGGGTTCTGCTGTTAGTGAAAAAACAAAAATAAGAGTTCCTCTGCTTGACTTAAAACGTCAATATCACGGCATAAAGGAAGAAATCAACTCCGCAATACAGGAAGTTCTTGAAAGCCAGGCGTTCATTTTAGGGCCTCAGGTTAAAGAATTTGAGGGTCTTTTCGCATCATATTGCAATACAAACCACGCAATCGGTGTCTCTTCCGGGACCGACGCGATACTCCTTGCTCTCAAATCATTAGGAATTGGTAACGGTGACGAAGTCATTACGACTCCTTTTACGTTTTTTGCTACAGTAGAAGCTATTTGTAATGTCGGAGCTAAACCGGTTTTTGCAGATATCGATCCAGAATCTTACAACATCAGGCCGAATTCAATAGAGGAAAATATAAGCAAAAGGACAAAAGCCATTATTCCAGTTCATCTGTACGGACAATGTGCCGATATGGATCCAATTCTGAAAATTGCAAAGAAACATGATTTAAGGATCATAGAGGATTCTGCTCAATCTGTTGGCGCTGAGTATAAAGATAGAAAATCAGGCTCACTGGGTGACTTGGGATGTTTTTCTTTCTTTCCAAGTAAGAATCTCGGCGGAATGGGTGACGGCGGAATGGTGACATGCAGCAGCAAAGAACTTGAAGAATTAATTCATATGTTGAGAATCCACGGTGGCAGGCCGAAGAATTATCATGCTACCTTAGGTATCAATGGAAGATTGGATACAATACAGGCATCCATCCTAATCAAAAAACTAGGGTACTTGGACGATTGGTGTGATAAACGCAGGCAAAAGGCTTCGTATTATACAGAAAAGATGAGAGGATTTGATTTAGTAACTCCAAAGATAATGAGCTTCAACAAGCATGTTTTCCATCAATACGTGATCAGAGTAAAAGAGAGAGACGGGCTCATGGAACACTTACAAGCAAATAATATAGGCTGTGCCGTGTACTATCCGGTTCCTCAACATTTACAAGAATGCATGGCAGATTTGGGCTACAAAGAAGGTGATATGCCGGAAACAGAAAGGGCAGCAAAGGAGACACTGGCACTTCCTGTTTTTCCAGAAATAACAGAGGAAGAACAGGATTACGTTATAGAATCAGTCAAAGATTTTTTCAGCGCGTCTGAATAATTTAATTTTTTTACTTTAATTTCTCTTTATAGGTTTTGTATGCGATTATCTATATCCACCATATTCTTCATATTACTTATTATCCTCTGCAATAGAAACATGGCACAGGGAGCACGCATAAAAAAGGATGTTTCTCATTTTCCTATACACATAAGTGCAGAGGGTATATCTACCTGGCAAAATAACGAAATTAGAGTTTTCCATGCGAGCGGTAATGCAGAAGTCGAACAAGGTGACGTCAGAATTGTTGCAAGCGATATAATAATCTGGTTCAAAGAGATCAAAACAGGACAGATTGTTGAAGGGGGTCTCGATATTTATTGCAGTGGTAATGTAGTTCTTTTCCAGGAAGAGGATATCCAAGATTTTGAAGAAACATATCTGGAATTAGTTACTACCGCCGGGGTCTCTGTTGGCAATGTATCAAGTACTGAAGATGAACAAAAATCTGGACTATATGCGCAAGCTGAAAAGTTCAAAGCAAAGGAAAGGGGAGAACAATACAAAGATGATGCCTCTACAGGGACTACTGTCGCAGGAGAAATGGTTGATATAATAGCAGACGATATTGATTCCTGGCTGGAAAATAATGTTCGTGTAATCGTTGCAACAGGAAACGTGCGAATAAAAAAAGGCGGTGAAACTCTAAATGCCGATAACGTAATCTTATATTTTGATCAAGAAAAAGACGAAGAAGGAAAATCACCGAAACAGACATATAAGGAATTTTACGCTGAGGGCAATGTAACTATGACGCGTGGAAGTGATTTAATAATAGCAGAAAAGATTTTTCAGAATATCAAGGAAGATAAAGGGCTTTTTGTTAATAGCACTATTGAGAGTGTTCTACAACCTCCTGCCGTCAAAATAACTACGCCAGCTTATGTGAGTGGTGATGAGATAAAAAACACAAAAGGAAATTATGAAATAAATAACGGTGATTTTTCTCTTTGTGGTTACGGACACCCACACTACCGGTTTAAATATTCAAAAGTAAGAATTATTAAATCGGGAGAAAATTCAATCCTAACCGCAAAAAATAATGTATTTAAGCTTGGAAGAGTGCCTGTAGCTTATATTCCATATTTAAACTTTAATTTAAAAAGAAGTCCTAAACGACTCGAAGAATGGGACACTGGAACAACTACAAGATTTGGGCGATTTGTTACAACAAAATGGGATCTATACGGATTTGGTTTTGGCGAAAAGCTGGATAACTGGAGCGATGTTTCAGTTAACTTAGATTATATGGAGTTGAAGGGACCGAGAGGAGGAGTGAATATTAAATACAGAAAAGAAAATCTCACTGGCTACTTAAATACATACCAGATGAATGATAGAGATGAAACCGGTATTAATGGTGTTTCAGTAGAGAATGAGAGCAGAGGGCATTTTTTATGGAGAAACAGGCTGATGCTTTCTAAGGTTCTTAGAGATAAATCCAGCACTGACGATAATGAATCTAATAGAAATATAGACAAATGGATAGCAGAAATTACTGATAACGATGGCTGGGTAGTGGATACGGAAATATCTCATGTTAAAGATAGAACTTATTTTAGAGAATATCTCCAGACAGAATTTAAAAATGAAAAGGACAAAACTACTTTATTTTATTTGAGAAATATTTCTGGTAATAGGGGAATTACTTTCCTGGCGGAACATCAATTACGGACATACGACACTTTAGTAGATTCAATCAGGCTTAGTAGAAAAGATGAAAAATTTCCAGAACTAAAATACAGAATTATCGGAGAACCTCTGTTGAATGGAAAGCTTAATCTCACGTCTGAAACTGAGCTGGCATATCAAAACAGGGTATTTGACAGGCTTTCGACTACAAACAGATCATTTGACGGCACCTCGTCTTCAAAAGCTCAAACGGATTTCCTTGGCCGTGGAGATTTGCTGACTGCGGAAAGGGTTTTTGACAGATCATCGGCAAGATTTGATCCAGAGGAAACTATCAGGTTTGATACATACAATATAATCAATGCTCCTTTTAGTTTCCTGAGGCAACGGTTTAATCCATACATAGGAGTTAGGCTAACCGGTTATAGTGAAAGTATTAGAGTTAACCCTGTTTCCGGTCAAAATGAAGGCAGTGGTACAGCACGAGGAAGAGTAGCAATCCCCATTGGCATTAGTACCAGTTCAAAACTCTCACGGACATACAGTGTATATAATAAATTTCTAAGCATTAACAGACTGAGACATGTCATTGAACCAGAATTATCTCTTGATTCCATACCGGTCGTTACACAGGATCCGGAAGAGCTGAATCAGTTTGACGGAATAGATGCAATTGATACTTATCAATCAATCAAACTTGGCCTGCGTAATAGACTCCAAACAAAAAGAGGGGAACCAGGAAATGAGCAAACGGAGAATGTTGTCGACATAGGTGCTCAATTAACCTTATTCCCTGGGGATGCTGGTCTCAATAGAAGACGGGATGACTATATGGGATGGTACTTAAAATTAAATCCATCCGACAATCTCTCTTTTAGTACAGTAGGAAACGAGATTAACTTGAGGAAAGGAGGAATTGATGTTTTGAATACTAGTATTAACTACACACCTTCACCTCGACTAAGTTTCTCAACTGGAAACAGGTATATTGATGGTAGCAGTCAAACCGTTTTCCTTGAAACATCAATCAAGCCAAATGAAAAATGGAATGTAAGCATTTCCCAGCAATATGCCTTTAGGACTGGTGTTGATGACGACGACTCGAGAAGCTTATATTCCGGTGTTAATGTCACAAGACTCTTCCATGATTGGATCGCCACGATGAGCATATCTCAAATTGGTTCCAGGGAAGATGACAATATTGTTTTGTTTAATATACTGCCGCGTGGATTAGGAGTTGCAACTCCTACGCTCAGATCATTGGGTGCTATGATTCCACAGACACCGCAGTAAGGAAAACCAGCAAAGAGAAGATTGTTCTAAATCTTGTTCTTTAACACTAGAAAATGATAATGTTGTTTTATTTAATATACTGCCGCGTGGATTAGGAGTTGCAACTCCCCCTCTCAGATCATTAAGGCACTATGGTTCCACCAGTTTTAATTCCAAAACAAAATCAAATAGATTAGCCTATTATTTTTCTTAACACACAATATGAAAAGAGCAGTTTACCCCGGTACTTTCGACCCTGTTACCTATGGCCATCTTGATGTGATCAAACGTGGCAGCAAAATCTTTGACGAACTGATCGTAGCGGTTGGCCACAACCCATTTAAAAAACCTATATTCACCGTTGAAGAGCGAATGGATATGCTCTCAAAAAACACCAGAGAGATTCAGAATATCAAGGTAGACTATTTTGAAGGAATGTTAACTGACTACATGGGAAAAATGCAAACTAATATAATACTGAGAGGTATCAGGACAGTGTCAGATTTTGAGTATGAATTTCAACGAGCACTTACAAATCGGGTCTTAAAAACTGATATAGAAACAGTTTTCATAATGACGAGTCAGGAATACTCATTTTTAAATTCCAGTCTCATTAAAGAAGCAGTAAGCCTGGGAGGTGATATCTCTAAGTTTGTACCTTCTGATGTAGAAAAACTACTCCGTAAAAAATTACTCACTCAATAGAATAAATAGAAGCGAAAACCAACAGCAACCGGAAAACAAATCAAAATCGTTTGCTAACACCATTTAATTATTTTTCCTAATTATAATAAATGCTATTAAATATCCTCGCCATTGGCGACATTGTAGGACAACCTGGAAGGAAGGTATTAGAAAAAAAACTTGAAGGTTTCATTAAGGAACACAATATAGATTTCTGCATAGCAAACGCAGAAAATGCAGCAGGAGGTTCAGGATTAACCGTTAATATTGCGAAGAAACTGTTTTCTTATGGTGTAAATGCAATAACAATGGGTGATCATGTCTGGAAAAGAAAAGAAATTTACGATTCATTACAATCTGAACAGAGAATACTCAGACCGGCAAATTACTCACCGTTGGCTCATGGCAGGGGTTATGTTGCAATCAAAATGAAAGAGGATTGTGTTGTTGGCATTATCAACCTTTTGGGCAGAACTTTCATGAAACCCATAGACTGTCCGTTCAGAGCGGCAGATACCGCAGTTGAAGAACTTTCAAAACAGACAAACCTAATCTTTGTAGACTTGCATGCCGAAGCAACATCTGAGAAAATCGCCATGGGATGGTATTTAGATGGAAGAGTGAGCGCGGTTGTTGGTACGCATACCCACGTACAGACATCTGACGAAAAGATCCTGCCTAAAGGGACAGGATACATCACGGATTTGGGCATGACAGGTCCGCACGAATCAATATTAGGAAGAAATATAGATCGTGTATTAAAATCGATTGTAACCCAGGTACCAACCCGCTATGATATAGCTGAAAATGACCTCCATATCGAAGGAGTAGTCATAACTGTAAACAAGGAAACTGGTAAAGCAGAAAAGATAAAAAGAATAAGAGTGACTGAAAGCGACAATTACTAAATAATTTACTAATTTCACTGAAATAAACAATATATAAACATGCATGATAGCTTCCTGAATATTAAGCCAAATCAAGAGCCATTAGAAGATTTTACTACAGAAACAAATGAGAAATTTTTTACAGTTTCTGAAATCACCAGAGGAATCAGAACTTCCCTGGAACACAAATTTTCTAATATCGGTGTATTAGGTGAAATATCCAATGTCAGAAAACCAAGCTCCGGACATGTTTATTTAACGCTTAAAGACAAGAATTCCCAATTACAGGCAGTTGTTTTCAGAAATACGGCAAGCAGAATCAAATTTGAATTGAAAGATGGAATGGAAGTAATTTCTTTTGGTTCAGTTACCGTTTATGAACCACGAGGGCAATACCAACTCATAATTAACAAAGTAGAGCCAAAGGGAATAGGCGCTCTACAGCTTGCCTTCCAGCAGCTGAAGGAAAAGCTGGAAAAAGAAGGCCTGTTCGACCACGCTCATAAAAAAGACATCCCTTTCATACCTAAGAAAATTGGAATAGCAACATCACCAACCGGAGCAGCAATCAAAGACATTCTGAACATCATAGACCGTCGTTTTGCAAATGTTGAAGTGCTCATATACCCGGTAAAAGTACAGGGAGAGGGTGCAGCACAAGAAATTGCCGAGGCGATAACAGAACTAAACAATTACCCCGATATAGACGTAATTATATCAGGTAGAGGAGGAGGCAGTCTGGAAGACCTGTGGGCGTTTAATGAAGAAGTTGTTGCCAGAAGCATATACAATTCAAAGATACCTGTTATCTCTGCAGTTGGACACGAAATTGATCTAACAATAGCTGATCTGGTAGCAGACAAAAGAGCCCTTACCCCCTCCGAAGCAGGAGAACTGGTCGTCCCCCGAAAAGATTTGCTGATCGAGAAAACAGAAACATTTAAAACGAGACTCTTACAATCTCTAACCGGTAAGTTAAGATTATCAAAAGAGAAACTCGATAGAATTGCAAATAGCTACGTTATAAGACAACCGTTTGACAAATTTAACAGGTGGCAACAGAGGCTGGACGACTTTGTGCAGAGGCTAAACTTAAATATAACACATACGCTAAACACTGAACGTGAAAAGTTATCAGGTATTGCGGGCAAACTGGAAAGCCTGAGCCCTTTGAATGTTTTGAAAAGAGGTTATACTATTACCACCAGACAGGAAGACAATAAATCTCTTCGAGATATAAAAAGTTTAAGTAAAGGAGATAAGATTAAAACAAATCTATCCAAGGGCAGTATTATTTCTGAAATCCTTTCTATTGAAAGGAGCTAATTTATGAAGAAACCGGATTTTGAAACATCGCTAAAAGAGCTTGAAGAAATAGTAAAACAGCTTGAAACAAATGATCTGACTTTAGATGAAACACTTGCAAAATACGAAAGTGGTATTAAAATATACAAACAATGCTATCAAACTTTAGAAAAGGCTGAAAAAAAGATTAATATATTATTGAAAAATTCAATTGGAGAGACTCATACAGAAGAGTTTAAACTGAAAAAAACTACTGAAGGAAAATAGTAAGCAGTGTAAATTAGCATGAAACACTAATTAAAGTTTTAGGAAAGAAAATATTGTCACAAAAAATACTAGAAAAAATTGACTCCCCAAAAGATCTGCAAAAACTGGACAACGAGGATTTGGCGGTTTTAGCACAGGAGATAAGGGATGTAATAATAGATGTAGTTTCTACAAATCCTGGTCATTTGGCATCGAACCTGGGAGTAGTTGAGCTTACAATTGCTCTGCATCACTCGTTTGATCTTCTCAAGGATAAGTTAATCTGGGACGTTGGACATCAAACGTATGTACACAAGTTGCTTACAGGAAGGAGAAAGGAATTTCCTACTTTGAGGCAATATAAAGGGCTAAGCGGTTTTCCTGATCCTAAGGAGAGTGAATATGACCCTTTTGTTTGTGGCCATAGCGGACATGCAATCTCTGCCACTCTCGGCATTTCTTGTGCCGATAAAATAAAAGGTATTGATGACAGGAAAGCCATTGCTATTGTTGGAGATGCTGCAATTGGTGCGGGAATGTCGCTTGAAGCGCTCAACCACGCCGGACATTTAAAAAGGAACCTGATCGTAATCCTTAACGATAATAAGATGGCAATCTCTGGAACAATAGGGGCGATATCTAAACATCTAAACAAAATCCGAACCTCACCACTTTACACAGATTTCAAAAAAGAGGTCCGCCATGTATTACAGTCACTACCTATCGTTGGCAAACGGATGGAACATTCATTTGAACATATTGCTGAAGCACTAAAGAGGGAGGTCACTCCGGGACAGATTTTTGTAGATCTGGGGTTTGACTACTTTGGCCCAATTGATGGTCACAGTATTGAGACACTGACCGACATTTTCCATAATGTAAAGAATGTAGAGGGTCCTGTATTGCTTCATGTAATCACAGAAAAAGGCAAAGGCTTTCACCCCGCTTCAGAAAATCCCGCACGTTTTCATAGCGCTGGTAATTACCAGATGCAGAACGGAAAAATGAAGGAAAAGCCAAAGGATCCAAAACAGATCAGTTATACAAAAGTATTTGGCGATACTATGATTGAACTCGCTGGGACTAATAGAGATATAGTGGCAATCACAGCCGCAATGCCGGACGGGACAGGCCTTGATGCATTTGGCAAAGAATATCCGGACAGATATATTGATGTGGGAATTTGCGAACAACATGCTATTGGACTGGCAAATGGACTAGTATCAGCAGGAATGAAACCTGTGGCAGCAATATATTCAACATTCCTGCAACGTGCATATGATCAGGTCTTTCATGATATGTGCTTACAAAATAATGGTGTTTTACTTGCACTGGATAGAGCCGGAATTGTTGGAAATGACGGCCCGACACATAATGGAGTTTTTGACATAGCTTATCTGAGACATTTACCGGAGATTATTTTAATGGCCCCAAAAGACGGTGCTGAATTCAAAGCAATGTTACATATGGCAATATCGCTTGATACACCGGCTGCCATACGCTATCCAAGGGCGAATATACCGGAAGACAGCATTGATAATGATTGTAAACCTATTGAAATGGGGAAAGGTGAAATCTTGAGAGAGGGCCAGGATGGAGCAATAATTGCATATGGCGCAATGGTGTATCCCTCTCTGGAATGTGCACGTATGCTCATGGAGAAAGGGATTGATGTTACCGTCGTAAACGCCCGGTTTGCCAAACCTCTTGACGAAAAGTTAATATTAAAAGCTGTAAAGAATCACCAAATAGTTATTACGGTAGAAGACCATGCCGAGGTTGGTGGATTTGGTTCGGCAATTCTGGAACTACTGGCAGACAAAGGTGCTAATACTAAAAATATTCACAAAATGGGAATCCCGGACAAATTCATTGAACAGGGCTCTCGCGATATTATCTTAAAGACCCTCAATCTAAACGCGGAGGGTATCTATAAGAACTTTATTTCTGCCTGGAACACGACGGGTCATGCTGATATCAAAAAGAAGGAAGAGTATAATAAAACCTCTAATTTGATATGAAAAAAATTATACTCCTGGGCGATATAAGCAAAAAAAAAATAAGAGAAGCAATAACAGAGCTCGAACCCCTGTTTCGTAAAAAATCACATCTTTCTGTAATCGATATTTCTGATGAAGACGAGCTAAAAAATGTATCCGCCGATTTCGTTTTCGTTTTTGGTGGAGACGGTACAATTCTGTCAGCAAGTAGAAAGCTAAATGACAAGCAGATTCCCTTAATCGGTGTACATATGGGAAAATTTGGATTTCTGGCAGAACTCACATTACAAGATATCAATGATTCTTTGGAAAGCATTTGTTCCGGCAAATACGTTGTATCGCAAAGGATGTTGTTAAAATGCAAGGTAATTCGTTCCAAACAAGTAATTAATGAAACTGTTGGATTAAACGATGCCGTAATTTCGAGAACCTCCTTATCACGATTAATTTCAATTAAACTCTATGTAAATGAAAAAAGAGTTGCCACATATAGCTGCGATGGACTAATAGTATCGACTCCTGCAGGGACAACAGCACATTCACTATCTGCCGGTGGCCCAATTGTTACGCCTGAGATGGAGGCTTTTGCCATCACGCCGATTTGTCCCCACACTCTTTCAAACCGACCACTTGTCGTCTCCGGTAGTTCGAAGATTGAAATGGAACAAATTTCTGAATCAAAAGGAGTGGGTTTAACCGTAGATGGGCAGGTATACTTTGACGTCAAAACCGGAGATAGAATAGTTATTGAAAGAGCTGAGAAAAAACTGCAGTTAATTGACACGCAAACAAGAACCTTTTATGATGTCCTGAGAGAAAAACTGAACTGGAGAGGGCAACCCGCTTATGATGTTAACTGACGAGAATAAAAAATATCTCCTGACCGGCAATGAAGCATGTGCGGAAGCCGCAATACAGGCTGGCTGTAGATTCTATTATGGATATCCGATTACGCCGCAAAATGAAATTTTAACTCATATGGCAATCAGGATGCCTCAAGTAGGCGGTACATGCATCCAGGTTGAGAGTGAACTCGCAGCCATAAACATGGTACACGGAAGTGCTGCTGCTGGCGCAAGGACAATGACATCCTCATCAGGTCCCGGTATCAGTCTCAAGCAGGAAGGTATATCCTATCTGGCCGGAAGCGAACTCCCATGCGTCATAGTTAATGTACAGCGAGGCGGACCTGGTCTGGGAGATATCTCTCCTTCCCAGGCTGACTATTTTCAGGCTGTTAAGGGTGGCGGACATGGAGATTACTACACTATAGTACTTGCGCCTGGCTCAGTACAAGAGGCTGCTGACCTGGTTTACGATGCTTTTGATTTGGCCGATACTTATAGAAGCCCGGTAATGATCCTGGGAGATGCTCAATTAGGTCAGATGATGGAGGCAGTTGTCTTTAACAAGAAATGTGAACCGGATTCATTCAAAAAGGAGTGGGCACTTACCGGCGCAAACAGAAGAAAAAGGAATATAGTAAAATCCTTTTTTTCGGTACAGGGTGAACTCGAGGAGTTTAACGCTAAACTACAGGAGAAGTTTAACCTGATTAAGAGTAAAGAGGTGCGCTACGAAGAAATTAATACTGAAAATGCAGATATTGTTATAGTTGCATACGGCACATGCGCAAGGATATGTAAAGAAGTTATAATGAAAAATAAACTGCCAGATATAAAGGTAGGGTTACTGAGGCCTATTACACTGTGGCCATATCCATCTCAGATAATACAGGAGATTGCAGGAAAAGTACAGGCCATACTTACAGTAGAAATGAGTGCCGGCCAGATGGTAGAAGATGTAAAACTAAGTGTTCTGGGAAGATGTCCGGTGCATTTTTATGGAAGAACAGGTGGAGGAATTCCTTCTCCGAAAGACATCATCAAAAAAATTACCGAAATAATATCTTTAAAAGAGAATACAACCTGTATGACTTAGAATTTTAATTCCGGAATATCCTCCCCGTCCCTGCCAGAATGCGTCAGGCTGGCGAACTGCTTGGCCGGGCGGGTTGAAAGAGAGGATATTCATTCATTTTTACGAGATTATCATATGGAAGCAGTATACAAAACGCCAGATACGCTTATTGACACTCCAACGCATTACTGCCCCGGTTGCGGACACGGTGTCATACATAGATTAATAGCTGAAATAATTGACGAAAAAAAAATCAAGGGGGATACCATTGGGATAGCACCTGTGGGATGCGCAGTCCTGGCCTATAACTATCTGGACATAGACATGTGTGAAGCGGCACATGGACGTCCACCTGCGGTTGCCACCGGAATCAAACGGGTTCACCCCAATAAAGTTATCTTCTCTTATCAGGGAGACGGTGATCTTGCAGCAATTGGATTAGCAGAGATTATGCATACTGCCAACCGTGGTGAAAATATCACAGTGATATTTGTAAATAATGCCGTTTATGGTATGACAAATGGGCAGATGGCGCCGACGACACTGCTCAATCAAAAAACTCTGACTACGCCTCAAGGACGTAGTGCACAAAACGATGGGGCTCCTCTGCGCATATGCGAACTTCTCTCAGTACTGGATGGAAGCCAGTTTGTCGCCAGGGCCTCCGTAACTTCACCAAAAAATATAATTAGAACAAAGCAATTAATAGAAAAAGGTTTTGAAACTCAAATACAGAAAAAGGGATTTTCCCTGATAGAAGTCCTTTCCCCATGTCCGGTCTATTGGCGCATGAACTCCGTTGATTCAATAAAATTCATAGACGAAGAGATGGTCAAAACCTTTCCCCTGGGTATTTTCAAAGATTGGGAAGGTCAGAATTAGAAAGGTTCAATAAGATGTCAGACAAAGTTATTTTAGCAGGATTGGGTGGACAGGGGATGATGCTCCTCGGCAGGCTGATAGCACAAGCCGTGATGCTGGAAGGAAAAAACGTAACCTTTTTCCCGTCGTATGGAACTGAAGTGCGGGGAGGAACAGCCTATTATCATCTGACAGTTTCAGATGAAGAAATTTATTCACCCGTTATCGAAGAAGCAGATGCGCTCATTATGATGAACTACCCGTCCTACCTGAAGTTTAAAGAGCTTCTCAAGCCGGACAGCATGCTCTTTGTAAACTCATCCATGATTGATAAAATAGACAACGAAAAGAACATAGACGTTTTCAGAGTTCCTGCCACAAAAATCGCAAATGATATTGGAAACGTCGTGGCATCAAACATGGTTCTGCTGGGGGCGTACAACCAGGTTAAAAATCTTGTCTCCATTCCCATATTCCTCTCATGCCTTAAAAACGTCCTGAAAGGCAGAAAAGAACCTTTCTTTGAGGTCAACAAATTAGCTATAGAACGTGGAGCTGATTTCGTAAAAAACTTCTGATTAAGATACAGATCGGAGAAACAAGGAAACAATAAATAGTGTCTGTCCCTAATTTATCCAAAGAAATGGAAATCCATACTGCAAGATGAATTGGACCTGATTCCTGTTGGTTCGGTTCAGGAACCTACTGAAAGAGTTTCTGTTTGAGTAAGAGGGTCGGGGTGGCCTGCATGTGCGCGTGTTTCTATTTCAATTTCAGTTTTGTCCGGTATAGTCGGGGATGCAGTATCACTATCGTTGCCTTTATCACTCACCTTCGCATCCAAAGTTGGCAGAGATGACATCTTCTCTCTGATCCTTTCTCTAATAAGCTGTTCTTCCTCTTCAATGAATGTGTTAACAATAGGAATTCTTAGAACTAACTCACGTACTACTTCCTCACTCGCCCTTGCAGCGTAAACGTCTCTCATGCTCATAGAGTTCTGGAACGAAGCGATTACAAAATCGAAAGGATTTGTTGCTACGCGGATGTCATTATCATGTCTTACCTGTTCGCCTTCAAAAAAAACACTACCATCTTTCGTAGATACACATTTGATACTCAATCCAATCCGGATCTGTTTAAAAAGCAGATAATAGGAGTTTTTGTATTCTGTAACTTTGCCATAAATCAATGCATCCGCTCCAAGTATCCGGCCTAATTCTTGAGCAGGTATCTTATACAGGTCATTGGGTGATAAAATTCCAAGTTCCTGCAACGTCTTATCGACATACATTAACTCTATATCAACAAATTCTCTGGAGGCAAAATGGCCGAAGAAAAACCGTCTCAATCTATTCGAGTAGGTCCAGTTCCAGCCATCCGTCTCTTTTTTGCTGAATCTGGGGAGAGGGACTGAATTCAGGATATATTTACCGCCTATCAGATTATCAAATGGTAATACCGCGATCTTCCTGGGCGGATGTGTATAAAAGCTGTCTGCAATGTCAAATTCTTTACCCCCCGGATCAAGCTGATACATTCTATCCAGGGTAGTTTTCTTGCCGTGCTCAGCAAGGCCCTCTTCGTCCTGAAAAAACGGCTCATCTCCCGTAGTTCTTCGATCGTCTTTTTTACTAAAAAAACATCCTGAAGCAAATACCGAGATCAAAGACAAAACCGCTAAACACTTGACGGTCTTAAAAAAAGAGATAGAGATCTTCATTTGTTTATTAAATATAATCATTGCTATTGAAATATGCTACTTTGTAAACTTAACCACTAATTGTATTTAAATAAAATGCACCTGTCAATACTTTAAAGTACCAGCATTTGCAGTGATTTCAGATTTATCATTCGGTATCTTCTCCGGAAACTCTTTTTCTGGACTGTTTCTTTTCAGATCTAATCTTTTTATTTTGCAGGATTTGCTCCTTCACATAACGGGGTTTTTTCGTAAGGATGCGCTCTTTTTCCTTAATATTTAACTCCATCAACTTTACCTGGAGTCTTTTAAAGGCAAGTTCTCTATTCTTTATCTGTGAACGTGATTCCGTTGCAATCACCCTTATACCCGTAAGCTCGTGATATAAACGCACACTAGACATTGTCTTATTCTTGTGCTGACCGCCGGGGCCAGAGCTTTTATAATAGTCCAGCCGCACCTCTTTTTTCAAATTTCTCAGATCAATTGAGTATTTTTTCATTCAATATCCTAAAGAATGCTATCTGATGACAAATCAGTTTCAGTTCCCACATTTGTGTTTATTTTGGTTGACTGTTAAACAAACAGTCATATAGTATGTGTGTATACTTCATGGTTTTAAGAATGTCAAATTCTTTACATAAAAAACGGTTGGTATTTATATAGTTGTTAACTTTAACCGAAACCTCATGCGCTTAACTATTTTTAAGGAGTAACAGATGGCTCTTGTACCTATGAAATTAATACTTGATGAAGCTAATAAAGCAGGCTATGGCGTAGGCGCTTTTAATGTTAATAATATGGAACAACTACAGGCGATTTGTGATGCTGCCGCTGAGACAAATTCTCCCGTAATCGTTCAGGTAAGCAGAAATGCTCTTCAGTACGCCGATAAAGGATTGTTGGCAGCCATGGTAAGTTATATGGCAGAGAAGAAATATCCACACATTCCAATGGCACTTCATCTGGACCACGGACCGGATATTGAGACAATAAAGGAGTGTGTCGACCTTGGTTTTACGTCTGTTATGATTGATGGTTCGCTTGACTATAGTACAAAAGATGAGAATGGAGCGCATCCGGTCCGTTCTTTCGATGATAATGTTGCAATAACAAAAGAGGCTGTGAAAATTGCACATGCGGCAGGAGTATCAGTTGAAGGTGAGATTGGTACTTTGGGAGGTGTTGAAGATGATACGGTAGCAGGAGACGTTCATCTTACCGAACCCGAAGAGGCAGAGGAGTTTGTTAAACAGACCGGGATTGACGCATTGGCAATTGCCATTGGCACATCTCACGGTGCCTACAAATTTCCTGCAGGCACCGAGGTTAAACTCGCTCTTGATATTGTTAATGAAGTCCATTCACGCTGCCCTGAAATCAGCCTTGTAATGCACGGAAGCTCTTCGGTACCTGCACACATGGTTGAGGAGGTCAATAAATATGGCGGAAAAGTACCCAACGCTGTTGGAGTACCAACTGATATGATACAGGATGCCATAGGCAGAGGAATGCGGAAAATTAACATTGATACTGACGGACGTCTGGCAATTACGGCAGCTATCCGTAAAGTTTTTGTAGAGAAACCAGCTGCTTTTGATCCCCGGCGATACCTGGGCCCAGCGAGAGAAGCAGTACGTACATGGATCATTGAAGAGATGAAGGCCTTTGGTACCGCCGGGCATGCGGGTGACTATAAAGCTGTTACACTCGACGATATGAAAAAACTCTATTCTGGTGGCTGAAAGACATGCTAATCGTTGTTGGCATGCACACTTCTTCTTTGATGTTTAGCTTAAATCAGGTCCGCCTTGGCTGAGATTCCAGTTATGAATTCTCCTGTTGTCTGGCACAGATTTATCACTAATCGGAATAATAACCAATTATTTCAGCTTTATTTTCCTGGAATCATCCTTTTCCTTTTATCCACAAAACCTTACGGAACCGAAAATGTATAAATATTAGACGTTTATTAGTTTTAATATAGACGTTATAAATAATATTTGTACAATACCACAATACCAAAATAGCCATAAGGCAAATCACAATAGATACTTAAATAAAAGCCACATTAAGCTGTACTTTTTTTGAGTTGCCTCTGGTTATGGCACATATTTTGATATATGAATTCGAAAGTCTATTTTTTCAACATTCAAAATAAGAGATTAAGAATGACAGAGACGACAAACAGTAGAAATAATAGACGATATGAAGGTGTTAAGTTTGTTCATAACCTGGAACCAGATTATCAAAATGTTCGCTTAGAGATACCAGGTGAGATTCATGAAAAAATCTTTACCAAACTTTCCCGTTTATACGGGAAACAGACAGCTAATGAATATATGCCGGAGCTTGAACGTATCTGTAAAGTCTATTATGCCTATAAAACTGAAGAGATAGTTGAGTTCACAAAAGCATTGAACCCAAAAAATCGTTTTACAGAAGAGGACGTTATCCTGATTACTTATGGGGATCTCGTTCGTGAAGAGGGAGTTTCTCCACTTACAACCCTATCAAAATTCTGTGGCCTTTATCTCAAGCACACCATCAATACACTTCACATACTCCCATTTTTTCCATATTCATCGGACAGAGGTTTTTCGATTGAAGATTTTGAGACTGTAGACCCTGCGCTTGGAACGTGGGAAAATATTGAAAATCTTGAGACACGTTATAAACTGATGTTTGATGGAGTGATAAACCATGTTTCATCAAAGAGCCGTTGGTTTCAGAGGTTCCTGGATGGTACCCCTCACTACAAAGACTTTTTTATCAGTTATGACTCATATGATAAACTTACACCCGAGGAGCGAAGTGCTATTTTCAGGCCACGTACTACTGATATCCTTACAAAATTCTATACCATTGACGGAGAGAAACACGTCTGGTCAACTTTCTCCAAAGACCAGATAGATTTAAATTACAAAAACCCGGACGTACTGATAAGGGTTATTGAGATATTACTGTTATATGCGCGTAAAGGAGCTGATATTATCAGGCTTGATGCCATCACATTTCTCTGGGCAAGTCCGGGTACTTCATGTGCAAATCTGGAAGAGACACACCTGATTGTCAAGATCTTTCGAGACGTTTTAGACTTTGTTGCACCGCACGTGTCAATAATTTCAGAAACAAATATCCCGCACGAAGATAATATCTCATACTTTGGAAATGGAAATGACGAAGCACACATGGTTTACAATTTCGCTCTCCCTCCTCTTACGCTTCACACATTTTACACAAAAGACACAACCAGGCTCACCGAGTGGGCAGAAAGTCTTAGGCCTCCTTCTGAGACAACAGCTTTTTTTAACTTTCTTGACTCACATGACGGCGTAGGACTGATGGCAGTTAAAGATATCTTATCGCACAACGAAATTAAGTTTATTATTCAGAGAGCAAGAGAGCATGGAGGCGATATCTCTTACAAAACAGATAAAGAGGGTCAGGAAGTACCATACGAGATTAATATTACATGGTTTAATGCTCTTTGCAGGGAAGACGATGCTGTACATATAGACCGCCAGGTCAAAAAATTTATTGCATCAAGAGCTATAGCCTTAACCCTTCAAGGAGTTCCGGGAATTTATCTACACAGCTTTTTTGGTACCAAGAACGATGTAGATGCAGTAAGCAGTCCTACAACTAAACGTGATATAAACCGTAAGGAACTTGATTACAATATACTCATAAAAGCTATAGGTGACCCTGAAACGCTAACATCTAAAATCATCCATAATATGAACGCTCTCATTACTGTCAGAACAAAACAGAGCGCTTTCCATCCAAATGGGGATCAAGAAGTCTTAAGAATCCAACCGGAAATATTTGCAGTTTTAAGAACATCTCCTGACTTAGACCAGCATATCCTCTCTTTAATTAATGTTACAGACGATGAGATGCAAGTTACAATTCCAATGAAGACTGTCAATATATCCAAACAAAAATGGTATGACCTTATCAGTCAGGATATGTATACATTTAAGGAAGAGGAGATCTCCCTTACATTGAGACCTTATGATGTTGTCTGGCTGGAACCACAATAACTAATGTCTAAAACTTTTAAAATGAAAAAACCTGATTTCACTATTCCTCTTTTGGGGAAACCAACATTACAACTATCCTCAATGACCCACAAGAAGGATGTCTGGAGGACAAGTTATGTAAACGATGACCAGTTTATTCTTCATGATATCTCTGTTTCCAAAGGTTCATTGGGCAGCAATGATAACCGGTACAACCTGATAGAAAAGGCCGGCCCGAGGGAAAATATTTATTTCGACCCATCCAAGGTACGGGCAGGAATAGTTACCTGTGGCGGCCTTTGCCCAGGACTCAACGATGTGATACGGGCAATCGTTATGACCCTGTGGTATCGTTACGGCACAAAATTGATATCCGGTTTCATGTATGGATATCGAGGTCTCCTTTCGCAATTCAACCTGCCTGTTATGGAGTTGAATCCGGAGATAGTATCCAAGATTCATAGCCTTGGGGGCACTATCCTCGGATCTTCGCGAGGCCACGGTGAGTGTATTGAAGAGATTGTGGATTCCCTCGAACGCATGAACATTAATATGCTTTTTGTCATTGGTGGTGACGGAACACAAAGGGGCGCTCTGGATATTACTGAAGAGGCAAAGAAGCGTAATCTAAAAATTTCCATCGTAGGAGTACCCAAGACCATTGACAATGATTTGTGTTTTGTAGACAAATCATTCGGATTTGAGACAGCAGTTTCACGTGCTGTAGATGCAGTTTCCTGCGCACATGTGGAAGCACATGATGGAGTTAACGGAATTGGAATTGTTAAGGTAATGGGGCGTGAATCCGGGTTTATCGCTGCCAACACGGCCCTGGCCATCAATGATGTGAATTATGTTCTCATCCCGGAAGTAAAATTTGATCTCGAAGGAGAAAATGGTTTGTTCGCCAATCTTGAAAGGAGGCTTAAGCAGCTGAATCATGCAGTAATCCTGGTAGCAGAAGGTGCGGGACAGGAATATATGAAAGATTCAGAAGCCATAGACGAGTCAGGTAATGTAAAGCTCAATGATATAGGTATCTTCCTCAAAGAACAAATTGGTGAATATTTCAAAAAGAAGAAAGTGGATATTAACCTGAAATATATTGATCCAAGTTATATGATCAGAAGCGCTCCCGCAAATTCTAATGATTCAGTATACTGCACGAAGCTCGGTGCTTATGCAGTACACGCGGCCATGGCAGGAAAGACCGGAATGATCGTAAGTTTCATTAATTCTCACTTTGTGCATGTACCAATTCGTCTGGCAGTTTCAGGCAGAAAACGCGTCGACCCACATCAGGAACTCTGGCGTGACGTAATTGAGGCAACTGGTCAACCTCTACTTATAAAAGAACGCAGGGCAAAGCACCGCGCAAAAAAAGCAAGAAATGATAAATAAGAGAACCTTCTAACCAGAAAGGGAGATTATTCAAAATGATAAAGACCAAAATAATCGCCACGCTCGGGCCTTCCTGCAATAAACCGGATGTTCTTGAATCAATGATCGACCATGGTGTCGATATCTTTCGATTGAACTTTTCTCACGGCACATTAGACTTGCATTCACAATCACTAAAAATATTGAATGACGTTCGCACACAGAACCGTCACGCGACTGCCGTGATGGGTGACCTATGCGGCCCGAAGATCCGTATCGGACGTATCCAACCTGATGGAGAGATGTTAACAGAAGGAAATGAAGTCTGCATTGTACACGGTGATGAACAGGGTAACATAGATCGCTTTAGCACAAATTATGAATATTTTTCTCAAGATGTTGAAGTTGGCCAACGTGTCTTTGTCGACGATGGCCAGATTGCTTTGCATGTAATCAGAAAAGACGGTGATCAAACTGTATGTGAGGTTGTAGTCGGAGGACCACTGCACAGCAATAAGGGAATCAATCTGCCTGACTCCACAATCAGCACACCTTCAATCACAGAACATGACTGGAAATGCGTTGATTGGGCTATCCAGCACAAAGTAGATTTTCTGGCGCTAAGTTTCGTAAGATCAGCAGAAGAAATAACTCTTCTAAAAAACCATCTCAGTAAAGCCGAAGCTGACATAAAAGTAATCGCCAAGATCGAAACACCGCAAGCATTGACTCATTTGGAAAGTATCATACAGGCAAGCGATGCAATATTAGTTGCACGTGGTGATTTAGGTGTTGAAATGGATCTTGCCGAAGTACCTATCATACAAAAGAAAATTACTCTAATCTGTCGACGCCTCGGTAAACCCGTAATAGTTGCCACTCAGATGTTGCAAAGTATGATTAATAGCCCTGTTGCAACTAGAGCTGAAGTCTCAGATGTAGCTAACGCTATAATGGATTTAACAGATGCTGTTATGCTTTCCGGTGAAACCGCCGTGGGTAAATACCCGCTCAAAGCAGCAGATACTATAAGACGCATTGCACGTGTAACAGAAAATTTTGTTGATAAAGATAAAGGTATACAACGTAGAACAATTGTAACGGACGAATCGGCCCTGGCAACAACGATTGCCCACAGCGTAGGCATTATTGTTAATGATATTTCTGCGAAGCTTGTTGCCGTATGGTCGCAAACCGGAACGACAGTCAGGTTGCTCAGCAAGGAACGTATCAGAGCCCCTATACTCGCGTTGAGCTCCGACCAGCACACGTGTAACCAGATGAGTCTGCATTATGGCGTAATACCACGTTGCCAACCAATTCCGGAAAACATCGATATGTTTTCCAAAATAGTGGACCACTATATTATCAGTCGCAAATGGGCCCAAGTCGGAGATAAGGTTGTCATGGTAGTCGGTCAACAAATCGGCATTTCCGGTGCCACCAATGCTGTTATAGTCCGCACAATCAGTGATAGTCAATAGCCAAAAGTTTGAAGTGTCTAAAGTGAGCTAAAATGCCTAAAGCTAAAAAATAAAAGATTTATTTTTAGACCCAAACTGAATAACCAGAGGCCATAGCATATGAATATAAAAAGAGACTTAAAGGTTCTGGTGATTAACTGCGGCAGCTCTTCGGTTAAATTTCAACTTATCAATATGGCCGATGAAAATGTCCTTGCCAGTGGCATAGCTGAAAGGCTCGAACTTCCTCAATCGCTTATTAAATTTAAATTTGGCAATAAAAACTTTACTAAAGAGTTTGATGCCCTTGATCACAGCACTGCAATTTCAGAGATTCTTGATGCCGTTACACACGGCCAACTCGGAGTTATCGATGATAAAAGTGAAATCTCTGCGGTAGGGCACAGGGTTGTTCACGGAGCAGAACAATTCACGGAATCTGTTCTTATAACAGATGATACTATCAAACAGATCGAATCCTGCATTGATCTGGCCCCACTTCATAACCCTCATAATTTGAAGGGAATACTTGTATGTAGAGAACTTCTGCCCGAACTTCCACAGATAGCTGTATTTGACACTGCCTTTCATCACACAATGGAAGACCATGTTTATACATATGCTCTTGCCTATAGATTCTATGAAAAATACTGGTTCAGACGTTATGGATTTCACGGAACCAGTCATTTCTATGTTGCACATAGGGCAGCAGAAATTGTTGGAAAGAACGTACAGGGATTAAAAATAATTACGTGTCATCTGGGAAACGGGGCAAGTGTTGCAGCAGTTAAGTACGGCAAATCTATAGATACATCTATGGGATTCACGCCTTTGGAAGGCCTGGTAATGGGAACCAGATGCGGAGATGTTGACCCCGCAATGGTTCTATTCATAATGGAGAAGGAAGGGCTTAGTCCGCATGAGTGCGATATGCTGATGAACCATGAATGCGGCCTGCTGGGAGTGTCAGGAATCAGTTCAGATATGCGGGATCTTCTTAAGGCATTTCAAGAAGGAAATGACAGAGCAAGACTCGCTTTGCAAATGTATACATACCGGATCAGAAAATATATTGGCATGTATTCAGCGTCAATGAATGGCGTCGACCTGATCGTCTTTACCGGTGGGATCGGAGAAAATGCGGTACTTATCAGGAGTATGTGTTGTACTGACATGGAATATCTTGGTATTGACTTTGATGAAAAAAAGAACAAGAAGACAGTTGGAATAGAAGGAGAGTTAACCTCCCAGAATTCTAAAGTCAGGGTGCTGTGCGTGCCGACAAATGAAGAACTGGTAATAGCCAGGGACACGGCACGGATAATTGACAATTAAAAAGAATACGGAATAGAGATCTCCCGAGAAAACTAAATTCAAAAAAGCTTTTATTTGTACACATCTGTGAAAATCCGTGTCCTATTAATTTAAGGAACGAATCATAATGGCAAAAAATATCTACCTGGCCTCTACTGGTCCAAAATCAGGGAAGAGCATAATCTGCCTTGGCTTAATCAACGCCTTCAAGGGCATGGTTACTAACGTCGGATATTTTAAACCCATAGGGCAGAAATACAGGTCAAATGAAATCCATGACAAAGAATCAATAATGATTAAAGAAATATACGGCATTGAAGACGAACTGAAACACATCAACCCAGTATCTATAAAAGAACTAAATCATTACATTACAAATAAAGAAGAAGAAACATTCTTTCAGAAGATTCAGAAATCTTATAGAACGGTAGAGAAGGATAAAGATATGGTCATCATAGATGGAACTGATTATTTAGGAATGAAGACCACACTTGAGTTTGATATCAATGCTGACATAGCGAATAACCTGAATGCCGGGATAATCCTTATTGAAGACGGATATGGAAAATCTATAAACGAAATATACTCCGGTGTATTAACGGGCAGAGATTCCTTTGATGAACAGTCCAGTGATTTTCTGGGTGTTATTGTTAATAAGATAGAACCTGAAAGGCTGTCAGAGGTAGACCAAGGTCTGAGAGAAAAAATTGAAAAGCATAAAATAGATTATTTAGGAACAGTACCCTGTGATTCGATTTTGCCGAAACCCCGTTTATACGATGTTGCCAGGAGCCTTGATGCTGAAATTCTGTTCGGACGGGATCATCTCTCGAACATCGCAGCAGAAACAATAATTGCCTCTATGGGTTTTGAAAATGCACTGAGGTATATACACGATGGATCACTCATCATTACCGGAGGTGATAGAAACGAGATACTTCTTGGCTGTGTAACATCCTTAATCTCTCCCTCATACCCAAATATTTCAGGAATCGTTTTAACAGGCGGTCTCACCCCGAATGATAACATAATGAAACTGATAGAAACTTTGTCTGATTTACCTCTTCCAATTTTCAGTGTAAAGGACAACACAATAGAGGCTGTGAACAAAATCAACTCTCTTGCTGTCCACGTATCTTCAAATGATTGCCAGAAAATTGATATAGCTAAATCCCTGGTACACCAGCATGTAGATTATGAAAAAATAAACGATAAACTGAAGCTGGAAAAGGTCAGAAAACGAACACCAGAGATATTCAAATACGAAATATTAGAGAGAGCGTGTTCAGAAAAGAAGCGTATAGTTCTTCCTGAAGGGGAGGACGACAGGACTTTACAAGCTGCGGTATGGGCTGAAGAGAGAAAGATTGCTGATATAACACTTTTAGGCGATAAGGATTTGATTATGAAAAAAGCTGCAGCATTGGGTTTGAAACTGAACAGCGGAATCGACATCATAAATCCCGGAGAATCACAAAAGTTTGAAGATTATGTTAACACCTATTATGAACTGAGAAAGCATAAACATTACACAATGGATAATGCACAAGATCGAATGCAGGACACAATCTATTACGGAACTATGATGATATATAAGGGAGAGGCAGATGGGCTGGTTTCCGGTGCAATTAACACAACGCAGCACACAATCAGGCCGGCATTTGAAATAATTAAAACAAAACCCGGCATTAATAATGCTTCCAGTATATTTCTCATGTGTCTGAAAGACCGGGTGCTTGCTTATGGCGATTGTGCAATAATCCCTATCCCAACTGCCGAACAGCTATCAGATATTGCCATCACAAGCGCAGATACGGCTAATAATTTCGGTATAGACCCGTACGTCGCCATGCTTTCATATTCTACCGGCAAATCAGGAAAGGGGCCGGAAGTTGATAAGGTAAGAGAAGCGACAGAAATTGCAAGACAAAAAAGACCTGACCTTCTTATAGAAGGCCCAATACAATACGATGCCGCCATTGATCCGGAAGTGGCCAGAATCAAGCTTCCGGACAGCAAAGTGGCTGGCAAAGCAACAGTCTTTATTTTTCCTGATTTAAACACAGGTAACAATACATATAAGGCAGTACAGCGGTCTTCCGGTGCTATCGCTATAGGTCCGATAATACAAGGCCTAAAGAAGCCGGTAAACGATCTCAGTAGAGGATGCGTTGTGGAAGACATCGTTTATACTATAGCCATAACTGCAATACAGGTGAAGTCAAAATAGACATTTAGTGAACCCCTATTATTTTTGCCATTCTCAAAAAAAGATTTATATGTTAGAATCTTTTTTTACTATAAATCGTTAACACTTATTAGGATTAGAAATGGCAACTATATTACCGTTCAGAGGGCTTAGATATAACCCTGAAAAAATAAAAGATATTTCGAAAGTAATTACTCCTCCTTATGACGTTATCTCAGAAAAGGAGAGAGATGACTATTACGAACTCCACCCGGACAACATCATACGACTGATCCTGAGTAAGGAACTTCCCGGCGATGATCAATCTAATAATAAATATTCAAGGTCTGGAGAATTCTTTGATACATGGAGAAAGGAAGAAGTTCTGAAAGAGGAAGCAGAACCCGCTATATACATTTATGCACAAGAGTTCACTTTATCAGACAAGAAATATACACGAAGGGGATTCATCTCCTTAGTAAAGCTGGAAGATTTTCAAACAGGAGAAATTTATCCTCACGAGCATACACTTGCAAAGCCAAAAGAAGACAGGATGAATTTGATGAAGGCCTGTAACGCAAATCTAAGCCAGGTATTTACATTCTTTGAAGATGAAGATGCTAAAATAGCCAGTTTCTTACATAAAGCATCTGAAGGAGACCCGGATATCGATTTTACAGATATTTATGGCGTCAAGAATTCGCTCTGGGCCATAAAAGATAAAGCGGTTATTGAAAAGTTAATTGCACAAATGAAGGACAGGGCGCTGTTCATAGCAGACGGGCACCACCGCTATGAAACGGCACTGTTTTATAGAGATCTTGTGAATGGAACGAAAAAGGAGCAGAACGGTAACGAAGACTCTCCAGCCGACTATATCATGATGATGTGCGTCTCTATGGAAGATCCGGGGCTTGTGATTTTGCCAACACATAGACTGGCCAGGAATATAGAAAACCTTGATCCCGAAAAGGTTAAGAGTTCACTAAATGAGGTTTTTGATGTCAGTGACTTGGGAAGTGATTGCAATGCAGAAACATTTGAACTAAAACTCAGCGAAGATGCTCATAAACATAAAATTGGTATGTACATAGGTGAGAGCGACAAAAAATTCTATATTCTAACCCTGCGTGATGAAAGACTTCTCGACCCGATTTTGACAGGTGAATATGTTGAATGGAAGTCTATTGATACAGGGATCTTACACGGCGTCATATTTGACAGGGCACTGGGCATTCAGGCAAAAAATATTTCCAAATCTGAAAACGTCAAATACAATCAAGGCGTAGAAGACTCGGTTGCAAAGGTAAACGAAGGAGAATACCAGATCGCTTTTTTCCTCAATCCTACAAAAATAGGTCAGATAAAGGACATTGCAACTAAAAGGCATAAGATGCCCCCTAAGGCAACATATTTCTACCCTAAACTTATGACTGGAATGGTTGTCAGACATATTCCCGGCACCTAGGGATTGGCAATTGATCAGGACATTCATAATATTTGTTGACTTTAAATTAAATTTTAACTAGACTACTAAGTTCAAATGGAAATTTAGACTTATCAAGAGTGGTGGAGGGAATGGCCCTGGGAAACCACAGCAACCGGTCTTGGCGGAATGTCAGGATGCTGGTGCTAACTCCTACCTGCTAGGGGAAGATAAGATAAGAATGTCGCGGAGCCCCTTCTTATCTTGTGATTAAGAAGAGGCTTTTTTTATTAATATCTGGAGATGAATATGAGCTTTGTTAAAGGTCTTAAATGCAGAGAATGCGGGAAAGGTTACCCTAAAGAAGCTCTTCATGTTTGCAGTTTCTGCTTTGGTCCGCTGGAAGTAGATTACGAATATGAGGAAATAAAGAAAGTAATAAGCCGGGAAAAGATTGAGTCACGAGGAAAAACCATGTGGAGGTACAAGGAGCTTTTGCCTCTTGACGGTGAACCTACTGTGGGGACTCAGGTTGGGTATACGCCACTTGTAAAAGCTGATAATTTAGCCAAGAAACTTGGTGTAGAAGAACTATATGTAAAAAATGATTCTGTAAATTATCCCACGTTTTCTTTTAAAGACAGAGTCGTTTCTGCCGCCCTTTCCAAGGCTAAAGAGCTCGGCTTCAAAACAGTTGCATGTGCCACTACCGGTAACCTGGGGAACTCTGTTGCTGCGCAGGCAGTTCAGGGTAACCTTGAAAGCTATATCTTTATGCCCTCCAATCTGGAGCAGGGAAAAGTTATAGGCACATCAATTTATGGAACAAACGTGATCGGCATAAAAGGTAATTACGATAATGTAAACAGAATGTGCTCAGAGATTGCGGACAAATACGGTTGGGCCTTCGCGAACATTAACCTCCGTCCATATTACGCGGAAGGTTCTAAAACGTACGGCTATGAAATTGCAGAGCAGCTTGGCTGGAAGGCTCCCAAACACGTAGTTGTACCTATGGCAGGCGGTTCTCTGATAATTAAGATAGGCAAAGCAATAAAAGAAATGATAGATCTGGGATTGATTGAGAAATCCAATATGGCACTCTATGGCGCACAGGCTTCCGGTTCTTCACCAATTACTACCGCTGTAAAGAAAGAGAGTGATGTAATCGCTCCTGTTATACCGGATACGATAGCACATTCCATAGCGATTGGAAATCCGGCAGACGGATATTACTCAGTTAAGGCCATTAATAACAGCGGTGGATGTGCTGAAGATGTTTCTGATGAAGAACTGGTTGAGGGAATAAAACTCCTGGCTTCAACAGAAGGCATTTTCACAGAGACCGCGGGAGGCGTAACCGTGGCTGTAACGAAAAAACTTATAGAGCAGGGTAAGTTGCCGCGAGATGAGTCTATCGTCATGTGTATCACGGGTAACGGCCTGAAAACTCTCGAAGCAGTAATGGATAAAGTAGAAAAACCGTGCGCTATTGAAGCAAACATAGAGAGTTTTAACGCGATTATGGAGAAAAAAGAAGCCTGTACTGTTTAGGCTTTTTGGCAACACGCATAAGATTCAATAGAACACAGAATTCTGTTCAACAGAAAAAAGAATAATATTCCAGGACAACCTATATTATCAAAAGAAAGAGGTGTCGTTATGTCGGTTAAAGTAAGAATTCCAACACCATTAAGGTCATTAACAAACGGATCAGAAGAAATTACTGTTGAAGGTGGCTCTATCAAAGAAGTAGTTGATAATCTTGAATCCAAACACAATGGGTTTAAAGAACGTCTCTGCGATGAAAACGGGCAAATCAGGAGGTTTATTAATATATACCTTAATGATGAAGATATAAGGTTTAAAGATAATCAGGAAACTCAGGTCAGTGATGGAGATCAAATTTCAATAATTCCGGCAATTGCAGGGGGAAAAACTCTCTAATTGTAAATTAGAAGAGGCGTTTAACCCTGAATTTTTTTTAATACAATCTGATCATGGGGTTTTGTTATACTTTTCAATCAATTCCCTGGGTACACTTATATCTGACACTATTAGTTCCCCGGTATACTCTTTGCCACATTCCTCAAAAAAGCCGGTTTTGGCAGCAACGAATGTGACTGTTTTAGTTGCTTTCACTGCGGTCCCAAGCACAACACCATCATCACAATCTAACCCGGAAGGTATGTCAATTGATACGACAGGAACATCAGCTTCATTAATTTTTGCTATTAGTGTTCTTACCGGTTCTCTTACCTCGCCTCTTAAACCCGTCCCGAAGATTGCATCAACAATTACATTGTAATCGTGAAGTACTTCTCCAATTTTCTCAATATGCCCTTCATGTAGTTCATTTATTTCAAGATTCATATTCAAAAGAATCTTCAGATTCGTTGAGGAGTCACCGTCGGAAAGAACTCGTGACACCTCAGTTGTTAAGTACACTGAAACATCCACTCCTTTATTATGCAAGTGGCGGGCAATAACAAAACCATCACCACCATTATTCCCTTTTCCACAAAAAACTGCCACTCTAGCACTATCAGTCCCGGGCAGCATCTTCAAAATCTCTTCTGCAGCATTTTTGCCTGCATTTTCCATTAATATAATTCCGGGTATTTCGTACTCTTCCATTGCTTTTCTATCAATCTCTCTTACTTCATCGCGTCCTAATGCCATATTAGCGCTATCCATGAAAACAACCTTTTCCGTGTAGAAAAACCACAATTTAACCATACAAAACTATCGATCCTCTTTTCGCACATATTCCTTTAGTTGTCAATTCTTTTTAAAAATTTAAAACTTTGAAAAAGAAATGAAATTACTACAGTTTTATAAGTACCTCATGGGACATCCACAAAATCTACTTGACGATGTCGTCCATTTTTTTTAGTATTAAGTTTCGTAGCAAGTTATTGTAATCGTTAGAAATTGGCGGTAATTAAAATGGCAAAAGTCAGATGTCCCGGTAGCATGAAGACCATGGTTCCCGAACCACTTGAAAGAAAGTGTCCAAAATGCGGTAGCATGATTGAAATCTGGAGCGACGAGGAAAAAGCCGACTGTACATGTGGTGAAACCGTATTTAAAGACGCAGCCCCTACGTGTGTGGTTTGGTGCAGTGCTGCAGAAGAGTGCCTGGGAGACATTTTTGATGTCAAACAGATGAAGGAAGACGCAAAGAAGAAAGCGGCTGCGGAAGGGAATCCTGAATTCGTCGCTCAGGTAGCAGAAAAAATAAAGAAAGAAAAAGATAGTAAAACCTGCGATAAGGTAAAAGAGGAATTTAAGAAAGTAAAAGATAAAGACAGCTAGCAATCTTTCCCTTTTACTATAACATAATAACACTTCACAAGCTCTACAAGACAAACTCATTTACTACTTACCGGTTGCTGTTTTCTTAACCAGATTGTGCGCCTGTCTTATTGGTTCCGGAAGCCGATATCCACGACAACTTTTCAAAACCATATCAATGGACGTGTCTAAATCGATTTTATGGCCGGGAGAAAAAAACAGGCTTTACGTTTTTCCTTGTCCTGAGCACCGCTCCTACAACCTTATCCTGTACTGTAAGATGTGAATAACAACCAACTTCTTCACCTACCTCATTATAATCACCTATCAACCTGGTTTTTGCACACCCGATTGAAGGTTTGCCTAACAGCAACCCAATATGAGACGCCAAACCGATTCCACGAGGGTGCGCGATACCCTGTGCGTCTAATATAACCACATCGGGATTTGACTTAATCCTTGCAAATGCTTTTAACAAAATTGGCGATTCACGAAAACTCAGCAAACCGGGAATATATGGAAAATCAACCTTACCGCTTGCCGTAACCGCCTCAATCATTTCCATCGATTTCAATTCAAATACAACTACACTTGCATAAAACATCTCGCTTTTATTAATACCTGCCGAGCGACGCCTGCTAGTTTTTCCGATACACTGATTCTGGCGGGACCCGGATTGGATGGTTCTTAGAGGTAAATAAGAGACATCTGCACCTGCAATATATCTAAAGTTTTTTGCTACACACTTTAAAACAATACTCTTCTCTAATCTTCCCTGGATTTCTACAGCCTTTTTATAGCTTACGTTCCATGGATGAAGTTTCAGATATTTCATAGATAATTCCTAAGGTTAAGCAACAATTACACTTCTTTTTTAGAAATTTTAAACTCACAGTTCGGTAAATAGCATTTTTCACAATATACTTTGACTGTCAATACTTTAAAAAGAAGTCAAACAAACTGTAAAATGACAACCCAGACATTAAATTTAGTTACAGATCCCTTTATCAGAAAAAATCACATAAATCTGGATACTAATTATAGGCTGATTTTAACCGATTTCTATTTTATGGATTTTTTGCCAATAATCTGAAATTTCAAGATCCTAACTCTAATAAAGCAATCGAAAAAAATGGCATCAGCACTTCAACCTCAGTCTAGCCGGGCACTTATGATATTATTACTTAAATTAATAAATTATGAATATCTCACAATAATTAGTAAACCATGACCAAATTGGCGCATATTTGACACTTTTTTCTCAAGATATACTATTTATCTATAAAGCAACAAAAGTATATTTTAAATATTTAGGCAGCCATAAACTAAAACCATTATATTATTATCAGCTATCAGATGTTGTTGATAGTACATGTCTTACGCAATAACAAAGAAACTTTAAAATCATAGAACCTATGTATATATAGCATGTTACTTTACATTTTTTTACAAATACATGCATATTGGTCTTCATTTTGCTTTATTTCCGACCTCTTAACTTGTATCGCAATTTATAGTTTGTTATCTATAAATAAGTACTTTAAAAATCATGGCCATCGGCAATTTAAACTGATTCAAAGTATGCATATTGCATAATAATCACTTAAAAGTCCATAATTTCCCCTCCGGAAACCTGATAGGACCTGCCGATGGCATGATTTTTTACTTGACTTTTGTTTTTTTTATGTTTTAATAACGCACTGTACCTACACTATTTAGATGTTTACTTGTGCTAATATTAGCCGTTTTCATACGGTGAAATTAGCCGTTTATTGGACGTTGAGATGTATATCTTGTGTGAAACAAAGCTCACACTACTTATGTTATTTTTTATTTTTTTTATGGGGAGGTAAAATGATGGGTAGAATTAAACTTTATTTGTTGTTGCCAATGATCGCTGTATTGGCGTTCGGCAGCGTCTCTTTTGCGCAGAGCACAGATATGGACGCGCTTAGAGCAGAATTAAAAGCCGAACTTAAGCAGGAATTGATGGCTGAATTAAGAAGCGAAACAAAGACTGACATTCAGGAAGCAACAGTTGGATTAAGAAGTGTATTAAGAGCTGATTTCAAAGATGAAATCAGAACTGAAATAATGCAGGAAGATATCTCTTCTGCAGTAGAAGAAGCATTGGCAGGTTCAGCAATCATGGGTGGTTTATTCAAAGGTGCGACAGTTGGCGGTTTTATCGATACAAACTTCATGTATAACTTGAGAAACCATGGAGAAGGCTATAACAATGGTGGAAACAGGAATACAAGTATAACAAACTTCATAGGTGAAAATGATGACAACTCATTCGTTCTTGAGAACTTTGCGATGTTTATGGATAAGGCAGCAACCGATGACCACCCGATAGGCTGGCAGATGCATACCTACTGGGGTGAAAAAGCACAAGGGATTACTTTCTTTGGGCCTGGTAATGACGCTGCTGCTGCTACTTCTGGTGGCGTTGCGGGTGCGAACGACAGGTTTGCCATAGCAACAGCAAATATTACTTGGAATGCACCTGTGCTTGGGAAAACAGTCCCTATTACTTTTGGTAAGATGTACACTTGGATCGGCTATGAGCTGGTAGAAAACATTGGCAACCCGAACTACACGCACGCTATGACCTACAACAACGGTATACCTTTCACACACATGGGTATGAGTTTCGATGTATCTGAATTTCTTCCAAGCGACAAATGGGGCTTGACCCTTTATGCTGTCAACGGATGGGATACCTATATCGATAACAATGAAGGAAAATCATTCGGAGCCTACTTAACATATGCACCTAATGACGATTTCTTCATCTCTCTGGCCGCAATACACGGACCGGAATCTCCAGGGCAGACGAATGCACTGGGTGCGCAGGCTAATAATGGTGGCTTTAGAGGTACTAACGAGAGCGATAACGTAGCTATGTACAATGTTGTTATAACTTATGCATTACCACAGATCGATAAATTAAGCATCGGATTAGACTGGAACCACGGTCAAGCCGACGACGCTTCTAACAATGCTCGTTATGCTAATGGAAGTGATAATGGCGATGCACACTGGTGGGCAGCTGTGACCTACCTGATGTATGATTTCACTGATAATCAAATGGGTGCTTTCCGATGGGAATACTTTGATGACACGGACGGTGCAAAGGGTTTTGATATGTCAATGTATTCATTGACTTACACGCATAACATTACCATTCACGACAACTTGATGATCAGACCTGAAGTCAGGTATCAGGCTTTTTCTGATGATACCTCAACTACTACGGGAACTCTCGGAAGGCTTAGACCTGGTGACAAGGGTAACGACGCCGATAGTGAAACTATACTTGCTTTAGGTGTAGAATACATTTTCTAGTGTTAACTAGTTAGTTTTTATTATCCGTCTGTCATAACGGTATATGCCTGTTGGCAGACGGAGTATCATCTAGATTTAAGTTGTGATGTAGTTATTACGCTGCGCAAATTAATGTTTGTGTAGAAGCCCAGGTCAAAACATTTCCTCCCCCGTTTTGACTTGGGTTTTTGTATTTGTAGGCTCTCCCATCAATCTCTCCATTAAAGTGAGACTTCGCAGAAGATTTTCCTCTTCACTTTCCATATTTTTTTAGCTCCTCAATTGTCTCGAACGTAACCTGTTTCTCCCCATGTGATTCAGGAGGACACCGAAGCTCTTCAAACGTTGAAAAAAGATCGTAGCTCATTGCAGAGATTTGCTCGAAATCAAGAAGCCTCAGTCCCCAGAGAAAATCAAAACACTTTTTACTAAGACCGGCGCTCAGTTCCAGATAGTATTCCTCTATCTCTTTTTCCCTGGCTTCCTGGGTATCATAAGATGGTTTTACCACTCTTTACAAGGCGACTGTCTTATACACAATTCCACAGATATTTGTACTTCTGAATGCCCCTGTACATTCAAGAGACTCTATGCTAAAACTTGTCATTTAACTGGTCAGCAACATGCATAAGCTCATGCCTGACACAGCCCCCAAGGCTCTCTATAGAGTCCACTATCTCCAACTCCAGAGTGACGCTATCTGAACTGAGATAGTCTATGTCTATAGGAGATTCTGCAGGGAGGTGTTTTATCATAATCTTCTCCAGTTTCTGATTGATTCCAAGATCCTCAACAACATCCTCAATCATCTTACATATCTGTTCGCTTTTGTCGAAACCGTCTTCAATGTTAAGCATATAAACATACCTTTCTGTTATTTTGCACTAAACTTACTGTGGCAGATATACTGTTTTTTGTGTCAGCAATATTATTACAACAATCATGCAAATTCAACATTTTTCTCTTAACGCAGGCTCACCGCACATAATAAAGAAAATCACACAACATAAATGATTGACTAATCAGTCATCACGGAGTAAATTTGCATATTAAGATTCAAACAAATACCGTAAAGCTATTGAATTAAAACGTAGCGGAAACCTTTAGGTTTCCATTACCCTGCCTAAGTGTAAGATGGAAGGCTACCCGCCCGTACCGAACGGGTACGTTCGGGCGGGAAGACCGTTTGCATGTTTACACTGAAGTGAGGAAAAACCCATTAAATTCCTGAATTAACATATGGCTGATCTATTTGACGCAATAGAAAAATCTGCAAAAAAATCTCCACTGGCAGAAAGGATGAGGCCACAAAATCTGGCAGAATTTGTCGGGCAGGAACACCTAGTTGGACCAGATAAGATTCTCAACGGATTTATGGAACGAAAAGAGTTAGTATCGATGATTTTCTGGGGTCCTCCCGGTGTGGGGAAGACGACCCTGGCCTTAATCATTGCCAGGGCGCTTGATGCCCACTTCGTCACATTCTCTGCCGTTTTATCAGGTATTAAAGACATACGTGCTGTCATTGAAGATGCCAGGCAACAGCTTAAATATTACGGCAAAAGAACTATTCTTTTTGTCGATGAGATTCACCGGTTTAATAAATCCCAGCAGGATGCCTTTCTTCATCACGTGGAGGACGGCACTATTACATTGATTGGTGCGACTACAGAGAACCCATCATTCGAAGTAAATGCGCCCCTTCTCTCCCGCTGCAAAGTACTGATACTAAAACCGCTCACTACAGACAACATCAAAACTATAATCACTAATGCCTTATCAGATGCAGAACGAGGACCAGGCAGTTTAAAAGTGAAGATAGATGAGGATGCCATTAGTTTCATCGCAGATCTTTCTCATGGAGAGGCAAGAGTCGCCTTGAATACTCTTGAAGCCGCATTGTTGCTAATGAACCCCGACCAGGACAATAAGAGAACAGTTACTTTAAACATAGCTCAGGAAGCCATGCAGCGAAAGGCACTTCTTTATGATAAGGGAGGAGAGGAGCACTACAACGTAATTTCCGCTTTTATCAAATCCATGCGTGACAGTGACCCTGATGCCGCCATTTACTGGCTTGCACGTATGCTGGAAGCGGGAGAGGATCCTCTCTTTATTGCACGACGTATGATTATCTTTGCTTCAGAAGATGTTGGTAATGCTGACCCGGTGGCTCTTCAGGTTGCTGTATCAGTAAAAGATGCATTTCATTTTGTCGGAATGCCAGAGGGATGGATACCGCTATCACAGGGTGTAGCTTATCTTGCTACTGCCCCAAAGAGCAACGCATCTTATAAGGCGTATCTAGGAGCGTTACATGATGTTAAAGAAAAGGGAGCACTGGAAGTACCACTACATATCAGAAATGCGCCAACATCCTTGATGAAAGACCTTGGTTATGGAAAGGGTTACAAGTACCCACATGATCATGATGGTTATGCAGGACAATCATGTTTACCAAAGGAACTTCAAGGCAAAGAATATTACAAACCAACAGATTTTGGGTTTGATAAAGAGATCAAGAAACGGCTTGCTTTTTTTAAATCAAAACGAAAGAAGGATAAATAGGAATATTTCTGATAGAAATATTGTCTATATACGAAGAAAAGAAAAAATTAGATTCCTGCTTTCGCGGGAATGACTGGACGGTAATTGTCATTCCCAACTTGATTGGGAATCTAATGGACATTGAATTTCCTATACATTAAATTAGGAAAAAATATCCATGAACTTTGTATCTAACTATTTCAACTGGCTGCAAAAGGGCAATCCCAGAAACATTGTTGAGAGTTATCCCGAAATAGACGAGCACAATGAGACTTCTGTCCCAGGTGTCTATATCGTGGGAGATTTGACCAGTATACCCTTACTTAAACTTGCTGCAGACGGCGGGGCTAAAATAGTAAAACAACTTTTCACTAACCAGGAAACTGCCTCAGAAAAAGAGAAGAATTCCAACGTTTATGATTTGATCATTGTCGGCGCAGGACCTGCAGGTATTTCCGCTGCAATAGAGTGTAAAAAGAAGAACATTAACTACATCATTTTAGAATCAAACCGTATCTTAAACACAATAGAAAACTTCCCAAAGGAAAAGCCAATTACCTTAAAACCGGATAGAGTAAAACTGGCATTGCCATTGGAAATGAATGATGGCTCTAAGGAAACCCTTCTTGATGAACTAAAGTCCCAAATAGAGGAACTGGGCCTCAATTTTGAAGTTGGCACTTTTGTTCAAAAACTCAGCCGCAAAGAGAACTTAATCCATGTGGAAACAGACAAAAGTGTGTATATGGCAGAGAAGGTTGTACTGGCAATAGGAAAAGCAGGTAACAGCAGGCAACTCAAGGTACCAGGTGAATTATTACCAAAAGTATTCAATAAATTGTTTGATCCCGGAGAATTTGTCGATAAAAACATTCTGGTTGTTGGTGGTGGTGACAGCTCGCTAGAATGCTCTATTGCACTTGCAAAATCAGGAAATAGAATAGTGCACTCTTACCGTAAAGAGAAATTTTCCAGACCAAAAGAAGAAAATGTGAATGGATTCAATGATCTGGTAGAGCAAGGTAATATTATACCACTCTTTGAATCAACCGTTACAGAAATACGGGAAAAAGAGGTTGTCCTAAGAACAAAAGAGGACAGTAAAACCATGCCTAATGATGTTGTCTTTACTCTCATTGGTCGTGAGCTACCCACAAAATTCTTCAAACGAAGCGGCATACGCATGGAAGGAGAGAAAGGATTGTCATGGTGGTTGTTTATGGTGACATCGATAAGTTTTTTCTCTATGCTCTATTTCGGTAAAGTTGGGGTAGCTTTTGATCTGTTTGCAGGGGCTGATACTATAGGAACAAAGATAGTTGCGTATTTGAGTGCACCATTTCAAGCTCCGCTTAGCTGGAGCCTTTCGGGTTACAAATGGTATCCATCATTAAACTTCATCCTGGGGTGGACAGGTTCAATAATTTTCTTAATTTCCGGAATCTGTTCTCTGGGATTTCTGGCAAGACACGGGAATCTTTACTTTCGAACTCCATGGCGTGCATTTAAATATACATATTTTATAGGAGTAAGCGCATTCTTTACGATATTGTATTTTCCTAAATTGCTGCATAACACTTCGGGTGCAGTAGAGTGGATCGAATCACCTACATATTGGTATTCACTATTCTATTGCGGAACAATGCTCATCTTTGCTGTACGCCGTACCTATGTCAGAAAAACACGCTATGTTTTCTGGCAAATGACGGCCCTTGTATCGATACAAATATTTTTCCTTTTCCTGCTCCCATTTCACCTATACAAACCACTTATCCTTGATAACCTGGGTACACAGCACTGGATAGTATCAGAACTATTCCCAAGCGGCAAGTGGAGTAGTTTTGCTTTTATCTTATTCTGGCCGCTGAATATGTGGGAATTTGGAAGCAGCACTTTCTGGACGTAGTTTCCTTTTGTACAAGCAGGTATGATTCTATTCTTTTTAATCAAACATTACGGGAAAGGTGTATACTGTGGCTGGATCTGCAGCTGTGGAGGTATGGCAGAGACACTGGGAGAAGAATACAGGCGTAAAACACCACATGGCCCAGGCGCAAAGAGGCTTGAAATATCGGCCAGATAGTTCTTTTTGTTGCCATCATCTTTACCACAATTATCTATTTGAATAAATCAGGTATGTGGAACTCACATCCACTTTTAAGCTATACGATGACAGGAGTATACAAATTATTAATAGACGTAATATTTGCAGGCATACTAGGCCTTGGTGTCTACTTTTTTCTAGGCGGAAGAATCTGGTGCAGATATGGATGCCCGCTTGCAGCGCTCATGCACATATACACAAGATTTTCCAGATATCGAATTCTTTCAGAAAAGAAAGATTGTATCTCATGCGAAATCTGTACAAGAGTATGTCATATGGGTATAGATGTTATGAATTTTGCAAACAAGGGCATCCCGATGAATGATGTACAGTGTGTACGATGTTCGGCCTGTGTAACAGAGTGTCCTATGAACGTCCTTTCCTTTGCAAAATTTAGAAATGCAGATATTCACAATATCAGCAGAGAGCAGATTCCATATTATGGTAAAGATGACTGGCGGGCAGGAATAGAGTAAGAGGGTTACTCAATCATGAAAAAAATTATTGCGGTATTTTATATTATATTCTTTGTTACTCAGCAAGCAACATTTGCCGAAGAAGGCAATACATTCTGGGACGGCTATCAGGATATACTAAATAGCATTGTTACTGTACATGAGTTTACTTCAATTGATGGAGAGTTCAGCCATACGTCTGTAGACTATGAAATAATCAAGACCGATCCCGGATTTCAGGAAAAGATTATACTCCAACTGAAGAAATTAAAAACAGTAAAGGCGCCGGAAGAGAAAAAACAAAAACTTGCATTCTGGATCAATGCATACAATTTTTTCACAATCGTTGATGTTGTTAATAATTACCCGATAACGAGTATGAAAAAAATCGGCTGGAAAAGCAGACATCATGAGGTTGAGGGTACACTTTACAGTCTTGATAATATTGAACATAATGTTATCCGTCCACTCGCTGATCCGCGTATACATTTTGCCATAAACTGTGCTTCGGTGGGGTGTCCCAGCTTGAAAGAAGAAATTATTGACAGTATTCAAATCGACACTCAATTAGATAAGATAGTGACAAATGCATTGAAAAGCCCCCTGCATCTGCGAGTGGTTAATAATAAGCTAAACTCAACACAACTCTTTAAATGGTTCAGCAAAGATTTTGAATCCGGCGAGTATGAAGGAGTATCAGACTTTATCAACAGGTTTGCACCGGAAAGGCTGAAGAACACCCACCAAATCGAGAAGAAGATAAAGTATGACTGGAACCTGAATACAGAATAAAACGTACTAAAGAAGATTAAGGAACTTGGTACAAAATTTCCCGAATTAAAACTTACCAAAAGTAGATTTTATATTTTAACAATTATTTTAATCCTGAAGTAATTGATCAGAATCATATACCCCTCTCTTGTTTAAGATGGTATTATAGCTCAAAATAAGTAATCCTATATCATCTTACTTAAAGAGAAAAACGATATATTCATGAAAAAAAGCCTTAACGTTGCATTTATAAGAATAAACAGCATAGCCGACGAAATAATACCTCCTCTTCATTTTGGATACCTCGCTGCGAACTTGCCACGTTCATGCAACGTATCTTTGATTGATATGCTCAGGGATAATATGAACGAAAAGTGCCTTTTAAAAGAAATTACTGAGAAAAGGTTCGACTTAATATGCCTCAGCGCATATTCCAAGGATATAGTACCTATCAGAAATCTTTCCGGCAAACTAAAGGAACATTCCTCTGAATCTATTATTGTACTTGGAGGTGTCCAGCCCAACTTGATGCCGGAAGCTACTTTTGAATTTGTGGAAGCTGGTGTCGATTTTTGTTTTACCGGTGACGGAGAAAACAGTCTTGCGAAATTTGTTGCCAATACTGAATGTAGAAATTTTTCACATGATATTCTAAAAGATATTCCTGGGCTTGTTTTCAGGTCAGACGGAAAAATAGTAAAAAATCCACGCGAATTAATTGTAGATCTGGATTCCATTCCTTTTCCCCGATGGGATTTAATGCCACCTACTTCTTACCCAAAATCTCCACATGGTGCATTTTTCAAACAATTTCCCTATGCGGCTATGTATGCAACACGAGGATGTCCATTCCCATGTACCTTCTGTGCTGCCTCGAAAGTGTCAGGCAAGTCAATGCGACACAGAAGCCTTGAAAATATCATGGAGGAGATAAAATTTCTTAGAAATAAATATGGAGTTAAAGAAATCCATTTTGAAGATGATAACTTTTCTCTTAAGAAAAAACTTCTTGTTGAGTTTTGTGAATCCCTCCTGAAAGAAGATCTTAACATAACATGGTGTTTTCCTAACGGTCTAAGGCTTGATATGCTTGATTTGAGTGATTTACGCTTAATGCGCCGTGCCGGCTGCTATGGAGTAAATGTGGGTATTGAAAGCGGTAGCGACCGTATCCTGAAACGTATTAGAAAAGGCATAACCACTGCAAAGATGAGGGAAAGTATTTCTAAAGTAAAAAAAGCGGGAATTGATATAGGCGGTTTCTTTATAATAGGTTTTCCAGGTGAGACAAAAGAGGACATTTTACAAACAATAAAATATTCAAAAACTCTTGAACTCGACCGAATAGGAGTTTCTTACTTTCAACCATACCCCGGAACTAAGGAATATGATGATCTTGTAGAATGTGGTAAATTCAGCTACGACATGAACCTGATGAAGCTGTCCCAACATACAATAAACTATATTAACGACAATCTTACGAAACGACAACTTTATTGGCTGAGAAGAAGGGCCTTTATTGCTTTTTATTTTAGATGGAAAATTGTTGTGAAACTCTTGAAAGAAGTAAGAGATATTGAGCATATGACGTTTATTTTAAAGAGAGCAATTCGCTGGCTAACAGGCTAGATATCTAGAGTGCATCATCCGTGATGATACGTACTGACGCAGTAACAAGTTAACTCCACAAATAAATAGACTTCCATGACAGACATAGATAACATATTAAAAACTGCCTGGGTCAGGCAATTGAAAACAGACTGGAAAGCCGCCAACTTTCATTACTTTAAAGACTCCATGCACCTCCCAAACCTTGAACTCTCTTATGCAAAGGGTGTTTTAGGCACATGGAAAGGTGGTTATTATCGCCGCCTGTCAATCAGTATTATTCTCATCGCTAACTATAAATGGGAATATGTTCAGGAGGTCCTTTATCATGAAATGGCCCATCAATATGTAGAAGAAATTCTGGGAATCCGGTACAGCCTCCCCCATGGAGAGGCGTTCAAGCGGGTTTGTCAGGAGAATGCCATTGATCCTACGGCCACAGGTGATATTCAATCCTGGGTAGATAAACGGAATAATACCTCCTCCGTGAGTTCAGAAAACCACAAGATACTGGACAAAGTCCACAAACTGCTGGCGTTGGCACAAAGTCCCAATGAGCACGAAGCTCAGAACGCCATGACCAAAGCTCACGAATTCCTGTTAAAACACAACCTTTCGTTACTGGATGTGCAAACTGAATGGAACTACATCTATAAGCAGATTGGAGAAGTAGGGAGACGTAATCCCATCAAGACCATAATCAGCTCCATAATCTCCAATTTTTTTTTCGTAGAAGCCATCTGGACATTTGGGTATGACCAACACAAAAACCGAAATGGTCAGGTTCTTGAGATTTACGGTACACCTGAAAATGTTGAGATGGCGGAGTATATATATGACTACCTCCAAAATGTCTCGGAGCTTTTATGGGCAGAATATAAGAAACGAGAAAAAATCAATGGAAACAAACACCGAAGGACCTTCATTTACGGCCTTCTGGACGGTTTTTATAATAAGTTGGACAGCCGGTTTACTGAAAACCAGTCCAAAGAACTTGTCTGGATGGGAGACCCCCGGCTCAAACAGTTTTACCGCCGAAGGAACCCCAGGATCGCACGCTCTTCATCCCGCTATTCCCGTAGTTGCCAGGACACTTATGACTCCGGAATGACTCACGGCAAAAACCTTGTCATCCATAAAGGCATTCATGGGAAAGGAAATGGGAAAGTTAAATATTTGAATTGATTGCATATGTACAATACAAAATAAAAGGTTGACGCAATTTGTTATTATTTCTTAGAATTTGCCTAGGAATACAAGTGTATCCGTGCCTACTATCGTAGAGAAGTTTTCAGCATTTTATACCAATGTCTTAGATGGAGATGTTGTAATTAATTTTGAGTAATAAACAATGTGGGAGATTGTGTTCGATAAAAAAATTGTTGGCGAATTATTAATTACGCTTAATTACACTAAACAGCTTTTTTGCCAGTTTAGGGTCGAGGCTTTTAAGTATTTTATACTGTTCTAAGGCGGAATTTCTATCGTTTAAACTAAGATAGGCAATACCGAGACTTAAATGAGCATCTGCATCATCAGGATTGATACTTATTGCATGCTTGAATGAATCAGTCGC
>JASMMK010000045.1 GCA_030748215.1 Candidatus Scalindua sp.
CATTTCCTAAGATTATTTCCGAACGTCGGGCATGCAAGGTATTGGGTCAGCCAAGATCAACTCAAAGGTATAATGCTGGTACTTCTGATGACGAGAAGAGATTAGTGCAGAGGATTGTAGAATTAGCGAAAGATTACGGTAGTTATGGTTATCGAAGGATTATGGCCTTGTTAAGGGAAGAAGGGTGGCAAATTAATCATAAGCGTATGCTACGGTTGTGGAGGCGAGAAGGCTAAAAGTGCCTGCCAAGTAGCCGAAACGTAAACGTCTACGGTTTAATGATGGTTCCTGTGTCAGGCAACGTCCAGAATATAAAGAGCATGTATGGAGCTATGATTTTGTGATGAATCGTAGCGATGATGGAAGATCAATGAAGACGCTTACAATAATAGATGAATATACAAGGGAATGCCTTGCTATTGTAGTTGAAAGACGGTTAAACTCAGAAGATGTACTTAGCACATTGTACGAGTTATTTATAAAACGCGGCGTACCGGAATACATTAGATCGGATAATGGGTCAGAGTTTACCGCAAAAGCAGTAAGGGAATGGCTGTCAAATGTGGGAGTAAAGACACTTTATATAGAGCCTGGAAGTCCTTGGGAGAATGGTTACAATGAAAGTTTTAATGGAAAGTTTCGTGATGAGCTTCTAAACGGTGAGATATTTGATACATTGTTTGAAGCAAAGGTATTGATTGAAAGATGGCGTAAGGAGTATAATACGCATCGGCCTCATAGTGCTCTTGGATACCTGCCACCTGCTCCAGAGACAATTGAAGCGGTACAGACAGTTTCCACTACGTTACAACTGTCTGTATTATCCTGAACTCTAACTTTAAAGGTGGTACAAAGAACGGGGGCATGTCAGTGAAGGATTCGATTATAACGGTGGATAAAGATATGGTTGTTATCGAAATCAATGAGGCCGCTAAAAGTATCTGTAACCTGTCTCGTGATTCTATCGAAAAACCATTTGAGTCTCTCCTGACGCATTGTGAGGGAAGGTGTATAGATGTTCTTTCAGAAACTGTTAACAGGAAGAAACCAGTTGAAATATACTATCTGGAACCTGCCAATCCTATCCTTGACGGCACCTCACTCATAGACGGTCCATGCGCCGATACTAATCTCGGAAAAGTTTTCCGTGAAGCAAATAAGAGTACAAGCCCCGATTTCGTCAAATTAGTTGATTTCGAATCATACTCCCCTTCCTATGATAGTGCTGCGAGTTTCATCGCATCACCTATATTTGATGACCAGAGAAAGGTTGGTATTCTGATTTTCCAGATGCCAATTGACAGGGTTAATATGGTCATGACCAACAATCACAAATGGAAGGTTTGTGGTCTTGGAGAATCCGGGGAGACGTATATTATCGGTAGTGACTATAAGATGAGAAGTCAGTCACGTTTTCTTATAGAAGACAAAGAGGGCTATCATGCACTGATGGCAGGATTGGGTATGGAGGAGAGTACCCTTAATGTTATCGAGTCTAAGGACAGTACCATCCTTTTGTAGAAGATAGAGACCAAGGGTACGCATGCTGCCACAGCAGGTGAGACCAATATTGAGATTTTTGAGGATTACAGGCATATACCTGTCCTCAGTGCCTATGCGCACCGTTGGAGATTGAGGGTGTAGACTGGGCTATTATGGCAGAGATAGATGAGGAGGAGGCCCTTAGGGCGGCGACTACATTAGGTAAGCGGATGATGATGATTTCGGTCGTTCTTCTGGTAGTTATTATAGGGTTGAGTTTATTGGTTCTCAGGATTACCGGTAAGGTAACTAATGTCATTAAGAGGATGGTTACAAGCCTGACTGATTGTTCTGTTCAAATATCCGATGCTTCTGAGCAGATATCCAGCTCTAGCCAATCCCTTGCGCAGGGTTCATCAGAACAGGCATCTTCTCTGGAGGAGACATCTGCTTCCATGGAAGAGATGTCCTCAATGACTAAACAAAATGCAAAAAATGCAGAAGAAGCTTCGAAACTGGTAGACGTGTGTACTACTGCCGCAGAGGATGGTAATAAAGCGGCTGGAGAAGTGAGCAGTTCAATGGAAGAGATAACTGCCAGTAGTAAGAAAATCGCAGAGATTACAAAGGTAATAGACGGCATAGCATCGCAGACTAATGCACTGGCAGTTAAAGCCGGGGAGGATACATCTCAGATCATAAAGCAGGGGAACAGCTTTTCCGTGGTTGCAAAAGAGGTGAGAAACCTTGCTAATAAGAGTACGGTAGCAGCAAAAGAGACAAGGGTTATAGTAGAAAGTTGTATTGCCAGTGCAGATGAGTCCGGGAGTGGAGCAGGCATAAATGAAGAATTTAAGGAAAACATAAAAAGGATTTCCAGAGGTATCAAAGATATAGAGACCATAGCATTTCAGACTAACCTCCTGGCACTTAATGCTGCAGTTGAGGCAGCCCGTGCAAGTGACAACGGGGAGAAATTTGCTGCCGTGACAGAAGAGGTAAGCAACCTGGCTAAAAAGAGTGCGGATGCTGCAAAGGATACCACGGCCCTTATAAGTGAATGTGTTACAAAGGCTAGTAGTGGAACCAGGGTTGCTGATAAATGTAAAGAAACCATGGAAAGCATTGTAAATGATGTGAAGAAAGCTTCTGTACTGACAAATGAGATTAAGGAAGCGTCTTCAGAACAATCCGAGGGTATAAGCCAGGTTACCGGAGCAGTGCAACAGATGGATGCAGTTACACAGCAGACGGCAGCTGGCGCAGAGCAAGCTGCATCGGCAAGCGAAGAGTTAGCAGCTCAGGCGCAGACAATGAAGGAACAAATCGATATATTAGCGATGCAGGTTGGAGGTAAAGGCAACGGAGAGCTGCCTCCACAAAAATCTGATAAAGAGAGCACTGGAAAGGCTGATAATGAAACTACAGAGAAAGTGTCAGAACAGCAGATTGAGAAGAAAGAAACATCAGGCAGCAAGGTTTTCAAATTACTCTTTTCACCAATATATATCTTGAAATCAATTGTTAAGCTGAGAAAGCGCAATGATTCCAACAAAGGAATCAAGTCCGGATCTTTGGATTCATCTGAAACTACTCCTGATGTTGATAATAAAACCGGAGGTAATGGCAATGGTAACAAAGAAGATGTTTCCGTCAAAACAGCCTCAAATGAAAGTATAGTTCCAATGGGTGAGAATAGAATTTCGGGGCATGATGAAAGTTTTAAAGATTTTTAGTTGTAGGAGCCGTAAACGCTGGAACGATATTATTAAAATGCAAAAGATTAAGGAGATTGATATTGAAAAAAAATAGAATCCTGCTTATAGAGGACAATCCGGATCATGCGGATTTGATCATCAATGCACTCAATGATGAAGGAGCAGGCAACGGCGATAAGGATGTTTTCTTAATAAAAGATGGCCAGGATGCTATCGATTTTTTTGACGAAAATGATTTACCTGAAGAGTATTTTCAAATTGAATTAATATTACTGGATATAAATTTGCCTAAAGTGAACGGGATGGACATTCTGAAATACATAAGAAAGACGCCAGGTTATTCTGAAACACCCGTTACTATTATGTCGACAGATTCTCGTAAAGATACTGTTGGGAAGGCGTACAGGTATGGGGCTAATAGTTATATAGAAAAACTTGTTTCATACGATAAACTCGTTGAAAAGTTAAAAAACGTGAAAGATTTGTTCACGAGATCATATGCATTTTCGTAGTATTCGAGTTTCTGTCTATGCGGGAACGATTTTCTACCTTTTTACTATTCAGCACTGAACACATCGTTTATTTGCCTTGCCAATTCTAATAATCTAAAAGGTTTTTTGACGATGAAATCAGGCTTCAGCTTCCCTTCTACAAATTCAATTTTTTCATCCCAGCCTGTGATTATACCAATCTTCGGCCTCCTCTCTAACTCATTCAAGCTTTTAGCCTCTTGTTTCTCTTCCATTGTCTCCATATATTTCTCTTTGACTCATGTTAATAGCGATGGTAACATGTTGCTTCGTTATTTTTTATAAGAGTGTTGGCGTAAACAAGAAGGCCAGAAGACAACTTTGATGGTTTCCAGAGATAAAATCACTCCAGAAAAAAGGGTTGGAATAACAGCAAATCTAACGATTTTCCTTGGAATTCTTTATACAAGTCTGAGCATTGCTGCCATTGCGGGAATCTCCTCTCTCTCAACAAGGGGATATGGGACAAAGAGCATTGTCATAGGGTGTATGATAATAGGGTTGGGCTATGGTACCCGTTATGGAAGCAAAATATGCTTATATATTGCAACCGTTATCTTTGGGTCGTTAGCTGCGTACTTTATGTACAATTTTCTGTTAAGTAAATCTATTGGCCCGATAGTTCGTTTTGCATTCAGCATATGGGCAGCCAGTACGCTTGTCAGAACTATACCTGCTATGAACAGGTTAAAAGCGGCAGGTTCTTTACCTGACAGGAACAATAAATACAGAGATTTTTTTTTAGAGCGTATACAAAATAAACGAATTAATTGACATAATTGATATTCAAATAACAACAAAGGAGGAAAGATGGGAACCGAAAGAAAGAAAGTTGTCTTGGCGTATTCGGGTGGACTTGATACCTCTGTTGCCATAAAGTGGATACAGGACAAGTACGACATGGACGTAATAGCACTGACCATTGATCTGGGAACGGACAAGGATTTGAAGCCGGTAGTGGAAAAAGCGATAAAGACAGGCGCAATCAAATCCATGATTATAGATGCGAAGGAGGTCTTCGTTAACTATTTTCTTTTTCCTGCGCTTCAAGCCGGAGCCCTTTACGAGAGAACATATCCCCTCGCGACTGCACTGGGCAGGCCATTGATAGCTAAACTGCTGGTTGATGTTGCCGCGGCGGAAGGCGCTTGCGCCGTAGCTCATGGTTGTACCGGGAAAGGAAATGATCAGGTTAGATTTGACGTTGCCATACATACATTGGATCCGTCTTTGCAGATAATTGCACCACTGCGAGAGTGGAATATGACCAGAGATGAGTCAATGGTTTATGCCAGGGAGAACAATATTCCTATTGACGTAAGCAAAAAAAATCCTTACAGCATAGATGAAAACATATGGGGGAGAAGTATTGAGTGCGGAATACTTGAAGACCCTTGGGAAGAGCCGCCGGAAGATATTTATAAAATGACAAAGAACGCGAAGGATGCTCCTGAAGAACCGACATATATAGAATTAGGTTTTGAAAACGGTATACCTTTAACCTTGGATGGGCAGGAGATAGATGGAATAAGCCTCATTGATAAATTGAATACGTTAGCCGGTGATAATGGTATAGGAAGAATTGATCATCTTGAAAATCGTATTGTTGGTATAAAATCCAGAGAAATTTATGAATCACCTGCCGCCATAGTTCTTAACAAAGCTCACCAGGCGCTTGAAGAGATTGTTATGTCGAAAGAGACTCACCGGTTTAAGGAGGTGGTTTCAACTCAGTATTCCGATATGGTTTATAGCGGTTTGTGGTTTTCAACATTTCACCAGGATCTGGCAGCGTATATATTAAGTAATCAGCGATTTGTTGTTGGTACGGTCCGTCTCAGACTTTATAAGGGGAACTGTGTTGTTGTTGGAAGAAAATCACCTCTGTCATTGTACGACCACTCACTGGCAACTTATGATGCCGGGGATACTTTCGAACATAATGCGGCGCTAGGTTTTATTAAAATTTTCGGTCTGGCTACAAAGACACAAGCGCAGATCCAACTTAAGGTACTGAAGAAAGGTGAAGTGATTCCTTCAATCATGCCTCCCAAAGTAAATCCGACTGACGTAATGGAGAAATAAGAAGTATAGATATCAATAGTGAACGAGTGGATGGGGGGGGGTATGTTACTCATCCACTCACGCTATTAAATTAAAAATTACTATATTTTTCCAATGTTCTAAGCAGCTCTTTTGCCTCATCTGGAATATCGTCCTCATTCTCTAATATTTTTCTTGCAGATATTTTCTTGCCGTAAAACAGTTTATTTGCACGATCATCCTGCGAGATAAATCCACCTTCAAAAGTAAGTCCTCCATACAGGCCTTTCGACTTTGAATATACCAGAAATGCTGTATTCGGTCCTATCTTAGCTTCTGTATCTCTTCCAATCGGACCTAATGCGAGAGAGGCATCGACACCTATTTTAAATTTTGAAAACAGCAATGACTCAACTCCGAACCTGTTCATTATCAAGATCACCGCGTCGGCCATTTGCCCTCCAGCCTGGAATCCGAAACTCGCTTCCGCGCTGGCAACGAAGGAAGGTGCACTCCATTTGCGTGTTTTTATGTTCCTGGTCAATGCGACGCCTTGGCCTACCTTGGCGCCAAAAATAAATCCGGCATTATACTGACGCATTATTATGATACCCTGGCAACTCTTCAAAAGAGTTGACGGTATTGAAGTTTCGGGGATTTCCATTATCTCTTCAAGATAGTTGTTAGATCTGTTAATTCTATCAGTTAATTTCTCTTTTGTTATCGCGTATACATTAGAAGTGACCACGAAAAATAAGCAGCAGGCAATTGACAGTACTAATTTTATTTTCAACTCTCTAACCCTCCTTCTTCATTAGAAATCACAAAATAGATATCTTTAATTTCATTCCTGATTAAATAAAACAGTTTAATTTATAATGGCGAAGATAGAGCCTTCACGCAATTTTCTTGATCATTGTAACAGCAGATGAGAACCCCATGTCACGGCATAAAAACTGAAAAGGTATAGGGCACCTTCTAATCCTGGTAGCAACAAAACCATTTTGTTCGTAAAAACGTCTTGCGTCAGGATTTGTGTCTACGACGTCCAGTCTTATTGTGCTGAAATCATGTGCCCATGCAAAATCTGTAACACCCGTTAACAGGTGTGTGCCGACTCCTCTACCTTGCATCTCTGAGCGGACCATAACGGCCTTCAAGTACAATTCACCTTTATGATCAGGCGAATTAAACAGACGCATCTTGAGCATTTTCATAATACCTCGTAGCCAGCCGAACTCGCGAGTTAAATCAGATGCGGAAGGGCTGAAGAAATGGCATCCTTCGTACTGTAAGCCTGCTATGCCCAGCAACTCTTTTCCTCTTGCGGCTACCATTGTGCCCTTGGGATTCAGATGCTTCTGCAGGAAAGAGACTCCCTGCTCCCTTGTACTCATGATAGGGAAAAACTTCTGTTGAAACGAATCATAGAAGAGTTCTGCTGCTTCCTGAATGTATTCATCGGGGAGCCCGATATATATTTCGATTGTACCAGCATTACTCATGTTTTTATATTAAGGCAGTATTCATTTACTACCTTCCTACCTTTATCTGTGTTAGGGCCAGCACTTCCAGTTTGTTTCCTACTAAGTATTCTATCTGATCTTTCGCATCTTCTTCGTTGCCTGCTTGTACATTGATAATGAATAGCTGATCTCCTCCGCCTTCCCAACTAACTGTTAATCTGAATTCATACATCTCCATTTTCTGTTCTCTCTCCTGTGTAAAATTGTAAAAACATTATCAAAAATTATTAAACTCTTTCTGGATATCATTTCACTGAGGTGTATGGATCCTGTCTATACAGGGGAAATCCATATTCAAGTCTTTAAATCTCTGTACCAGGCTCTTTGCCCCGGGTATGAGCTCCTCAGTGGATTTGGCCGATTGAATTAATTCCCAGAGTTCGTGAATAATACCACTGTCATATAATTTTTTGTAACGATCACTGTTGCATCCTTCTGCTACGTCAACATCAAACAGGGCATATTCAAGTTCCTTCCAGAAATCATCGGCGCCTATAACTCCTCCTGCGGCAGCGCCTTCAATACCCTCCTTATAAAACCTGTTTAATGTTACCTCAAATTTTGGAAAGCGCTGGCAAAAGTGATAATTGACAAAGGACTGTTCTATAGTATCCAGGGACATGGACACCTCGTATTCCAGGTTGCATTCAGGGACCTTGGTGCTAAACAGAACGTGTGCTGTCTCGCGCAGAGCGGCTCTGAATATCAACAGAAAATCATATTGATACAGAGGAAGTATAATTTGCTTTTTATCCGGTAACGAATATCCGGCTGGAACATCTTCAAATTGGACTTTTATTTCCGGGTCTAATATCTCGACACATTTGACCACCATCTCATGAACCTTTTCCATTGACAAAACCTTTCAAACTTAAATTTAGTTAATTGTACTTACATTTACTTCATAATTCAGAACGAGATTCTAACAGATTTGGCCTTGTAATTGAAATCAATAGTTAAAATTGGACACTTCTGAACAACATAGAGAACAGATCATCCGATTCATGTTATGGTAATTTTGAAACCGTTAGTATGCAAAGCAGATAAAGAATTTTACGTGTTAACGATAAAATCTCTTTGTCGAAAGGAACCGGCCTCTCTTTAAGGCCCCGGGCGCATATTATATCTAGAACTCTGACTAAATTAATAAATGCGTCTTTTGGATCAGAGTCCCTTGATGACCTTAACGTTCCAATTGCCCTCATAATTGAAACTTCATCCACTGTTCCTTCGGTATCGGTAAGTACGGTTTCCAGTGGTGGATCAAGAAAAACCAATGAGTCTACAGATTGGTCCTTTAACAGCCTTTTTATCTCATCTTCAGAGAATTTTTCCTTAAGTGATTCCAATTTCTGAAGATCGTGTTCGGGTATACTTTTGCCATCTTCCTTAGTTATCTTTACTGCGTTTGTCAGCGTAGTCCACAAAACGTCTGCAGCTTTATAATCGGGGAGAGATTGGGTGGATATAATTTCAGTTAGTATTGTCTCTTTTTCCATATCTCCAACTCTTAAAATGACTTTATTACCCATTCGCCATGTGAATCCTTCACAAACGTCAACTGAAAAGAGGACTTTTCTCCTTTCAATTCACTTGTTATTTCGTATATCGCAGTGTTTGTTATTACTTCTACTATTTGAATATTTGCAAGATCCTTACCTATCTTTTTCCTGCCGTCAGGATTCAGCGTTTTAAAAAGTTTTCTGTACCTGTCGCTTGCTGTATGATGAAAATAGTTTACTGCTTTATCAATATCATTCTGTTCCAACGCTTTCAACATATCGTTCCACTTTGCTCTGAGCAGAATATCCAGTTCCTTTAATTCATCGTTTGACCGCTCTTCCCATAGTTCCTTTTCTATAGCAGGCATGATAGCTGCGATTGATTCATTAATCCTCTCCAGTTTTTCCTTCGATAATCCTTTTTTTACATCTTCAATATGTAATAAAACATCCTTTAATCTGTTTTTTTCTTCTTCATTCAGCTTATTATATATCTTTTCTATTCTACAAATTTCTGCATTGCCAATATATCCCAGCAATTTTTCAAAAGATTGATCTTTTAACTCTCCGGAGTGTTGGATTAAGAAGTTTTTGCACTGATGTGTATATTCTTCTTCAGGAGAAGAGTATGAATAACTTTGTAAACCAATTAACAACATAAAAACAGCTATTAGAGCTGTTATATTTTTAATTATCATAAGTGAATCCTTAGGAAAATCTGTAGCCTCTCCTATACAAAAATCTTAATTCGTACATCACAATCTCCTCTGGCTCTACTCTTCTCCTGTATCACTAAAATCCAGCTTACCTTCTGCATCTTTATTAAAACTGTCATGGCATGCGTCACACGAATATACTAAATTTTTGAATTCTAAATCTGCTCTTTCGGAATAATGGTCTTTGCTGGCTAACATCAATTTATTTATGGCACTGTTAAATTGATTACTCAACATAATGAATCTCAGTGAAATATCATTATTCTCAATCATATACTGTGTTACGCAACTGAAGCCAATACCTTCTTTAAGTTCTTGTGTCCACATATCCATTTCGACCCAATCGTTATTTTTCACAGCTCTTGATAATCTCCTCATTACCAGAGATGCCTTCTTCATGGATCTCGCCAGATCATCCTGAAGAAGTGTATACGCTTTGTCCTCTTCAATTTTCACTTCATCAGACTTCTTGCAGGAAGAAATGATTGTAAGAGCTCCTATAATAAAAACAGAAATTATCAGCGAAAATTTTTTTTCCATATCTTATATTCTACTGTCCGAGTCTGACAGTGCCTTTGCGTGAAAATCAGTAATTTAATCTAAAATATTCCTGAGAGCGTTTTCGAGTTCCGGGTATTGAAATTGATATCCTGAGTCTGCCAGCTTCTTTGGTGCAACCTTTGTACTTGCCAGTAGAAGGTCATTTGCCATTTCACCAAATGCGAGCTTTGCTGCAAAGGCAGGCATTGGCACTACGGCTGGCCTTTTTATCACCTCGCCAAGCGTATTGGTGAATTCTTTGTTTGTTACCGGGTTGGGTGCTGTTACATTTACAGGTCCTCTCAGCGAGTCTGTAACCAACGTATGATGAATTGCGCCTGTTACATCGTCCATGGCTACCCAGCTCATGTACTGTGTTCCACTTCCAACTTTTCCACCCATTCCCATCTTAAAAGGGGTCAGCATCTTTGCCAGGGCACCGCCGTCTTTGCTGAGAACTATACCAAATCTTACATTTACTACTCTGATACCTGCTTTCGATATGGGTTCTGTTGCCTCTTCCCAGCCGAGACAGACATCCGGTAGAAACCCGCTCCCTCTTGAGCTACCTTCATTTAAGAACTCCACTCCTCTGTTTCCATAGTAGCCTATTGCCGACGCGCAGATCAGGACAGAAGGGGGGGTGAGTAGTTTTAAGATGTGATCACAAAGTCTTTTGGTCCCTTCAATACGGCTATTCCTGATCTTCCCCTTTTTCTTTTTAGTCCATTTTCCTGACGCGATGTTCTCACCTGCCAGGTGGACAATTCCGTCAACTCCTCCGAGAAAAGCAGAACTCCAATCACCATCCTCTGGCTTCCAGGAAATATCATCATCTTCTGGGTTTTCACGTAGGATCTTACTGACGGTAACACTCTTTCCCGATAGAAATGAAATCAGGCTGGATCCTATGAGTCCTGAAGAACCTGTTATTGCAACTTTCAATGCAACACCTCCTTTTGTTGAATTAGTTGATCTTTACTGTTTTGTATGTAAGGTTCATATTCGGCTTACTTAGATCAGTATCGGTTTTACGATAATTACCAATTACTTATTTGATTCAAAGAAAGTTACGTCTACTGTTATATTCTCTTCTCCACGCAATATTTCTAATTGGCAGGTATCTCCGGGCTTTTTCTGACGTACATGATAGATCACATCAAATACCCTGTTGATAGTTTCATCGTCCATTGACAGGATAATATCTCCTGCCTGCAGACCGGCCTTTTCGGCGGGACTATCCTTCCGTACGTTATCCATAACAACCTTATATTTTTGCTCTTTTTTGTCTATGCTTTCTTTCCCCTCTTCTGTTTCGTCCTCTTTCAGGTTTCGAATCATTACTCCCAGTACCACTTTTGTTTTCTTTGGTTCTGGCAACTGAATAACCTTAACAAAATCTGCGGGCTGAAGGGGTATATCCCCTGCGAATAGAGGATGATCCTTTTCAGGATTAAGAGTTCTCTTCTCGTATGTCTCAATAGTTAGATAAGGGAGATAGTTGCTTCGGAACACTCTTTTTGGAACACCAAAGTGATAAATAATGTGACCTCCACCCACGAATACCAGTAACTTTTTGTCTTTTGCTTCCGGAGATGATAGATACCCTGTTATACTGTCAGCCATAACATCTTCCCATACACACTGCACCAGGTAGAATTCTTCGAAGAGACCACTCATGTCGATATCACCATGGCTATGGCCCATTAATACCCTTTCAAGGTATTTTCTATGATATACATCCGTTGTATCTATTTCAGGCAGGGTTTTCCTCTCTTCCTCACTCAGGCCTTCAATCCCCTTCTTTCTTATTGTTTTACCAAGGTTTTTTGTAATGTTCAGTGCAACAACCGGGATCTTATTATCACGTATGAAGTCCATAATCTCTTTATAATGATTATAGTCATATCCCCACTCGTAATCCCAGTCTGTTGAATATAACAGCTCTTTCTCGCTGATTTCCCCATTTGTCCATTTATCAAGAATCTCCTGATGCGGCCTTTTAAACATCTCCATACCTACCGCTATATTACCACTGCTTCTCTTGTAACATTCCTTCAGTACCTGTAGTTCTAATTCGTGAGATTCCTTGTTTGAATGTACCTCACCTACATAGATTATTCTTGCACCGTCAAAAGAGTCGGCAAGTTGTGAAAACGTTATTTTCTCACCGGTAGCAACATGGACAATATCTCCTTCACTTATTTCAGCAGGAAAGTTTCTCAGCCTGTCAGCCTTTACAATATCCGGTGTTGAGTGGCAACCCAAGCCGATCGCAATAATTACGGTTATAAGTAATAGTTTTTTGTTTAGCATTATTTTCAAATAAATGGTCTTAAATGTAGAATTCCAGGTAAGTATTTGCCGTGTATTTTACATAATTTAATTATTGATAGGAAGTTAATAAAGTATAAAATTTGGCATGACATAGCCGTACACTTGGCAAAGTCTGGTCTGTCCGAATGGGTTCATCCTGGCGGGCAGGCACTTTTAACTTTTTCAGAAACTGCAATCTTTACCGCTGCCTTGAAGGGTATTCTTTCTATGTGAATATACTCCGTAATACTGTCATCAAGACATACTACCTCGTTCCTCAACCCTTCTATCAATGCATGTGCTAACCCTGACGATACCGGTGTGGTCAGCCCTGCCCAGTAGGAGGCTAGGAGTGATGATAAAACAGGCGTACGGAAAATAATCCTTTTGGGAATTCCTACGGCCTCTGTATATTGCTGTATCATCTTTCTGTAGGTCAAGACGTCAGGGCCGCCAATATCAAATTTCTTTCCTGCCGTTTCCGGGTGAAGTAAACATCCTGCAAGGTATGCAAGGACATCATTTACTGCAATTGGCTGGATCTTTGTATCTATCCACTTTGGACATATCATAACGCGCATATGTTCAACAAGATACTTGAACATTACAAACGATGCGCTTCCTGCCCCTATTATGACAGCCGCACGAAGAACGGTGGCATGTAGTTTGCCTGAAGACAATATTTTGGCAACTTCCTCTCTGCTTTTGAGATGCTCTGAAAGACCTTCTCCAACCTTCCCGAGCCCACCAAGGTAAATTACTCGCTTGATTCCTGCTGAATCTGCTGAATTGACAAAATTCTTGGCAGCATTTTCATCCATCCTGGCGAAATCAGTACTTTTAAACATACTCTTACTACCCATGGAGTGAACGAGATAATATGCGATATGAATCCCACGGACAGCTTCCTTTAGTCCATCTCCACTGACAATGTCGCCCTTTACAATCTCGATATCTCTGTTTTTCAGAATAGTGGTAGGTACTTTTGACGGGTTACGTACAAGCAGTCTAAGTCTGATGTTTCTTCCTGTGAGTTCAGAAACAAGCCTTTTTCCTATAAAGCCGGTTCCCCCGAGAATCAATACTCTATCATCAGGTTTGAGTGCTAAGTTATCCATTCCAGAGTTTCATCAATATTAAACAAAATGTAAGAATGAAGCGACAATAATTATATATACCAATAAGACTATGGTGAGATTCTATCAGGTTCCGGCCCTTGTGTTTTTATAAGCAGCTCAACAATCGCTGCTGCATCCTCATTTCCGATTCTGATTCTCGGAGTAGCGTTTCTGGCAAATTGCTGCCTGTCCTTAACAATTTCTTCCCATTCAGCTCTGTTATGTCTTGCCAGAAGAATCTTTTCACCCGGAGGATGGCAGACAAGACATTTAGCTACGAATAATTCGCTTCCGGCGTCTTCCTTTAAAACTTCTGATCTTTTAGAAAGAAACGCTGCAATGCTAGTTGCATCTTCTGCAGTTATGTAATCACCGGCCTCAGAACGCATCCGCTCTACAGTTTCACACCACTCTTCGGGAGACCTGTTCTCTTTCAGAATACGGTTTACAGGATGACAAATTGCACAACGGTCAAGAAACAAAAATCTGTTATCAGCATAATCTCTTCTCTCTGCAGTAATTTCCTTTACACGTTCCTGCCGGTTGGTAATAATTTCGACAAAAATCTGCTCTGCATCCTCCGGACCAAACCAGCCCGGAATTTTAGCCATCATTTCCCCGATAACAGTGTGCCACTCTTCTTCTGTCCGTGCATGAATAAAGACTCGATTAAGCGTATGACATTTTGAACACTTTGTATCTACTAATAAGGATTTGTTCTTATTGGCAGCCGTTTCCGTGGCGATTATTTCAGTCACTACAGAACATTGATAGAGAAATAATAAGAAAACTAATATATACATTTTCATAGAGTAATATTTCATAATTGGTTTTTCATGATGATAATTGTTATTAATAAATAATTGAGGTTACTATCTAAAAGGAGTTTCCACCTCTTCTGAGAAATAAATAAACTCATCTCTGACTGATTCAGGTAATATGTCAAGTTTAGATAATAACATATATCGATGAATAATGTCCCGGCCAGGGATTTGAGTGATGTTCAACTCAGGCTTTAGTGACGAAGGCATCAATTTACCTGCATAAGGGTAACCATAAGTGGATACATATGCAATTTTGGATGTTATATTTTGTTGTAGGCTTATCTGGATTGTAGCAAAATTTACAACTGTATCAGAAACATCAACATTTATTCTGGAGGTTTGATGCACAGGGAAAAGGAGATGTCCGTTGAGTTTATTATACTTAATCCTTGAGATGTAATATTGGCCTTCATCTACAGGTATGTATACATATCCTTCTTCATCAGGTTGAAACATTCTGAGTGTTTTATCCTCTCTTTCTTTAAAAAATACGGAAAACCCTTCACCGTTCTCGATGTGTACATCGTCATTATAGAAAATAAAACGGCCTGTCAGCAATTTGTTACCGTTTAGTTCACTGGCAGATTTAATATTATATGCCGTTGTGCCACAACCAAACAGGAGAGTTGTCAGTGATAACACCACCAATATTTTACTCAGAAACGCTATACCCGGGTTTATTAAGTTTTCAGTAGGAAAACAGATACCCATTTTTTCAATTAACATTTTATTATTCAAAAAGCTTTTTATATTCACCATATCCCTCTTTTTTCAGATCCTCTTTTGGAATGAAGCGGAGAGATGCTGAGTTTATGCAGTAGCGGAGACCAGTAGGCTCAGGGCCATCTTCAAAAACATGTCCGAGGTGGGAATCCGCATGTTTGCTTCTTACTTCTATTCTCTTCATAAAGAACTTTCTGTCTTCCACCTCTACAAAATTTTCAGGTTCAAGCGGTTTAGTAAAACTTGGCCATCCGGTTCCTGATACAAACTTGTCGTGTGAGCTGAAAAGTGGTTCTCCGGATACGATATCTACATAAATTCCCTCTTTTTTGTTTTCCCAATATTCATTATCGAATGGTCTTTCCGTGCCACTCTCCTGAGTTACTTTATGTTGGAGTGGATTTAATTTTTTCAACAGCTCATCTTTAGTGGGTTTATCAAAATTTTTATAACTACTACTATGTTCTGTATCCATCTTTTTACCCCAAATCCTTTCCAGGAATTTATCACGACTCGTTCCTTTCCTATATGCTTTATATTTTAACGGGTTCTTTTTGTAGTAATCCTGATGATATTCTTCTGCTTTATAAAATGAAGTTGCTTCAATAATCTCTGTAACGATTTGCTCGTCGTATCTTCCTGGTTTATCCAATTGCTCTTTCGATTCTTCTGCCAGACGTTTCTGTTCATCATTGTGATAAAAGACAGCTGTCCTGTATTGCAGACCACGATCAACAAACTGGCCGTCCGGATCAGTTGGGTCTATCTGTTTCCAGAAGAGATCAAGTAGTTTTGAATAACTTATTTTAGAAGGATCGTACGTTATCTGGATCGATTCAAAATGAAAGGTTGCTCCAGCACAAACCTCTTCATACGTCGGATTCTTCTTACGTCCGCCAGTATAACCGGATATTACTTCTGAAACACCTTCCAGCTCTTCAAAGGGATGTTCCATACACCAGAAGCATCCTCCAGCAAAAGTCGCTTTTTCATATTTAGTTTCAGCAAACAGACTAAATGGCATAAAAAGCAAAACAAGAACGAGAAGGAGATGTTTACAATATTTTCCTGACATATTTACCTCCGTAGTAAAATTTGTATATTTTGCATATATTTATTTTATATTATTAAGAGCAGCAAAACATTATATTTTTCTGTATAGGTGAAGTTGGATTGTGGTGCTGTTAGTAAATGGATGGTGTTTTTAGGAATGAAAGGTTTAAATCATCTCTATCAACCTTGAGGCATAACCCTGATCAGGATAAGCTTTTCATTATCTCAGGCCAAGCAGCCTTTCTGCATTCTTGAAGTATATTTTCTCTAAGACTTCGTCAGGTAAGAATACACCATAAATCTTCCACTCACCGGTTGGTGGAAATGGATGATCGTAATAATCAAAGTATTCATCCTGCGTTTGAAGAAATCGATAATAGATTTTATATCTTGGCTGAATAGTTTTACCCGGGTAACGGTCGGTTCCGAACAGTATGCGATCCTGATATTTTACAAGAAACTCTCTTGCAGTATAAGGCTGCCGTCCGAGCTCTGCTACCCTGGCAGCAACATCCACATAAAAGTTCGGATAGGAATCAAGCAGCTTGCCTATCGCCATTAAATCTTCAGCACTGTTACCGACGTGGGCTCCAATAAAAATCGTATCGGGATGCCTTGCAATCACCCGGTTTCGTTGTGCGATGATGGTCTCCCGCTTTGGGAATTCAGCACCATAAAAACTCCAGTCCGGGTGTCTTTTTAGTTGCATCAAACGTTCATTAGATCGATCAGTCGGTTTAAAAAATGCTACCGGGTCTGCTGTGTGTATCAGTACCGGCATCCCGAGTTTCCCTGCTCTGGCCCAGACAGGATCAAGTCTGGCATCATCAATAGCAACAATCTGGCCTGTTTTGTCTTTCAAGGTCAACCCCAGGTTCTTAAAAATTTTCAGACCTTTAGCCCCTTTCGCATGTGCGGCACTCAGAAATGTCACCATCTGCTCACTAAAATCCGAATCATCTATTTTTGAAAAATCGAGATTGCAGAAAATGATCAATCGATCAGGGTAATATCCTGAGAACTTCTCCAGCATTCGGTCCAGCTTTGCCCCATAACCTCCGCTCAAATTGATGATGGCTCTAATCCCCAGTTCATCCATCTTTTCAAGCAAGAATATCGGAGATAGGTCACTTGAAAAATGGGTATGTACATCAATGACCGGATATTTTGGTTTACCGGGAGTAGATTGTTTCAGAACAAGATTTGACTTCGGTTGGTAACCTAAGACCAGGTCTCCTTTAATATATAATGCCTGACTTATACTGACTTGTTTGGTACACCCCAGCATCAAGCTGACAGCAATAGCAATAATGCACGCATAATGTCTAAGTGTACGGTTTGTATATTTCTTCCAGACAGGTTTGTAAGACCTGGCTGGTTTGAGGATGATTGATAATTGATTGATATATTTGGTAAGCTTCTTTTTCATGCAATGGATTCGAGATTAATGCCGATAGATGAAAGGAAAACTACTTCTTAACGATTTAGTAAGGGTAGTAAAATAGTCAATAAAACTCAAGTATTTATTGGGAGTCATGTCCTGAATTGATTTATACCTGATTACGCTTGATGTGAGAATGGTATTTAAGAAACAGGCATGAAAAAAGGCCTATGCAGTTCCGCCATATAGACCTTTTAATTTATGTTAACTGGGAGGTGCCCAAAACTCAGCTACTGGGGATTAGTGGGTAGTAGCTAAGCTTTTACCCTTGGCTACCTCCCAGAATTTATATTCCCTTCCCTCTATTTGTATTATAAGCTAAATTTAATAGACTTTAAAGGTGGAAAAAGCATGAGAGTTTCCGGAAGAATGAACGGGTACCTATAGAGATAATAGTCAAGAGTAAAAACAGTTTTAAAAGTTGAAAGGAAAAGAATTGATTACTTGATTCCTTTTAAACGAATCTGCTCAGCTTGTTCAGATAATTTTTCTGCCTCATCAGTTTTTCCTGTTTTCAGGTAAAGCGCTGCCAGATTTTCCAGGGTGTATGCAACATTCTGATGGTCCGGACCGAGGGCTTTTTTCAATATTGTCAGCACTCGCTTATAAAGAGCCTCTGCCTCTTCATACCTTTTCTGATCATTATAAAGCTGGGCTAGATTATTGAGGGATAACGCTACATCAGGGTGCTCCGGACTGAGTATCTTCTCATCTATCTCAAGTGCCCGTTTATACATATGTTCCGCTTCGGCATACTTCTCCTGCTCATGGTAAAGTCTTGCCAGATTGTACAAGGCCGTTCCTACTTTGGGATTATCAGAACCCAGCGATTTCTCTAAGATTGTCAATGCGCTCTTATAAAAATCCTCGGCCGCAGCCTGCTTACCTTGAGCTTTATATATTAAGGCCAGATTGTTCATAGATGTTGCAACCCTGTGGTGTTCAGGGCCAAATGTGTTTTCTGCAACCTTCAATGCTTCATTGGCGACACTTATCGCTTCAGTATACTTGTTTTCGCGATAAAATTTAATCACCTTACTATTCAGCTCTTTCCACAACGTTTCCTGTGCATATACCGGAAAGGCAAACAGTAAGCCCATAGTCAATATGACAATGATTCTTAACCGATAAGTGGTTAGAAATATTACACGATTTCCATGTGTCTTCATTATCATAATCTCCCCATCTTATAGTACAAAAATAGTATGAACAGTTCGCATCTCTTTTGCCGCTATAGGTACTAAATTTTTTGAAAACATTATTAGCCATTTTACATGTATGGCTAAAACCAATCAAATGAAATTGCTTACCGAATAATATCTTAAAAAACAGTTGTAGTCTTACTGTATTCTGTTTAAATGATACATTATCAAGCAAAGAAGTTACTTTCTATTTTGTAAGTCTGGTTGATCCCGGGAGATATAGATGAATCGATTTCACGTTATTTTGATAAAACCTTCTCGATACGATGATGATGGCTATGTCATCAGTTGGTTTCGGGGTGTGCTTGTTTCCAACTCTATGGCAGTAATTAATGCACTAACGGAACAGGCTTCTCATGAGAAAGTATTAGGGCCGGATGTGGAGATTATAACTCATTTCTATGATGAAACCGTTCGGAGAATACCTGTAAAGAGTTTGGTAGCAGAGGTTCAGTCGGGTGTTGACCGTGCCATTGTATGTATGGTTGGCGTTCAGACAAATCAATTTACCCGTGCTGTTGATCTCGGAAAGGAGTTCAAAGAATGCGGCCTTAACGTAATGATTGGTGGATTTCATGTGAGTGGGTCCATTCAGATGCTTCCCCGAATTCCGGATGAAATACAGGAAGGTATTGATGTAGGCATAACTATGGTAGCCGGAGAAGTAGAAAAACGCTGGGGGGAGTTGTTGAAGGATGCTTACAACAATTCTCTCAAACCAATATACAATTTCCTGAATGATCAACCTTCGCTGGAAGGGGCGGTTACTCCATTTGTTTCTAAGGAGATACTCTCCTTTTATGGTGTTTTGCGCCAGACATCATTTGATGCGGGACGGGGTTGTCCATTTAAGTGCTCTTTCTGTACGATTATAAATGTACAAGGCAATACTATGCGGGGGCGTTCACCGGACGATATTGAAGCGTTAATTAAACGCAATCAAGAGCAGGGTATTAGAGGGTATTTCGTAACTGATGACAATTTTGCCCGTCATCCACACTGGGAAGAGATTGCTGATCGTATCATTTCATTAAAAGATAAGAAGCATATCTCGCTCATGGTACAGACTGATACTATGTCATATCGGATCCCAAGGTTCGTCGATAAAGTTGCACGAGCCGGTTGCCGGCGTATTTTCATTGGTATGGAGAGTGTCAATCGGGATAATTTGAAGGCGTGTAGTAAACCGCAGAATCGTATCAGTGATTATCGTACCATGCTTCAGGCATGGCGCGATGCTGGTGTAGTAACTCATGTCGGTTATATTATTGGATTTCCCGGTGATACCTATGATTCTATTATGAGTGACGTAGAGCGATTGAAACAGGAACTTCCTATTGAATTTGTTGAGTTTTTCATGATGACGCCGTTGCCGGGTTCACAGGATCATCTCGATAACTATCTGAAAGAAGTACCGATGTCTAATTATATGAATGATTATGACACGTGTCGGCCCTGTATGGAACACCCTAAGATGAGTCGTGATGAGCTGGTTCGGGCTTTCCGGGATGCGTGGAAATCTTTTTATAGCCGCGAACATGTTGTGACAATTTTGAAGCGCAGGAAGGACCGTCGGAGGAAAAATATTGCCAGGCACATGATATGGTTTCGAAATGCGGTTTTTATTGAAGGTCTCCATCCTTTTCTTTTTGGCATTTTTCGGATGAAGGGTAGGAAACGGCGTTCACCAAAGTTTCACACGGAGTCAGTCCCAGTCTATTATTGTCGCAGGACCTGGGATACTGTTTCGTGGGTGGTACGTACGCTGTTAATGGTAGTTGAGTTGAGATACCTGTACTTTAAGGCAAACCAGAAAAAAAATAACGATTACATGGATATAACTATTACCACTGAGCCACCTGTAAAGAAGGTCGCGACCTCAAAGGAGGCCAGCATTCCGTAAATCTCCTGCTACAGAGCAGACGTAATAATTTTTTCATGAATTAATCTGAAAAAGGTGTTGAAGTCTTGCCGTGTTCTGTATAGATGATGCATTATTAAGCGAAGAGATTTCTTTGTATTTTGTAAGTCTTATTGGATCTAAGGGATATAGATGAAACGATTTCATGTCATTTTGATAAAACCTTCTAAATACGACGAGGACGGTTACGTCATAAGTTGGTTTAGAGGTGTGCTTGTGTCCAACTCAATGGCTATGATGAATGCGCTGACAGAACAGGCGGAGCATGATAAAGTATTAGGGCCGGATGTAGAAATCATAACTCATTTCTATGATGAAACCGTCAGGCGTTGACCGCGCTATTGTATGCATGGTTGGTGTTCAGACAAATCAATTTACCCGTGCAGTAGATCTCGGAAAGGAGTTCATGGCATGCGGTCTTAACGTAATGATTGGTGGATTTCATGTGAGCGGTTCCATCCAGATGCTTCCCAGTGTACCGGATGAAATACAGGAAGGTATTGATGCCGGCATTACAATGGTAGCCGGAGAGGTCGAAAATCGCTGGGGGGAGTTGCTGAAAGATGCTTACAACAATTCTCTCAGGCCACTTTACAATTTTCTGAATGATCAACCCTCACTGGAAGGTGCGGTAACTCCATTTGCTTCTAAAGAGAACCTTTCATTTAATGGTGATTCACGCCAGACTTCATTTGACGCGGGTAGGGGATGTCCATTTAAGTGCTCTTTCTGTACGATCATAAATGTTCAAGGTAACGACATGCGAGGGCATACGCCTGTTGATATTGAAGCGTTAATCAAACGTAACCAGGCGCAAGATATGAGAGGGTTCTTCATTACGGATGATAATTTTGCTCGTCATCCACGATGGGAGGAAATTGTAGATCGCATTATTTCCTTAAAAAAGAAGAAACGTGTTACCCTCATGATACAGACCGATACAATGTCATATCGGATCCCGAGGTTTGTCAATAAACTTGCATGAGCCGGATGTCGCCGCATTTTTATAGGTATGGAGAGTGTCAACCCTGATAATTTGAAGGCATGTGGTAAACCGCAGAATCGCATCAGTGAGTATCGTATAATGCTTCAGGCATGGCGCGATGCCAGTGTAGTAACTCATACGGGGTATATTATAGGATTTCCAGGCGATACATATGATTCCATTATGCGTGATGTGGAGCGCCTGAAACAGGAGATCCCAATTGAATTTGTTGTTTTTTTTATGATGACGCCACTGCCAGGTTCACAGGATCATCTCGATAACCATCTGAAGGGTGTGCCGATGGCAAAAGAGATGAATGATTACGACACAACCCGACCCTGCGCGGAACATCCAAAGATGAGTCGTGATGAGTTAATGCGGGCTTACCGGGATGCGTGGAAATCCTTTTACTCCCGTGAACATGTTGAAACAATTCTGAAACGCAGGAAAGACCGTCGGCAAAAAAATATTGCCAGAGACATGATATGGTTTCGAAGCGCTGTTTTTGTGGAGGGGCTCTATCCTTTTCTTTTTGGCATTTTTCGGATTAAGGTTAGAAAACGGCGCTCTCCAAAGTTTCCTACGGAGTCTATTCCAGTCTATTATTGCCGCAGGATCTGGGATATTGCTTCATGGACGGTTCGTATGTTACTAGTATTTATTGAGATGAGATACTTGTCCTTTAAGGTAAACCTGAAAAAGAACAACGATTACATGGATATAACTATCACCCCGGAACCACGTGTAGAGAAGACTGTTCTTTCAAAAGAGACCAGCATGCCTTGAGTCGTCAGCTACAGAGAAATGATAGGATTGGTACCTTTTCATACTATCTCCTTACAAATTATCAACGATAAAAGACTGGACGCTTAAGTATGTTTCAGATTTTCAGTATCAATTACAATATTCTTCCAGTGTATTTACCAGTACGTTTGCCCCTTCAGGCATATCTACTTCGCCCTTGAAAATCTCTTTTACGGTTACCTTCCTGCCGTAGAACTTTTTGTTAGCACGATTATCCTGTGTGATAATTCCGCCCTCAAATGAAACCCCTCCATAAAAACCTTTAGCCTTCGAATAGACCAGGAACGCGGTGTCGGGTCCTAACTTGGCCTCCGCATCTCTTCCAACCGGACCCACGGCAAAAGATGCATCAACGCCTACTTTACATTTCGCTTTGAGTAACGACTCAACACCACTTTTATTCATTATCAAAAGTATAGCGTCAATCGCCTGGCCTCCAATTTGGAATCCAAAACTCCCCTCGGTATTGGCGACAAATGTGGGGGCACTCCATTTACCTGTTTTTATGTCCCTCTTCAGTGCGACACCCACTCCACCTTTGGCACCAAAAATAAACCCTGCTTTGTACTGACGCATTATTAAGATGCCTTTGCAACTCTTTAAAAGCTTCGATGGTATTGCAGTCTCAGGGATTTCCATTACCTCTTTAAGATAGTTGTTATACCGTTCAATCCTATCATTTAATTTCTTTTTTGATACTGCGTATGTTTCAGAAGCAACCAGGAGAAAACAGCAAGTTATCAACAATACAAATCTTATTCTTATAATTAATCCTTTCTTTAAAAATGTAATCTATTTCAATACTTTGTTAGCTGTTCTTACTTTGTATAAGGATTGATCTTCACAGATTTTCACTTTACCTGAACTGCCACCAGTCATCTTTTGAAAGATTAACTCCGCTTTGGCTGATGAATCACTGATTTCCGTTTTTAAGTATCGTACTGCCATTCGACAATACTCTTTATCGATGTCTATGCCAATGCTGTTTCTGCCATTTCTTAAAGCAGCAATCATTGTCGTTCCGGAGCCGCAGAAAGGATCCAATACCGTATCATTATAGAAGGAAAACATCCTGATCAGGCGAGTTGCTAATTTGAGAGGAAAGGGAGCAGGGTGATTCTTCGTAGAAGCGCCGGTTATGTTCCATATCTGCTTAAACCAATCGTTAAAATCACTTTTACTGATTTTACTCCTCTTTCTCTGTTCTGTTGAAGGCTGTCTATACCCTCCCGGTTTCCGTTGCATTAATATGTATTCCATATCATTTTTGATAATAGCATTGGGTTCGTATGGTTTTCCCAGAAATTTTGTACCATTAGATACCTCAAAGTTTGCATTTGATATTTTATGCCAGATGATCGGATTGAGATTATCAAATCCAAGTTTTCTGCATATTACAGAAATATCAGCGTGTAAGGGGAAGACGAGATGTCGTCCGTGCTTGCGTCGTGAAACGCAGACGTCACCTACGATGCATACTAGTCTGCCGCCCGGAACCAGGACCCGAAATACACCCTTCCATACTTTTTTCAACTCCTTTAAAAATACCTCATAATCATCTATATGACCCAATTGATTGGAATTTTCATTATAACGTTTAAGGTTCCAGTATGGGGGTGATGTCACTACAAGATGAACCGATTCGTTTGGCAAAAACGACAGGTTTCGCGAATCTCCATGTATCAGTTTTTGACATGTTTCGTTAGTGCTGATCATTCCGTAAACATCCTTACATGAGAGGAGAGAGATTTGGCAAAGTTAGAGAAGGCAAGATCATTTGAGGGTTCATCATAAATACCATTAATCCCATTAACACAGTCAGAAGTTATAAATGATGCGGAAGTATAATGACGTTCACGAACAAGCTTTTTGCAAAACAATTCATACCGCTTCATATATGAAGCTCCTACAAATTCAGGAAAAACCTTGAAGTGGGGCTCTTTCACCTTCACCGGACGTGTTGAAGCTTCACAATCTTCAAGCATAAAAAAATAACCAAGAAAAGGTTGAGTATCTCCATTAAATGCACCTTCTCTGAATGCAGTCCACAGATCAATGGCGGTTCCCATTGCTTCTTCTGTCCGGTTGTTAAAATTGTTACCAAATGAAGGACCAACTTGAGATTTTGCCTCTACCGCAGCGACTAAGCTACCATCTTTGATAACAAGCAAATCCCACTCCTTGGTTGGTCTAAAAAACCCTGGCAGTTCTAATGATTTTTTCTGATAAACATACTTGTTTTCAATTCCGGTATCTAAGATTATCTTTGTAACAAGATTTATAAATCCATCCATTTGAGCCCCACCGGTAACAGCACTTCTCAAGCCGGCATCAGAGGTACCTTTACTCTTTTGCTTTTCCCTTTGTGCTTTGCGGGTGGTCCAGTAATGAGCAACTGCCGCAGCAACCTGCTGATCTAAATTATCAGTGATTTCCGGCATGGTGTAATTGGTTTCTAGTTATTTCTATAATCCTGATTCTAAGGAGAACATAAAACTATTTTGCAAATGTATATGAAGAAGCCCGTTTTGTCAATAAATAGAGGTAATTGAATGAAATGAAATTGCATCCTTGATACTTATTTCAGCTTTACTTGCTGTTTTGTAAGTGGATGCACAATCGAATAAGCCGGAAACAAATGACGAAGTATTTTATGGAACTCTTTCAATATTCGATCTTAAGCTATTATGGGTAGACTTCCATCTTTTTTCCGATAGCATATAGTTTGCCATCTGTTGAGGCGATATAAATAGTTCCGTCTTGATCTATAGCGGCGGATGATTCAATAGCGCTACCGGTTTCAACAAACCACTTCATGGTACCGTTCGGGTTTATTGCGTAGAATTTTTTATCACGCGAGCCCACATAAATGACGCCATTGGCATCAATTGCCGGTGAAGACATCACTGAATATTTTGTTTGAAATGTCCATTTTAGAGTACCGTCAGGATTTATCGCATAGAGTTTGCCATCTCCGGATCCAATATAAACTGTACCGTCCAGCGCCAGGGCTGTGGATGAATCAATATCATATTCGGTTTTATATTTCCATTTCAGTTTGCCGCCAGGGTCAAGTGCGTAGACGTTTGCATCTTCAGAACCGAAATATAATGATCCATCATCTCCAATAGTGGGTGATGATTCCAGCAGGTAGCGAGTGCCGAATGACCATACGGCCTTGCCATCAGGCTTGAGGGCAAATATGTAGTAATCTTCTGCACCACAATAAATCATATGATCGCTCCCTATCGCAGGAGAAGACCATATATGGTCCGCCGTCTTATATTCCCACTTGTGCTTGCCTTCCGCATCTATAGCATGTACCCTGTTATCCCAGCCTCCAAAATAGAGTGAACCGTCATCGCCTATTGCGGGAGATGAGATAATACCTCCCTCTGTTGCGTGCTTCCATTTCAGCTTGCCGTCCGGATAAAGCGCATAGAGGAATTTGTCCCATGAACCAAAATATATAACGCCATCGATATCGATTGCCGGAGTTGAGTCGACTTCAGCTCCTGTTTTAAACTTCCATTTCAGCGTACCATCCGGATTAACGGCATAGAGATGTGTATCTTGTGATCCGAAATAAATAGTACCGTCAATGCCTATCACGGGAGAAGATGATATTGGCTCTTCTGTCTGAAACGTCCATTTTATGTCGTTTGTTTCTGATCCTGCGTATGGGCTGCGTCCTGTATGGTGAAGGTCGTGGCGGAACATCGGCCAGGGTGTACGAGCAACCCTTTCTCCAAGATATTGTGGAGAGATATCTGTTTTCTGTTCGTCTGACCATGCAGTTTGTATTGAGGTATATAAAAGAATACCAATAATGAGAAACGCTAAAAACAGCGTATTTCTATTTATAAAGACAATATTGTTGAACATCACTAAAAATATTTCCTTTCGATTATGTTGTTGGTTGTATGCAACAGAGGCAGGAATGTCTATAAAACACCCTTTGTCGAGGGGACTTCATCAGTTCGTTCATCGATTCTCGTTGCCCTGTCAAGGGCTTTTGCCATGCCTTTGAAAATTGCTTCCGCAATGTGATGTGCATTTTCACCATATGGAACGTCTACGTGAAGATTCAGACCGGCGTTCACAGTAAATGCTTCCAGGAACTCCTTGATCAATTCAGAGTCAAAATCACCAATTTTCTTTGAGTCCAACTTCGCATTGAAAACAAGGGCCGAACGCCCGCTGATATCAAGCGCAATATTTGCAAGCGATTCCTGCATTGGTACGCTGACGTTAGAAAAACGGACTATACCCGCCTTTTCACCTAAAGCTTCTTTCACTGCCAGCCCCATACAGATACCCACATCCTCAACCGTATGATGAAAGTCTACATTCGTATCACCGGTAGCCTTAATCTCCAGATCAAACAAGGCGTGTTTTGCAAGCAGATCCAGCATGTGGTCAAAGAAGCCTATACCCGTAGATACAGAACGCTTACCCTCACCGTCCAGATTAAGTGATAGGCTGATATTCGTTTCATTCGTGTTTCTGTCTATATTGGAAGTCCTGTTTTTCATAATCACCTATTTTGATTTAGTAAAACCAGCTGTATATCTGCCAGCTCCTTAAGTAACGTGTCTATTTCTTCGTCGGTTCCTACAGTAATTCTCAAGCAATCATCAAGTCTTGGTTCTTCTATATATCTGACAAGTATCTTTCTTTCCCTTAGCTTCCGGTAGATATCTTTCGCTTCACAGGAATTTTTACACTTGATCATAACAAAGTTTGTCTGAGATGGGTATACAAAAAATCCTAGTTCTTTCAGTGAGTCCAACAGGCATTCTCGTGTTTTTATTATTCGGGAAACGTTTTGTCTGAATGTTTCCTGATCGTCCAGTGCGGCAACTGCAGATGCCATACTGAGCCTGTCCACGTTATACGAGTCCTTTACCTTCATCATACCGTTAATCAGTTCCTCTTGTGCTATTGCAAAACCCAGACGCATTCCGGCCAGCGAATATGATTTGGAAAGTGTGCGCAGGACAATAAGGTTTGGGTGTTTATCAACCAGCCTCAAACAGTTATCATCGGCAAAATCCGCATACGCCTCATCAACCACAATGATTCCGTCTATCTTTCCTGCAATTTCTGAAATTTTCTCAACCGGTATCATTGTTCCGGACGGTGAGTTGGGATTACACATAAAGGTAACGGAAGCATCTTTTACCAGAATGTCATCCGAAAGAGAATAGTCATCACTGAAATCAATAATGCACTCTTTCGCATTCTGGATCTCTGAAAGTATTTTGTAGAGAAGATAGGTCGGATACGGATAAACAACCTTATCATCTCTGCTGACAAAGCTTCGGGTTATAATGGTTAAGAGATCGTCAGATCCGTTTCCAACCATAACCCTTTCAGGTTTTGTCCCAAAGATCTCTGCTACCTTTTCCCTGGCACCCGTAGAGACAGGATCAGGATACAATCGCAAATTGTCATTTATTTCATCTCTCAAGGCTGAAAGGACTTTGGGAGAAGGGGCATATGGGTTTTCATTAGTATTGAGTTTAATGTACAGGCCGTCTTGCGGCTGCTCGCCGGGAATATATCCGGTCATTTTATCAACATTTTTTCTGAAATAACTTGATTGCTTTTTAGTTTCCATTTCTTTTTATTATTTACTTATTCTTATCCGTACCGAGTCAGCATGGGCCTGCAGTCCTTCTGACTCTGCAATTGTGATTATGTCATCGGCCGCTGCTCTCAGGACTTCCTCAGAATATGAAATTATACTTGTCCTTTTAAGAAAATCATTAACTGACAGGCCGGAGAAAAATCTTGCCGTTCCGCCGGTTGGTAATACGTGTGATGGTCCGGCAAAGTAATCGCCAACTGCTACCGGAGTGAACGGTCCGGCAAAAATAGCTCCTGCATGTTTAAGTCCTGATAAAACCTCATCTTCGTTTTCTACCATCACCAGTAAGTGTTCCGGAGCCAGAGTATTTGAGATATCTACGGCTTCATTCATATCTTTTGTAAGGACGATAAAGCCAAATTTATCCAGGGATTCCCTGATCAGGTCACCGCGGGATGAAGTCTCCATTTGTCTGGATATTTCCTGTGACACCCCGTTTGCAACTTCCTTAGAGTCGGTAACCAGTATTGAAATGCCGGGGGCATGTTCGGCCTGTGACAGCAGATCAGAAGCGACATAAGCATGATTAGCAGATTCATCTGCTATTATAAGTACCTCACTTGGTCCTGCCAGCATGTCTATGCCTACATGCCCATACGCTTCCCTCTTGGCAAGTGTTACAAATTGGTTACCGGGTCCGACAATCTTATCAACTGCAGGGACAGTTTTAGTTCCAAATGTGAGCGCGGCTATTGCATGTACTCCTCCAATCATGTAAACTTCGTCCACTTCTGCTTCACCGCATGCGACCAGCCTTTCAGGGGAGATAGTTCCGTCTCTGCCGGGTGGTGTTACAACCACTATTTTTTTTACTCCCGCAACTCTTGCAGGTACAGCGTTCATCAATACTGAAGACGGGTATGATGCTGAACCGCCGGGGACGTAAATTCCGATATTTTCGATGGCATTATATTTTACCTTTATCCTTGCCCCATCTGAATGAAAGGGTTCAGGCTCCTGTATGCGAATGTATTCCTGGAATTTCCAAATATTTTCTTTTGCATTTTTTATAGCGCTTATTAATTCCGGAGATACTTTTTTGTAGGCATCCTCAATTTCAGAAGCTTTGATCTTAATATTTTCTGCAATCAGGCTTATACCTTCAAACTTTTCTGAATAATATTCCAGTGCCTCATCACCTTTTTCTATTACGTCATCAATTACACGCCTGGCACTTTCAGATGGAGATAACGGTTCGCCAAAGACTTTTTTCGTTTTAGCTTCCATTCCTTTGGTAACCGTATCAGCAAATATGCTCATTCCCTGCTTGAGCTTTTCAATTTCCTGAGTGATATTACCTTCCTGTGATCTTAATATTTTCATGTTTTCCTTGTTCTGAGGCTATTTTTCGCACGTATCAGTTAGACTAAATAATGTGTTGAGCTCTTCCCTTATCCACCTACCTCAACGGCTCGTACCATATCACCGACTGATATCGGGCCCAATTGTGGAACACCGGTGATCTGAGAGGTATTAACATTCAGTTTTTCATTACTTAGCTTACTGTTTCCGGGCCTTACCGTCATGGATTCTTCCATCATGGCGCCGCTGAGTGTCTGTGCACCATGAGATTCATGTTCGCAGGACGCGTCCTTTTCTCCGGCAACACAGGTTGAGAATTTGTCCTGTACATGAGCCACAAATACATGCTCCTTGATATTCTCCAGTTTACCCAGAGCTTCGCCACTGTCCGGATCCTTAACCTCCTCGTCACTCTGTACGAAGACGGCAAATACCATCCCGTTCACCACATCGTTATCTCTACCGACATTAATCACTATACTATACTCATCGAGTATTTTGGCAACCTTACCTTCTATTTTTTCCATATTTATACCTTATAATAATATAGTTTTAATTATCTTTATTCTAAATAATGCTTTTTGCTACAACTTTTTGTTACTGGAAATTGCGTGATGTTATAAAGCATTAAGTAATTATATTTTAGACACTTTTTTTGTCAAGGAGAATTGAATTGGCAACCACTCATTTCTTTTGTATATAGGGTCATGATTAGCCTCAAAAAAGATTTTTTCTTCAAAGAGTTTATCAGGATTCATGGCGTAAAATGGCTTCTTGACACTCTGAGCCCACTCGTTATAATCCTTAAGTACTCTAAATTTTATACAATTCCCACGTTTTTTTTGGAAAATGCCAATAATTGCTGGTATTGATGAAGCCGGTTATGGCCCCACATTAGGCCCGCTTGTTCTCTCAAAGGTCGTAATGGAAATACCGGATGAATATCACCATGAAACAAACATCTGGCATCTCCTGAAGGATGCTGTTTCTGAGAAAATTCAAAAACGTGGAAATCGTGTAATCGTTGGTGATAGTAAAAAGCTATATCAGCAAAAAACCGGGTTAAAAATGCTGGAAGAGACCGTTTTATCTTTTGTATGGCACACAAAGGGCCCGGTAACAAAATTCACTGATTTACTGAAACTATTGTCAGGTTGCGATGATGGCGTTCTGGAAAAATATCCATGGTACCAGGGAAAAGATCTTGATCTGCCTGTTGCTTCGAATGTATCTGCAATCATGAATTATGCGGACATTTTCAATGATACGGCACACTTGCTGGACGTACACATACTTGACATAAAAAGCCGGTTTCTATGTGTGTCAGAGATAAACAGGCAACTTGAGATTCTTGGTAACAAGTCTTTACTTCTTTTCAAGGATTGTGTAACGCACCTTAAAGAAATTTTTGAACATTATGGGGTGCACAAACCAAAGGTTTTAATAGATAAGCATGGGGGAAGAAACTATTACGAAAAATTGCTGACACAGAATTTTGAGGGATGTAATATAGATTCGATTGTAGAGGGAAACCCTTTGTCAACCTACAGTGTTAAGAATGAAAACAAAATGATGGATGTCTCTTTTATTGTGGGCGCAGATTCAAAGTATTTTCCAACGGCGCTTGCTTCGATGTTTAGTAAATACATCCGTGAGCTGTTTATAAAATTATTCAACTCGTTCTGGCAGGAAAAGGTTCAGGACATAAAACCAACTGCCGGTTATCCAGAAGATGCAAGGAGGTTCCTGTCTCAGATTCATGACGTTAAGAACAAATTGAATATAAGTGACGATATCTTAATCAGGGCTAAATAGTGCGGCAAAGGTTTGGCGACTGAGAACATAGGTTAATTTACGAATTACGTTTCAGATTTACGATTTAATATAAAAGGAGTGAAGAATATGGGAGTTAATGTTGCAGTAGTAGGGGTTACAGGAGCAGTAGGGACAGAGATGCTCAGGGTGCTTGAAAGAAGAGATTTTCCCATTGATGAATTAAGACCGCTCGCTTCAAGCCGTTCGGCAGGAAAGAGTGTAGTCTTTCGTGGAAAAGAGGTACAGGTACAGGAATTAACAGCAGATTCATTTGAAGGGATGAACATCGGACTATTCAGTGCGGGGGGGGGTATCAGCAGGGAATTTGTGCCTTATGCTATAAAGAGCAATTGTGTTGTCGTGGACAACACCAGCGCCTTTAGAATGGATGAAGACGTACCTTTGGTCGTACCTGAAGTAAACGCAAACAGGATCTCGGAACATAATGGCGTAATTGCGAATCCAAACTGTTCAACAATACAACTTGTTTTGGTTTTAAAGCCGATACATGATGCAGTAAAAATCAAGAGGGTGGTAGTTTCAACATATCAGGCAGTATCCGGAGCAGGCTATAATGCCCTGGTGGAATTAAAGAATGAAACCGAGCATATTCTTTCAGAGAAGAGTGAAGGATTTAATCGCAGTGTTTTTCCTCATCAGATAGCATTTAATGCCCTCCCTCAATTACCTCAGAGTGATGCCTTCAAGGAAAACGGCTATACCGATGAAGAGATGAAGATGATTAACGAAACAAAGAAAATCCTGGAGGACAGTTCATTCCGCATAACAACAACTACTGTGAGGGTACCGGTATTCAGGGGACACAGTGAGTCGGTTAATATAGAAACAGAGGGGGCGTTTAGTGCTGATCAGGCCAGGGATTTATTAAGCAAGTCTGAAGGCGTTGTAGTCCTTGATGATCCGTCAAAACAATTATATCCATTGGCAACAGATGCTGCCGGTAAAGATGATACTTTCGTGGGAAGAATACGGGAAGACAGCTCTGTCGAGAACGGACTAAACATGTGGGTCGTAAGTGATAATCTCCTGAAAGGTGCGGCACTTAACGCAGTCCAGATTGCTGAGAAGCTAATATGATATTATGGAGTGCATCATCCGTGATGATGCGTATTTAAGCAGTGACACCCGCCTAACAGACTGGCGGACAGGCGGTCACTGCACTCCAAAAAGATAATTAATAGATTCTCTTTACATAATCCACCCTGCAACTACAACCCTGCATTCAATATCTTGGTTTTTAATTTCTATACTAAATAAATATGCGACATCTTTTGTCAGCCACAATTCTGGTAATACTAACATGCGGATGTTCATTCGCACAAAAAAAAGAGGAAGTCTTATATCAGACATCAACTATAAACGCTCTGTTGGATGAGATCTATGAGGGGGATATGACATTTGGAGAATTAAGGAGACATGGCGATTTTGGTTTGGGAACATTTAACAACCTTGATGGTGAGATGGTTGGATTAGATGGTGTGTTTTATCAAATTAAAGCGGACGGAATCGCTTATCCTGTTGACGATTTAATGAAAACTCCGTTTGCCGTGGTTACTTTCTTCGAATCAGACAAAACAGAGGAGATAGACAAGTCAGTTGACTACGATCAACTAAAACTATTTCTGGACGGCATGTTGCCGACAGAAAATATCTTTTATGCATTTAAAATTGAAGGGACATTTGAGTATATCAAGGCAAGGAGTGTCCCCAGGCAGAACAGACCGTATCCACCGCTTGTTGAAATAGTAAAGGACCAACCAATATTTGAGTTTCATGATGTAAAGGGTACATTAGTGGGGTCCTGGTTTCCGGACTATATGAAAGGAATAAATGTTCCCGGTTATCATTTTCACTTTATTACTGAAGATAAAAAGGCTGGAGGGCATCTGCTTGAGTGCCAGACGGAAAATGTAAGGATCGGGATTGATTATACTTCTAATTCGTACCTGTCATTGCCGGAGGATGAGGGCTTTTATAATGCAGAGCTGTCTAAAAAAAACCAGGCTACGTTAGAAAAGGTGGAGAAATAAAATAAGGAGAATACCAGTAAGAATTGCTTTACAATTCTTGCCTGTGCAGTTCTCCTTATCATATTTTATACTTGTCATAGCACCTTCCCGCCTGGGACGGTGTTATGCAAGAAATTAATCTTCAATAGCTATGCATTCAACGGGACACTCTTCTGCTGCCTGTTTACAGTCTTCCTCTGCGCCACCAGGAACGGAATCACCCTTTACGACAGCGACATCATCTTCCATGTCAAAAACATCCGGACATGTTATTACACAGAGTTCACAACCGGTACACTCATCAGCATCTATTGTAGCCTTCATTAACTTCCTCCTTTTATAAAAAAATAATTATGTTAGTTCTTCGCTACTAACAAAACCCTACTCGACTCTTGCAAATAATAAGATAATAATTTAGATTTTAATATAAATAATCCTCATTAATTGTCAAGCTTTTTTATACAGTAAAATTTTTAAAAATCATGAAGCACTTTTCTGTAATTAAATATTAGATAAGTAGTTATTATTCCATTACATAAGGAAATGTTTGAAAGCGTTTAAACAGTTTCTTCTTGACAATAATTTCCATGTCATTATATTCAAGGAACGAGTCAATTTTAGATTGATTACTGTACTTTGAAAATTCAAAAGTTTGTTTACGGGTGTTCGCAAACAGCAGTTTACTGCTGCTAGCGACATAATAGGGAAGTCCCTTAAAGGGCACGGACCCGCCGCTGTAATCGGCTACTGAAACTGCGTATCATTTTTTTTCGTGATAACAGGCCACTTCTCCCGGCTTTGACCGGGGTGGGAAGGCGCAGTCTTCAGGATGACCCGATAGTCAGAAGACCTACCTGTAAATACTTCACAATAACTCTTCGAAGGTAAAGAAGGTGGAGGTTGAATACGTATTTATTACATAATACACATAAACATGAAACCCGGATCTTCAATGAGAAGATCCGGGTTTTTTTATTGGAGTAATAAATCAGCCTGCGAAAAACACTAAAAGATATTTTCGTGGTATTTCGTGTTTTTTGTGGGCAATGGAGGTAATCGTTTGAGTTAACATTTTAGTAATTTTTTTCTGTGTGTGAGATATCAGGGAATCCCCGCCGGGTTTAAACTCGGTTAACGGGAGCTGCCCCGCAACTGTAATCGGTGACGAAATCTGCAAAATGCCACTGTCCGCTTTCGGCGGATGGGAAGGTGCAGAAGCAAGGATGATCCGAAAGCCAGGAGACCTGTCTTGCGCATTTTTTCTAACATTTTTTTCCGAGGGGAAAAGGAGGTTCGCATGAAGTATTTTTATTATCTACCGCATCTATTCATTATTTTACTTTCTTGTAATCCGGTGTTTGCAGCAGTTTCTGATGAGGAATTTGAGGCATTAAGCAGGCAGGTCAAAAGCATGAAGAACACCATAAACAGGTTGGAAAAGTATCTTGATAAGGTCGAAAGTGTTGAGCCGGAGGTGGCAAGGTCTTCTGCAGGGACAAAACAAAAGCACAGTCAGTATGACTCTATTGATGACCAAAAGGGCCTTGCTAAGTCTGAAGAGGGACTTGCAAACAAGATTAGTACGTTAGAAGATATGGTTTACGATCTTAAAGACAGGGCCTCACTCATGGATATAACTGATGAAATAAGACGTATTCAGGAATATGTCTGCCGAAAAGGGCATGTCTTTACGGCACAGGGCGAGGACAAAAAATGCCCAAGTTGCGGTTTGAAGCAGAAGAAAAGATCGCGGTTCAAACTATTTAAATTTGCCAGGCGAGAGAGTATATCAGACAGGATCTCAGCTGCGGTTGAAGATGAAATGGAGAGCCGTGTAATCGTTGGGGCCAGCGGTACAGGTATTTTTCAGCAATTAATAAATAGTGACAGGCAGGGAAAGAGTGTTGCTAATAGCGGAAAGAAGAGTTTTGCAGAAGGTTCCACGGACCTGCTGTTTATAGCGAGGCCGCTTCTCTACACTACTTTTTTCCTGGACCTCGAATCGATAGGAGGTAATGGGCCTGATGAGATTGTTGGAAGTATTTCAGGTCTTAATGATGATTCCGGTTCGCTGCAGGACACTGATGGAGTTGACAGGGTTTCTGTCAGAGAAGCATGGTTGCAGACGTTTCTTTTGCTGGAAAGATTAAGGATTGTAGGTGGTAAGGTAGACTTGACAAACTACTTCGATTCCAACACGGTTGCTAACGATGAAACCACCCAGTTTATAACAAGCGCCTTTGTGAATAATCCTGCAATGGAGCAACCTGGAAACGGTCCCGGCTTATTGGCATTTTTTGATACAAGAAGAGCATTCACGATTGGGTTTGGTTTGCAAAGTATTGATAATTCAGGTACCAATGTCACTGATGGTATATATGCTATAGCTGAAATAGGATATAGATCTCACTTCTTCTTTAACCAGGAGGGTAACTATCGCCTGTGGGGAAAGACTAAAGGTGGTACGGAGGATAACAACGGTTTTGGCGTCAGCATAGATCAGAACCTTTCCACCAGGCTGACCGCATTTGGACGTTATGGAGCCAATGAGTCTGAAGAGGATGACGCGAGTATTGCAAGCGCATGGAGTGCGGGTCTCCGGTTCCGGTCTCCATTCTTTTCAAGGGTCAATGATGAAGTCGCTATGGCATTTGGTATGTTAGACATAGTAGATGGAGATAAAGAGAGCGCGTTAGAGGTTTATTATAAATTTCAGGTTAATAATCGCTTTGCCGTTACACCAAACGTTCAAGCAGTGTTTGATCCTGCCGGGATGGGCTCAAATGCTACAGCTGGCGTTATTGGTATTAGAACACAGGTAGAATTTTGAATATCGCTATACGGTATTTAAGAATTGGAAATTCATATGACAGGAAAAAGTTCATCAAATTCATGGAAGGAGGTGGATTGATCAAAATGAAAAGTTTTTATTTTATAATTTCGAAAAATCTTGAAAGGAGGAGAAAGAGTATGTTGAAAAATTTGAAGATGTTTAATACAGGTATCTTTGTATGTTGCATGGTTACTGCATCCTGGGTCTTTGCATTGGCTGGCCAGGCCGGAGATAAACAGGTAAGTTTTGATCCTAATTCAGTCGCATTCGTTACCAATCGCGATTCCAGTGATGTTACCGTTATAGATCTGAATACGGATGTGATACTGGACCGCATTGCATGTGGTGACTGGTCAAATCCACACATGGCCGTTGCGACTCTGGATGGAAAAAACTTATTGGTAACAGGTACAAACTCTAATTTTGTAGCGATCATTGATCTAAAGACCAGGGAGCTTACCAAGGTCAGGTTGGGACTTATGCCGGAGCATTTCGATATTACTCCTGACAGTAAATATGCATATATTGGAAATATGGCTGCAGGATGTGTTTCTGTCGTGGATATAGAAGCTAAAAAAGAGATAAGAAGGCTCAACGGTTTCTTTGAACCACACGGCATTGTTTGCCTGCCGGGCAGCTCTAAGGTTTACATCTCTAACATGGGAGCACATGAAGTAGGAGTTATAGATGTTGAAACACAGTTGGTTGCATCAACGATGGAAGTAGGAAGTGCATATGTAATGGCCCAGGTAGACATGAATAGTAAATTAGCTGAAGTTGTAGGTATCGCAAATCCTACATTGACAATTGACGGCCGTTACGCTTATGCCGCTGACGGTGATTCAGATCAGGTTGCTGTTATTGATACAATAGATGACAGTGTGGTAGCAACGATCCCTGTAGGAGATGATCCATGGCGAGCTTATGCGTCACCTGACGGTACAAAGATGCTTGTGCCAAATAATGGTGATGAGACTATTTCCGTGATCGATACAACTATTAATAAGGTTGTAGCTACCTTCCCCGGTGGTGCGGATATGACTGGAGTCAATTTTGTAAACGGAGGTAAAAAGGCTTATGTCATAAGCAGAGGAGATAATGGAGTATATATATATGACATGGAAGAGATGAGAGAAATAAAGAAGATTAAGCTTGGTCTAAATGTGAGTCCTGAAACCGCATCGACTACACTAGACGGAAAGAAAGTGTATCTTGCAGCATCTGCAAGGAATTCAGTCTTTGTCTTTGATGCGGATACTGACGACTACAAGGAGATAACTAACGTCGGTCTTTCACCATGGGCAGTAACAATTATTGGTGCAGCAAATTATTGTCATTAATTTAGTCTTAGCTACATAGTAGTTTGTTTCATGGTTTTTAAAAGGAGCAAGGGGGAATTGTCTTTTACATATAGCCCTTGCTCCTTTTTTTGTGCAAAAAGTATTTTGAAAATAGTACTATATTCTTAAATTTTTCATATTAGCGTAGGGTGGTTTAAGCGATAGCGAATCCACCCTTAACCTGAGAGCCTGCCCGTGCCGGTACGGACGGGGAGTCGAAGTGTTATCAACGTTGAAAATTCCTATGCATATATCTTGAAAGAGACAATGAAATATATAATAAGAGCGTTTTTGTTATTGCTGTTTTCCTGTCTCAATGTCCTTGCACTGAGTCCGGTATATTCACACCAGGCTGGGAATGCCATTCCACGGCCAACCGTGATAAATCATCTCAAAGAGACGGAAGAATACAGGACCACTCTTTCCTATTATCCAGTTGGAGACACCGGAGTCTTCGATTTCACCGTTCGGGTTGAAAAAATCAGTTCAGGATATTATTACAATCAGAAACTTGAGTTTAAGGTTGTTGATCCCCAAGGCATAGAAAGAATTTCTTATAGACCGTTCCTTGATAATGAATCCAACTATAGAATGAGACAGGTTCTGGAAGATGAGGGACAGTATCTGTTCATCGTACAGTTTAATTGGGAAGGAAGAGAGCAGGAAATATCATTTCCGCTCAAAATAGAAAAATATAATATTGAAAACATGTGTCCCTGGTGTCTCATGTTAGTAACAAATATAAAAACCGCATATTTTTTAACCATGAATGATGGTGACAAAAAAACTTGTTGTATTCATTGCGCCTTAAGTTATAGAAACAAGTTTAGTGATAAATTTCTTTCAATGAAATCTGTGGATTATTATAGCGAAGAGATCATTGACAGCCAGAACGCCTGGTATATTAATGATCCTGATATCACTCTTGAGGATTCAATGCCACCCTATGTAGTCGCTTTCAGTTCCATAGAATCTGCAAGAGATTTCCAGAAAGCGTATGATGGGGAGATTGTTGACATTAACAGATTGGAATACGAGGTGTTGAGGAAAAAGGATCCTGAATTCTCATCTGAAGAGGATGAAGATGTGCTTCTTTTAGAAAATCTTATTCTCAAGATAAAAAATAACTACTATAAAGATACTAATGTTAAAAAGCTAATCAAGTCATCCATTAAGAGCATAACAACTTCTCTGGATCAACATAGTTCGCTCAAAGAGATTAAGCCTTCTTCTTCCGGTTTCATAAGAGGCTTCGAAAGGGCAGAAACTATATCTGGCACAAGGATTATTAATGATAATATCGGATACATTAAAATTGAGCATTTTGGGAGAAGAACAAAGGAAGGCTTTACAAAGGCATTGGCAGATTTAAAAGATAAAGACCTCTGTGGATTAATCCTCGATCTGCGGGATAATCCGGGAGGAAGCCTGGAAGAGACTATTCCAATAATGGAGTTATTTATTTCTGAAGGCAAACTTCTACTAACGGTAGAAAGTAAAGGGCAGACAAAATATTTTTCCAGAAATGATGAAGTATTTACTAGCCCTCTGGTGATATTAATAAATAGTAATACTGCAAGCTGTGCTGAAATATTTGCAACAACTTTACGTTACTATCAAAAAGCTATACTTGTGGGTACAAATAGTTATGGGAAGGGAACGATACAAAAAATTTTTCCGTTAGACTACAAACATTCCTTAGTTCTTACCATCGGTGAATTCTACCTTGCTGATGGTACCTCACTACAGGGTGCAGGTGTAAAACCAGATTATGTTGTTGAAGGTAATGATGAGCAGGTTAAGTTTGCTATAGAGCTTATTAACAAATGGTAAGTAGTTGAGAAAAGTAAGAAAGAAACTATTTCTTTAGAATCATAATCTGGATAATCCAGTACTATTGCACTGCACCAGCTTCCGCGAGCAAACTACCGATCTTTCTATAGTCATTTATATCTGCAATTCTAAGAGCTGTAAGACCACTCTTATTTCTTACGCTCACATCTGCTCCCGCATCTAACAAGGCTTCCACTATATTTGAGTGTCCATTACGTACTGCAATTATCAGGGCTGTGTTACGGTTCTTGCTTATGATGTTCACATCAACCCCTGTATCTATCAAAATTTTCGTGATCTTTATATTGTCACTGGAAGCTGCATGCATCAGTGCGGTGTTGCCATTATTATCTTTTGCATTTACATCGGCACCCTCAATGAGTGTGAGCTTTACGGCGGTGTAGTCCCCACACATTGCCGCAAACATCAGGGCTGTCCTGCCTAACTTATCTATAGCCCCGGCTGCCTCAAGTGAGGTTATGATCTTCTTTCGGTTATTCGTTACTGCGACCTCAAGGGCTGTAATCCCATCCGTGTTTTTCACATTCACATTGGCCCCTGCCGCTATCAAGGCGTTTACAATGTTTGCACGCCCATGCCATGCGGCAATTATCAGGGCGGTATTTCCGTCCCTATTCTCAACATTCACATCAGCCTTTACGGCTAGTAAGATTTCTAAGATCTTAATTTTATTACTGGAAACAGCATACATCAGGGCAGTGTTGCCATTATTGTCTTTTCCATTTATATCCATGTTCCTGTGTTCTGTCAGTAAACTCCTTACGGCATCGATGTCACCATTAATTGTCGCATACTTCAAGCGTTCTACTTCTCCACAGATTACGGATTCAGCTACAAGTAGGATTGTGACTACTATTAATGGGTATTGTACAAATCTGAATTTCATTATATTATTACCAGGCAGATTAATAAGCAGTATTAGCAATCCAGCATGAGCTGAATCCACGTCATTCTTGATTTTTCAGAAACTGTTATAAAAATATGGAATTCTATGTAAATTGAAAATACAGGAATAAAAAAATGATGAAGTCGTGATCTCTTCTTCTCAGTAGTTACTATTATATAGCCTTCAGGCTGCTATGATAATATAAAGTAAAAAGCAAAATCAAGAGGAAAAACCCTCAGCAAATTGAAGAATATATTCACTTCCCCGGACAAAAGGCGCCGATGGCTTTGATTCCCTCCTTGCGAAGGCAATGTTATTGGGCCGAATATGATTAAGTTGACAGGGTTAAGTATTATAAGTAGAACTACCTATTCTTAATTTTGATCTTAAACAATTAAAGAGTACGGTTACAGGTAATTCCATCCTGAATGTAATGGATGGGATTTAAAAGGGAATCCCTGGTAGAACAGGGAACGGACCCGCCGCTGTAGTCGATGACGAAAATTGCAATGCCACTGTTCGCCACTGGCGTATGGGAAGGCGCAATGAGTAGAACGATTCGATAGTCAGAAGACCTGCCTGTAACTGCTTCACATAAACTTCGATGGTAAAGAAGGTGAAGGTTTATATGGTAATTGATCATCAAGTTAACTTGTATGCAGACTTACTGATAGCCCGTACCTTTTTTCCGCAAAAGGTACGGGTTTTTTTGTTTGTTTTTGATTCCAGATTGATTGAAATAAAAAAAATATTATTAGGCTTATCTATCGTCATTGCACTTCTGCTGTTGCCACATAACGCGTATGCAATGCATATTACTGAAGGTATATTGCCTCCAAAATGGGTTGTTTTCTGGTTCATTCTGATTATACCATTTGTTGTCATTGGTACACTCAGTCTGAAGAGAAAGAAGAGAGAGGTACCGGGCTTCCTTCCGTTAGTTGGATTGGTCGGGGCCGCCGTGTTTGTTTTTTCCTGTTTTCCAATTCCTGTAGTAGGTTTGAATGGAATGGCAACTGCACACCCGGCGGGAACAGGAATGAGTGCGATGCTGTTGGGACCATTTGTGAGCGTTGTTATTGCAGGAATTGCGCTTTTTATACAGGCACTTTTTCTTGCTCATGGAGGGATTACTACCCTGGGTGTTAATATCTTTTCTATGGGTGTACTCGGCTCCTTTTCAGGGTACTTTGCATTCAGGCTGGCGCAGAGGATGGGCCTTAAGCTGTTCTGGTGTGGTTTCCTGGCCGGAGTAATTTCCGATTTGTGTACTTATATGGGTACCTCGATAGGATTAGGACTTCTGGTATTTGAAGGGGACGAGTCGTTCTCCGTTGCCATGATGCACAGTGCAAAGGCAATGTTAGAGATATTCGTAGTGTTTATGGCTACTTCTCAAGGGTCACTATGTATTGCGGAAGGCATTGTCGTTGGATTTGCTCTGTCCTACGTATATAAAGTCAGTCCGAGTATTTTATACAACCTGAGGGTTATAAAAGAATAATAATCCCTCAATTATTAAATCCTTAAATTGGTTTTATTATGTCTAAGTATTTCACTATTTTTGCATTCATATTATGTCTTACTCAATCGCATGTTCTGTACGCGGAAGGGCCATACATGCCTGATCCAATTGAAGGTATTGAGGTGGAGGAAACAGTAGCGGTTGAAGAAGAGGGGAAATGGACAGGAATTGATGTAAGTATTGTAGGGAAATATGCCGAAAAATATGGCCATCCACCAAGAGATCCTTATATCAACACAGATCAGGGAGACCTCCTGCTGTTTGTTTTTACCTTTTTTGGTCTGGTCGGGGGTATTGTCATTGGTTACAACTTCAGAAAACTATTTGTTGAAGGAAAAGATAAGAAAAATTCACAAGAATAAAAATTGACAGGATAACAGGAAGTAATCTATCTGGTTTATCCTGTCTAAGAATAGATAACTATGGAAATATTAAAGCATGTTGTTATGGATCATTTTGCACAAAGGAGCAACTGGCTTACAAATGTAGAGGTAAGGGTTAAGCTGTTTTATATTGGTGTAGGTTTGATCCTTAATATTTTATCTAATGACATTACGCTTCCGTTACTGTTTTTTGTTACATCCTTAATCTTGTTATTGACCATAAGGGTGTCATTTATAACGTTAGGTCTTCGAATGATGATGCCGTTTTTATTCGGGATATTTATCCTGGTTATAATGGGGTTGCACAATGGCGAGACAGTATTGTTTTCCGGTACGCTTTTTGGTTATGAACTCGCTTTTAAAAAAGAGGGATTGCAGATTGGCCTGTTGCTGTTTACAAAGGTGGCAGGGGGGGTAATGCTTATGCTTTTATTATCCTTTACCACAACAGTTACAAAGATATGCATGGCTACCCGCTGGATGAAGACGCCAGAGACCCTGATAGAAGTTTTGTCATTTGTATATAGATACCTGTTTTTGTTGATTGAAGAGACGGAAACGATGATGTCTTCACAAAGAAGCAGACTGGGCTATGTTACATGGTTTAAAACAATAAAATCATTTGGGAGCCTTGGTGGTACACTGATTATCAGATCAATTACCAGGGCTGAGAATGCCCATGTTGCAATGGTTTCCAGGGGTTACGATGGAGGGAGGGTGCTTACCGTTCAGCTTACTCCATTAGCAGGAAGAGATTATGCTCTGTTTTTGTCATGTGGGTTATTGCTGACGGCTTTATCCTATTTGGGATTTTTCTGTTAAAGATTAAAAAAATAATCACGCAAAGGCGCAAAGAACGCAAAGTTATAAAGATTTGTAAAAGAAATTGAAGATAAAGATATTACAACCCTTGGCGTTCTTGGCGACTTGGCGTGAGGGAAAAGCTTTTAATTGCGAGGATAGGTGTCCTTTTAAATTATTATGTTTAAAATAAAGGTTGACGATTTAATTCATAAGTACCCTGATGGTACGCAAGCGCTGAGTGGGGCTAACATTGATGTCAGGGAAGGTGAATTCCTTGCCATACTTGGTGCAAACGGTTCTGGGAAGACGACATTACTGAAACATTTTAATGGTCTGTTGAAGCCTGCTTCTGGTTCCGTAATCCTGGATAATAAAGCATTAAGTGAGTTTAAATCAGGTGAGGTTTTCAGAAAGGTTGGTATGGTTTTTCAAGATCCCGGTGACCAACTCATTGCGCCTACTGTCGAGGAGGATGTTGCCTTTGGTCCGACAAACCTGGGCCTAAGCTATGATGAAACTATGAGCAGGGTTAATACTGCACTCGAACTGGTTAAAATGAAAGAGTTTGCCAAAAAGGCAATCCATGCACTTAGTTACGGTCAGAGCAAGCGAATATGTATAGCCGGAATTCTTGCTATGGAGCCGGAAGTACTAATATTAGATGAACCAACCAGCGGACTAGATCCTGATGGCGTAAAAACTGTAATGAAAATTCTGAACGATCTGAATAAAAAACAGGGTATTACCATAATACTCGCCACAAATTCTGTTGACCTTGTGCCTGTTCATATGGACAGGGTTGCCATTATGGATAAGGGCATTGTTCTACAGGAAGGTACTCCGGAAGGAATTTTCACTGACTCGGAAAAACTTAACAGCCTTAAGCTGGAGCTGCCACAGATAGCACAATTAATGGAACTGTTGCGTGACAAAGAAAAATTGCCAATAAATCCACTCCCTCTGACAATTGGTCAGGCGAGACAGGAGCTTGCACATCTATTCAGCAGAGAAGATGATGTCCGGCATGCCGATTCAATTTTACCTGCCTGAACGAAGTTGCCTGTATCGATTTGTATATGTGTGCTCTGGAATTATGTTGAAGGGGGAGGCGTCTCATATCAAATAAAAAAGGCTCTCACAGTGCCGTGCAGTAACTTCAACCTACCAATTTATTTAATATAAATGATATGTGATTAGGTTGCGAAGTAATACGATACACGAACCTGCAAAAGCCTTTTCTTCTTGTAAAAAAAACCCTTTCAACGTGCTGTGCAATAGCTTCAACCTAACTATTTATTTAATATAAATGATATATGTTTTAGGTTGCGAAGCAATTCGTTACACGAACTTGTAAAGGCCTTTCTTAACGTTTTCTACCCCTATTATCGACACAAACAGGAAAGTCTTTAGTAAAAAAATTTCTTTTTCTGGTGTAATAGAATCGCAATAAACATGCCAGTTAAGCGCCACAATCTCATCGTCTCATATGCTCAGGAAGTAGATAATCGTAAGTCAAACCTCTATAAAATGTTAGTCAGATTGTGTTTTTGTTGATGTCAAAGAATGAGAGATTCTTTATATTATGTTCAGATAAAGAATAGAGTCTTTCTGACTGATTATTAGACATATATGTTTAAAATGGACATCATCTTTCCTCTTGATTTTGGTAGTTGCTTGAGTATTATGAACCACTGAATTGACACAATCTTCAAGTTTTCATACCATACAGAAGTGCATTATCAGGCGATAGATATGCTATTCTCAAACTAGTAATCTGGTTTTCTGGATATCTTTACAATGAAACGTAGTGTTTTGATATTACTGGTATTTTCAGCGATAAGCTTTGTTGCCACGCTTTTGCCTAGATACCTTGAGCGAAATAAATTATTACAGGGAATAAAGAGTGTACGTTCCGAGCAGGAGCAGGAAGTTAAGCAGGGTTTTGGCGATTCCGGCAACAGAAATGGTTCGATGCTTCTGTTAATGAGGAGACAGGTTGAAGAGATTGAGAGACTTAAGAGTAGTCCGGGAAGTGAATCGGAAGTAGTTCTGGATTCTATATCAGAAATTGTTAAAGAGATGATATCGGTTTATTCTGAGTACGAGAGTGCCAGGATCAAGGTTCTTGCCGCATTAGAGTTCCGTGCTATCAACTCCCATGAAGGTATTGGCAAGTCTATAGAGAGGGCGAAGAAGGCCGAGATAGCAGCCAGGGAAATGGTACGGCTCAACAGTGAGATGGGGGCAAAACTCAAAGAGTATCTTGCCGGAAGTCAGGAGCCACCTTCAGATACTGATTTAACCATGCAAGGTTTTTATCGAACTGCCGATATAGGGAGAAGAGGTAAGCTATATAAATTGAGTGCTGAGATAATGAAAGACGCGAAGTCGGCTCTGCAAGTTGTGGAAAAAGAGTGGGGTGCGTGGGAATACAACGTGGAGGGTGGTGGTGTGCTTTTCGAATCTGAGAGTGCAGTTATAGAATTCAATGACGCCCTGGCACAAATTGGTATTCTCGTACAGAAGGCTGAGGAGCTGCAACTTATGATTCTAAAGGCTCAAGCAGGCGACAGCAGTTAGATTGTATAAAATCGTCTAACAAGGAGCTAACGATAAAATTTGTGTGAGTAGCTGCCTCACTCTGCATGTCTATGTACTTCTTAACAGAAATCGTTTAACAAATAGACAAATAAGAAGAATTAATGCATTGGTAACAGAAATGGATGGCCCGGTTGGGAAATCAAACCAATATGAAACTACTATACCGATAATAGATGAAAGCCATATAGATAAGACAGACACAAGAAAAATCCACTTCAAACGTTGAAAGAGACACAAACCAGTCATTGCAGGAATAACAAGAGATGAGAAGATAAAGAGCATGCCTGCAGAACGAATACCTACTGAAATAGCTATACCCAATGTAAAATAGATGAGGAAATCATAGAAACGTGCAGGAATCTTTAAAGTCTGTGCAGTAGTAAGATCAAAAGAGACAAAGATGAACTCTTTGCGGAATATCATGTGAACGATAAAAATTAATCCTGAGATAATAGATATTAACAAAAGATCAAAATCACTTACAAACAGAATATTTCCTGAAAAGAGGTCCAGATTTTCTACTTCAGCGAGCGGGTCTTTTGCAATAATAAGGATAGCAAGGGCAGAAGCGAAGATATAGGAAAACCCAATAAGACTCTCTCTTGTGATGGAACCGCCGGAAACAGGAAGCCAGAAAAACAGCACTCCCAGTATTGAAAAAAGAAATGCCAATGCTTCAAAATTAAGGCCTATTTTATGTCCAATCATATGCCCTATTACTACACCAACTGCAGCCATCTGTGAAAGAGCAGCGCCTACGAATACAATCCTTTTCAAGATCAGAAAGACCCCGAGGTATGCGCATATACCACCCAAAATAACACTTGCGGCTAATCCTACCTGGATAAATCGTTCACTAAAAATTTCAATCAGCAAATCCATTAGAGATAACTATCTTTTTTCCTGATACCTCACCCACCTTCACATGACTGTCAAAGACTTCTGAAAGATATTTGTCTTTTATAGCCTCTTGAATTGGATGAATATAAAACTTACCCTTTGTAATAAAAGCAAGCTTTTTTACATAGTTGATAATGTTGTGTAAAAGATGACTGACGATTACTACTGTTACATTTTGCTCAGAATGAATCTTTCTTATTAATTCCATGATCTGAGTTTCACCCTTAATATCCATATCGTTAGTAGGCTCATCCAGTATTAAAATATTAGCCTCACTTGCAAGTGCACGAGCGATAAGGACACGCTGTTTCTGCCCACCGGAAAGGCTACGGTATGTTTGATGAGCAATGGAATTGATTCCTGCAATCTCTAAAGCATGGTTAACATACTTCCAATCCACTTTACTAAGTCTTCTTCCCAGCTTTGTATTTCTGTATCTTCCCATAGAAACAATCTCTCTAGCAGTAAGAGGAAAAACCTCATCCACAAACTGACGTTGAATGACATAACCAAATTTATTTTGATCTGTCTCAGATGTAATAGTGCCCGATACTGGTTTTATAAGACCGAGAATACCTCTCAGCAGTGTTGTTTTACCGGACCCGTTTGGGCCTATAATTCCGAGAAAGTCATTAGAATGAATATCAAAATTCAGGTTTTCCAGGATACACTTTTTCCCATAACCGAGAGTTACGCCTTTAAAATTTATCAAGGACTGGTTTGCAGTTTTCAAACTATTCTTTTCTTTCTGTTTTCCACAATTTGAACCACGAATAAAACGAAAATATTAATTTTATAGTTACATTGCAAGTATAATGATCCTTGAGAGATATATTCGCTTAGCAAACATACCACTCTAGTACATTTTAACACAAAATTCAACTCGAATAATTAAGTTTCATCGCTGCACTACAAAAAACTATCCTTCGACTCCGCTCAAGCCGCCAGAGGCGCCCCGTTTGGTTCACTTCAGATCCGACTTAGTCGGGATGACGTCACACTGAGCGGAGTCGAAGTGTTAATAGCATTGAAATTTTTATGTTTCAAGTTATACTGCAGTTAACTTCCTAATGCCTGAACCAGATCATTTATAACAATGACAGTGGACAATGGTCGTGAATTTGCCGGTCATAAAGAAATATCATCAAGGTTAAATGTTGACGTTTACTTTGCCCATCCGTATCATTCATGGGAAAGAGGACTGAACGAGAATACCAATGGACTACTAAGACAATATTTTCCAAAGAAAACGGATCTCCGCAAGGTCTCTGATCAGAAAGTTGAGCATGTAGAGCACATGCTCAACAACAGACCAAGGAAGTTACTGGACTTCTTGGCTCCTTATGAAGTATTTAATCATATAACTTACAAAACCAAGAGGTGCACTTATTAGTTGAAGTTGCGATATGTCAGCATATCAAAATCGTTCAATTTGTGATGGGTATATATCAAATTTGTTTTAATGATGACCATGCTCATCACGTTCGTGATGTTCTCCGTGTTTATGATGTGATTCATCATGATGTTCTTTTGCATACTTTTTAGCACAACGCTGACAGCAAAATACCTGATATTTATCACCTGCTTCAACTATTACAGCACCGCTGTGGCTGTCTGCAGGATTTCCACATTCTAAGCATTTATCAGCTGGATGACTATTTGCATAGGTAGTTACACTGCCTGCACAAAAGGCAATCATCAAACAAGTAAAAGTAACAACTACAGTAAGGTTTGTAATTCGCTTCATGTTCTCACCCCTTCAAAAAAAAATAATTATTTGGAACTCTACTTTCTATGACATCCTGATATGTCTATTTAAATCTTGCTTCAATCTCATTATAAGGGAAATACTTGCCAGGACATGCTGTTTGTTTAAATGTTTTATGATATATAATATTATCTTTATGTATGTGGCAACGTTTTTGTAAATAATTTATCAAATAAAATAAAGATGACATTTGTGATTTTGTAGGAGAAGTTTGTTCAAAATTACCAATTAGGCATATACCAATTCCAAATTTATTATATTCAGCATTTCCGGCATGAGCACCATCAATCTGCCTGTTCCATCTATTTCCAACTTCTATCTGTCCATCTCTAGAACCACTTCCATTTCCAATAACAAAATCATAACCCAAACCATTTACCCATCCTCTATTGTTTTTGTGATATTTTCCAATTGAATCAGCATTCCCTGAATCTGAAGCGCTATGATGTATTACTATGTATTTCCAAGATCTAAGTTTAAATTGATTCAATTCTTTTTGGATGCTGTATGGTACAAATATTTCAGTCTTTGGTGCGTATGTTTTATGCTTGTAAGGCCTCGATAAAGTTGAATCCCGGGTAGTATTACAACCATACAAAACAGGTAGTAAAAAGAAAAGCAACTTCAAATTAGAGTATTTAAATTTTTCCTTCATCATTTGCAGAAATTCTTAAATCCATTGATCTTAAAGCAATATGTACAGCACCAGAGCAGGTGTCATCTTTACCAATCCCTGGAAAAATTAATAAACCATGTCCAATTTTGCTTATTAGTTCAGAGTTCACCTTTACAGAGTCTCTTTTGATTCTTTGTATAACAGCCCCTTGAAAACAATCCTTTTCAAGATCAAAAAAAACCAAGGTATGCCGTACACCGTCCCAAATAACACTTACAGCTAATCCTACCTGAATAAATCGTTTGCCAAAAAATTCAGTCAGCAAACTTGTTAGAGATCACTACCTTTTGTCTGATACCTCTGCCGCCTTCATCTCGAATAATCCAAATAATGAAATATGCTTGTTTTATACAAGCCCTCACCAAAAAAAGTTAATGTAGGGACAAACACCCGCCTTTTGGGCGGGCAAGATTTTTTTGTCCTATTATAAAAGGTTTAAGATAGAAATTCCCGAAATAATAAATTTACATTGCAGCTAACCTCCAAGCGCCTGAACCAGCTCATTAATATTTGCCTCAAGATTTTGCAGATAGGTACGCGCATTTTTACGTCCACCGGGATAATTTACCAATTCTACAACCTTTATTCCCGTTTTTTTCACCAATTTTTTTACCGGTCTCTTCGGATAATATGGTTCCTTTAAGATTATCTTTACCTGATACTGATTGACGAACTCTATCAACTCCTTGGTATGCTTAGGTGTAGCGGGAAGCCCCGGTTTGGGTTCAACATATCCCAGAATTTCCAGTCCGAACTCGTCCGCAAAATATTCCCAACTCTGATGGTAAGCAACTACTTTTGTACCTCTGAAAGGCTTCATTAATTCCTTGCTCCTCTTGAAAGCAGTCTGAACCTCCTGCCAATACTTATTCTTATTTTCTTGAAAAACATTCGCGTTGTCAGGATCATTTTTCGAAAGTCCTGTAACAATATTTTCGAGGACTCTACCGACATTATCCATGTTCCAGAAATAATGGGGATTACCAAAGGGATGTACATCACCCATCGCCATATCAACACGCCCTACAGGTTTTTGAAGAACTCTTGTAATGCCAAAGGACGCATCCACATACCCATCTCTACCATACTGTATTTTATGATTTCTCGAAGCATCCAGAAGAGCCTGCATCCACACATCTAAATCCAACCCTCCAATAATAACCATGTCAGCTCTCGTACACAATAAGACGTGAGCCGGCCTTGGTTGAAAGTAATGTACGTCTAATCTGCTGTCGTGAACAAAGTTAACATCAACATGTTCCTGTCCAATTTGCTTTGTCCAATCCGCCAGAAACTCCATGGTGGCAACAACTTTGAGTTTTTTGCCTGCATGCGCATCGTTCATCGCCGGAAAGAAAAACATCATTGACAGGATAAAACATAGTACCAATCTATTTTTAAACATGGTAAACCTCCTTTTAAAGTAAAGAATCTATTTGTATATTATACATAAATAATTTTGTACAAGACTAAACTTTTTATCGTTTTATACCGTGCGCATGAGGTCCTAGACCCCACACAAGCTGGAGAAAAAACTCGTTAGTACTGTTCACGTTACCAGCGGAAACACCTTCTGATTCTAATTCTCCATAACGATATTGTGCCCTGACATAGGTGGATTCAGTCAAATGCCATGTTACCATAGGGTTCAACGCCCATTGATGAGCATCATCATTTAAACCAAGCTCTGCCCAGTCATAACGAAATGCTAAATCAAGGTTTCTGTTGCGGGTATATTTTAAAAAGGAATAAAAACCCTTGCTAGCATTGGCTATATTATCTACATCGGCTACATAAACTTCATTCTGCCAGAGGATTTTAGACCAACTGTTAGGTATTCGATATCTTAATGAAAAATGTCCATTATGAACTGCCGTATTCCCTGCACCATTATCATCCCACATGACGTGATAACCGGTAGAGATATCAAGATGTGGTAATAGCAGCATGTTTGTATCGATCTTGGCAAGGAATACATGATCACGGAATGCAACCGGTGTACTGTCAAAGAGGTTGAAGGTCCCGCTATCTTCTTCCTCTTCTTCCTCGGCCAGGGATTTGGCACCGTCAAAGATAGCAAATCCAAGCTCTACAGGAATGGAAATTTTAGGGACCATAACAGAGAAATCAATACCTTCGTCAACGTATCCTTCCGCACCCAGAAAGTTCTGTACTACCAGAGGAACATCCGCATAATCTCTATGATGCTGATGTAAACCATTTACCAGGCCGTACCTGACCCTGTGCTTTCCTACCAGCATGTTTGAATTGAGAGGGAGTGTCAAAAAGTTTGCAAATGCCTCTTCCATCTCAACTTTCCCTTCTGCAATCTCAAAACAAGGAAAAAACTCAGCTCTGACTCCAGGGTATATATATCCCTGAAGCCCCAGTTCCACCTCTCGAAAATACATATCTTCATCCGTAAACTCACCCACGCCAAATTTTGAATCGCTGAAGTGATAAAAGGTATCTGCTACGACACTGACATCAGGATTCATAAATGAACCTTTAGTACCATAAAAGAGTGGCCTTTGCTGCAAACTCGTTGTTCTTTGTGGCAGATTGGAACAATTCCCATATGAACGAGTTTTTTCAATATCTATCAATTCTTCCAGGGTACGGATTTTTATATCGTATTCATACTCAATTTCAGTTCTCTGTTCTCCCAACAATTCCTCCAGTGAACGGATTCTTACCTTATTGTCATCTTCGACCTTCTGAATCCTCGCACTGTAATCCTTTTCCGTCTGCTGTTTTTCCAGTCGTGCTTCCAGCTTGTCAATCTTTGCCTTGTAATTTGATTCCATCTCTTTAAGTGCACTCTGTAATTGCTTAATTTCTGACGCTATCTCATCCATTGTTACGTCATTATTTGCAAAAGAGACAGTATTGAATAGACAGAAAAAAAAGAAAATTATGAAAAAAAAAGTTTTGACCACAACAAACCTCCTTAAAATATTTATTAAATTTCTAATGTTGAAACTTGAATGTTATGCCTGCAACAACAATTTGTACTTCTCCTACATTGCACATAGTGTGTTCATCTGAACTCAAACTAGATGCCATAGACAAAGATCTCTTGCCATTGTAGGATTATGTAAGGAAGTTCTTTAGAGGTGGACCACGAATAGGAGTGATACGTATGAGCGTAGAAGATTGATGGGGAGTACTATTAGTTGCTAAAATTAAACTCTCAAAGTCAATTGCATAGTAATTAGGAACATACTCAATATCTTTGATGAATGATTTACAAAAAGTACAATGAGCAGGGTCATGCCTGTGGCCGTAATGGTGGTGGTGTACAGGATTATCGCATGGTCCATGCGTATTGTTACAAGGAGAGTTTAGCAATGTACCTGTGTAACAATCTTCACAATCTTTTCCGCTCCCTTCACTTAAACAGTGGATTACAGGAACAAAAAATATTTGAGATAGATAAATACACAGGACAATAAAAATTTTTCTTTTCATTTGCATAGTAAAAATCTGAGCTGTCTATAGCAGCATTAAACTAAATGCCCGACGCCACTCGTCCTCATGCTGGACGGACTGGTAAATGATGTCACACTGGGCAAAGTTGAATTGTAAGCAACATTGAAATTCCTTAGCGTTTAATTATACGGGGAGGACAAGGACTACACCTTATTTCCATAAACCTAAATTGGAAATCCCTCATTGTAAACGACCAAAGTATTCAGGGATCAATGCACATACATATATTCTTGTTTCAAATCCAATCAATCGTAGGAAAACCTATTATTTTAAGGAGTCAAGATACAGATGTATGTGAATTATGAAATGTGTGATGGAGGGGCGCGTGAGTGGTATTTTCCGTTATTGAGGAAAGAGTACGCGTCCTGTTCGTTTAAGCGTAAAGCGGATGTGTTTAGAATAAATGAGGAAGTATCCTGTGATAAATAGACCTTCTTAGGCGAATTCTTGAGCCATTTGCAGACAATACAGTTGTCTTCGCTATGGTCGTTGTCGCATAGGATAGGTGCGCTGTTGCCAGATTGTTCGCTGTTCGAGAGATCACTTACCGTTTGACTACAGTCTGCATGTCCATGATACGCCTTATGATCAAATGCATGGAAACCGCCGGCTGTTATGCACAAGATGAAATAGGGGATCAGTATGAGTATGGACAGCTTTCTGAATACGTGTTTTGACTTTAAAAGATACATAACGTTATCTACAATTCCCAGACTAATTAAAATGCCCTGTTTAAGCTTACTTCTAACACAACAACCATATAAGATATAAGTTTTAAAATGGAATTGCAAGAAAAAAATTTGAATTTTAGTCAAGGCCGGGGCAGGTGATAATTAAATGAACAAATATTGTCTCATTTGAATGACTGTTTTGATAGCATCTTTAAGTTCGGTGGTGTCATTCTTGTCTTAATAGGTTTTAAAATTCTATTTACGCATTTGTATCAAAATATCTAAAAAAAGAGGGCAGGAGTTTTGATATCTCCTGCCCTCTCAAAAACAATAATTGTTTTATTCTGTTTTTTCAATTGTATTAAGTGTGTCTGTGTATTCACCCTTCTTCCAGAACTCGTCAGGTACATACTCTATACCTACCTTCGTTTCCAGGGCTTTTAGACGTCTCAACTTGCTTGCTTCTGATTTTACTTTCAACAGAGATTCGTCCTGTTGGAAAGCAGCAACGTATGTCTGCATATCCGCTGACATATGGAAGGCCGACTTGAATATAGTCGTTCCCTGGTAGACAAGCATATCAAAGTATGTACGTTCAATCTCAGTGATATTGTACATTCTGCCTCCCAGATTCCATTTATGTCCTTCGTCAAGATATGGGGCCAGGTCCTTTGGCATCGCTTCCAACAATCCCTCTTTCTGCAAGTCCTCAACAACTGCCTTTGCCTCTCTCACTTTTGCATGGCTCACCTTGACTGTCTCGTCAGCTCCGCGTAAATAAGCATTAGCGAATCGAGACGAATGGCAATCGTTACAGATGCCTATCCATTTCTTTCTTTTTGCCGCGTGTTCCTCGGCTCCACGATCAACTTCCAGAACTCCCATATGGGCATATACAGTGTTCTCAACAGCGTTGTGAGTGCCTTTATACATGTGACAGTAGGCACAGGTTGGTGCTCTGTAATTTCCTGCTTTTAGAGTTTTGTCCCAATCCCAGTTGTCTCCGTCAATTTTTGTAATGACTCCATGTGCGGAGGATTCATAGCACTCTATATCACGATGATCCGGGCCGTTATGGCAATATCCACACGCTTCCGGCCGTCTTGCTTCAGCGGCTTTGAAGGTATGCCTGAAATGACATGAGTCACATTTGTTCTCAACAGCATGACACTGCGCACACCCGGCGACCTCAGGCTGAGGTTTGTTGATCTGCCACCCCGCTTCAACAACGTCCGGATGGAAGGCTCTCGCATGAGAAGGGTGTCCTGATTCCCTTTCAGATTTAAACTGTTTAACCTGTTTGGCATGACACCCTTTGGTTCCACAGGTGTCCGGTGTTGGCATAAATAGCTTCTGATGATCATTGCCATGACATTTATCACAGGTTACTACTGAACTGCTGTGTTTACTCTCCTTCCAGGCAAGAACAATTCCCGGAGTTGTCACTTTGTGGCATGTAATACAATCTGTTCCTTGAAATTGACCTTCAACCTTGTTGTCCGGTTCAAAATAGTGTCCCGGATCCCACCAACGGAACATCTCGATAGGTGTCCAGAATTTGCCCCATTTACCCTCGCCATTCGCAAGTTTTCCTAGTCCTCCATCTGCAAATGTATTCACAGATGAAAAAAGCCCACAAGCTGCCAGTGCAAATGTAAAATAGAATACGAACAACTTCCTTTTTCTATTCATATACATCTCCTCCCTTTCTCAACGTAGCTTTTTTTACTAGTAATAAATTAATAATTATATCAGGAAGACGTATCCATGAAATTGCCTGCCCAATAGCGCATAATGTTTTGACGTATACATAGTGTTATTTTAATTACTTATAATAATATATGGTTGAAAAGAAAAGCAAGAAGAAAAATGGCCCTGAAATTGGATCGGTTTAAAAAGTTAGTTGACTGTCTGGTAAGATTTAATAGAATTTCTAATATGACAACTGAAAACAAAATGAGATCCGAAGTAGTGAAAAGATACGAGTTTAAATTACACGGCTGGATAGGTATCTTCTTAATTGTGATTGCTGAGCTGGCAGTTATCTTTCAGCACAGTTCCCCTATATCTCACCGTATAGGTATGTGGACTACTCCCTTATGCTGGTGGGGTTATATCTTTCTGATCGATGCTATAATTTTTCGGCTGAAGGGTAACTCGCTTATCAGCAACAGAAGAAGAAACTTTCTGCTGCAACTTCCTCTATCGATAATAATCTGGTTGCTCTTCGAGCTATACAACCTGCACCTCGCTAACTGGAAATATATTGGTCTGCCGACTAATCCGGTAGAGCTTTGCCTGGGGATGGGATTGGCATTTGCAACGATAATGCCAGGGATGTTTCTCACAGCAGAGCTTCTGGAAACACTTCGTATCTTCGATAGATTCCATATTGCAAAACTTAAGGTAACAAACAGGACAATTTACGGAGGTATCGTTCTAGGCTTCTTCTTTGTCATGGCGCCACTCTTACTGCCGCAAAGTTCCGCTAAATACCTGTTTGGTCTCGTATGGACAGGCTTTGTGTTGCTGATAGAACCGATCGTGTACTCAAGCAGGGGTGATTCTCTATTAAGGGATCTGGAGGATGGAATGCTGAACAGAATCCTCTCTCTCTTTGCGGCCGGATTTATCTGCGGTTTCCTATGGGAGTTCTGGAACTTCTGGGCACCGTCAAAATGGATCTACACAGCACCTTTCATGCAGGACCTTAAGATATTTGAAATGCCCGTCGTTGGCTTCCTTGGCTTTGGCCCTTTCGCGTGGGAATATTTTGTAATGTATAACTTCGCCAGGTTGTTATTAAAAAGAGATTTGGAGAAATAGTTTTAAGGTTCTCCTTTATTCTAACATCTTGATTATTGTGCCCCCATCAATCCTTTGTAAATCGTTACTTCTCGCATGGCTTTCTTCTTCAAATCTTCGTCTTTGCTTTTGAGGCCCTTATTCCAGTATGCAAATCCCAGATTGCTGTGAGCGTCGGGTAGCGTGGGGTTTATCTCTATCGCTTTTTTGAGGATGGCAATGGCTTCATCAAACATTTTTTTCTCACAATAGACCAGGCCCATATTGCTGTATGCGTCTGCGAATTTTGGATCGATACCAATAGCAAGTTCATACTCCTCCATTGCCTCGTCAAGCTTGCCCTGTTCATAGTAGACAAAGCCCAGATTAAGGTGCGCTGTCTTGAATTGTGGATCGATCTCGATAGCCTTTTTAAGTTCCGCAGCTGCATCGTCCAGCCGTCCCATGCTGAAATAGACGCTTTCAAGATAGCAGTAGATTTCGGGATCTTTTTTCTCTATCTCCAGGGCCTTTTTGAACTCTGCAAGCGCTTCATTCAGCAAGCCTGTTTTGTAATAAGAGCGTCCGATGTATTTATGTGCATCCACGTTATCAGGGTCTATCTCCAGGACCTGTTTCAGTGTGCTTACACTCTCTTGATACATATTGCGTTCGGTATAGACGAGAGAGAGATTAATACGTGCTTCAATGGAATCTGGTTTCAGCTGAATGGTTTTCTGGTACTCTGATATTGCGTCATTGAACTTCATCTTCAGTTCGTAGAGGGTACCGAGGTTAAAATGCGCATCTGCATCGTCCGGGTTGGCGATAACTGTCTCGTTGTATGCGATAATTTTCTTGTCTATTTCCTTAAGTTCTGCTTCTGTTTTTCCAATCTGGCTTGCAAGCTCTTCTGTTGAGAGCTCTGTTCCCTCATGCGCATAACCGGTAGTGAGAGTAATACATGCAATTGTAAGAGCCATACAAACTATTGATATATATTTATTCATAGATTCGTTTCCTGTTTTGTTTATTGTTAATTTAATTAATAATTTTAATGTGATGCTCCGCCCATTATTTTTGCCTGTTTTGCGTCTTTCTCTTTCATTAACTCTTCGAATTTTTTAAATTCGTTATCAGCATCTTTTGATCTTCCCTGCATCAGGTAGATGACCCCAAGGTTGTTGTGCGGCTGTGGAAATTTTGCGTCAATAGCAATTGCATTATTAAATGCGGCAATGGCTTCATCATTTTTCTCTAATTTTATGAGAGCCATACCGATCTCATCGTACGCAAGTGCGGAAAGGGGGTTTAATTCGATTGCCTTGTTGAGCTCTTCTATTGCCAGTTCATATTCATCGTCGTATCTATAGGCAATTCCCAGGTTTATGTAACTTTGTGGATTTGCAGGATCAAGCTCTGCAGCTTTCTTATAAGCATCGATCGCACCCTCTATCATTCCCTGTGTATAGTAGGCACGTCCCAGATAATTATATACTTTAACCATCTCAGGGTTAATTTCTACTGCCTTCTCCCATGCCTGAACAGCCAGGGTAAAGTTTCCCTCTTTTATCGCATCAATACCGAAAGTATAATAATCTTCCGCGTCTGTACCCAGGTTTGGAAGCTTCGCTACCGGTTTTTTCTCAACCGGTGCTTCAACTTTCACTTCTGCCGGTGCAACTACCACTTCCGGTGCCTCTTCTTTTCCGCATCCATTTATTAAGAGTGCTGCCACTATCAGGCAAACAATTGGATAGAGATTTGTTAGTTTACAGATGTTTTTCATGTGTTTTCCTTTTGTAAAAAAATTATTGTAATTGTTACAAATTCTTAACTATTTTATGCTGGCTCTTATGTCATACGTTGAGCCATAAAGTTTGCGATATCCTTGAAGACCGCTTTATTATCTGTTGGTATTTCGTCGATTATATCATAAGTCTGCTTTATTAAATCATCAGCATATTTTTGTGCATGCTCTATAGAGCCATGTTTATTGTAAATATTCAGAACAGATTGTACATCGTCATCAGTAGTCTCTTCTCTCTGTTTCGTCATTATTTCGATAAGTGATGTTTTGTCGTCATTATTTGCTATCTCTAATGTATATGCATATAAGAAACTGGCTTTTCCCTCTTTAATGTCTGATCCAATAACTCCTCCGCGTCCTTTACCTACCGTTAAATCAATCAGATCGTCTTTTATCTGGAAGGCGGGTCCCATTAACTTACCTAACGCCCAGATCTTATCTATAGTTCCCTCAATATTTCCCGATGCTACAGCACCGCCGACCATTCCACAGGCGAGATAATACCCGGTTTTCAACCTTACAAGTCCAAGATATTTCTCAACTGTATAATCAGTAGCACCTCTTGCATTGATATCCAGCGCCTGACCCTCTACAGTTTTTTCGTATGTCAGGTTAAATATCTCTAATAGCTTCAGCTTTCTGTCTGATGGAACCGGGCTTATTAGAATACAGTGGTATGCCCGCGCCAACAGGTAATCGCCGGCATTGATAGCATTGGCAACACCATATTTAACCCAGACGGTTGGCTGATCGCGTCGCATGGTATCTTCATCTTCAATATCATCGTGCAGAAGGAACATATTGTGTAGAATCTCTATAGCCAATGCAAAATGAAGCGCTTCGTCCGGATTGCCACCCAGTTCCTTGCACGTAATCAGGCATATAGCAGGCCTTATGCGTTTTCCTCCAGTTCTCAGGTGATGCCAAATCGGCTCGCTCAAATAGTCATCTCTATCCGGAGGTATGATCTCTTTAAGAAGATCATCAATCTTTTTGCCATACGTTTTTATAGATTCTTCTATGTTCGTCTGCATTTTCTTGTTTTAACTTTAGGCGCTTTAGCTCACTTAAGACACTTCACACTTATTTATTCTATGCTCGACCCATGAATTCACCCGTACGAGTATCAATCTTTACCATTTCATCTGTATTTACAAAGAGTGGTACTTTGGTTACATAGCCTGTTTCCAGTGTTGCCGGTTTGAATACGTTTGTTACTGTATCACCTTTTGTGCCTGGATCTGTCTCTGTAATCTTCAATATGACAGAGGATGGAAGTTCAATCCCGATTGGGTTATTATTGTAAAGCGAAACCGATACTTTGGAATTTGGCGCTATATATGACATTGCATCTCCAAGTACTTCCTTTGAAAGAAAGGCTTGCTCATAGTTTTCTGTGTCCATAAAGCAATAGTTGTTTCCTTCCTGATATAAATATTCCATATCCCTGTGATCCACAAATATATCTTCCACCTTATCTGATGGTCTGAAACGTTTTTGAGTGACATTGCCCTGTTTTAAGCTTTTTATACTCACCTGCATATGAGCACGCCCCTTACCGGGGGTGACGTGATTAAAGCCGGCTACCGTATAGAGTTCTCCGTCAATCTTTACAACCAGTCCTTTTCGCATATCTATTGCATTTATCAATTGAATAGCTCCTTAATAAAATTGTTACACAAATTCCATCATTACTGAGTCTGCTACAGACAGGCCTTTTGTGGTTAACTTAACTCTCTCATTATCGAAGTTAATCAAGCCTGCTTGTGTCAGATTATTTAATTGTTTTTCAAAAAGTTCGTTTAAATCAAAACCGGATCTTTTGGTAAATTCTTTTTTTGATATTCCGGATGTCATTCTCAATGCCATAATGAGTATTTCAGATGCGCGCTGCTTCTGAGGTAATTTCTCAGAAAAACATTTTAACCTCTTCTTCGATATAGATGAAGAGGTATACTCTTTTACGCTCTTTATATTACAGTATCGTTCGCCATTAACATAGGAAAATGCTCCGGCGCCTATTCCGATGTATTCCCTGTTTTTCCAGTAGACGGTATTATGCAGACACTCTTTATCCTGCTTTGCAAAGTTTGATATTTCATAATGATTATAATCATTGTCACGGAGAAAGTCATTTGTGAATTCATACATTTTCAGCTCATCCTCTTCACTTAATTTCTGAAGGGTTCCGGAATCAGTCATCTCAACAATTGGTGTTCCCTGTTCATAAGTAAGGCAATAAGCAGAGATATGTTCCGGGTCCAGTTTGCAACATTCTCGCAAGTCCTTCTTCCATTCGTTTAAGGTTTGAGCAGGATAACCGTAAATGAGATCAATACTGATATTATTGAACCCTTTTTCTCTTAAGTTAATGAAAATATCTTTTGCTTCATTTGCAGAGTGGATTCGCCCCAGAAGTTTCAAATATCGGTCGTTAAAGGATTGAATACCAATACTGACCCGATCAACATGGCGGTTTTTCATGATGATGGCTTTTTCATCGCTCAATGTGCCGGGATTTACTTCAATTGTATATTCCTTGAGGCTGGGGACATCGACGTGTTTGGAGATTATATTCAACAGCCTGTCTAGTTGCATCTCATTTAAAACTGTTGGAGTGCCGCCACCAATAAAAACGGTCTTAAAGGAGTGTTTTTCGGTTGCCGATTGAAGTTCCTGTTCAATCGCCTTTAGATACTCATCAACTATATGTGATTTTGTTACAATTGAATTGAAATCACAATATATGCATTTGCTTATACAAAATGGAATATGAATATACAGAGAAGGTATATGATGTTGAATAGTCACTGCTAAGCCTAATTGTTTTCGAACTCTTGTCTTACCAATGGAACAAACATACATTGAAAGAGCTCTTCTTTAATTAATTTCCCTTTTACTTTTGTCGCCCTGACTAGAGTTTGTGCGTCAGTGCCACCTATAGGTATTATAATCCTTCCTTTTTCTGCGAGTTGTTTAATAAGCGGTTCAGGTATGTCGAAAGTTGCTGCAGTCACTATTATACCGTCAAAAGGAGCTTCTTCCTCGTAACCTACACTTCCGTCAGCAATATGAAGCTTTACTCTGTCTCCGTAGCCTAACTCATTTATCTTTGCCATCGCTTTGTGTGCCAGCTGTGCCCTGACTTCAACAGTATAAACTTTTTCGTGTATTTCTGCAAGAAGTGCAGTTTGATAGCCGGAACCGGTACCAACTTCAAGAATCCGGTCTCCTTTTTTAATCGAAAGTGCCTGGATCATATATGCAACGATATAGGGCTGAGAAATAGTTTGCATCTCTTCAATTGGAAGAGGCGTATCATCGTAAGCTCTGTCCCAAAGATCAGCAGGCAGGAATTCGTGTCTGGGGACCTTTGCCATAGCCCGGAGAACTTCCTTATCTACAATATCTCTGGCTATTAATTGAGCTCTTACCATTCGTTCCCGTTTTTCATTAAAAGATGAGTTTGTAGAAACCATATTTTTTAAGAATTTTTTTATTGTGTACATCAAATTTACACTGCCAGCTGATTTCTTGAGCTTTCACTCATCTCTTTCTTAATTATCTCTTTGTAATAGTTAATTCTTGTTGTGGGGTTATCGAGCTCTCCGCTGAAACGTTTCTCTGCATTGTTATAAATAAGTTCAACCGGTATCTCTTTAATGTTGAGTCCTAATTTCCACGCCTGCATCCACAATTGCAGAGGCATGCCGTAGCCTTCCTCTGTCAGCTTCATTTCCTTTATTGCATCAGCTTTATATGCTTTGAAACCACAAAAGGAGTCTGTCAGCTCAAGCGTTGTAGTTTTATTCAGTATTCTGGTTATTTCCATATTTATTGCATATCGGTCTGGTGGGATTTGTGGGTTTAATTTATTGGCTTGTACTAGATATCTTGATCCTGACACAATATCATAGTTTGATATTTGAGCCAGGAATATTTGTATTTCATCCGGTATGTGTTGACCGTCACAATCCATTGTAATTATGCTGTCGTAGCCATTTGAGATTCCATGTTTGAATGCGTCAATAATAGTCTGTCCATAGCCAAGATTTTTTTCATGGACGATAGTGTTTATATTTTCAATATCTGACAATTCTTCTTGCGTGCCATCTGTAGACCCGTCGTCTATAACCAGTATGTCTAAATCGTATTTTTTTATTTGTGAAATAATAAAACCGATATCTTTTTTTTCGTTGTAGGCTGGTAGTGCTATGAGTGTATTCATGGTTAAATTTTTTCTGCTGAAAGTGACAAACTTATAATCTTTTCAATCTTATAATGTAAACAATTTAAATCAAGAAAAATATACACATGGGAAAGAGTGTGCGCGAATCATAAATTATAGTATGTAAACGCATATTTTTTTCTTGACAATAATTAAGTCGCATGATACAAGCCACTTATAGTGTGGGAGAGAGCATAAAGAGTACTGGCGATTACGACTTAATTATTGTTCTAGTTTTTATAATTTTTGGAGAAGGAGATCTCTATGGCTGCTAAAAAACCAGCTAAGAAGAAGGCGAAAAAAACAGTTGTTAAATTATGGACAAAGGCAGAGTTGAGTACGCTAAAAAAAGAGTATCCGAAAAGTGACACACAGAAACTTGCAAAAAAACTTAAGAGAACATTAGAAGCCGTTCGTTTCCAGGCAAAAAAACACGGTCTGAAAAAAACAAAAACATATATGCAGTCTTTATATAAAGCAGCCAGTAAACCAGCTAAGAAAAAACCAGCAGCAAAGAAAAAGGTAGTTAAGAAAGCTACAAAGAAAAGGGCTGCCTGCAAGAAGAAAAAGCGTTAATTGTAATCAGTAAATGGTAGAGCTAAAGAGAACGGATTTATCAGTAAGGGCGGAACGTGCAATACTGCTTTACACGTTGTTGCATAAAGACAAAAATGACGAGGCTCCCCTTGAAGAACTTAAAAGCTTAGCTGAAACGGTGGGAGCAAAAGTATTGGATAGCGTTGTGCAGAGGAGGAGGAAGGTGGATCCTTCTCATTACATAGGCAAGGGGAAAGTTTCTCAATTAGCTGAACTGTGCAAAGACAAAGAGATAGACGTTGTGATCTGCGATGATGATCTTGCTCCCGCACAAGTTAGTAATTTGGAGAAGATCATTGATACGAAGGTGATTGACAGGAGTGAACTGATCCTGGATATCTTTGCCGCGAGAGCGAAAACTGCTCAGGCAAAATTGCAGGTTGAACTGGCGCAACTCGAATATACAAGATCCCGCTTGAAGAGGATGTGGTCTCATCTTTCCAGGATAGAAGGGGGCATAGGGACCAGAGGGCCCGGGGAAAAGCAGTTAGAAGTGGACAAGCGGTTGATTTCAAAAAGAGTACTTGCTTTGAAGAAAAGGCTCGCGCAGGTAACCGACCGCAGGAAGAGACAGGCAAAGTCAAGAAAAGAGCACACAACCGTTTCCCTGGTAGGATATACAAATTCCGGCAAGTCAACTTTAATGAATAGATTGACAGAAGCCGGAGTACTTGTTGAAGATAAACTTTTTGCCACCCTTGACACAAAAACCAGTATTTGTGACCTGGGAAATGGCAAGAAGGTTATCTTAAGCGACACCGTTGGATTTATTAGAAAACTTCCCCACCATTTAATATCATCATTTGAAGCAACCCTTGAAGAAGTGATATGGGCTGATTTTCTGTTACATGTTGTTGATGTCAGCTCTCCTGATGTAATTGAACAGGTCGCAGCTGCTAATAAAGTTCTCAAGGAACTTGAGTGTAGCAAAAAGCCCACAATAATGGTCCTCAATAAAGTGGACGTATTGAAAGATCCATCAATCATCACTCTTTTTCAAAGCAAATATGACAATGTAGTAACTATTTCTGCACTGACCGGAAATGGCCTGGAAAAGCTGAAACAGGAGATGGTTGGTATAGCAAATAGGGGTATCGCAGAGATTAAACTAGAGTGTGATGCAAGTGACGGGAAATTGCTGGCATATATATATGAACATAGCCAGGTTCTGAAACGTACCTTTGTAAATTCAGGTGTTAATTTCCATATTATGATTAATGAGAAAAATCTATCGAAATTGTATCAATTGGGTGGGGGGCACTTCAAAGTTACGCAGCTTTCGTGAACCTGAACGTCGCTTTGCGAATCGATATGTAAATACAATTAATCTGTTACTGGTGGATTCACTTCCTGCCAGACGGCATGAAGCGAATCCACCAGTAATTTTATATAAAATCAATTCCGATTAGGTTTCGGAGTAGTTGGGGTTGAAGGTGGTAGTATTGGAAAAATAACTGAAGGTTGGTCTCCGGTTAGAGTTCGTAGAAAAGCTACAATTTTGTTTGTTTCACCGTCAGTAAGTTTAAGTCCCAACTGATATTCCGCCATGATATTCACTGCTTCGTTCAAATCCCATGTGCTTGCATCGTGGAAGTAGGGGGCCGTAAGTTCAATATTTCTCAACAGTGGTACTTTGAAAACATATTTGTCTTTCTCGCTTTTTGTTACGTTGTATCTACCAAGCGTATGGGTGTCTTTGTCATACGGCTTTGCAGTCCCAAACTTCTGATAAGAGTTTCCTCCAACACCTACACCGTCATGGCAGGAAATACAACCTTTCTCCTTAAATAAATCATATCCTTCCATTTCCAAATCTGAGATTGAATCATCATAGCCTTTCAGCCACATATCAAATTTAGAATTTGGCGTGGTCAGTGTTTCTTCAAATGCAGCAATAGCATCTGTGACCTGATCTATATTGATTTTTTCATCTCCATACATCTCTTCTAACCCATATATTTCACTAAACCATTGTACGTACTCAGGTATTGATTGTAAAACACTCACTGCCAACTCGTGGTTTGAACCCATTTCAAGAGGATTAGCTATTGGTCCTCCAGCCTGTTCTTTCAAATCCTTTGCTCGTCCATCCCAGAATTGCGCCAGATTGAATTTCGAATTCAGAACGGTAGGTGAGTTTATCGGACCAAGAAACCATTTGTGCCCGATAGAGGTGGGTAAGTTGTCAGCACCACCGGTTGAGAGGTTGTGACAGGAGTTGCAGGTGATCCATCCTGATTTGGACAAGCGGGGTTCAAAGAACAGTTTTTTTCCTAATTCAACCTTTGCTCTATTATAGTCAAAGCTAATTGGGATTGGCTGAATAGGCTCGTCTGAACGTGCTGATTTAGAACCGCCGGACATCCGTCCTCCTCTGCCATAACCAATCTTAGGCTGAGAGTCGTCAGCAATGGCAGATGATAGTGCTAAAACATTGATAACGACAAATGTCAACAAACAGATGATCGTAGTAAATTTGCCTATATTCATTTGCTCTCCTTTACAGTTAATTACCAGAGTATGTGTTCTATTTAATTAATTTGCTGCTTTCAAAAATATGGATTCTAATCGCAGCTTATTTCTTAATAACAATGATATTTTTTGCCTTTAAAATTGTCAAGAGCATTTAATGTAATGCGAAGAAATATCACTGTTGTTTTGTGCTGCTTGCAAATAAGAAACCTAACCAGTCTCTAAGTACTGTTTGTTAGTAGTAAAAAAACCTTGAATTTTGCCAATTATTGTCCTACTATTCCATTGTTTTTAACAGGTAACTCTCTATAGCTAAGAAAAATTAGCATTTGAGTAGCAGAATAAATTTTTTATGATCTTTACCTTTAATGTGATAGCACCAGTTCATAGTAAGGAGGGAAAATGAGAAAAACTTTCGTAATATTAATGCTTACTTTATGTACCAGCTTTTTTGTGCAATGTCCTTTTTCCAACGATGCGAATGCCAAAACATACGCAGAGCATGAGACTGCAGGTAAGGCTGGTTTAATCACGGGCAGTGTAGTTACATCTGCGGTATATATACCATTTAAGTTGGCTTATGCCGTTCTTGGTGGAGTTACTAGTGGATTAGTTTATACTGTGTCCATGGCAAAAGAAGCGGAAGCTGCACATAGAATTGCAACAAAGGCTTTTACCGGAGACTGGTATATTCACCCCAATATATTGACGAGTCACGAGTATTTAAACTTTAGCGGACCGGATGATATATCTCCGTAGGCTATAGTGCATCAGTTCAAATGCCGGATCAGTTTTTCCCTTCTATTTGTAGCACTTGAAGTTGAATTTCTGCTTTCATATTTCCATCAATATCAATTACAATCAGGTAGTTACCGGTTCTCACAAATTTCAATTGTTGAATATTAAGGATGTGATTCGTAGTAAGGAAGGAAGATGTTGGAGGAACTGATACCTTGACAGAAGAGTTAACTGCTTCTAACGTTGGATTGCCATCCTCATCCATAAACCGGGTCTTTAAGGTGTGAGAGCCTTCTTCGGTTTTGTTCCATAATATTTGTAATGCAATTGAACATTGTGGTTTAGTGGCAGGGAGTTGATGTGTCCTGATTGTGTCAAATGTGCCGAGGATACAAAGCCTGTTTTGATACTCTACCGCCGAATCGCATAATACTGCTATTTGTATGTTCATTAGTTATGTCCTGCTTTTGTATTGATTATCTTCCCGACAGTTTTAGAAATTCCGGATCATTTCTGTAACTCTGAAAGTCAGGGATTTGTTGTAATGACATCTTATACCTGGGATTTAATTCTATCGCTTTTTTTAATGAATTCAGCATATCATCCTTTTTGCCTAGCAGGGAGTATGTACAGGCCATGTTGAACCAGGCAGCACCAAATGCTGGATTTACCTGTACGGATTTGTTATAAGCCTCAATCGCCTCTTCATGTTTTCCAAGTTTATCAAGGACCATACCTTTGTTGTTAAGAGCTGCAATGAAATTTGGATTAACCTTGACTGCCTTATCAAATGAGGAGACGGCTTCTTGCAGCCTTCCAAGATCTTCGAGAGCAAAGCCTTTATAATTGAACGCTTCATAGGAATCGGGCTTTAACATTGTGACTTTGTCAAATGCATTCAGCGCTTTATCTAATTCACCAATCCTCACTTCGGCGAGTCCTTTGTTCATCCAGGTTGCATAGGAGTTCGGATCTATGCCAAGGGCTTTTTCAAACTCTGCTGCAGCTTCTTTAAATTGTTGATTACGAACAAAAGCGAGACCTTTCTTGTTCAGCGCCTGATATTTGATTTTTCCAAGCCGTGGAATCTCATGGGCCTGGCTATCAGGAATTATCTCAATTGTCATGTTATAGGCTTTTATAGCTCCATTTAACTTTCCTAAATTGACGAGAATATCACCCTTGGTGTTCCAGGCTTGAGGATAATTGGGTTTCAGGCTAATCGCTTTTTCAATGGTGGTGAATGCGTCTGTATTCTTCTCAATCTTTGTCAACTCAAGGGCTTTGTTTGTTATTGTTTCGTATGAATCCGGTTGAAGCTTGATGGCATGATTATAAGCATCTATGGCTTCACTGTGTCTGTTTCCACGGGAGTAGGAAAGACCCAGGTTTGTCCATGCGCCATATGAACCAGGATCTATCTCTGATGCTTTTTTATAGGCGGTTACTGATTCCTCATATCTTTCCAGCTTGTCCAGCGCCAGACCTATACCATTCCATGAAGCGTAAGAATTCGGTTTAAGTTCTACTGCTTTTCTAAATGCATCTACGGCCTTCTCATTCTCTCCAAGGTCGGCAAGTGTGAAGCCTATATCAGCCCAGGCAGCGTGCTCTTCCGGTTTTATGTCAATTGCTTTTTTATATGATTCAACAGCTTCCTCATATTTTCTTATGCGTACGTAAGCATTTCCTCTGTTCACCCATGCTTCATAAAAATCTGGTTTTATGTCAATCGCACTGTTGTACGCTTCTATTGCTTCCTCTCTTCTTTCCGGTATTCGTGCGAGTGTAAGTCCCTTATTGTTCCATGCCTCATATGAGCCTGGTTTTAAATCAATTATTCTACTATATGTTTCTATTGCTTCTTCATATCTTCCAATATGGTCAAGCACATTTCCTTTTTTATAGAGAGCTTCAACATAATCCGGTTTGAGCTTCAATGCTCTGTCAAATGCAGAGATAGATTGGTTGAATTTCGTATTATGATCTAATGCGTTACCTTTCACAAACCAGGCTTCATGATTATCCGGTTCTATATTGACTGCCTGTTCAAGTGCAACCACGGCATCTTCATATCTGCCGAGTAAGTCAAGGGCTATGCCTTTGTTGTACCATCCGATAAATGAATCTGATTTTAGTTTTGTTGCTTCATCGTACGCATCATGTGCTTCATTGTACTTCTTTTTCGCAATCAGTCTGTTTCCCGTTACAATTAATTCGTCATGTTTGGAAACTTCCTGAGCTGTTGAAATAACACTATTGAAGCAGATCAGTGCAAACAGGATTAGAAATGAGGAAAACACTTTTTTTAACATTATACACCTCACTTTCTTTTCATATGGATTAAGATTGAACGTTTCTTGCCAGTTCGTACTGAACAGTACGTTCGGGCAGGTAGCCATCTTAGACATACTAACAGCTTATTCTGTTGTTTCAGGTTTTTTTATAACATCTTCTATATTACCATCTTCTAATTTATACGGCAGAATATAACCGCGTCTGGTGATGAGCTTGCCGGTATACGTTACTTTGTCGCCGTTGCCTGTCGCTAAGACCAGGTCTTCTTTATCGCCAGCAAAAACTAACTCGACATCGGTGCCTGCTGAGTTCTTTATTCCCATCCTCAGGCCACTAACTCTCCCTTTTCCTCTGGACATTACTTCTCCATTCCATCTGATATATTTATTTTGATATTCTCTCCATAGTTTATCCTTTTGCGATTCAGTCATTCTGTTCTTTTTGCCAAATAGTGCATCGAGTTCCTCAAAAGAGATCTCTATCAATCCGTCTATAGTTTCTTTTACTTCTACGTCTTCTCTTTTTATGACTTCCGGTGTCATTGCTTCTGACATTGTAATCTCAGGTGCTTTTATAACCTCAATTTCCGTTGCATCATCCATGTCTGGTCTGGATGATGCTTTTTCAATTTCCGTTATATCCTTGTCACCAATTTTTTCTATATTAACGTTTTCAATACTGCACAGGAGGCTCCTTCCAAACAGTTTTGCTAGTTTACCCGTGTAAGTAATCTTGTCTTCTCTCTTTATCATCTTAATTAAGTTTTTATTATCTTCATCAAAGTTCAACTCAACGTTTGTACCGACATTATGCCTGATACCGATCCTGTTCCTGTCATTCCTGCCTAGTCCCTTGTAGCTGACATTTCCTCGCCATTCTATAGTCTTACCACTGTAGTAATTCCACAATTCCTCTTTTTCTGATTGCGATATACTGCTGTTCTTTCCAAAAGTTTTGTTCAGGCCTTCAAAAGTTAAAATATTTTTTCCTTCCGGGGACTCCTTTAGATCCAAATCAGCATCAGATGTTTCTGATGTGTAAGATGACGAGGAGGACATTGAAACCCCTTCCTTCATCTTACTTACTAATTCATCCATAGTTATATCGTTAACTATTTCTATGTTTGCATCTTCCAGTTTAAACAGGAGGTTTCTGCTAAACAGAACTGATAACTTTCCGGTGTAGGTGATATGGTCTCCTTTGTTTGTCATGTTGACAATGCTTTTATTGTCAACGCCAAATATCAACTCAACGTTTGTGCCGACATTATGCCTGATGCCAACCCTGTTCCAATCGTCGCTGGATAAACCTTTATAGTTAACAACACCTGTCCACCTTACATATTTCCCTTTGTATTTATTCCACGAATCCTTTTTCTGTGACTCTGTAAGTTTGCTGTAGTTGCCAAAAGTATTAAACAAATCCTCAAATGACTCAGTTATAAATCTTTTTGCTATTGTTCCCGTTGGAAAACTAAAATCTTCAAACAGAGATGAAGCCTTCTCTTTTGCAAAAATAATTGTTGATATAAGGAGAATTGAAGATAAAATTCCAGATATTAAAAGTGTTCTTTTTAGCATTTTTTTCCTGTTTTTGTGATAAATAGGGAGTAGTTAATGTAGGATTAATGCTATTGAAAATATACTTATGAGTCAAGGACTTTTATGTATTTGATTCATTTTTTAATTGTGAAGTACAAAGAGAGATATATTTACCATGAAAACCGTTTGGAAGAGTTGTAATAAAGAAATAAAAAGCATCTGCTTTATAAGTTCATTGGTATGTGCTCTGTTTATAGCCGGTAATTCAAAAAACATATTTGCAGATAACATTTCTAAGGATTTACAAACAATCCAATCCAATCAGGTACAATCTTCAGACAATGGACTGTTCCGGGATTTGATTCAAATTGGCGAAGAGTCTCTGAATATTGCTGAGAGATCATTGCTGATAGCAAAGGAAGAATATTCTGAAATTAAGATAGACGATTATTTAGAGTGTGTTGATTGGTATGCAAGAATGATAAAGGCACGAATTGCAGAAGGTGATCAACCGAAGGCGATAATAGATATTATAAATGAATTTCTGTTTGATGAACTGGAGTTTGTTTATGTGCAGACCGGGAGTCTGGAAGACTTATATTTAAACAAAGTAATAGATAGAAGAAAAGGGAACTGTGTAGGACTCTCTATATTATATTTGTCCATTGCGGACAGGTTGAACCTGCCTTTATATGGAGTTAATGTTCCTGACCATATTTTTGTCAGATATGATGATGGCGATCAGAAAATAAATATTGAAACCGGCTACAAAGGGATGAGCCTGTCAGATTCATTTTATGTATCAAATAGTTTAGAGAGATTTGATGAAAAGAGTGTAGAACGTGGATGTTATCTGCAGAATTTAAGTACAAAAGAAGTGATTTCAAATATATTATTAAATCGTTCTAAAATTAGAAGAGAGGATGGGGACCATAAGGGCGCGCTGGACGATTGTGCTAAATCGATACTGTTAAATTCTATGAATCCGGGTGCATACTGTAATAGAGGTGTGATTCATGAAAAAATGGGGATGTTTTCTGATGCTATAAAAAGTTATGACGAGGCAATATCTCTTAACCGTAAATACGCTTCAGCATATTATAACAGAGGCTCGCTTTTTGGGATTGTAGGAAGGTATGGTAAGGCAATAGAAAATTTTAATGAGGCGATTGCTATCAGTCCCGGGTTTACATTGTTCTACTTAAACAGGGCGATAGCTTATAAGAAGGTTGGTAAAATAGATGAGGCAGTATTAGATTATGAAAAAATAATTGAGATTGATCCGGACTACGCGCAGGCATATTGTAACAGGGGTGTTGCCTTTGCAGAAATCGGTAGATTTGATGATGCAATAAACGATCTTAATAAAGCGATAGAATTAGACCCGTACCTCAGCGATGCATATTTTTCCAGGGCAATATTTTTTGCAGATAATAATCAACCGAAAGAGGCAATTGAAGATTTTGGGAAATGTATCAGCCTGACTCCGGATAAAATTTTTACTTACTACCTGAGGGGAAAGATGTACACGAAAATCGGTGAAATCGAAAAGGCTATACAGGATTTCAGCAGTGCAATAAACATTAGGCCTTCTATGGCCGGATTGTATATAGACAGGGGGGTTCTCCTGCTTCAGAAAGGTCTGATTGACAAATCTATAACCGACTTTGATAAATCACTTGAACTGTTTCCAGGTAATCCGGTTGCGTTCAGATACAGGGGTGAGTCATTTAAAATAAAAGGGCAGTATAAAAGGGCATTAGAGGATTTAGAAATGTGTTTGAAGATTGCTCCCGGTGCACCAAATGCCAACATTATTAGAAATGAAATAGAGGAGCTGAAAACAACTTTTCTTTTGAATTGAATATAGGCATAGGAAATTCAATGTTGTCGCCCGGACGGGTCGGGCAAAAATGGAACGCCGGAGGCTTTTGCATATTGAAGGACAACCTGCATCACAGCACATGCCTTAAATTACATGTACCGTGATGCATTGAGAATTTCATTCAATTTATTTTGTAGCAACTTCTTTTGCAGTAGCTGCTTTGAATATGGAAATTAACATACTGACAAATATAACTGTCCATGCAATGTAAGCGAGATAGATAAAATATGTTGAAATGTTTGCGACAAACGGCATCTCTATAGCTTGAGAAAGCTTATAGGTACAGGCAGTATACATACCCAATGGGAAGACCATGCCCCAATCCAGTGGCGTATACTTAAACTGTTGTTTGCGTATGACAAATTTCCAAAATCCCAAGATTACTAATAGTGGTATCCACCATGTCCCAAATGACCAGAAAAACAGCGTGAACCCCTTCGTGAATGTTAAGATTTCGGCAAAAGGGCCGCCTATTTTAGGGATAGTTAAGCATATTATGGAGCCTGCCAGAGTGGTGATAGCAATTGCGCCCATGTTGATCCAGTAAGGGGGTATCAATGCCTCAGGAACTAACTTGAAGAATACCAATCGGTAGAAAAGCAATGTAATCAAAATCACATAAAGGAATGAACCTATCAACCACCATACAATGGAAGAAAACAACACAAAACTTCCATAGTCCCCAAAACTAGTTGCAAGCGCTGCACCAAGGACTGCAACGGAATGTGTTCCCACGGCAGATATGAGCCAGCCTCCGTGTATCACTGATTCAGGCCCTTCCTCACACTTGATGAAAAGTACACTGAATGAGACTAACGAAACAGCAAGCCAGAGAAAGATACCAAAATACCAGAAAATTTTTGCTACTTCAGGTTGGTTTACTATAGTGATAAATTGTGCGCCCAGTACATTTGTGGCTGCGACCGTGGTGAAAAATACCAGACTTAGTTTTGGATTGCAAAGGTCTTTATATAGACTCTCCCAGTACGCAAATACACGTATTGTCTGGAAAGGTAGAATAATCGCGTATGCAATGATATTTATATAAAAAAGCCCGTATGCAATACCTGTAAAACCTAAAAGCTTAGATGCAATGGATATTATGCCCGTAGACATTATCATAGCAAAATAAGCAGGGTGGAGCCCCTTGATTGATTTAGTAATAGGGTTCATTACATGATTCCTTTCCTGTTAGATGAATTTTTAAGAAAATTGCCTATTTCCATTGTAAGAATAAGGGGTAATATTACATTAACCGCAATAAAAATACCACAAAAATCAACTAAAACTGATTGTTGTCGTATCTACTTATATAAAAACAGCATGATATAGGTGATGGATAGCACCAACGGTACTGTTCCCTGGATGGCGAATATCCGGAATTGAAGGTTTTGAGCAATTTTATTCAGGATAATCTTATAAGTAAGATGTTCGGTTAAGAATAGTCCCGTGAGAACTGTGAGCAGCTGAAAGGTAGTTGTGAAACTGAGGTCCAGCTTATAAATACTAAGTATCATTAGAGAACCCTTCACATTACCAAAAACATCAACAGAATAGTGAGATATAAATCCGAATAAGATGAGCGGTATAAGCGTATAACCAAAGTGCTTAAGATGTTCAATTACCGTCTCATTTAATATCCGTGCTGTAAAAAAGTTAATGGCAAGATTCAGGCTTAGTGCAAACATTATGGGAATTGAGAATACAAGAAGATAATTTGCCGGGACGATATTTGTTGTAGTAAATATTTCAGCTATTAATAAACCGGAAAGTATAATTGAGAATATTGCTCCGGGCAGAGATGGCTGTTTCAATGAACTTATTTCTGCGCCTGGGATTCTGAGATTCAAGCGTGTCGCAAGATGTGTACAGTTTTTGATACAATTCAGGCAGACCTTGCAGTATCTGTTATCCGACAGGAATTGCAGGTGCAGAAACATCGGACACGGGTCTACCTTTTCCGATCCCTTAAAACAGTCATGTGTTGTACATATTGTGTTACATACATTCCTGTTTGCACGTATTTCTATCAAGGAAGACATGGAAAACAGACTGATCATTCCACCCAGAGGGCACAGGTGTCTACACCAGGCAGATTTTTCAAAAATAAAGTCTACAATTATGGCTGCAAATAAAATAGTGAATATTAGAAAAGCCGTTTTACTGATTGATGCGGACATATGAGTATACTCTTCCAGGAATAAAATGGATATAAATCCAATACCCATAATCCAGGCATCATGTCTTTTTATAAATTCCGGGATTGGCATTCTCAAATTACGTTTATTTAGAAATTTGGAAATGGAGTATATGGGGCATATACCGCATCCAAAGCGAGCAGTAAAAAGAAATAGTACAAATAAGAGAGGTATGCTTAACTGCCAGCATAAGATCAAAGTCACATTTTTTCCTCCTATTGAAATTTCAGATTGCATTGCAAGCAGGCAAAGGAGTGTAATAAAAGCTATCAAAGTAACTGTTTTGATTGCTGAAATAAACCCGGGACTCTTACATAGTTTTTCGACTATGGTTATATTCAGAAGGTTGGCTCTTTTTTCATCCTCTATAGCTGTTGGCTCACCCAGGAAAATCACTTCCTCTTCAATGTCTTTCTCTGATTCTGAAAGCGTGATTGCGCGTTCAATCACATTCTCCAGCTCCTTTACATTTCCGGGGTAGTCATATTTCAGTAATTTGTTTGTGGCATCCTTTGAAAACGTTTTTTTCGACGTGTGTCTTATGTTACTTATTTTATCTGTAAAATGTTCTATAAGGGATGGAATGTCTTTCTTGTGTTCACACAGAGGTGGGATCTCCAGTTTTTGTGCGCTTAACATCTGGAACAGTCTCTGGCCTAGTTGCTTCTGCATTATGTTGATATCTGTGGTCGTCACAATGGTCCTTACATTTGAATGTACCGATTCTGTGTCACCTATCCTCAGGAATTTGCCGGTTTCTAAAAAACGCAAAAAACGTTCCTGAATGTTTAATGACATGTTTTCTATGTTTTTGATAATCAGAGTTCCATTATTTACCAGCTCCAGGCACCCTATCCTCTTTTCCTGATCAGCGGTATATATAATTTTTTCTCTTCCGAATATCTCACTCTCTGTGTGGTCTAGCTGTCTTCTCTCATTTTGGATGGCAGCTCTCTCCTTCCTTCTCTCTTTTGGTAGTACTATTTCAAACACAGGGGATTTCGCCTTTGCGCTGTCCATATGAATTTTTCTGGAAAGAATCTCTTTTCCCGTGCCTGGTTTGCCGATAATTGTAACAATTGCATCATTTTTTGAATATTTATCAGCTTCATTGAATACTCTCTGCATTCTTTTAGATTTCCAGACTACTCCGCTATACTGATGTACCTTTGCTTTCTGAAGATATTTGCTTAAGGCAATTTCATGCTTTTTGATATCAATACTTAATATGTTCTGTTTTATCATTCGGTCGGCAAATAATCTGTTGAAATGTTTGCTAATCTGGGGGTTTTCTGAAATGACTTCATCAAAATCACTCTTCGTAATAAAGTAAAGAAGTGAATCTTCATTTGTTTTTACTGTGGCACAACAGGTTTCGCCGGTGAGCAGAGACATCTCACCAAAGCATTCTCCATCCGGAATAGTAGCAATATCAAAATCTCCATCATCTGATTCGGATACAACTCTGGGTCTTCCTGACTTGACCAAATAGAGGCGATTTCCGGGTGAGTTCTGCTTGATAATGATAGTATCTTTGGCAAAGGTGTACATCTGTATCTTCTCAGAGATTTTTTCTAATGATTCTTTAGAAAGCTCTTTAAAGATAGAGATTTTCCCTAAGAAATTTACTATATCACCAGTCTCTTTTTCAGATGTTGTTGGTCTCTTTTCCATTTTTTTTATTTGATTGCTCAAAAAGTTGAGAAAAACTTATAAATTTACAACCACCCCTTTTCCACTCCTTCGCAAGGAGGGGACTGACGAGGAGGTTTTCCTCAACTTTTATGTAACTACCTTTTTACTTAGCGGTTAATATGTAAACGCCATCCCAATTTTCCGGAGGAGGATCTTGTATGTAGCCTTTACATCTCTCTACATATGTCAATGATGGCCCGTCATGAGGGTCTTTGTTAAGAGCTTTTTGAAAAAAGTCTATTGCTTTCTGCCACTCTTTCTCCCTATACATTTTCAGGCCATCTTCATACAGTTTAATTACCTCTCTTTTCGATTTTTCTATTTGCCCTTTTCTGTCGATGAGTTCATACACCTTGACCGGTTTCTCCTTCCCTGCAACCCGTATCATATCCAGCTCTCTGGCCTCTATATGGTCTTTGGCCAGTTCATAAGTTCTTTCGCTTATCATGGTGTAGGTTCCATAATACTTGTTGGCTGCCTCAAGTCTGGCTCCGAGATTAACTTCGTCACCAATCACGGTATATGAAAGCCTGTTCGTTGAACCTACATTTCCCACAAGCACTCGGCCGGTGTTCAGACCGATCCTGGCCTTTATCTGAAGCCGTCCTTCCTCTTTAAATTTTGCGTTTAGCTCGCCTATTCTTTTCTGGTTGTCAATAGTAGTCAGGCAGGCTTTAACCGCATGGTCCGGCTGTTCCAGTGGCGCTCCGAACGCGGCGACGACTGCATCACCGATGTACTTGTCCAGAAATCCTCCATGGTCGAGAATCTGGTCTGTCATCTCACTCAAATATTCATTAAGGAGTTCTATCAATTCTGCCGGTTGCAGCTTCTCTGAAATAGAGCTGAACTTTTCAATATCTGAGAAATAGACGGTGACCTCCCTCTCTTCACCGCCAAGCTTAATATTCTCGGGTTCTTTTAGTATTTCGTGTACAACCTTTGGGTCCATAAAGTTTTCAAATGCGGATCTTACCCCTTTTCTCATCTTCTCTTCGGACATAAAACGATACATAATAATTGAAGAAAAACATGAAATAACTGTGACACTCGGGTACGTTACATTCAACCACGTTCCGTCACCTGCGAATCGTTCATAAACGTAATAGTTATACCCAAACCATAATGATGTACTTGCCACACCACCCCATATTGCGGGTAGCAGAGGAAGGAAAATACCCATTACAAGGCTTATGCAGATAATTGCCAGTAAGTCCTGAAACATCTCTCCTCTTCCTCTTGTCAGAAACTTTTCATGCAGAATATTTTCAGTAACGGTTGCATGCTTTTCTACACCCGGTGTCTGTGATGAAAATGGAGTTGCTATATAGTCGCCCAGACCGGATGCCGTTGCGCCTACAAAAACTATTTTATTCCTGAATGCGTCAGAAGGTATCTTGCCATCTATGACATCACAGACAGAATAATATTTAAATGTAGAAGCCGGTCCGCAGTAGTTGATCATCATCCGGTTCCAGCTGTCTATAGGGATTTCAGTCTCCTTGAAGATCAGCTTATCTGTCAGCACCAGTTTCAACTCACCGTAATCAAGATTCTTAAATACTCTGGATACCTGGACACCAAGGGGGGGGTAAAATTCATTCTCATACTGAATAGCCATATATTCGCTTCTGACTATGCCGGAATAGTCTACGTTTGTATCCACAAATCCCTGATAAGTTACCCATTCTGCAAACTGATCAATCATATTGGTAACTCCAACAGCCCTCTTTGGCCGATAGTTTGCCAGTAGATTATTCATCACCTCTTTTCTGTTTTTAGAGGAGAGAATAGTCAATGTGTTGCCGTCAGAACTTTTCTCTTTGGATGTCTTGCCTCCGGTACCGATCAGAACAGGGAAATAAGCGGATTCCTTCAGCAGCTCTCTTCCGAGTGCCGATACATCTTTTCCCGTATATTCAGTGGATATTAACTGTGCTTCATCAACAAATTCAATCGAAGAGATAATGTCTAAACCGTTATCTTCAACAGCCCTTCTAAATGATTCCTGGAGCCTGGAATCTTCATCAAAATCTTTTCTTCTCTTCTGTAATGCCGCAAGAAATTTCTCTTTTTCCTGCCCTCCAGGTAGGTAACTCCGCAGCTGCGAATTATTATACTTCCCCGTCAGAGTATCAAGGGCTTCCAGTATGTCGACGTTTTGTCTCTCGGTGTACATAACATCCAGGGCAAGAAGCCTTGCGCCTGCGTCAGTTATCCTATCAACAAATTGTGAGACATAACGCCTGGGCCATGGATAGCGTCCCAGCTTCTTTATGCTCTTCTCATCTATTGCGACTATTACAATCTCGTTACCGGGATCACGCTTTCCCCTGATTTGAAACCTGACATCCATGGATTTCCGTTCAATTGCCTTGAAAATTCTCAGCGCCTTAAACGTATCACGGTCTTCAAGATTATAAATTGTAATTACTACGATGAAGATAAGGGTTGAGAAATGAAAAATTGCGTTATAAGTAAAATGAAATTTTATTGTGACAAAAGAAATATAAGTACCTGCATACTTATTCGTTTTGTTTCAAATCAAAGAGGTGTTGTCGGACGATAACGTATTCAAGGAACTGGTCAACAAAGATGCATTGTCTGACGATAGCGTATTCAAGGAATTGATTGGCAAAGAGGCATTGCCGGACAATAACGTATACAGGGAATTGATTGAACGTGGTGTTGCAACATACGAAGACGGCTGCAGGGCAATTTCAGCTTATGTAGGTATACAGGCTGATACAATGACATTTGAGAAGGTGGTATCGGCACTCAAGAAAAAGGAGATAGTTGATAAGAGGTGGGAGTATGCACCAGATAAAACACTTACACGCGCGGTAATGGCTTATATGATTTTCAAGGTACTTGATATGAAAGGCGGCTTTACTATGCACGTGGCAGATGGCATAGGGCGTTTTACCAGCTTTGTGTGCAGGAAACTCGGGATAAGTGATGACTTCACCGTACCTGATATTGGTATAGGCAGGCGTTATGCTTTTCTGGAATTCCAGTTCAAGGGTATTATACCTCGGGGCAACAAAAGAACATTTCTTACAGGCCATGACCTGATGGCAATTATGTATGGATTAGAGCAGTATATCAAGGGAGAAGAAGCGGAAAAAAAGAAAAAGAAAAAGAAAGAGAAGACCTAGTCTTGCCATGGCTCCATAGTTCGGAAAAACGGTTTAAACGGCTTAAACTGTATCTGCTCAGCGACTTTAGCTTACTTCAAGTTTCAGGTAATTTTAACTTCTCTGTTTATATCAGAGCGGTTTTGTGATTTATCAAATTCAGATCGCTTATGCCAAGTCCGTATTTGGCAGCGGTCTCAATGTGCTTTGGAGTGTTTGGACGATTAAATAGAGAGCGCAACTCTTTCTCTATCCGCTTTTCCTCTATAATGTTCATTCCTATCGTATCAAGGGCTACAGGGTCCTTGCTCAATATGATTCTGTTACTGTTCCATGTGTGTCTTTTTTGTGGCATTGGCCCTCCTTCGTAAAGACCAACTATACCGTTGCAGATGTGGAGTTTTATCTTCTCCTTTACTATCGGTATTGAATTTATGGCTGCAATAAAGGGATCACATGAATTGTCGTGGAAGTTATCTGGACGACTGACAACACCGTGAGAAATATTCTTAAGAGCAATGCTTACACCCGCAAGGCCATGGTCTTTTAGCAAACCCAGGTTTATCAGTGAATCAACTTCGCTTGTCAGTATCCTGCTTATCTTAACGGCGCCATAGCCACTGTCATACTCTCTGTATGAGCTGCCGGAATCAAGGGCCTCTTTCCCTCCACCTCCGTCTGTGGTATATGTTCTCACACCTTTAAAAGATCTGTTTATTTTGAATCCTGATGTGAGAAAGTAATGCTTATATTGGTCCCATATGATGATATTGTTCTCTTTCACTCCAATGCTTTTCAGCGCATCAACTATAGCCCAGCAAATCTGGTAGTTGCCTGCAAGGATGTCAGCGCCAAGGCCGTTTATCTTTATGCCTACTCTTTCGTCCTCGTGAAAAAGTGATTTCCAGGCGGCCTTCGGGTTATCTGTTCCGGTAAGCAGAGTTATGCCGGAGTCCATCATCTGTTTGACCTGTGAGATGTTCGGAGTCATTCCTTTTATTATTTCTGTCCTGCTTTTAACGTCAACGACAAGGGACTGCAGGTTTGTTTTGCTGTCTGGTTCTGAATTAGTTTTTGTGTCATCAGGTAGGGGGTCAAGAGGTAATGGTATTTGAGACAGAAACACACCACTCAGCAGTGTATTAACACATGTCTCCTTGATAAATTCTCTGCGGGTTTTATCATTGCTCATAATAATCTCTCCTCAATCAGGTAATAGATTATCAGCAGATAATCGAATTCTCCAATATTTCTATTTAATTCAATATGATTACATTCTAGCATTCTAATTGGGCACATTCAATTGTAGAATTATCGTGTTTTGTGGTGGCATATAAGGGCGGAGGAGGTTATATTTCCATTTTAAGCCTGATATATGGAACAGTACTTTGTTATACTAAATGAGAACATATATTTAATAATAATGACCTCTGATCGTATAGATAGTTCACTAAACAAAATAGAGCTAAAGTAAAGGGGATATCTAAAATGAAAGACATGCCAGACTCATCAAAAACAGGACAAAATATCTTTTGGACAAGATGGGGAGTCATCTCTATCCTGATTGGTATTTTTGTAACGGGCTTAGTTATCGGCTTGCTCTTAAGAAGCGGTGGAGGCCCTGCTGAGACGATGTCAGTGTCCCACAAACCTGCCAGTGAAATCCTTTTCTGGACATGCAGTATGCATCCGCAGATTAAGCAGAAAGAGTCTGGACGCTGTCCAATATGTGATATGGACCTTACTCCTATGAGGGAGGATGCGGGTGGTGGTGGAAAAGCAAGTTTAAGGCTTGGAGAAAGGGCGCGCCATCTTGCATCAATCCGAACAACTCCTGTTGAGTACAGGGAATTGGTAAAGTCTGTTTATACTGTAGGAAAGATAGATTATAACGAGAGCCGTGTTTCGCATGTTACCGCATGGGTTTCCGGGCGTATTGAGAAGCTTTATGTTAATTTTACCGGAACTATAGTGAAGAAGGGTGAGCATCTGTTCAGAATGTATAGCCCTGATCTTCTGTCTACTCAGAAAGAATACTTACTGGCATATAGCGGAATTGAACAGTTTAGTAATAGTGATATACCGGAGGTTATCTCGTCATCAAAATCCATTCTTGAAAATATTAAACAGAGATTGCTGTTGTGGGGCATAACTGAGGAGCAAGTTGATGAGCTGGAGAGGACACAGAAGACTCAAAATAATTTAACTATCTTTGCGCCTATTGGCGGCACCATTATTCACAAAAATGCCATTGAAGGGATGTATTTCGAAACAGGAGACAAGCTTTTTACCATCGTAGACCTGAGTCGTGTCTGGCTGTATCTGGATATTTACGAATTTGATCTTCCCTGGATCAGGTATGGACAGGAGATTGAGGTCCTTGCAGAATCTTATCCGGGAGAAGTTTTTCATGGGAAGGTTGTCTTTATAGACCCTTTCTTGAATGAGACGACGAGGACTGTCAAGATACGTATCAATATGGATAACCATGAGGGTAAACTCAAACCGGGTATGTATGTTAATGCCAGGCTAAAGGCGAAGCTCGGGGGTCAAGGAGTAGTCATTGATTCTGAAATACTGGGAAAATTCATGTGTCCTATGCATCCTGATATTATATCAGATATAGAGGAAAACTGTCCGGAATGCGGCATGAAACTGGAACTCATTGGTGGTGGAAGAAGAATGGGTATGTTTGTTCCGGGTTTGATTCCGTCTCATTATGATTGTCCAATGAAATGCGAAGGATCTGCCTCGGATGAGCCCGGAAACTGTTCTAAGTGTAAGATGACTCTTGTTAAAAACGAAGGCAACTTTGCTCAGGATGAGGACATGGTATATGTTTGTTCTGAACATGTTAATGTACAAACAGGGTTGCCCGGTAGTTGCCCGTCATGCCAGAGGAATCTCAAAAAGAGTAGTGAGGGAGAAACAGGGGTTATTGCAGTCCCACATAGTGCAGTGCTTGTTACGGGAAAACGTAATATTGTTTACGTAGAAAAGGAAGAGGGTAACTATGTCTTGAGAGAGGTGGTACTTGGTCCAAAAGCTGATGAATATTATCCTGTGGTTAAGGGTTTGAATGCTGGAGAAAAGGTTGTAACAGAAGGAAATTTTCTTATCGATTCACAAATGCAACTACTGGGCAAGTCGAGTCTGTTATCCCGGGAAGGAACTGCTCTTGAGGAACCAACTGCAGCAGAAAATGATGAAAAACCGGGAGATGAAGATCTGCATTCAGATGTACACATAATTGATGAATCCGTATTGAAGCAGATAGCAGGAGCTATGCTTGGCAACTATTATCGTATTGCGGCAAGCCTTGTAAATGATTCGACAGAAGGTATAGATGGAAATCTGGAGTTGATCATCAATAGCTCCGATAAGATTAAGAATATTGAATCCGTTATCCCGGAAGGGTTGCGTGAAAGATTGTCTGTAATTGCTGGGAATATTGAAGATGGTGCAACTGAGATGAGGGGGGTAGGGATAGAAGAAGCCCGGAAAAAATTTAAGAGCTTAAGCCGCTTAATGATTGACTACGTCAAAGAGCTTCAGGGACAGATTAAAGGTGCTGAAAAGATTTACGTTTACTACTGCCCTATGGCCGGTGCCTCATGGTTACAAAAAGAGGAAGGTACACGCAACCCGTACTATGGTTCGTCAATGCTGAAGTGTGGTTCGGTTAGGGAAGAGATACCGTAAAAACAATTTTGGACAGGATAACAGGATAAAGAATAAAATCCTGTTGGCCATAAATGTTAGCCTGAAAAGAAAGAAATTGTGGAGTATAAGGAACTAACAGAGGAAATTATCTAAGTGCTTTACGATATGTATTCGAATCCATCTATCCTGTTATCCCGTCAAAAAAATCATGATAAATAGGCTCATAAAATTTTGTCTGGAGAATACGTTTATTGTCCTGGCTATAACTTTATTGGTTATAGGCGCAGGTTTTTACAGTATCAAGAATGTGCCGGTCGACGCTATCCCGGACATAAGTGAAAACCAGTCAATAGTATTCACCGATTGGCCCGGTCGTGATCCACAGACTGTGGAGGACCAGGTTACCTATCCATTAACCACCAGCCTGGAAGGAGTTCCGGGTGTCAAGGTAATACGCTCGTATTCCGGATTTGGATTCTCAGTAATTTACGTCATATTCAAGGATGATGTTGAATTTTACTGGGCACGTTCAAGGGTATTGGAACGTCTTAATGTTGCGCAGAAATGGTTGCCGGAAGGGGTGGTTCCCGTGCTGGGACCTGATGCAACTGCGCTGGGCCAGATTTTCTGGTACACGGTAGAAAATGGTTTCTATTGCCCCGGGCATAGTGGCGGTGTTTTTGTCTGCCCTGATGATTTTACGATAGCTTTTGATAAGGCAGGCGATTGTCCGGAGCATAATCACACACTTATCCTTAAAAGGGTATTCAGTGAAGGTGGGATCTGCCCGCTGGGAGATGCCGGTTTAGTAAAGTCCCGATACAATCTGGGTGAGTTGCGTTCGCTGCAGGACTGGTATGTGAGGTACCAGTTGAATGCGGTTGACGGAGTCTCTGAAGTGGCATCAGTTGGTGGTTTCGTAAAGCAGTATCAGATTGACGTAGATCCTGACAAAATGCGGGCTCACAGGGTTAAGTTATCTGACGTCTATGATGCTGTGCGAAGATCTAACCTGGATGTTGGGGCGAAAGTAATAGAGAATTACGGGATGGAATACATCATCCGTGGTATCGGTTTCATAAAGACAATTGAAGATGTAGAGAAGATTGTTGTTAAGTCAACAGAAGGGACTCCGCTGTATATAAAGAATGTTGCTACAGTGACATTTGGGCCTGATTTCAGACGTGGTGCCCTGGATAAGGAAGGGGCGGAGGTTACAGGCGCAGTTGCAACTATGAGGTATGGAGAGAATCCTTTACAAGTTATTAATAGTGTGAAGGAGAAGATCAGGAAGATAGAGCCCGGTTTGCCTGATGGTGTGCATATCGTTCCTTTTTATGACAGGACACAGCTTATTCATGAAACAATTGGTACTTTAAAGAAAGCACTTACAGAAGAAATTATCATCACCATAGTAATTATAGCGATATTCCTTCTCCATATCAGAAGCTCTCTTATCGTCGCCGTGACCCTGCCACTGGCCGTACTTATGGCATTCATGGCAATGTATAGATTTGGTGTTGATTCAAACGTTATGTCTCTTTCCGGTATCGCCATTGCGATTGGTACATTGGTGGATATGGGCATAATAATGACTGAAAACATATATCGCCATCTTACAGAGTCTGATGGTTCAAAGACAAGAATAGAAGTTATCTATGAAGCAAGCAGAGAGGTTGCCGGCGCCATTATTACGGCGGTGGCAACAACTATAATATCTTTTATCCCCGTTTTCTTTATGGAGAGTCAGGAGGGTAAGCTTTTTAAACCATTGGCATGCACAAAGACGTTTGCCCTGTTTGCTTCGGTTATCATTGCTATTACAGTTGTGCCTGTGCTCAGTAACCTGTTCTTGAGAGAAGTAAACTGGCGAAGGAGGACTTCAATAATCCTTGGTAGTTCCTTTGGTATATGCCTGATATTTATAATTCGCTATCTGATATTTGGTAGATATGAAACTATCAGCTTATCTACTGCCTGGATATATTCAGTAATCGGGGGTTTGATTATAGGTTGTCTCATTTACGTAATGAGTAAGGAGCGCCTCAAGCCAATAGTACAAAACGTTATATCCAGAGGTATTTATGCAGTTTACGAACCCACGCTCAGATGGATACTTTCTCACAAAGTTCTTTTCTTGATTATTCCCGCATTTATAATCTTCAGTGGATTTTCACTATGGCTGGGTTTTGGCCGAGTGGCCTATCCGGTTGAAAAATGTTTGAGTTACGTTAAGTTGGATCTAAATAAAGTAAGCCCCTGGGCTGCACTTAAACACAAATTTCCAGGTATAGGGCGTGAGTTTATGCCTGCTCTTGATGAAGGGTCATTTTTGTACATGCCTTCATTTCTACCTGCTGCAGGCTTGACAGAGGTGATGGCAGGTTTGAAGAAACAGGACCTGTTAATGAAGCAGATACCGGAAGTGGATATGGTTGTCGGTAAGATGGGCAGGGCAGAGACTGCGCTCGACCCGGCTCCAACAGCGATGATTGAGACAATCGTAAATCTGAAACCAAAGGATCAATGGAGAACGATGACTGTAGAAAGATGGTATTCAAACTGGTACATACCGCGATGGGCGAAAAGTGTCCTGGGGCTGGTATGGTCGGAGGAGAGAACTATCACAAAGAGTGAAATACTTGAGGAACTACGTGATGCAACGGATATGCCAGGTGTTGCACCCACGTGGCTTCAGCCAATACAGACACGGGTGATCATGCTGCAGTCAGGTCTGCGTGCGATGATGGGAGCAAAGATTTATGGAGATGATCTGGAGGAGATTGAACGTATAGGTTTACAACTGGAATCGATAATAAAGCAGGTGCCTGGTGCGGTTGACGTGATAGCTGATCGTATAGTGGGTAAACCATACATTGAGTATAAGATTGACCGTGGAGCGATTGCGAGGTATGGAGTAGACTTAAAGGATGTTCAGGACGTTATAGAGGTTGCCCTTGGTGGAAAGAATATTGTGTGGACGGTTGAGGGACGTGAGCGTTACCCAGTAAGAGCCAGGTATATGAGAGAGATAAGGGACGATTTTGATATGCTGCCACGGATACTTGTCCCTACACCTTCCGGAGCACAAATTCCTATTGCACAGGTATGCGATATAGAATATACAATAGGTCCTTCCATGATTAAGAGTGAAGACACTCTTCTGCTGGGATATGTCACCTTTAATACCAGGGAGCGGGATGAGGTAAGCGTGGTTGAAGATGCAGACAAACTCGTAAAGGCAAAAATAGCATCTGGAGAGTTGAACTTGCCTAAAGGGTATTACATAAAATGGGCAGGCCAGTTTGAGAATCAGGTAAGGGCTAACAAGCGTCTGGCTGTTTTACTGCCTATATGTCTTCTTGTGAACTTTTTTATTCTTTACATCAAATTCAGGTCCGTGTCTACGACACTCTTTGTCTATTTTGCAATTCCTGTGTCACTGGCTGGAGGATTTATTCTGCTCAATATCTTTGGTTACAACCTGAGTGTGGCTGTCTGGGTTGGCTTCATAGCGCTGTTTGGTATTGCAGTGGATGATGGCGTTGTTATAGCAACTTATCTGGACCAGACGTTTAAGAAACGAAAAATAAGGTCTATTCAAGATGCCAGAGTCGCAACTGTGCAGGCAGGCCTTAAACGTATTCGTCCTTGCCTGATGACTTCTGCTACAACTATTTTAGCCCTAATGCCTATCCTCCTGTCTACCGGTCGGGGTTCAGACGTAATGAAGCCGATGGCAATTCCCATAGTTGGAGGAATGGCAGTAGTATTGATAGCCATATTTATCGTACCATGCTGTTATTGCGGGCTCATGGAACTGAAGCTAAAGAGGGGTATCAAAGATCCTCGTTTTGAAGAAAATGCTACTGCTTAGCATCTCATTTCTTTAATTATTATCCTGCTTTTTTCCCTTGATAAATGCCTTGCTGTTTGTAGAATCTTGGAGGGTTTTATATTTTTTGTTACATTTGAATTAATAAAATGGATATAGACGAGAGAGATATTGAAAAAGGACAATTACCTGAAATTTTACCCAAATTTTATCCCAATAGTATTTCATATTTAAGTGAACTTAACGACTATAGAATGTATGCTGAAGTCTGGAGTAATAAGAAGAGTGAGGCAAATGCAAAAAGGATGGAAATAGGACATGCGGGATATCTGAAAACACTTGAGTTTGGAGAGCGGAAAAAGAAGAGAAAAAGTGATAAGATTCGATTCGATTATTTTGTAGCCGCAGATTCATTAGATTACATGTTCGCAAGAAATGTATACGGAGGACAAAGCACTTACTTACAAATGGGGGGAGTACAAACTAATAATATTTTTAAGCTAAATACCAATTCTAAAGCTCAATCTTTACACTCTGACAGTGATTTTCATGCAAAAGGCTATGTGCCAAAGAAACTTGAATTGGAGCTGGACAAACTGGATTTACACCAGGATGCGAAGATCAATAAATATTATTTTGAAATCTCTACTAATGTGAATAGTATCTCAAACCAGAATCAAAAAGTGCTTTTATTGAGGATACTAGGCAGAGATGATCTCTTTGAGAAGATGCATCTTCTGCACAAAGTAGGCCGCAAACACATCAGGTGTCTCTTTGAAGATCCTGAAACTGTTATTAAAATATAGGTAGGTCAAGTGCAATTTCAAGGTTGTGTGTAGCCTGGCCGTTCCAGGAGACACTGGTATTTGATTTTGCAGGAGCTCCTGAGGATTATAGTGAAACCTGTTTGCTCGGAACATTAATTAAGACGGAAGAAAAGAAGGATAAAATGCAGAAAGCCCCGAATATGTTGAAAAAAATTCGAGAGCGCCAAAGGTAATTCCAAGACTATGTGTTGCCTGGCCATTTCATGAGACATTGGTCTTTGACTTTGCAGGGACACCTGAAGAGTATGGTGACGCTTGTTTGCTCGGGACATTGATTAAGGCGGAAGAGAAGAAAGGCAAAGTGCAGAAAGCCCCGACTAAAGAGACGGGCTGGCTTGATGGGCCTCAAATTGACAGCTATGCCTGATGATTAATGATCAAGTCAGAAAATTATAGAATTGGGATAATCAAAAAAATATTCTCTGTGGACGAAGAGAGTAGAAAAAGCTGAATATATTTTCATACTTTTTCCCGTGTTAAGGGTAAGATGGTTTGCGAGATAATGTATCTGTTGTCTGCTATCCGGCGATATACAAAATAGGATAGTAAGCTGATCACCGGCATTTTAAAGAAAACTACCAGCCATCTGAAATACCTTAAATTGCATAGTATCTCTGGTAATGATTCCTCACCTGCCAGGGTACGTCCATCAGATGTCACCAGGTGTAAGACCTCCAGGCACGCTTCCTCTCTTATCTCCGGGAATCTGATCTTACGTTCCTCTGACTGGCATGCGATGAATTCAAATGTATCTGTTGTTATTGAGTGTGATTTTATCCAGTTCATGCATCCGCAGCATAAGCTGCACTCCGCATCATATATTAGTACTGTAGATTCCACCTGTTTTTATACATTTTAAAATAATAGAGTACTAGAGAGCACGGTAGCCTTCTTCGATGATTTGTTTGATAATATGGTAAAACTAATTTAATTTCAAACAATTATTGTGGTGGTATGTAGATATAATGAAAATAATTGACTCTTGCTCTATTGTGTACAATAATACTTGCATGTACAATATCTGAGGTTGACATTTAATAAATCAATGTCTTAGCCTGACCCGAAACTGAGAATAAAAAAATTTGAAATGAATGAGGTTTGATGTCGAAAAGTAGCCTGGAGATAACTTAGAAAATGAAGATTCACGTTGAACAAACACAATATGATTTGGATGATTTTATTTACTCTAATTATTTAGTTAACTATTCCAAAGAGAACAATCTTGAAGAACTGTTTTATGCGTACCAATCACCGGCACGTAGAAATACATATATAAATGATCATGGTCTGGCTGCGTTATATATGATTGCCAGGGGCAGGCCTATTATGGGTGTGATGAAAAAGATCATTAGCCAGAATTTAGAGACCTTTCATGATGTTGAGTCTGTTGTTGATTTTGGCGGAGGGCCGGGGACATTTCTTTTTGCCCTTAGTAGATTTAAAACAATAAATAAATATACTAATGTAGAGTGGAGTGATTCATTTATTGGCATTATGAATGTTCTTGTCGAGGAGTTTCTCTCGTCGTCTGTTCCTCATACACATGTAGATTCGATAAGTTGTAACTATTTAAAGCTGGAATCTCAAGATATCCCTACAAATGATCTCTCTGTTTTCTCCTATACTTTTTGTGAATGTGACAACTCTCTGGATAGTTTATCGAGTTTAGTTGAGAACACGAATATTGTTTTGATAATAGAGCCTGGAACACCATTTGGATTTAATAATATTATTCAATCGAGAGATAAATTAATAGAAAAAGGATTTAGCACTATTGCACCATGTACGGTATCAAACGGATTTTGTCCTTTGAGAGATTCTGAATCTGATTGGTGCCATTTTGTTGAGAGGATAGATAGATCCCGTATCCAGAGGCATTTAAAGAATGGTGTGTTAGGTTATGAGTATGAAAAATATTCGTATCTACTAATGTCTAAATATCCAGGCCATCCTGATGGTAAGCGAGTAATATCAAGGCCAAATTATACAAAGCATAGTGTGTCGTTTGATATATGTTCAGAAGATAGTAGTCATATAGTTATTACAAAAAGAGAGAATAAAAATGAGTTCAAGATCGTGAAGAAAAGTATTAGAGGGGATTTATACAGAAAAAGTCAGGGCCAAGCTTGATATGTTGACAAGGAAAGAGCATAATCAGACGTTTATCCAAAAACTATAAAACTGAATTGGTTAACTAAATATTATATTTATCAGGGTGCTACTATGAAACCAACAGTAAAAATTGCTTCTACACGAACTCCGGATGGAGGTGAGATGGAGCTTTACAAGCATGACCGTGATTTTACGATCAAGATTAACGATCAGGATCTAATGAGCAGCCGCCAACATGAGTCGGAACTTGAACTCGCGCGGTTGGGTTGTGCGCATCTGGTTGGTAGCAAGACGTCAAGTGTGCTTATCGGCGGACTTGGTTTGGGCTATACTCTGCGTCAGGTTCTCGATATGCTCAACACGCATGCTAAAGTGGTGGTAAGTGAACTGTTGAGTGCTGTGGTTGAATGGAATCGTGAGTTTCTCGGAGAACTCAACGGGCAACCACTGGAGGATAAGCGAGTAGATCTCAAGACAGGAGATATCTTGAGCCTTATCTTACGTTCCAAGAATCGCTTTGATGCGATTCTGCTGGATGTCGATAACGGTCCTACTGCGATGACCAGTTCAGAGAACAGCCGTTTATACTGCTATGAAGGCATTATGGCCTGTCGTTACGCATTGCGCAAACATGGATGTCTAGCGGTATGGTCAGCGGAGCCGAGTAAAAAATTTGAGCGGCTCTTGGTGGGGGGCTGTGGTCTTCATGTGCGACGTTTCCGGGTTCCCGCTTACAAGGGGAGTAAGTCTCAGTCACGTTTTGTATGGGTTGCTTCGGAAGAGAAGAGCGTTCTCCCTCCCGGTGGTGGCGAGCCACGTCTGTCTCACAAAAGAGATGGGTTGAAGCATAGTCACAGGCAATTCCGAGAAGAGCATTAGTTTTGGATGCCTGGAGTCTCTGTACTCAGATACTCTCTCTTTCATGTATCTGTACTTTAATTTCCGGCAGATTCAGCTTTAAGTTGTTTCAGAATTGCTGGGAGGTATTTGAAAAGATATTCCACGTCTTCTCTGGTGTTGGGTAAACCAAAACTGAATCTGATAATACCATAGCGATCAGTGTCTACACCCAGAGCCTTAATGGTGTACGATGCTTCCGTGCTGCCCGCACTGCATGCAGAACCAGAGGAAACATATACTCCTATCTGATTTAAACTGAGTAGCAGTGAGCCGCTGTCGATATCCGGGAAGCCTATATTCAGATTGTTAGCCGTTCGGTGTTCCAGTGAGCCATTTACAATGATATCCGGTTCAATCTTCCTTAGCCCTTCTAATAAATAATCCCTCAGTTCCAGTAAGCGTCTGTTTTCCTTTTCCATTTCAGAACATGCCAGTTTGGAGGCAAGTCCGAAGGCCAGTATTGACCCAATATTTTCTGTACCTGCCCGTAATCCGGATTCCTGTTCTCCGCCATGAATGAGTGGGACTATAGACATTTCCTTGCTGACATATAAAGCGCCAACACCTTTTGGGGCGTAAATTTTGTGACCGGACATTGTCATCAGAGAAATTCCCATTTTTCTGGGAAGAAGTTTAATCTTCCCAAGACCCTGAATACCATCTACCATAAACGGAACATTGGCAGTTTGACAAATTTCTCCAATTTCATTTATTGTGTTAATGGCACCGATCTCATTGTTTACTGCCATGATAGAGACCAGAATAGTATTATCTCTTAAATTCTCATTTACCGATTGAGCCGTGACTCTCCCATCTTTTGATACATCTAAATACGTTACCTCAAAACCCAGTCCCTCTAAGTATTCCAAAGCTTTCAATACGGAGGGGTGCTCCACTTTACTGCTGATAATGTGTCCCTTTTCAGCATAATGTTTAAAAGCGATTCCCTTTATTGCCGCATTGTTGGCCTCTGAACCGGAACCCGTGAAGACAATTTCCTCAGGGTCTACTTTAAGGCATTTGGATATCTGGACACGGGAGTTCCGGATGATATCGTAGGATATTTTTCCTGGATTTGTACTACTGCTCGGGTTGCCAAAACCAGAAGAACCGCTATAGTATCCCAGCAAACTCTTTTTCACTTCGTCCCTGATAAAACTTGTTGCGTTATGATCGAAGTATACCTCTCTGTAGTCGTCGACATGGACTGTTGCCATTGGCTTGCACAGATCTCTTCCTGTCTGAATAGGTATTCCGATCCATGTATAAACAGATGCCAGACCGTGCGGAAAGAGTTCTTCGATTTTCTCTTTGGTGGCACCAGTATTTTTCTTAATATTCTGATATAAAGGGCCAACTCTGTTCTTCTCATAGTAATCGTGTGCATAGTTCAGAATATCCATATGACTGTCCGTCAAAGTTGTACCGGATATTTTTGACATCCGGTTTATGAGTGTTTTTGTAAGGTTGTTCATGGTGAGATTACAAAAAAAAGAGCCGTTTATATTTTATTTATAAAAGGCTCTAGCGTATTTCAGAAGTTTGTTTTTTTAAAATTGATTAGACGTATTATGCAACACCTGGATAGAGTTGAAATGGGAAGCCGGTTTTCGAATCTTCCATCCCCTTAACTACTTCCTCAAAGATAGTAAAGGGCATGCCAATACCCATCCGGTCAGCTTCGAATTCGGCTATAAGCCTGGCGCCAAGGCAATAGGGGGCAACGTTGATTCTTCCGGTCAGATAGGGCCTGACAATCAGGTCAGAGTTTACTACTCTCAATCCTCCCATGCTTGCTGTAACCCGTTCTCCGGTGTTAAATTGATAGGCCTGTATAATCCTGGTAAGCTCAGCCGAACTAACGCTTAAGACAATTACATCCGGAATTATGTCAATATCATCAAAATCCCTGGAATAGAAGAAAACACCCTTCGTTGTAGGCGGTTGGATTGCCATCATGTCCTTCATGGCTTTTTTAGCAGTATCCACATCTTTAAACCTGCCGCTGTCTTCATTACCGAAAAGTGCGAAATCCATATGGTTTGAATCTTTGCATGCATAGACATAGCCATCTGTGAAGTCTTTTGGAGATGGAGGTTTAAAATCGTCACCCAATCCAGACTGATCACGCATAATATCCGTATATACTTTTGAATCACCAAGTGGTTCGGTCTGGTCTTTGTCTACAAGTCCAAATGTTATAGCTGCCGCAACACAACCAATATTATCGTAGGTTAGAAGGGCTGTATCTCCCAGGGATGCCTGTTTTGCAGCCTGGCAACTGGTTAGAGATATGGCAGGCTGATTCTCTTTTATGGATTCCGGGATTTCATCTTCTTTTTTATAAAACTTGACAGCGGTCATAGGGATTTCCAGATCTTCAACTCCCATAGCATTTATTAATCTGGAATATAGTTGATTGATAGCTGTCATATTGCTCTCTCGTTAAATATTTAAAATAAGTTTAGATGTTCTACTGTATTCCTAATTTAAATTTCAGAGATTTGAGGGTGTTCCTCATAAGCATGGTGATTGTCATGGGGCCAACACCGCCTGGAACAGGTGTAATACTGCCCGCTATCTCTTTGGCTGCATCGAAATCAACATCGCCTTTTAAGATAGCGACCATTCTATTTGGATCCTTCTTGCTGGGCTTTTCACCGACCCTGTTAACTCCAACGTCAATTACACATGCACCCGGCTTGATCCATTCCGGTTTTACCAGGTCGGGAACGCCTGCTGCTACTATCAATATGTCTGCGCGCTTGCAGTGTTCGTCCATATTTTTTGTTCCTGTATGAACAATTGTTACCGTTGAATTAGCACCTTTCCCTTTTTGAAGCATCATGTTGGCAATTGGTTTTCCTACTATATTTGAGCGGCCAACAACAACAACTTCTGCTCCCTTTGTTTCAACACCGGTACGGATTATCATTTCCTGGATGCCAGCAGGAGTGCATGGCAGGAACTTTGCCTCATCGCCACCAATCATAAGACGACCTACATTTACGGGATGGAACCCATCAACGTCCTTATCAGGATCAACAGCAACTAATACCTTTTTTTCATCTATGTGGTCCGGAAGGGGAAGCTGTACAAGAATTCCATTAATGGAATCATCGTTATTATATTTGTCAATAAGTGCCAGCAGGGCATCTTCAGCAATGTCAACCGGCTGAGAATCCTGAACCTCATTAAAACCAACTCTGTGAGCTGTCTTGATCTTAAGTGTTACATAAGACATGGAAGCGGGATTCTCACCGACAAGGATAGTCACAAGTCCGGGAACGACCCCGTGTTTCTCTTTTATCTCTGCTACCTCAGCAGTTATTTCTTCCAGTATTTGTTCCCGAATTTCAGTGCCTTTAATTAGTTTTGCAGTCATTGTTCAAATTCTCCTTATTTCATAAATATTCGTAGTGCGGTAAAACGCAACCAAGCTTGAAGTGGATACAATCTCTATTAAACCTTCTTATGGTATATTTGTTGAAAGCGTTATGTGAAGTAAAATGATAGTAAATCAATCGGGAAAATACAACTTTTTTTCGTAAATCTTACATTTAACCAGCAGTGTCCTGTTAGGTTTTTACGTGTGTTCCATTTGTTGCCCTAAACCTGTCATTCACGCATTATTTTAGCAGAAATCTAGTTTGAACTGACCTTTTAAATACCCGATAAAGGTATTCGGGAATGACAATAACAGCATACGCAATAACCTAACAGGATGACGCTGATATTTAACAAAAAAAAGGGAGCCAGGCAATAAGCCCAGCTCCCTTTTATAATACTTCTACATCTTATCTAGTCACATCAAATCAATGATGTGCACTGTGTTTACCAGCCTTCATGCCTACTTCCTTCAGCATCCTGTTGATGTACTCAAC